>NZ_JACHDM010000039.1:0-49631 GCF_014201065.1 Paraburkholderia sp. Cpub6
GCCGTCGTCCTCGCGCATCTCGCCTCTCCCTAAGCCCCTTAAAGCTTAGACCATGGCGTCGATTTATGTTCGCTTATTTATGCACTAGTTAGTAAGTCCACCGATCCGGCACCTCAAGCGTTATAACCCGGATTGAACGAGGAAGGCGAAACAGGATGAAGCAGCAGACGCTGGCGATGGCAGCCGATCAAGGAGCGGGTTTCGAGACGCACCGCAAACGCACGCGGCGCGACGAGTTTCTCGACACGATGAATGCGATCGTGCCATGGCCGCAGTTATGCGCGGTGATCGAGCCGCATTATCCGAAGCGCGGCAATGGCCGCCCGCCAATTGGTCTGGAGCGCATGCTGCGGATCCACTTCGTGCAACACTACTCGATTCGATAGATAGCAGCGCGCTCTGCGTTATGTGCCAGATGGCGCATTTCGCAGGGTCAGCGGCTATTGAGGCTTCTCACGAAGCAACAGAAGATCCGGGGATGGATCTTGCGCATCGTCATGGCGACGGAGAGCGTCGGCCGCTCGTCGCATCGCGCTTGCCAGTCACGACATACCACGCTCGGCAACCGTTTTTCCACAGCGCGCCCACTCGCCGATAGATCGCGCGGCTCACACGCTTCGACGCTTCAAGCGTCCCCTTGGTGGCCTGCGGCGGGTGATCTTCGAGCCAGCGCAGCCGTGCTTCGATATCGCGTTCACGGTCCGCGTAGAGTGCAATCGGGAAGGGATGGCCAAGCCTCGCGTCGTAAAGCGCGCGAGCGGCATCGACGATGTCGCGGTTCTCCTCGCGCTGGGAGAAGTACGCGATGTGCACGAATGGCACGCTGCGCGCACAGACGATTCGCAACCGGTTCCGCGCACAGTAGACATGCATCATGTGCTCGTCATCGAGCCCACCGTCGTCGATCATGTCCCATAACCGCTTGCGAAAAAGAATGCAGCCGATCGAATAGCGCGATTCTGACGGCACTTCGCAAGGTTCGAGGTCCCGCGTGGCAGCGATGAAAGCATCAGGCTGAAGCGTGGTCCGTTCATGCAGCCAGCGCGCGATGTGCGGATAGCCCCATATCGTGCCATTGGTGCCGATCTCGATCTGCTCCGCAGGGATGATTCGCATCGGAAAGCGCTGGTCCCCGTCGGCTCCGACGAAATGGGGATGCGCCTGGCTCGTGAAGTACTCGCGCTCCAGGTTCATCACACGCATCACCTCAGGGAAGCCCCAGTTGTTGTTGTTGATCAGCGGGGTGACGTAGGCAAGCTCGTTCGCGCTTTCATTTTCCGCCGCGTCGTACGTGGCGAGCATCTTGTCGAGCCACTCGCCGGCGATCGGGAACGCGTCGTCGTCCACCTTGCAGATCAAGTCGATTTCGGCGAGCGCCGGTTGCGAGAGTAGTTTTTTGATCGTGCGATAGGGTGGGCCAGGCGGAATGTCGTCGACGACCCGAACGATGCCCGGAAAAAGTCTTGCGTAGCGCCGCGCGACGGCAAGCGTGCGTTCCGCGTCATAGCCGCCCCGGCAGTTCTGAAGCAGGATGAACTCGACGCCTGTTGGCCGGTACGCCATGTGACTGGCGAGGGTGAGTTCGAGCGCTGCGTAGTCGCGACAGAGCAGGACCAGAATGGCGACTCGCCTCGATGCCACGTTAGAACCGGATGCAGTCATGCTACTCCTTCGTAGGTAGCGACGAGCACATTGCCCAAGGAACATACATGCGAATATCGGAAGGCACCGAACCTGGCATCACGTGCATCACGAATATGCCAACACCAACGGTGCCGATGCTAATAACCGTGCCTCCGGTCGCAGCACCGATCGCGACTACTCAAGAGACAGGACGGAACACACCGGTTCATCATAGTACAAGCGAAGATGAAGTGAAGCCGTATTCCATAGCGCGTCGCTGTTCTAAGCCAATCAACTGCGGGGAGGACGTTTTATGAATTATCGGACATTTCAGTGCGCTAAAATCCGCCAAACCATCATGGCAGATGGCAGCAAACGCCGACTGCCGCCCGGAAAGCGTCGCCATGTGCCACCTCAACCGTTCCCGACCGCCTCCTACCCGTGATGCTACCCACGCTTCGGGCCGGCGACCCCTCCTGCAATCCGGATAGCAGACGCAACCCGATGTCAAAGGGCAAAAATCGATCTTCTCTACCCCAGACGATCAGTGTCGGCGCCTTGATCTCCGACAGTCGCAGTTGGTAGTCTGTGAACTGCCTGGGGTTTGCTGCCATACTCGCCACCCAGTTTTCGACGTGGTGCTTGTTGGCTTGCAAGTTATTGACACGCTGTTGCAGCAGGTCATCTGTCAGTGCCGAAGGATCATAAACAAACACATTCATCATGCGTTTGACGTTTTCCAGCGTGGGCTCTCGATAAACGAAATTCAGTAGCTTGATCCCTTCTGTCGGCTGGGGAACGAACGTGCTGGTCCCACCGGTATCGGTTGGAAAAATTATCTTTTCAATCTGATTTTTAAGGAGTGCAGTCAAATCTGCGACGCTGTTATTCGTACATCGAAATATTTCTTCCATTTTCATGGCAGCCACAAAGTGAGCTAAGACGATAGGCTCGTCGAACTCGATGTCAGGGCACTGTGAATAAAGGACCCGAGCGCGAAGGAACGCGCTGCTGTCAACTATTAAAAAAGATTCGCGATGTCGTGAAGCGCTCGCGGCAATGCCTGCGTCGACGACATCGAATTGCGATGTGTCCGCAGGACGCGCGCAGCGGCGCGATACTGCGAATCACTGCGCGCAATAAGGGCAGAGTGGTTACTCTTGCGAAAAAGGTACCGTATTCCTAACGAATTTAGCAGTCAGAGGCCATAGGCATGAACCACGTGGTCGCTACCAGCGACGAAGACTTGCCCGTTCACGACCATCGGCGACGCGAAGTTACCCTCGCCGGTTTGAACTGGCGTGTATTGGCGGTGGAAGAGTATGGTCCCGTCCGCTGCATCCAATGCGTAAAAGTCGTTGCCCAAACCGTCTGCGTAATACACCACACCATTTGCGGCGACGGGCGGGATAGCCGGGTTGAACGAGGATCTGTTCAAGCCGACTTGCGCCTGCCACACGGGTTTGGGGTTCACAGTACAGTTGCTGTCGATCGACAGTGCAATGACCCCGTGTTTGTATAAGTTGTTGCTCCCCGAACCGCCAGGGGACACGACGTAAAGCCGATTTAGCACCGGGTCGAATACAGGAAGGCCTATGTTGCTGCCCTCGACTGAACTGAGGGAAATCGTCAACTTTTCAATGGGGCCCTGCTGCTGAATAGTGGCTCGGTTATAAATGAAGAGGTTGCCGGACTTGTTGTAGGCCGCGAGCATCGTCGGGCAGGTGGGACGCTGGAAGAGCAATGCTGTAGCGCCGAAGTCGGAGTCCGTGCTGGGCGGAGAAAGCGGCGAGTTCGACGCGGCTACCGCCAGGGTCGGCGTGAGCTTCACGACGTGCTCCGCGAACGCGGCATTTTCCGGATTGGCGAATGCGTTGCCCGTGAGTGCATAGACGACCGTCCCATCAGGCGGAATCGATACGCCTCCCGCACCCCATATACCGCCCCCGTCTGGCCCGCTTGCGCCGTCTGGGTACCAGCGTTGCAGAATCGCAGCTGGGTTGGTGGTGGACGCGCGGACGACCTGTCCATGGTACGGCTCCGTATCGCAGGGGTCGCCGGCTGTCGCCACGTATATCGACGAACTATCGGGACTGAGCGTCAAGCCGCCATAGACCATCGTTCTTGGAGAAGCGTTGGCTGCGTCTAGAAGTGGCAGGTTGAAGCCCGGGAGATCCACGCCGGTCTGGAGGTCGTACGCATGCAGGTAGCCTCGCCCGCTCACAACGAAAATCCGGTTGTTGGCATGGTCGATGACGGGCGTGCCCTGCACCCCGATCTTGCCTTGGAACAGCCCGGTGCAGTTCGACGTCAAGATAGCTTGAGGGATAGGGGCGCTTTGCCAAATGACCTCCCCTGTCGCGGCATTCAGTGCCCATGTAGTGTTCCCCTCTGTCGCAACATAGACGATATCGGTTGGCACCCCTTTGATTGTCACCCCGGTAGCCAGTACCGGCTGAGTCAGGATGGCACCGTCCAAGATAGGTGACTTCCAGTGCTCTTTCAACGTCCTCTCCGTCACGTTGGTCTCGGTGAGCACCGTCTCGACTGAGTTATACCCAGTCCGCTGCCTGTTCATGCCATACGTCGGCCAGTCGGTCGTCGTAAAGGTTGGCGCGGCGACGGCCCCTGGTGTCCGGCTCAATGTAGCTTTAGTCGCTGCTTCGGGAGCTTGGTACGGCGTATCCACCGCCGGCCCGGTATCGTCGCGGAATTTATCCGGATTGATCTTGTCTCCGCCGTTCTGTTTGTCTACGTCCGATCCATCGAGGGCGAAGGCTGGCGGCACTTTCGGTCCGACGCCAGACGGGTGCGTGCCATGAGGGAATGGGTTCAGTGCGTTTGACGACGCCTGAGCGGCTATTGCAAGACCCGGCGCGGATGCCGCAGCCGGTGCCGCGTTCGAACTTTGCGCTTGTGCGCCCGAGGCCGCCATGCCGGCGAGGATCAAAGCTGCAACGAGTCGAGAAGCGTCGATAACGTTGTGTGCGTTATTCATGTAGCCACCTCTTGGAAATATTGCTAGCAAAACGTGAGGTTAATCCTAGGCCATCAAAAATCGAGCGCAAGAAATGTCCGCTAGGGACTACGATCTGGCGGACAAAGAATTATACCGCCGCCGCCACGGCTAGAGCGGTTGCGTGCAACATCTCCCGGCGCGTCCACGCGGGGTCATGTCACCACCCTTGCAGTGCCGTCCTGATGCATCGAAACGTCAGGCATTGCAACGGACCCATGCGCGACGCCGATCGGAACAAAATACCGTTGCGGGCACTCGACAATAAAAAGAGTGCAGCTTTTCATTCCGAGTGCGACACGACTCGCTGGCCTTCTCATCGCAACCTCGCGTCTTGCTCATACCTAAACGATAGTGAGGCTTTCTTTCATATTGGCTTCGAAGATCGAGTTTGGCGCATATTCGCGAATGGCGAATGCTCAGGAAATGTAAGTAGGCGTGTTGCGAACGCTGTCTCGACGGAAAGCATGTCAGGCGGGATCGACTCCGCTCAACGCGGGACGCGGGGAATCACTTCGAAGCACTCCTATCAGCGGAATTTTCCGCGAATTGCTCTAGGACAATATTTTTCCGCCCCGTTTTGGCCTCACTATGGAGATCGAGCAAGACGACGCGACTCCATATGGAGCCAGCGCCCGCCACAACGGAGGAGCAGCGGTGATCGAGCAGTGGCGCGAGGCCGTGCGCGCGGTGCACGGCGTGGAATCGAAATACAAGCGGCTGGTCAAGGCGATTGCCGGCGACATCGAGAACACGTCGCTGCCGCCGGGCGCGCGCCTGCCGCCGCAGCGCGACGTCGCCGCCGAACTCGCGATCAGCGTGCAAACCGTGACCAACGCGTACAAGGAACTGGAGCGGCAAGGCCTGATCCGCTGCCAGGTCGGGCGCGGCAGCTTCGTCGCGGCTCGCGTCACCGAAACGATGTCGAGCTACATGCTCGATACGGCCGAGCGTTCGGTGGTCGACTTTTCGATCGCGCGCATCATTCACACGTCCGAGCATGACGCGATGTGGCGCAAGGTCTGCGCGACGCTGTCGACGCTCGACGATCAGCCGTGGATTCGCGCGTTCCGGCCGATCGCGGGCTTCGAGCATCATCGCCAGGCGGGTATTGCATGGCTCGCGTCGCTCGGCATGCCGGCTTCGGCCGATACGCTGCTCGTCACGAACGGGGCCGCCCACGGCATTTTTCTCGCGCTCGCTTCGCTGGTGGGGCCGGGCGACACCGTGCTGTGCGAAAGCCTGACGGATCACGGCGTGATAGGTTCGGCCAACGTGCTCGGCTTCACGCTGAAGGGCCTCGAGATCGACGAGTACGGCATTCACCCCGAGCATTTCGAGGAGATGTGCGACAGCGAGCGCATCTCGGCGCTCGTCTGCACACCGACGCTGAACAATCCGACCGTCGCGTTGATGCCCGATTCGCGGCGTCGCGCGATTGCGAAAATCGCCGAACGCTATGGCGTATACGTGATCGAGGACGACGTGTACGGGCCGTTGCCGGCCAAACATTCCACGCCCATTTCGAGCCTGATTCCGGATCTTTCGTTCTACTGCACGAGTTTTACGAAGTCGGTGATGGCCGGGTTGCGCATCGGTTATATGACGACGCCGCGCCGGCTCGCGCTGCGCGCCGAGAGCGTGCTGCGCGTGAGCAGTTGGATGGCGACGCCGCCGATGGCCGAGATCGCCACGCGCTGGGTCGTCGACGGCACGGCCGCGCGGCTCGTCGAAATTCAGCGCGAGCGGCTCGGGCGGCGTCAATCGCAATTGCAGCAGACGCTCGGTAAATATGTCCTGGGCGCGCATCCGCAGGCGCTATCGGCGTGGCTGCGGGTGCCCGATCACTGGCGCACCGATCGGCTGGTGCGCGAACTGCGCAACCGCGACATCGCAGTCACGTCGCCCGATCCGTTTCTCGTGCGCGGCGCCGACCGGCCCAACGCGGTGCGGGTTTGCGTCGGCGCCGAGGTCAGCGAAGACGCCTATAAAGCCGCGCTCGAAACGATGCGCGACGTGTTCGAGCAGTACCCGCAGGTGCACGATTTCACCTGATCGCGCCGGTGCGCGAATTGCGTAACGCTGACCGAAATGAACTAGGACAATAAAAATCCTTTTTTAGAACACTAGACTGGGCTGCATGGAAAGCGATGCGGTCGCGAGTCACTGCGTTTATCTGCAATAGCCGTGCCCGCATCGAATAGCGAATCGACCTCTTTGATGCAGGGCCTGGTGCATGTCCGTTCCATCGTTAGCCAATCTTTCGTTAGCCGACATTTACCGCGCGCGCAGCCGTATCGACGCTCGCGTATGCCGAACGCCGCTCGTCGAATCGCTGAGCCTGTCGGCGCACGCGGGCACGCCGGTTTATCTGAAGCTCGAAACCGTGCAGCCGACCGGCAGCTTCAAGCTGCGCGGCGCGACCAATGCGCTCGCGCAGTTGGCCGAGCAGGGCTGCACTCGCGTGGTGACCGCATCGACCGGCAATCATGGCCGCGCGCTCGCGCATGCGGCGCGCGCGCTCGGTATGGACGCGACCGTGTGTCTGTCGCGCCTCGTGCCCGCCAACAAGGTCGACGCGGTACGGGCGCTCGGCGCGCACGTGCGCATTACCGGCCAAAGTCAGGACGAGGCCGAGCACGAAGCATTGCGGCTCGCGCGCGAAGAAGGCTATGCGTACGTGCCGCCATTCGACGATCCGCGCGTGATCGCCGGACAGGGCACGATCGGACTCGAAATCGTCGAGGCCTTGCCCGATGTCGCGAACATCGTCGTGCCGTTGTCGGGCGGCGGGCTGTTTGCCGGCGTCGCGCTCGCGGCGAAAAGCACCAATCCCACGATTGGCTTGACAGGCGTCACGATGGCGCGCGGCGCCGCGATGCATGCGAGTCTCGCCGCCGGTCAGCCGGTGCTGGTCGAGGAAGTCGACACGCTCGCCGATTCGCTCGGCGGTGGCATCGGACTCGAAAACCGCTATACGTATGCGCTGACGCGCGATCTGATCGACGAGACCGTGCTGCTCGACGAGGCGTCGATCGCGCGCGGCATCGCGCATGCGTATCGGCAGGAACGGCTCGTCGTCGAAGGCGCGGCGGCGGTGGGGATTGCCGCGGTGCTCGATCACGCGCTGCCCGCTGAACGCATCGCGCGTGGGCCGCTCGTGCTCGTCGTGACGGGCGCGAACATCGATATGAATCTGCATCGGCGGATCATCGGCACCGGAACCTCGGAAGCCGCGCCGTCACCGAACTCACACACCGCATCATGACCTCGATCACGCTCCTTGGCGAAGCCGAGCTTCGCAAACTCGTGCCGCTCGATCTCGCGGCCATCGATCAGATCGAAGCCGCCTTTGTCGCGCTCGCGACCGAGGCGGTCGCGATGCCGCCTATCCTGCGGCTCGATCTGCCCGCGCACAACGGCGAAGTCGACGTGAAGACCGCGTGGCTGCCGCGCCTCGACAGCTTCGCGATCAAGGTCAGTCCAGGCTTCTTCGACAACCCGTCGCTCGGTCTGCCGAGCCTGAATGGTCTGATGCTGGTGTTGTCGGCGAAGACCGGGCTGACCGAAGCGGTGCTGCTCGACAACGGCTATCTGACCGCGATACGCACGGCGGCCGCCGGCGCGGTCGCGGCGCGCTGGCTCGCGAAAGCGCACACGCCGCAGGTCGCGGTGATCGGCGCGGGCGAGCAGGCGCATCTGCAACTGCGCGCCTTGATGTTGGTGCGCCGCGTCGAACACGTACGCGTCTGGGCGCGCGACGCGGCGAGCGCGCTGCGTTTCTCCGCGGAAGTGAACGACACGCCCGGCGTGCGATGCGATGTCGCGGCCAGCGTTCGTGACGCGCTCGCCGAAGCGGACGTCGCGATTACCACCACGCCGAGCCGCACGCCGCTGATCGAAGCCGCCGATCTGCATCCGGGCCTGCACATCACCGCGATGGGTTCCGACGCCGAGCACAAGAACGAAATCGCGCCGGCCGCGCTGGCGGCGGCGCGCTACGTGTGCGACCGCGCGCAGCAAACGCGCGTGCTCGGCGAACTGCATCACGCGCTCGCCGCGGGCACGATGCGTGACGATGCGGCGATCGTCGAATTGGGCCAGGTGATCGCGAAACAGGCCGCGGGCCGCACGAGCGACGCCGACGTGACGATCTGCGATCTGACCGGAACCGGCGCGCAGGACACCGCTATCGCCGCGCTCGCATTGCAGCGCGCGCGCGCCGCGAAGGCGGGAACCACATTTGGCAACGACGCGCCGCTTAAATGACACGCGATGAACGGCAATACGCCGCGCAAGCGGCTCACGAAGGAGTAGCACAGATGCGGGCATCCCCGATTCAACCGACGGTCGATTTCAACGCCGACGGCGAACAGCATGGTTTCCTGAAGCTGCCTCATTCGCACGACGTCTCCGCATGGGGCGCGGAGATGATCCCCATCACCGTGATCCGCAACGGCGAGGGACAGACCGCGCTGCTAACGGGCGGCAATCACGGTGACGAATACGAAGGGCCGATTGCGCTGTCGAAGCTCGCCGCCACGTTGAAGGCGAGTGACGTACGCGGGCGCGTGATCATCGTGCCGTTCATGAATTTTCCGGCGTTTCGCGCGGGCACGCGCACGTCGCCGATCGATCGCGGCAATCTGAATCGCAGCTTTCCGGGCAAGCCGGACGGCACCGTGACCGAGAAGATCGCCGATTATTTTCAGCGCTATCTGCTGCCGCTCGCCGACTATGTGCTCGATCTGCACGCGGGTGGCCGCACGCTCGACTTCGTGCCGTTCGCCGCGATTCACGTGCTGCCCGACGCGACGCAGCAGGCGCGCTGCGAGGCAGCGATGCGCGCATTCGGCGCGCCGTACTCGATGCGGATGCTCGAACTCGATAGCGTCGGCCTTTACGACACGGCCGTCGAGGAAGCGGGCAAGGTGTTCGTGTCGACCGAACTCGGGGGTGGCGGCACGGCGACCGTGCACAGCGTGACGATTACGGAGCGTGGTGTGCGCGGCTTTCTGCAACATGCGGGAATCATCAGGCAAGACGAAGCAATGGGTCACTCAAGGGCGAGCGCGCCGCGCACGACGACGCTGCTCGATATGCCCGACAGCACCTGCTACACGACGAGCGAGCACGACGGCCTGCTCGAACTGTGCAAGGACCTCGGCGACATGGTCGACGGCGGCGAGGTGATCGCGCGGATTTACGACGCGAAGCGCACCGGCGCCGCGCCGATCGAATATTGCGCGCGACGCGGCGGCATGCTGGCCGCGCGGCATTTTCCGGGGCTCGTGCAGAGCGGCGACACGGTTGCGGTGGTCGCCGACGTGCTCGAACGAGGCATACCGGTAACGGTCTGAACGCGCGATGAAATTCGACCGCTACGATCTCGCGATTTTGCGCATTCTCGCGAGCGATGGACGCATCACGAAGTCGCGCCTCGCCGAAGAAATCAATCTGTCGATTTCGCCGGCATGGGAGCGCGTGAAGCGCCTCGAAGAAGAGGGCGTGATTCGCGGGTATCGCGCGGATATCGATTGGGTGCGCGCGTTCAAAGGCAGCCGCGTGGTGGTCGAGGTCACGCTCGCGCGTCATACGGCGCCGGACATGAGGCGCTTCGAGGAGCGCATCGTGGCCGCGCCCGAAGTCGTGCAATGCCTCGCGACGGGTGGCGGTGTCGACTATGTGATGCAGGTGCTGTCGCGCGATATCGACCACTATCAGCGCTTCATCGATACGTTGCTCACCGACGAATTGGGCATCGAAAAGTACTTCTCCTATATCGTCACGAAGGTGGTGAAAAGCGGGGCCGAAGGCTTGCCCGAATGGGCGGAACAATCGTTTGGCGAGAACGGCTGAGTGGCGCGCTACTTGCGGTCGACGTACGACGAAAAGCCCCACCCGAAAAAACGATAACCATGTGGCGAATTGCAGAAAAAACGTAGCCTTCGACAAGCGACAACAAAAAAAACCGCAGTGCCGCCGGACCTACAGTGATAGCAGACATCGCACACAGGAGGTCGTCATGTTGCTGGGTCATCCGGTCTTATTCAAATCGCTGTGCTACGTGGATGGACGCTGGGTTCATAGCGCGAGCGCCGCGAGCGTCGCGGTGCAGAATCCCGCGAATCAGGAAGTGCTCGGCCATGTGCCGATGCTCGACGCGGCGCAGATCACCGCCGCGGTCGATGCCGCGCAGCGCGCGTTCGACACGTGGCGCTGGGTGCCGGTCGCCAAACGTTCGGCGTTGCTGTTGCGCTGGCATGAACTGATTCTGCGTCATCAGCAGGATCTCGCCGCGATTCTGTCGCTCGAACAGGGCAAGCCGCTTGCTGAAGCGCGCGGCGAAATTGCGTATGGCGCGAGCTTCGTCGAATGGTTCGCGCATGAGGTGCGGCGCCTGAATGGGCGCACGATTCCGACGCATATCGATGGCGCTCATCTGGGCACGATCATCGAGCCGGTCGGCGTGGCCGCGCTGATCACGCCATGGAATTTCCCGTGCGCGATGCTCACCCGCAAGGCCGCCGCCGCGCTCGCCGCCGGTTGCACGGTGGTCGCGAAGCCCGCACACGAGACGCCGTTCTCCGCGCTCGCGCTCGCGCAACTCGCCGAAGAAGCGGGCTTTCCGGCCGGCGTGTTCAACGTCGTGCTCGGCGAGCCGCAAATGGCGATGGAAACGCTGGTTTCAGATAGCCGCGTGCGCTCGGTCAGCTTCACCGGCTCGACGCGTGTCGGCGCGCTAGTGATGCAAACGGCCGCACGGGCAGGCATCAAGAAGACCGCACTCGAACTGGGCGGCAACGCGCCTTTCATCGTGACCGAAGATGCGGACCTCGAACACGCCGTGCGCGTCGCGGTCGCGGCGAAGTTCCAGACCTCGGGCCAGGACTGCTGCGCGGCGAACCGGATCTTCGTCGCGCGTTCGTTGTATGAAGCGTTCGTCGCGCGATATAGCGATGCCGTGAAGGCGTTGAAAGTGGGCGGCGCATTCGACCCGAACGTGGACGTCGGCCCGCTGATGCACCAGGCCGCGTTCGACACGACCGTGCTGCGCGTCGCCGACGCGCGTGAGAAGGGTGCGCGCGTCACGGTAGGCGGCGCGGCGCACGAGCGCGGCGGCTGGTTCTTCGAGCCGACCGTGGTCGCCGATGCGGCGCCCGGCATGCGCATTTACGACGAAGAAAATTTCGCGCCGATCTCCGCGGTCACGCCGTTCGATTCGCTCGACGAAGTGGTCGAACGCGCAAACGACACCGAGTATGGACTCGCCGCCTACGTGTGCGCGAAAGATCTGAACACCGTGTTTCAACTGATCCGCCGACTCGACTTCGCGATGGTGTCCATCAACGGCGCGAAATTCACCGGCGCACCGATTCCGTTCGGCGGCATCAAGTCGTCGGGGCTTGGACGCGAAGGCGGCGTCGAAGGCTTCGAGCCGTTCGTCGAGACACGTTATTTCTGCCTTGGCCAGCTTGGCTTGCCGGTCAGCGACAGCGTCCCCGCTCGTGCCGCTGCACATGCGATGGCGACGGACGCAACGGCTTGAACCTACCGATTCATTCATCCAGACATCACACGAAGGAGCGACCCATGACTCAATTCGATCAACTGCTGAGCGCCGATCGCGCGCACTTCATGCATCCGTCGACGCACGCGCACGATCACGCGAGCGGCGCGCTGCCGGGCCGGATCGTGACCGGCGCGAAAGGCATCCGTATCGAAGACCATCAAGGCAGGTCTTTTATCGATGCATTTGCCGGTCTTTACTGCGTGAACATCGGCTATGGCCGCACCGAAGTGGCCGAAGCGATTTACGAGCAGGCAAAGAAGCTCGCGTATTACCACACGTATGTCGGCCATTCCACCGATACGATCATCGAGCTGTCGTCGCGCATCATCGACTGGTCGCCGCAGGGTATGAAGAAGGTGTACTACGGCATGTCCGGTTCGGACGCGAACGAAACGCAGATCAAGCTCGTCTGGTACTACAACAATGTGAAGGGCCGCCCGAACAAGAAGAAGATCATTTCGCGCGAGCGCGGCTATCACGGCTCGGGCATCGTCACCGGCAGTCTCACGGGATTGCCGAGCTTCCACCAGTTCTTCGATCTGCCGATCGAGCGCGTCAAGCATACCGTGTGCCCGCACTGGTATCGTCGCGCGCCGGCCGGCATGAACGAAACGCAGTTCGTCGCGTACTGTGTCGACGAACTCGAAAAACTGATCGCGCGCGAAGGCGCCGATACGATCGCGGCCTTCATCGGCGAACCGGTGATGGGCACGGGCGGCATCGTACCGCCGCCGGCCGGTTACTGGCCCGCGATCCAGCAGGTGCTGAAGAAGCACGACATCCTGTTGATCTGCGACGAAGTGGTGTGCGGTTTCGGCCGGCTCGGCTCGAAGATGGGTGCGCAGCACTACGGCATTCAACCCGATCTGATCACTGTCGCGAAGGGTTTGACGAGTGCTTACGCGCCGCTGTCCGGCGTGATCGTCAGCGAAGGCGTCTGGGACGTGATCGATAAGGCATCGCAGGAATCGGGTGCGTTGGGGCATGGCTGGACCTATTCGGGCCATCCGATCTGCGCGGCGGCGGCGCTCGCCAACCTCGATATTCTCGAACGCGAGAACCTCACGCAGAATGCGGCGCAAACCGGCGCTTATCTGCTGGAGCAATTGCAGGCGGCGTTCGACTCGCATCCGCTCGTTGGCGAAGTGCGCGGCGTGGGCATGCTGGCCGCGCTGGAGTTCATGGCCGACAAGGATGTCCGCACGCCGTTCGATGCGGCGCTGAAGGTCGGGCCGCGTGTGTCGGCTGCCGCGATGCAGCGCGGACTGATCGCGCGGGCGATGCCCCACGGCGACATTCTCGGCTTCGCGCCGCCGCTGGTGACGTCGCGCGGCGACGTGGACGAGATCGTGAAGCTGACGCGCGAGGCGGTGGATGAGGTGGCGTCGCAGGTTTTTGCGCCGGCTGCTTCGCTTTGATCACGTGAGGTGAAGGAGAGCCTCGGCCGCTGTCATGTCATGCGGTCGGGGTTTTTATTTACTTCGTGCGGTAGTGCCGCCATAGCTTCATGATGGCCACATAGGCAAGCTCTGCCACGATCAATTCAATAGTCACCCACACTACGAAATATAGAATCCGAAGCACGCCACCATGC
This sequence comes from Paraburkholderia sp. Cpub6, assembly GCF_014201065.1. Classification (NCBI taxonomy): domain Bacteria; kingdom Pseudomonadati; phylum Pseudomonadota; class Betaproteobacteria; order Burkholderiales; family Burkholderiaceae; genus Paraburkholderia; species Paraburkholderia sp. Cpub6. The sequence continues at coordinate 13,807 of NZ_JACHDM010000039.1, forward strand.
GAGCGCCTCGCTTTCCGTCCACGGATAGGTGTATGGGTGGACATAATGGATCGACAGAACGAAAAGGCCGAAAAATAGCGCGACCTGAGATCGCAAGAACAGCTACTTTGGCGCTGAAAGATTCAGTCGCGCGGCCAGATCCGGATGCGCTTCGCCTAGACATCGAAGTGCCAGCGCTCCAAGCTTGCGGGCCGATTCGTCATCCAATGGAGTTTCCGGTGCTTCCGGAATATCGAGGAACATCGCCCGATCCAGGGTTGATTGAATAGCACGACGCGACACGTTGCTCATTTTGAGCGTATTCGTGTCGTCGTCGTAGATAAAGACGACAGCAAGGTCTCGGACCATCAATAGCCTCTGCACTGGTTGTATGTTTCAAAAGCACGTTGCTCGCACGCAAAGCGAGTTCTCAAATCGCCGCCGTATGTTTTTGACAGCATCTTGCACGCGATCACATTGCGCTCATATTCCATCTCGCACTCGATCTCTTGTCGTTCGCTCACACCGCGTGCACCAAGGATCGTCACATCTCCGCCTGTCGAAGTGTCAGAATACTCGAACGACTGGGCATTGCCCAGATTCTGCGGTATGGGCGGGCTGCTGCCATATTGCGAGCGTGCCATGCTAACGTCGTCCGCTTGTTGCGCGCGCCCGCGACAATCGCACGCCCATGCGTAACCCAGGGCTTTGGCCATTGCGTAACCGGTCGAATACGACCGAAGCCGATCCTGCGGAAACCATCGGGGTAGCAAGCCGGACTCAGAGATCAACGAAACGCGGCAACAGGTTCTGATCGGCGAGGCGGATTTCGATATCGTTTGCCGCCTTGACATGCTCCCGGTTGTTCACGTCAAAGACTTCATCCGTCACGCTGACGATGATCGTGCCTTGTTGTCCTCCGTCGCGCACGACCTGAATCAGGGCGCGCGCTTCTGGCACCTGGGCCAGCGTGAGAACGTGCGGCAGGTAGAGCATCCAGCTTACGCCTGGGCGGTCGTCGAAAACAGCTTCAGTAGCGTACTTACGCGGTCCAAACGTCACATAAAGCGACTCATAAATTCCTACCGTTCTCGCTATAACTTCAGCAACGGATTTGTAATCGCCCAATCTAGATGAGCGACAATTTTTCTCACTCATCTCCAGATCAATCATTTGGGAAATTTCCCCCCCGCCATCGAACGAAACGTAAGCGGTGGCTCCTTCTTCCTCTGATTCGGTGCCATTCCAAATTCCGATCGATTTTGTCGCGCTCTGACTTACATTTTTGTATTCATTGGACAATGCGAGAATCGCGGCCTTAGATGGCTCATTGTTCTCGTAGACGTTGCACTGCAACGCCTCCACGATCGTATCAGCTTGAATATACCAATTAGCCAAGGTGCTGTCTTTTTGTGAGATTAAATCAACAAGAAGTCGCAGCCGGCGAATGTGAAATTCAAAGGCCGAAGAGGAAACGGCGCCGCTATCACGATGTTGTGCGAATAGATTCATGATTAAATCAAGGTTGATTGACAGACGGCACTCCGGCGATCCGAAGCGTTGAAAGCATATATTGCCTCGTCTTTGGGGTCTGGAAATACCACATTAGCCTTGCCGGAGGATTGGCGCGCACTTTAGCCCCTTGGTCTATTATCTGGTCCGCCATTTTCTTGAAGCCCGCGAAAAACGGCTTTGGCTTATCATTCCCTCCGATAAATTGGTCATAGTTCCCCTTGGCTTCCTGCAAGAGACATTGGGAGGGCTGAAACCCATCGAAGTCTGTGCCGAGCCAACTCCACTCCATGCTCCAGCCCTGGCTGGTCTCCTTGCCATTTCCGTCCGCGACTATCCCATACTCAAACGCTGTTATGCGGGCCTGGTAACGTCGCGGCTTGGGATTCATATTGTGGTTTCGCCGCACTTTTTCACCGCTCTTTTCAGGCGGGCACTTGCACGGTCTTTCTCGTTCGCGGCTCCGGTCACGCGGCAGTTCGCCCCATCCGCCGTCTGCACCCGCGCCAGTGCCGCTGCTGCCCGCAGGACCAGCAGACGGTCCGGTGGTGGGGACCGGAACAGGCATAGGCATTGCCTGCGCCATTGCGTTTGCTGCGCGTGCGAGCGTCGCCGGGAATGGAATACCCATCAGCGTTTCTCCTTCATTTCCTGTTGTCTTTTACCCGTCGCCTGTAGCAGCATTTCGAATTGCTGTTCAGCCGGAACGCCTGATTTGTGCAGCCATGCCGTGACCGCCGGAAGCGAGTAAAACCCCGGCGTGGTGGCTTCCGCATACAGGAAATCGACTATCGGCACGTCACGCGTAAAGCGGAGTACCTTGGTTTGCGCGAAGGCCGCATTAAGCTGGTCGCGCAAGGTCGGATCATTGGCCAGCGCGGGATAGTCTCGCACGATATGACCACGGATAAAGTCCACATAGTTACGGTCTTCGTAGTCTTTCAGAAGCGCCCATTGTCCTTCAGTAAATTCCATTGTCGTTGATGGTGAACCGTCGTCCTTCGTTGAGGTAGTGCCACGCGTCGGCAGACCTGAAAAGCTCGCGCTCGCTCTTACCGTGGCATACCACATTGAGCGCATGCAACACCCTGGGGTCCCAGAAGCGCAGCAGGGCGGATCGTCCGTCCGGTATTCGGATACTCAGGTGTGGGCGCAGCTTTGCGGCCTGCCTTTCCAGGGTCTCTGAGGTGATCAGCCAGATCACGCCAGGGCGGGCCTGTTCGAGTTCGCGCAGCTCCGCAAGATGATCGGGCGTCGTCTTCGGATCAAACAGCCACGGCCCCGCGTGTGCGAGTGCCATGTCGCTCGTGCCCGCGAACAGCGAAACCGTCCTATCGTTTTCGGGCATCAGTTGCTGGCCGGTATGCTGCTGGTACTGGATACCGTCCACCAGCGCCAGCACGTGGCCACTGAAGTGCCGTTCCCCGTTCTTGCGAAGCTGTTCATTGACCGAGGCGGGGATCATCAGCGCTCCAGGGTCATCGCGCCTTGCCCGGCAGCGTGGATCATGCATTCGAGACAGATGGACGACTGCGGAAGCACCGACCGGGGCGTTGCGCCGTCGAGCGATATCGGGCCTTTTTTCTGCACGGCATCAGGGGCGCGTCCGCGACAATCGCATGCCCATGCGTAACCCAGGGCTTCGGCCATCTCGTAACCGGTTGCACAGGACTTCAGACTATCGAACGGAAATCACTCGCCGGTTTCGGCGTTCAGCGCCATTGCCGACGGCATTGTCGGGAAGTTTGAGTAGATTGAATAGGTGATGCGGCAAAGCTGGCACTCTTCCTTGTCCCCGGTTTCATCCTGTTTCCGTTGTTCCATTTGACCTCTGCTGATTGTTCAGAACACAGTCGAGGAATTAACCATCAAAATCACGACAAGGTCAACGGTTTTAAATTGAGATAAAGCCGCTTTGACAGGTTTTCACAATTCCAGTACTTGCCAAGCGCGAAAAAAAAAGCCCGCCTTGCTGGGCGGGCTCGCATGTTCCGATTGCACCGGGAGTTACCGAAAACTAATCCGCGGCCTCCTCGCCATAATGCCGATCCGGAATCACAACGATATTCCCCACAAAGCGCTTCTCCATGAACCGCGTCTGCGCGTCGTGAAACTTCGACAGCGGATAAGTCGCCGCCAGAACCGGCCGGATCGTACCGTTCTGAATATAGTCGAGCACGCGTTTGAACGCGCCACGCGTGCCCTGCGACGATCCATTCAACTGCAACTGCTTCAGATACATCGTGCGCAGATCGAGCTGCACGACCGGCCCCGCGATCGCGCCCGCGGTCGTATATCGTCCCTCAGGCCGCAACACGTTCAACAGCTTGCCGAACAGCGCCCCGCCGACAAGATCGGCGACTACATCGACGGCCCGCCCCTCGGTCATCCGTTCGACGTCCCCGACGAAATCGCCGCTGTCGCGCAGCATCACCCCTTGCGCGCCGAGCGCTAGCACGGCCTCTTCCTTACCCTTGCTGACCACCGCATACGGAATCGCGCCGCGCGCGCGGCACAGCTGGATGATGGCCGAGCCGACGCCGCCGGACGCGCCGGTAATCAGCACCGCTTCGCCGCGCTTGACGGCCGCGCGTTCGATCATCTGCTCGCCGGTGTGATAAGCGCACCAGAACGTAGCGAGTTCGGCGTCGGAATAGGTGCAGTCGACCCGATGCGCGTTTTCCGCGGGCACGGCCGTGTATTCGGCGTAGCCGCCGTCGCGGCCGTGGCCGATGTAGTCGATATCGGCGAGGCTGTCGTCGTCGCGGTTGTAGATCGACGCGTCGACGATCACTCGCTCGCCGATACGCGCGTCGCTGACGCCGCGACCCACCGCGACCACGCGTCCGACGATATCCGCGCCCTGAATGCGCGGAAACGTCAGCGTCGAGCGGCCGCGTCGCCACGTCGACACCGCTTGCGGATCGTCGTCGGTGCCGTAGGCGCCCTGGCGGACCCACACGTCGGTATTGTTGAGACCGCATGCGGTGACGTCGATCAGTACCTCGCCAGCCGCGCACGAGGGCACCGGCACGTCGTCGCGATAGACCGGTTTGTCGAGGCCACGGTGCGCGGTCAGCACGACGGCCTTCATCGTTTTCGGAAGCATGTTTCCCCTTTCGTTGATACGGGCGTCGTGCTTAGCGAGTTCACGCGGGCACGACGCCCGCGCAATCACGGTTTGACGAACAGCTTGCGTGGCGTCCTGCAAAAGGGCTCGACGCCGGTCCGCGTAATCAGAATGCTCTCGGTGATTTCTAGGCCCCAGTCGTCGAGCCACAGGCCCGGCATGAAGTGAAACGTCATGCCGGGTTCGAGGACGGTCTTGTCCCCAGGGCGCAGGCTCATCGTGCGCTCGCCCCAGTCCGGCGGATAGCTCGCGCCGATCGGATAGCCGCAGCGGCTGTTCTTCTCGATGCCGTATTTATGCAGCACCGCGAAAAATGCATTGGCGATGTCCTCGCAGGTATTGCCGGGTTTCGCCGCGGCGAGCCCGGCCTCGATCCCTTCGACCACCGCACGCTCGCCCTCGATGAAATGCTTCGGCGGCTTGCCGAGGTACACGGTGCGCGACTGCGGGCAGTGATAACGCTTGAAGCAGCCGGCAATTTCGAAGAACGTGCCGGCGTCCTTCGCAAACGGCGTGTCGTCCCAGGTCAAATGCGGCGCGGCTGCGTCGGCGCCGGTCGGCAGCAGCGGCACGATCGCCGGATAGTCGCCGCCATAACCGTCGATGCCGGTAATGCCTGCGGAGTAGATCTCCGCGACGAGGTCGTTCTTGCGCATGCCCGGCTCGATTCGCTCGACGATGTGCGCGTGCATCTTCTCGACGATGCGCGCGGCCACGCGCATGTACTCGATCTCGCGCGCGGATTTGACCGCGCGTTGCCAGTTGACGAGGCCGGTTGCGTCCTGCCATTTCGCGTCCGGCAGATGCGCGACGAGCGAGCGATAAGCGGCGGCGCTGAAATAGTAGTTGTCCATTTCGACGCCGATCTTCGCGTTGGCCCAGCCGCGTGCGGCGATCACGTCGCGCGCGAGGTAGTCCATCGGATGACGCGCGGTGGATTGCACGTAATGATCCGGATAGCCGACGATCTGATCGTGCTGCATAAAGACGGTGCGCTTGGCACCGTTCGCGTCCTGACCGCGCCCGAACCAGACCGGCTCGCCATCCAGCGCGAGCAGCACGCACTGATGCACGTAAAACGACCAGCCGTCATAGCCGGTGAGCCAGGCAATATTGGTCGGGTCCGACACGATCAATAGTTCGATGCCGGCCGCTTGCATGGCCTTGCGCGTCTTGGCAAGACGCGCGGCGTACTCGTCGCGTTCGAACGGCAGGCGCACGACGGGCGCCGCGATTCGCGATTCGTGTTGCGTCGTATCTGACATCTTCCCCTCTCTCTGAGCGTGACGTCGTTGCGGAAAGTGGCGCCCGGTGCAAGTGAACGGGGCGTCCACGTGTATCTCTCGCCGCAGTCTAATGCCGCGAAAAAACGCCGCTGAATGTGCTAGTTCAATGTTCGTGACGTTATCGACGGACAGTGGATGTTTGTTGCAGTGCACGCTGCGCCGCCCTTGTCCGCGCGTAAAAAGAATTGTTCTAGAGCAATCTGGATCGCAAATATGGCTGCGTATTCTGGTTCGCACTACATGTACGACGAACGGGATCGAATCGATATGAACACCGCGCGAGTCACCGATCTGTTGAGCGCTTCAGGCATCGCCCCGGCAAGTCTTTCCTCCGAGGAGCGCGCGGTCGCCCCCGCAAGCACACCGGCGCGCCGAGACGAAAGCCCGGCGAGCAAGCCATTGATCCGGCTCGACCGGATCACGAAACGATATGGCGCGCTGACCGTGCTCGACGAACTGTCGCTCGACGTGATGCCCGGCGAGAAGCTCGCGCTGATCGGTCCGTCGGGATCGGGCAAGACGACGATCCTGCGCATCCTGATGACGCTGGAAACGATCGACTGCGGCCATATCGAAGTGGACGGCGAACAGTTGTTCCATATGCCGCGCGGCGGCCAGATGGTGCCCGCGAACGAACGGCATCTGCAGAAGATGCGCGAGAAGATCGGCATGGTGTTTCAGCACTTCAATCTGTTTCCGCACAAGAGCGTGCTCGACCTGTGCGGCGAGAACGAGGCGAGGCCACAGCAGGGTCATTTGATGACGCTGCCGTCGCTGATGCGCTGAGAGCGCTGCGCGACGCCAATCATGTTGTTTTTCCCGAACGCGGGCGACCCGTCGCCGACGCACGCGTACGGATTACCGCATCCGCTGCCGGCTTTATGGAAAACCCCGATGCCTGCATCGTCCTAGAACATCGTTGCAGGCGCGGGTCGCCGGTATTGTGGATTCGGGCGACGTTGCCTGTGTCGCATAGAGACACCCCAGGAGAAGACATGCACTACGTACATTCATGGAACGCGCAGAGCGCGCAACCGCAGGCGCGCAGCTTGCTGCGACGCGCAATCGCGGCGTCGGCACTCGGAAACGCGACCGAGTGGTTCGACTACGGTATTTACGCCTACGGCCTGAGCTATATTTCGGCCGCGTTGTTTCCCGGCAGCACCGCGCAGGCCACGTTGTTCGCGCTCGCGACGTTCGCCATTTCGTTTCTCGTGCGTCCGCTAGGAGGATTGTTCTGGGGGCCGCTCGGCGATCGCCTCGGCCGCAAGCACGTACTCGCGTTGACGATCATCCTGATGTCGGTCGCAACGCTGCTGGTCGGACTCGTGCCGACTTACGCGAGCATCGGCTGGTGGGCACCGGTTATCCTCGTCGTTCTGCGGATGATCCAGGGCTTTTCGACGGGCGGCGAATATGGCGGCGCGGCGACTTTCATGGCCGAATACGCGCCGGACAATAAGCGCGGCTTTTGTGGCAGCTTCCTCGAATTCGCGACGCTGTCGGGTTTCTCGCTCGGTGCGTTTCTGATGCTCGGTTGCTCCGTCGTGCTCGGCAACACGGCAATGCATGCGTGGGGATGGCGTCTGCCGTTTCTGATTGCAGCGCCGCTCGGCCTGATCGGTTTCTATCTGCGCTCCAGGCTCGAAGACACACCGGTCTTTCGCGAGCTCGAACAAACGATGCAGAAGGAGCAGCATAGCTGCGTCACGCTGAAGGCATTGCTGCGCGACTATTGGAAACCGCTGATCCAACTCGGTGGACTCGTGGTTGCTTTGAATGTCGTCAACTACGTGCTGCTCGCCTATATGCCGACTTTCATGCAGAAGCAGCTCGGCATGAGCGACAACATGTCCCTGCTCGTGCCGCTGATCGGCATGCTCGCGATGATGGTGTTTCTGCCGTTCGCGGGCACGTTCTCGGATCGCGTGGGACGCAAGAACGTCTGGTGGTTTTCGCTGATTGGCCTGTTCGTCGCGGCGATTCCGATGTTCCTGTTGATGAAGCTCGGCGTGGCGGGCGCGTTCATCGGCTTTGCGGTGCTCGGGCTGTTGTACGTGCCGCAACTGGCCAGCATCTCGGCGATGTTCCCCGCGATGTTTCCGACCCAGGTCCGTTACGCGGGGATGGCGATTGCGTATAACGTGTCGACGTCGATTTTCGGCGGCACGGCACCGATGGCGAACGAATGGCTGGTCGCGCATACGGGCAATGCGCTGGTGCCCGCTTATTACATGATGGCCGCGTGCGTCGTGGGGGCGATTGCGTTGATCTACGTGCCTGAAACGCGCGGGTGTTCGTTGCGCGGGCAAGGCATTCCGGGGAAGCAGGAAGTGATTGGTTGAAGTGACATGGGGTGGCCAACTGCGTATCGATGCAGTTCGGCCACGCGTGTTTGATTGAGCGTTTATTTCAGCTGGCTTTGCGCGAGCCTCGACTTCAGCAGTTCGTATTTCTCCCGCGACGTATCAGCGAACGCCGCCTCACGACTCGAACGCGTATCGTCGAATGGAATCGGCTCGGCAAACTGGCTGACCGTCAGATCCCATCTGCTGCCGTCGATCAGGTTGTAGAAGTGCGTGCCCCCCGACGTACGCGTCGTCAGAATCTCGCCACCGAAATAGTCCTGCATGATCAGAGACGTAACGCTGCAATGATTCTGCGCGGGATTCGTCGACGACCACGCGTGCGTGGGGCTCGACGTATCGCCGGCCCATACGCGTGCAAGCACGCGGTATAGATCGATGGGCGTCGCAAAGGTCTTCGATGCAGCAGGCGTCTGTGCTTCCTGTGTCATGGCGGCAATCCTTCGTTCGATGAGCGGATAAGGTCGTGGAAAACAAAAAGCCCCGTCGTTGCCGGCGGGGCTTTCTGGCGCATGTCGCTGCGAATGATGTCTAGCGGCGTATGCGTATGCGAGTCCCCACAGGCAGTCCCACGCGGGCATGCGCATGATGATGCTTTGCAGTCGGGCGGTACTTGAGGGCTTGCATAGTGAGCGAGTGTGCCTTCGATTGCGCGACGCGTCAACGAATCATCGATAACTGCGTCGCGCTGACCGTGCTTACGACTTCGCGCCGCTCAGGATCGCGAGGCTCGGGCAGTAGTGCGTCGCGCTCAGATACGCGGCCTGCTGCGAGCGCACGCCTGCGCTGCTCGACGTCGGCGGATCGATGAATACCTGCGCGTTGTTCGATCCCGCCGGTGCCGTCAGCGTCATCGTTACTGGGGATAGAAATGAACGTGGCGCGCGTCGAATCAGGCGTTCGACCGCGGATGGCTTGCGCGAATGTGCTTCAACGCAATTCAACCGCCGGACAGAACCGTGTCCTCGACTTCGTAGCGCTCATTGCCAACTGAAATCAGATTGATGCCGGCATGCTTGCGCGTCAGCGTGTCGCCGGGCATCGGCCGATCGCTCGCGGACGCGGCCGTGCCGACTACCCGGCCGTCGACGCCGAAGAAAATCGCCCGTGTGGCGCCATCGGGCCAGTAGACCACGACCGTAGTCGATCGATCGCTGTGATGCACGACGCCGAACTTGCACATCGTTTTGGTCTGTCCGTTGCCGCGCTCGCACGGCAACGTGCCGCTCGCGCTGATAGGCGATTCCTTCACGGGCCCGTGGCCGTTCTGCGAGCCGGCCTGAGCGCTTTCAGTCGAAATCGAAATCAGCGTCACGCCTTCCGCTTCGCCGACCACGCGCGCGTGCCGCTGATGCCCGACGATCGCGCGCACGGCGGCGCTGTCGCGCGAGCCCGGGCAGCCGATCAGCATCGCCATATGGTCGAGATAGTTCACGGTCGCGGCCGACTCGCCGAGCCGCCGGCATGCATCGCCCGAGTGCGGATAGCCATCGCCGAGCACGACGAACGACGCGGGCCATTCGAACGGTTTCTCCATGCCAGCGGCCTGCGCGGAAGTCGAAGCGCAGGCGGCACCGAAAGCCATCGCCGCAATCGCCGCGTACGGCGCCGAAGCAAAAGACCGGGTCGTGCGTCGCATCGAAGTTCTCCTCGGCTTGCTCACGTTCGAGCCGCGCCGGCCGCCAACGCGGCCTGCGCCCGTTGCAGCCACTCGCGATTATGCTCGCGCGCGTGGCGCGGCCAATGTTTGGCGTCCTGCACGATTTCCGCATAGAGCGCGCCGGCGCGGCGGCGGTCCACATCTTCCGGTTGCGCGGCGAGCCAGTCGGCGAACAGGCAGCGCGGCGCGACGTCGGTCGCGCAGGTCAGCGCCTGTTCGAATGCCGCGCGTGCGCCCGGCGCATTCCGCGCGGCCAGCGTGCGCGCGTTCAGCAGCGCCGGCTCGCCCTGGTTGCGTGCCCGCGGATTGACCGAGAACAGATCCGCCAACGTCGCATCCGCGGCCGTGTAGTCGCCGAGCGCGAACTGCGAGCGCGCGAGGCCGAGCAGCAGCGCAGGATCGTTTGCAAATGGGCCGTTCGCCGCGGCCTGGAAATGTTCGAGCGCTTCGCGCGGATTGCCGGCCGCGAGCAAGGCCTCGCCGAGCCGCATCCGATGCTGCACGGTCGGCGCGCGGTCGAAAGCGGCGCGCGCTTCACGCAGCGCGCGATTCGGATCGACGAATTGGGTGATCGCCTGCGTGGCCACGCGCGCGCCGCGCGAGTGGCGCAGACCCGGCAGGTAGATCGCGAAGAAGTACACGACACTGCCGAGCAGCGGAAAAGCAAACAGAATGAATAGCCAGTAGATGCCCTGGTTATTGCGCATCGCGTGGACGGCGAAAAAGATCGCGATGAAAACGTGAAGACCAATTCCAAAAAAGTAGGGCATATCGATTCAACCTTCGAGCATGAGGAAAAGCGCGCCACGAGCCCGTCATTGGCGTAACCGGGCCCTAATGCAGCGAACCGACCCGCAGATACGCGAATAGAAGCGACAACGCCACGACGATCACGCCGGTGGCAACGACGAGACGGTTGGCCAACAGTCGGCGCATCGCAAGTCTCCTAGACGAAACTGTAGCGTTCGGAATGGTAGCGGATGCGCGGCACTTTCATTTCGCCGAGCGCCGTTTCGATCGCATCCATCATGGACTCCGGGCCGCAGATGAAATACTCGTGATCGGCGAACTCGGGCGGTAGATGTCGCCGGAACATCGCGGCGTCGATGCGCCCGACTTCCCCGCTCCAGCCTTCGGGCGGGTCCGACAGCACATAGACGATGCGCAGATCGAGCCGCGCTTTCAGCGCATCGAGCTCCTCGCGGAAAGTCAGCGAGTCCCAGGTCTTGCCGCTGTACAGTAGCACGAGCGGACGTTGGTCGCCGCGATCGGCGAGCGTGCGGATCATGCTCATCATCGGCGTGATGCCGATACCGCCCGCGATCAGCACGTGCATGTCGGTCGGATGCCCGATCGTGAACGCGCCATACGGTCCGTCCAGATACACGCGCCGACCTGTCTCGATCGTCTTCACCTGGCTCGTGAAATCGCCGAGATTGCGGATCGTCATTTCGACGCGGCCGTTCGCGGCCTCGGCGCTCGACGAGAACGAAAAAGGATGTCCGGTGATCCTGAACGGGCTGCCCCACACGTTGAGCCAGCCGAACTGGCCGGGCTTGAAGCGAAAGCCCGCGTGGCCGTCGGGCTGCATCACGAGCGTCGTCGTGTCGCCGCGTTCGGCGCGCACTTCCGCGATCCGGTACGGACGCCTGATCATGAAGAGCGGCTTGAACAGACGCACGTACAGCAGCAGTGCTACCCAGAATGCTGTCATGCAGATCCACAGCGTGCGCTTGAACGGATCGGTCAGATAGAAGCCCCAGCCGATCATATGCAGCACGCCGCCGAAGATCGCGATGAGCGCGAGCCCGATATGCGACAGATGCCACAGCTCGTAACCAATCCTCAATTGCTTGCGCCATAGCGCGGTGATCACCAGCACGATCACCGAGCCGATCGACAGGAACGCGAACCACGCACCCCACGGTACCTCGAGCAGCGAGTCGGGCATCGCGACCTTGTCCGAGCGGATCGCGAACAGGATCAGTGGATGCAGGACGACCAGGCTGACCGCGAGCAGCGACACGCGTCGATGGAAATGATAGATAACGTCCTCGCCCCACGGCTCGGTCACGTGACGAAAACGCGCGGTGAGGCCGAATTGCAGGCCCATCATCGCGAGTCCGGAATAGCCGAGCGCCACCGAGAATTCGGTGCCGAAGTTGCGCGCGGGCGGGAGCGTGCCGGTCAGCAGCGCAAACAGCGGCGCGAGAATGAACAGTAGATAGATGACCGACCAGACGGCCTTGTGCACGAGATCTCGAGACTGCATCGGTGCTTCTCCATGCCGGGTGCGGCGGTCCCGCTCGTGCTCAGTCCGCGTTCAGACGCAGGTGGTGAGCAGCAGCGCGGGCCCGAACGTGATCACGGTCGCGACCAGCGCCGCGATCAGGGTCCAGACGACGACGGTATGCATGAACGAGCTGATGCGTTCGGGACCAGGGTCGCGGGTCGCGGCGCGATAGCGCCATAGCCAGCCGATCGCGATCAGATGCAGCAGCAGAATGATCGCGAGACTCGCGCGCAGCGGGCCGGTGGGCCACGCGAACGCGCAGCCGATCGCATGCAGCGCATACAGGATCACGAACGCGAGACACCAGATCGTGAAGCCGACGGCGAGCCACCACAACCGCCGCGGCGAAAGCGGACGCGCATTCATGGTCTGGCTCCCAGCACGGCGACGAGGCTCGGCAGCGCGAGCACGAGTCCAAGCGCGATGATGCCCGTCGCCAGCGTGTAATCGACCCACAGGCGGGTGAGGCGCAGATCGGTCAGGCGTCGCGCGGAAACGAAGCCCGCGCCGACGCGCAGCACGTTGCTGATGAGGAACAACAACCCGACGCCCGCGTGAACTGCGATGTACGTGAGCAGCGCCGCGGCCGTCGCGCCGAGCGCATGCTCGCGCGGATTCGGTGTCACGCCGTTGATCAGCATCACGCAGGCGATGAGCGCGACGCTCAGCGCGATCGCGCTCAGCCCGATCGTGCCGTGCGGTTTGCGCTCGGCGGCGGCCGCGCGCAACGAGCCACGCGTGGCGGCTGCGGCCACCGCGAGCGCGACGGCCGCGACGAGCGCGAGCCCGCGGTTCGGATGCGGCGTCACGGCTGCCGGCCAGTTCGGCGCGGCAATCCACAGGTAGAACGTGCCGAAGATCAGCGAGGTGAACAGCGTGCTGTTCGCGATCAGCGCGCAGATCATCGAAAGCCATGACGGCGCACCGGCGACCTCGGTATGCGGCGGCACGCTGACGCCTCGGCCGACCGGCAGCGCGCCGTAGTCGCGCGCGTGCCCCGCGCTCTGGCCCGCGTAGATGAAGAGGCCAAACGTCACGAAGGCGAATGCGACCGACAGCAGATAGAACTTGAACAGCATCGCGAGCACCGCGGCGGCGGTCATGAGCGCGGTGACGAGCGGCAGATACGTCGAGTTCGGCAGCACGATCAGTTGTTCGGGCTCGCCCGATGTCATATGCACGCCTAGCGTCTCCTGCCAGCCGTTGCGCGTGAAACCGAGGTAACCCTCGCCGCGCGCCAGAGAGGTCGCTAGCTGGCCCGGGGGCACCTTTTCGGTTTCGGCGTCCATGTGCGGGATCGACGCGAATGCGTACGGCGCGGGCGGAATCGGCATCGCCCATTCGAGCGTGGTCGATTGCCACGGGTTACGTCGCACGCGTTGGCCGAAACGCAATTGCACGACGATGTCGATCACGACGAGCGCGAAGCCGATCGTCATCACGAAGCTGCCCACCGACGACAGCAGATTGAGCCAGTTCCAGCCTTCGTCGCCGCTATAGGTGAAGACGCGCCGCGGCATGCCTAGCAGGCCGGTCAGGTGCATCATGAAGAACGTCATGTTGAAGCCGATGAACACGAGCCAGAACGCCGGCACCGAAAGGTTATGCACGGCGGTGCGCCCGGTCAGCAGCGGCAACCAGTAATAGAACGCCGCGAGCATTGGAAACGCGAGCGCGCCGGCCACCACGTAGTGCAGGTGCGCGACGACGAAGTAGGTGTCGTGCGCCTGCCAGTCGAACGGCACGATCGCGAGCATCACGCCGGTCAGCCCGCCGCACGTGAACACGAAGAAGAAGCCGAAGATGTACAGCATCGGCACGTCCCAGCGCGGGCGGCCGTGCGACAGCGTGGCGAGCCACGCGAAGAACTGGATCGCGGTGGGCACCGCGACGATCGCCGAGCCCGCCGAGAAGAACGCGAGGGCCAGATGTGGGATGCCCACCGTAAACATGTGGTGCACCCAGATGCCGAAGCTCAGGAACGCGAGCGCGATGATCGCGACGACGATCGTGCGATATCCGACGAGCTTGCGTCGCGCGAACACGGGGATCATCGTCGACAGCACGCCGGCCATCGGCAGGAAGATGATGTACACGTCCGGGTGGCCGAATAGCCAGAACAGATGCTGCCACAGCAGCGGATCGCCGCCGCGCGTCGGATCGAAGAACGGCAGGTTGAACGCGCGCTCCACCTCGAGCAGCATCGAGGCGAGAATCAGCGGCGGAAACGCGACGATCATCATCATCGCGGTGACGAGGATGTACCACGCGAAGATCGGCATGCGATCCAGCGACATGCCCGGCGCGCGCATCTTCAGGATCGACACGACGATTTCCATCGCGAGCGACAGCGCCGAAATCTCGACGAACGTGACGCCGAGCAGCCACACGTCGGCGTTCAACCCCGGCGTGTACACGTTGGAGCTGAGCGGCGTGTACATGAACCAGCCGCCGTCGGGCGCGCTGTGCAGAATCAGCGACACCGTCAGGATCGTGCCGCCGAACAGATAGCACCAGTAGCCGTAAGCGGTCAGGCGCGGAAACGCGAAGTCGCGCGCGCCGAGAAACTTCGGCGTCAGATAGACCGCGAAGCTCTCCACCATCGGGATCGCGAACAGGAACAGCATCATCGATCCATGCATCGTGAAGACCTGGTTATAGGTCTCCACATCCATGAAGGCCGCATGCGGCGTCGCGAGCTGCACGCGCGTGAGCATGCCGAGAATCCCGGCGATCGCGAAGAACACGAACGACGTGATCATCATGCGCAAGCCGAGGACCGTATGGTTGACCGCGGCGAGCCTCTGCACGCCTGGCCCGGTGGCCCAGATCGCGGCAAGCTGGCGATGCAGCCGCAGCGCGGTGATGCCCTGTGATGGCGGCTCGACGGGCACACTCATTTCTTCATCTCCCCGTTGGCGGCGGCGTTTTTGACAGCAGCCGGAAAATCTTCCGGACGCTCGACGATCACGGTGAAGTGCATCCCCGCATGACCGATGCCGCAAAACTGGTTGCATTGTCCGGCGTACTCGCCGGGCTGATCGGCCTGGATACGCAGCAGGTTGTGGTGGCCAGGGACCGCGTCGATCTTGCCCGCGAAGCGCGGAATCCAGAATGCGTGCACGACGTCCATGCTGGTCACGACGATATCGACCGGCGTGCCCGCGGGCAGGTGCAGCACGTTCCCGGTTTCGACGTTGCCGAGTTCCGGATAGCGGAAGGTCCAGCGCCATTGCTGCGCGATCGCCTCGATGCGCGCGGGCGCATGCGCGCGCAGCGGCAGCAGCAACTCGCCCGCGTACAGCGCGTAGCAGATCAACGGGATCAGGATCACTGCCGGCAGCACGAGACCGCCGAGCACGATCCAGCGCGCGGGCGACACGTGCGAGCCCCAGCCGGGCCGGAAGACCGTCATCAGAAACAGTACCAGCACCATCGCGAACAGGATCGCGGCGCCCGCCAGCATCACCCACCACAGCCCGGCGATCGATGCGGCGGCCGGACCCGATGGCTCGAGCGTCGAGAGCGGCCCGGTGCAGCCGGACAACGCGGCGAGCGATCCGGCTTGGACGGCCAGGCGCAAGCAGCTATGATGGTTTGCACCACCAGGCACCCGATGCGAGGACACACCATCATGGCAAACAAAGGCAATGCTGGAAACGAGACGCGAAGCGAAGTGATGCTCGAGCTGTTGCGGCTCGACAAGGGGTCGGTGGTGGCGCTCGTCGGTCATCCGATTCACGTGATGATGGTGCATTTCCCGATCGCGTTCGTCGTCGCGACGTTGGGCGTCGACGTAATCTACTGGTGGACGGGCGACCCGTTCTGGATTCGCGCCGGCTTGTGGGCCGCCGGCTTCGCGTTCTGGAGCGGCGTGGCTGCGAGCGTGGTCGGTACCGCGGAGCTGCTGCTGGTGCGCGGTATCCGCCTGAAGGAAGCGAGCTGGTCGCATGCGGTCGCCGCGATGACGCTCGTCGCGCTCGCGGGTGCGAACTGGGGCGTGCGCCTTTATTACCCCGACGAGATCCTGCCGCATGGGCTCGTGCTGTCGGTGCTCAGCTCGGTGATGACGGGCTTCGCCGGCTGGCATGGGGGCAAGCTCGTGTTCGATCATGGCGTCGGAATTCTCGTTTCGCCGAAGGAGTGATGCAGCCAGCGGCCAAGTCCGCCGGGCTCGAACAGATGCGGGGCCAGCAGGTTCGAGTCGATGTGAGGCTTGGCCAGCACGATCCAGATGATCGCGACGATCACGATCAGATAAGCGATGGTCAGCGCGATCGCCGAGGCACGGCTGAACCTGCCGTCGGGCAGATACAGATCGTGCAGCACGAGGCCGGCCAGCACATGCAGCATCGCCATGATGCCGACGAACACCATCTTCGCGGTGAACCATTCGACGAAGGTGGCCTGCAGAAAAATCAGCGCGGTGCCGCTCGCAATCGCGACGAAAGCGGCGGGCGAGGTCAACTCCACGAACACGAGACGCGTGATGCGGTGCAGCCGGTCGAGTTCGGTGCCCGCCGCGAGCCCGCGGCGCTGCCAGAACAGATACGGCAGCACGATCAAACCGCCCGACCAGACGGCGATCGCGGCCAGATGAATGAACTTCAGCAGGGTCGTCACAGCGCGGGCTCTCTGACGCGCAGGCTTGACCAGACGAGCGAAAGTCCTGCCGCGAGATAAGGGATCATCGCCAGTACCCACATCAACAGTCCGGCGAGTTGCTGGTCGGCGAGCGGGGTGAGCCCCCACGCGGCGGTGGTCGCGAAGTGCGCGACGTAGAGCGGCACCGGCGCGAACACGATCAACGCGCCGAGCAAACCCATATGGCCGATCGTCGCGACGAGCGCCATCAGCGCGGGGCCGGTCGGCAGCGACGGCGAGAAGATGCTGCGCCACATGAGCCATGCACTGCCAAGCAAAGTAATCTGCATCAGCCAGTAGCCGGGTACGGTCGACAGTCCCCATGCATACGGCCCCGGCGCATGCCACAGCCAGATGATCACCGCATGAGCGGCGACCACCGGCACGAGGGGCGGATGCGCGAGGCGCGGCAGCGGAAACGCGAGTGCGAGCAGCGGCGCGACGGCGGCGATCAGAATGATGTGATGGGTGACGCGTGCGGAGAACAATGCCGAGGATAACGCGCAGAGCGGCGACACGAACACGAGGGCCATCAATGCGACGGCGCCCCATCCCGCCCGTGCATTCGCCGAGCGGTTGCTGGCCACGAACCATGCGAGCGCCGCGAGCGCGACGAGCAATGGCGGATCCGTATTCCAGCGCAGCCACAAGCTTTCAGGGACAGCCGCGGGACCACAGTAGGCGACAGGAAAATATGGCATGGGCGATGTCTTCAACGAGTCCAAATGCTTCTTTAGTACACGCAAGAAAACGCGTGACAGATAACGCCTTCGAATTGTCGGGACGGCTCACGATCCAACTGATCGCTCACGTACTCTAGCGCAAATAAACTGTTTAGGGACAGCTATCTGAATCCTGTAAGTTTTTGCGTGACAGAATGTTTTCAATTTGTCACTCGAGGCGTTTGCCGGCGGAATAAAAGCCGGTGTAATGGCGACGGTAAGATTGCAATGGTGCGGTGCAATACTTCAGGCTGACCTGCCCGGCGTACTATGATGAAATCATGTGACGGAGGCCGCCATGTTTCATGATCCCATCCGAATTCCCGCAATGATCGAATTGACATTGCTTGCGATCGTGCTGATCGTTGTCAGCATCGTACGCGCGAGGCAGCAAAGGGAGCGGGCGCGGAATCGGGCCATGGCGGAGCAGCGAAGCTCTGATAAAACGCGAATGTAATATTCGCGTTTTCTGCATCTTTTAATACTTCCGTATTCAGCTATTTTTCTGGTCTTTGTCACTTCTATCGATGGCTTTTCGGCGTGGCGGCAGCCACGCCGGTCGACTTTATAGCGGTGGACGCTCCAGTTGGACCCACTGCTGCACGCTGGCGCGCTGCCATTGTTGCGTGGCGTACTCCTTGAGCTTGTGCGGAACGGGATCGCCATTCAGCACGAGGCGATTGAGCATCAATGCGAGGTCCGTATCGGCGATGCACCACTCGCCGAACAGATTTGGCGAATTGGCCGGGAGCAATGCATCGGCGGCGGCGAAGAGTTTTTGTGCCGCTTCTTGTGCGCTGGCCGAAAGCGGGCCGCCGCGCGATCCGTAGAAAATGACTTCGGTGGAGCGCTCCTGGCGAACCGGCAGCAGATCGCTGCGCAGCCAGGCCTGCAGCTGGCGCGCTCGCGCGCGCAGACGCCGATCTTGAGGATAGACCGGGGTGTCCGGGAAAGTCTCTTCGAGGTACTCGGTGATCGCCGACGACTCGGATAACGCAAAGTCTTCGTGTATCAGGTTCGGCACGCGCCGCGTCAATGAGCGGGCCGCATAGTCGGTGGCGTGATTCGCCTTGTTCGCGAGATCGACGGTCGAAAGGTCGAACGGCAAGCGCTTCTCGCGAAGCGTCACGAAGACGGACATCGCGTAGGGGCTTGTGAATTGGGCGTCGGTGTAGAGGTGGAAGGGCGGGTGTGCCACAGGGGCTCCGTTTTCGTTAGTCATCGATGTCGAGCTTCGAATACTAGCTGCTCGTCGCGCGCCGTGCAGCCTTTCATCAGTGCGGATTGGCCATCTCGCAGGCGAGCAGGCAGCCTAACGCCGACACGGTGCCGACCGCGCCGAGACCAAATCCTACGGCAAGGTTCTCCGCCGTCGTTGCGCAACCCTGCAGCAGCGTTATCGACGTCAGCAGCGACGCGAGAAAAAGACGATACCGAAGTCGCGAAGAAGATGTGCGTCGTGGTGACATGATATGTTCGGCGTGAAGGGCGCTCTTTCGGCGCATCAGCGTACGAGCATAGCGGCCCACCATTTGTCGCATTCACCCGAGTAGCGGGCGACAAGCGTCAGACCTTACGAGCTCTTGCGAGGCGCCGGGCCGCGCTCGAATCGGTCGCCGGGCAGCGATACGGGGAGAATGCCTCGTCGGTTTTTCGACCGGTATTGCAACTGCAGAACAAAATCACGCGAGGGGCTTCAAAAAAATAATCAGGCTGATACAATGGCGCCCCTCTGCCCAGGTGGCGAAATTGGTAGACGCACTATCTTGAGGGGGTAGCGCCGAAAGGCGTGTGGGTTCAAATCCCGCCCTGGGCACCATTTCGAATCGTCGATTCGAATCTTCAAGCGCTTCGCGCTTTCTTCAGACAACGGCGGCTGTATCAGACCATCGCGTTGTCTCCGCTTCTGTGCTCAGAACTCGTTCCGATAGGCAAATAGCCCCGGAAGACCGCCGCTCATCACGAATAGAATTTTCTGTCCGGCACTGTACTTCCCGTTGCTCACGTTTTCCACAAGACCCGCAAATGCTTTGCCGCTATACACGGGATCGAGCAACAGACCTTCCGTCGATGCCATCAGCCGAACAGCCGCGCGCATGTTATCGGTTGGAATGCCATAGCCGGGTCCGAGCTGCGCTTCGTCGATCGAGATGGCGTCATCACTCACGCTTAGGCCTGGATCGATCAGCCGGACCGTCTGATTCGCCTTATCCAAAGTAACCGTGCGCGCGTGGCCAGCATCCCCATACACTGTGAATGCGGCAACACGCGACGGATCCAGGCCCAGTGCAACAAAACCCGCGACCAGCCCCGCATGCATGCCGCCGCTTCCATTCGGCACCACGACGCGATCGAAGGCCACGTTTTGCGCTTGCGATTGCACGACGATTTCAGCTGCGCAGTCCGCGTAGCCGAGACAACCGACCGGGCTCGAACCGCCCAACGGACACACATAGACGTTACGGCCCTGCGCTCGCAACTCGTTCGCGCGTTCCTCCGCGAATTGCAATGCGTTGGCCGTGCCGGGAAGATCATGCACGCGCGCATCGAATAGCGCATCGAGCAGCACGTTGCCGTTCTCCATGTAGTCGTGGTCGAAACGTGGCACGGTTCTCGTCAGCACCAGCTCGCATCGAAGTCCGACGCGAGCCGCCGCGGCCGCCGTGAGGCGCGCATGATTCGATTGCCGCGCGCCGACGGTAACGATGGTGTCCGCGCCGCGCGCGAGCGCTTCGCCAATCAGGAATTCGAGCTTGCGCAACTTGTTGCCGCCGCCACCTAGTCCCGTCAGATCTTCTCTTTTGACGTAGATGTCCGCCCCGCCGAGGCGAGCGCTCAGACGCGCAAGGTGCTGAATTGGCGTCGGGCCTTCGAGAAGCGCATGGCGCGGAAACTTTGATAAATCGAGGCGGTGCGATGAGGCGGAGTTCATGGTCGTGTGCGGGCGATTGAGTTGAAAGACACGTTTCCATTCATTTGACTGACGCAAAGTTCTCTTTGACTCGAGTGCTCAATGCGTCAACGTCCGTATCCCAGCCAGTAATTTATCAACTTCGGCGTCGGTGGTCAGATAGCTGACCGATGCGCGCGCGATCTGTGTCAGCCCTCTGCTAGTCATATCGAACGGCGTGTACGCGACGCCATTCGAGCCGATCGTGATGCCCTGTGCCGCCAACGCGCCTCGCACCGACATGGCATCGAGTCCGGCGACGTTGAACGACACCAGACCGGATCGTTCGACACCCTGGTCGAGCACCCGCACGCCCTTCATCGCGGCCAACCGCTCGCGCAATGTCTGCGCGGTCCGATCGATCTGCACGCGGATGTTGTCGATGCCGATTTCCAGCGCTTCGTCCAATGCATTCGCCAATCCGCAATGCAGTGCAAGCGACGCTTCCGACGATTCGAAACGCACGGCATCGTCGCGCAGTACAGGGTCGCCGTTGGCGTCGAGCGGCGCGGAATACGTGTCGACGAAGGCCGGCGTCAAGCGGGGCAGAAAATCCCGTCGGACGTATAGCAGCCCGGTGCCGCGCGGCCCACGCAGTGCCTTGCGGCCCGCGCCGGCCAGCACATCGCAGCCGACTTCGTCGACGTCGATCGGAAGCTGTCCGACGGCCTGCGCCGCATCGATGAAATACGGAATGCCGTGACGGCGTGCTATCTGCCCAATCGCGGCGGCCGGATTGATCAGTCCGCCATTGGCCGGCAACCACGTCAGCGCAATCAGTCGGACCCGGTCGTCGAGCATCGCTTCGAGCGCGCGAGGATCGACCCTGCCGCTCTCATCGGAAGGAATCGTCTCTATCGATGCGCCCGCGCGCTGCGCCAGAAGACGCATCGTCGCGAGATTGCCGCCCCATTCGTGCCGCGCAACGAGGATGCGTTGCCCCTCGCGCCACGGACCCAATGCCGCGAAAGCAGCGCCCCAGCCCGGCGAGTTGCCCGTCGTCAACGCGATCTCGGCGGACTGAGCGTTCAGCAGTCGCGCGGCGAGCGTGCGCGCCCGTTCGGTCTGTTCGCGGGCAGCCGCGCCCGCTTCCATGGGTCCCATCGAGGCTTCGCGCAACAGATGCGCGTGAATCGCTTCGAGCGTGGCGGCCGACGGCAGCGACGCGCCCGCATGATTGAAGTGCGTGGTACTGCGAACACCGGGTGTGCGGGCACGTATTGCGTCGATGACAGCGGGCGACAGCGGAGAAGACATTGGCGGCTCCGAGTGTATGAGTTGAATTCAGACGTTCTTCAAGGCGACAACCGCTTCGACTTCGACGGCGACCCCTGCCGGCAGCGACGCAACACCCACCGCGCTGCGCGCGTGACGGCCGGCGTCACCGAAGATCTGCACGATCACGTCCGACGCGCTATTGGCAACCGTGCTTTGAGCACTGAATGCCGGCGTGCTCGCGATGAACACGTTCAGGCGCACGATGCGTGCCACGCGCTCGAGCCGGTCGCCCGTCGCCGCGACGATCTGCGCGACGACACCGACCCTTACCCTCCAGCATCATTCCTGCCACGCTTCTCCTTCCGGATACCAGTACCTGTCCAGCGTCCCTTCCAGCATCTCGATGCTATACCCGGCCCTTTGCGGCGGCATATAGTGCCCGTTGCGGATCACCACGGGATCCACGAAATGCTCGTGCAAATGATCGACGTATTCGAGTACGCGATTCTCGAGCGACGCCGACACGCAGATATAGTCGAACAGCGAAATATGCTGCACGTACTCGCACAAGCCGACACCACCCGCATGCGGGCACACCGGCACACCGAACTTCGCGGCCATCAGCAGTACGACGATCACTTCGTTGAGTCCGCCGAGCCGGCAACTGTCGATCTGGCAGAAGTCGATGGCTTGCGCCTGCAGCAGTTGCTTGAACATCACGCGATTGTGGCAATGCTCGCCGGTTGCGACGCCAATCGAACCGAGCCGCCGGCGAATCGCCGCATGACCGAGGATGTCGTCGGGACTCGTGGGCTCCTCGATCCACCACGGGTCGAACTCGGCGAGACGGCGCATGTTCGCGATCGCCTCATCGACGTCCCACACCTGGTTCGCGTCCATCATCAGCTTCCGGTTCTCGCCGATCTCTTCGCGCAGAATGCGCGCGCGCCGTACGTCTTCCTGCAGATCGCCGCCGACCTTCTGCTTGAAATGCGTCCATCCCTGCGCGACGCCTTCGCGCGCGAGACGGCGAATCTTGTCGTCGTCGTAACCGAGCCAGCCCGCCGATGTCGTATAGGCCGGATAGCCGTGCGCGAGCATTTCCTTTTCACGCTCGCCCTTGGTCTGCGCATGACGATGCAGCATCGCGAGTGCTTCGTGCGGCGTGATTGCATCAGTCACGTAGCGAAAGTCGAGGCAGCGCACGAGTTGTTCCGGGCTCATGTCGACCAGCAGCCTCCAGACCGGCTTGCCGACGGATTTCGCCCACAGGTCCCACACCGCGTTGACGACCGCCGCGGTGGCAAGATGAATCGCACCTTTGTCCGGGCCGATCCAGCGCAGTTGGCTATCCGAAGTAAATGCGCGCCAGAAAGCGCCCATATTCGCGGCGATATCTTCGAGCTTCTTGCCGACGATCAACGGCGTGAGTGCATTCACGGCGGTCACGCAGATTTCATTGCCGCGGCCAATCGTGAACGTGAGGCCGTGGCCGGTGAGATTCGGCGTGTCGGTTTCGAGCGTGACATAAGTGGCGGAGTAGTCCGGCGCGGCATTCATCGCGTCGGAGCCGTCCAGCGAACGTGAGGTGGGGAACCGGATGTCCCGAACGGACAGCCTTGTGATCGTTGTCATCTGCGCACCCTCCGGGGCTGTGGCTATCGGCTTGTCGCCTGCGAACGCAGACGGATCGGTTTCGCGCGCACGTTCTCTGTGTGCGCGTTCCTGCTGCGCATACGGGTAAGCCCGGAGTTGCCAGATACCAGGCATCCCCAAGTATTCCAGGCATTTGTACGCGTTGACAACACGGCATTCACTTTCTAGCATGCTAGCATGTCTTCTCGAAATCAAGGCCTTCGTGAATTCCTCGACCGAACTTGAGAATGCCGCCGGGGACCCGTATGTCGCACTGCAAAAAGTCGGCGGCGGCGAGCGCGGCAGCTTGACCGACGCGGTCGAGGCGGCGTTGCGAGAAGCGATTGTTACGTTGGCGTTGGAACCCGGCATGATGATCGACAAGATGGCCGTGTGCGAACGCATGGGGGTGTCGCGCTTTCCGGTGTCATCCGCGTTGGCGAGGCTTGCGCATGCGGGTCTCGTCGAGGTTTTGCCGCAACGCGGCACGCGCGTCAAACCGATCGCGCTCGACGACATCCGCCAGCATCTGTTCATCCGCAGCGCACTGGAAGTCGAGACGGTGCGTGGGGTCGCGCTGATGCACGACACGGCGACGCTCGACGCATTGGCAAGCAATCTCGATCAGCAGCGCAGTCTGGCTGGAAGTGGCGAACGTCTGGCGTTTCACGCGCTCGATCTGGCTTTCCATGAAATCCTGCTCGACGCGGTGAAGCTGCCGCGCGTGAAGGAGATCGTCGCGGTGTCGCGCAATGCGCTGGACCGCGCGAGACAATTGCTCGCGAGTCCAGAACGGCTCACGTATACGCTGGAAGAGCACGAGAGCATCTTCAAGGCCCTTTGCGCCGGCGACGGCGATGCGGCCGCGAAAGCGATGCACGATCATCTCGACCAGGTCGTCGCCGAATTGCACCGGTCCGCAAAAGAGCGGCCCGACCTGTTCGCGCCTTGAATGAAAGCTGGAATGAAAGCCGTTGTTCAAGCCGTAAAAAGCTCCACCGTAAAAACGTTGGTGATATAGGCAGCCGTCAACAGATCAGCACATGAACCCACTCATTTCCGTCAGCAATCTTTGCAAGAGCTTTCCGGGCGTAAGAGCGCTTCATGACGTCCGGTTCGAACTCATGGCCGGCGAGGTCCATGCGCTGATGGGCGAGAACGGCGCGGGCAAGTCGACGCTGATGAAAATTCTCGCCGGCGTCTATACGCGCGATTCCGGCGAAATTCTCTTCGACGGCAAACCCGTCGATTTTCAAGGTCCGCGCGACGCGCAAGCTGTCGGCATCGGCATCATTCATCAGGAACTGCAACTGATGAATCATCTGAGCATCGCGCAGAACATCTTTATCGGCCGTGAGCCGTGCAAGGGTCTGGGTCTCTTTCTCGATGAAGACAAACTGAATGCACAGGCAAGCGAGATCCTCGCCCGCATGCACGTGAAACTCGATCCGCGCACGATGGTCGGCACGCTGACCGTCGCGAGTCAGCAGATGGTCGAGATCGCGAAAGCACTGTCTTTCGATTCGCGCGTGCTGATCATGGACGAACCCACGTCCGCACTCAACGATGCCGAGATCGCCGAGCTGTTCCGGATCATCCGTCAATTGAGAGAGCGCGGCGTCGGCGTCGTCTATATCTCGCACAAGATGGACGAGTTGAAGCAGATCACCGATCGCGTGACCGTGATGCGCGACGGTGAGTATGTGGCCACCGTGCCGACCGAGGGCACCGGCGTCGAGACGATCATCGGCATGATGGTCGGGCGCACGCTGGGCGACGTGACGCCGGTCGAGAGCGCGCCGGTGAAAGGCGAACTCGCGCTCGAAGTGAGAAATCTCGTCGCAGGTCCGCTCGTGCGCGACGTCAGTTTCGAATTGCGCAAGGGCGAAATACTCGGTTTCGCAGGCTTGATGGGCGCGGGCCGCACGGAGGTCGCGCGCGCGGTGTTCGGCGCCGATCCGGTCGAATCGGGCGAGATACTCGTGAAAGGCGTGAAGGCGTCGATCAAGAGGCCCAGTGATGCGGTCAAGCGCGGCATCGGCTACCTGTCCGAAGATCGCAAGCGCTTCGGTCTCGCTACGGGAATGGATGTCGAATCGAACATCGTGATGGCCGATCTCGGCAAGTTCCTGTCAATCAATATGTTTCTGCGCCGCGGGCAGATTCGCAAAAGAGCGCAGCACTTCATCAAGCTGCTTGCGATTCGCACGCCTTCGGCGACGCAGCAGGTGCGGCTCCTGTCGGGCGGCAATCAACAGAAGATCGTGATCGCGAAATGGCTCGAGCGCGATTGCGACGTACTGTTCTTCGATGAACCGACGCGCGGCATCGACGTCGGCGCGAAAAGCGAAATCTACAAGCTGCTGCGCTCGCTGGCGGCGCAAGGCAAGGCGATCGTGATGATCTCCTCCGAGCTGCCGGAAGTTCTGCGCATGAGCGACCGCATCGTCGTGATGTGCGAAGGCCGCATTACCGGCGAGCTGTCCGCCAGCGAAGCGACGCAGGAGCGCATCATGCATCTCGCGACGCTGCGCGAAACCCTGAAAACGGTACAAGCCTGAAGAGGTCTACGACATGACATTGCGAACGGATACGGCGGCGCTCGACAACGAAAGGCGCACTTCCGGGCTGAAAGCCCGAATTTTCGCGCCGACCGCCGTGCAAAAGATGCTCGCGTTCGCGAGCCTCATCCTGCTGCTGGTGTTCTTCAGCTTCGCGTCGCCGTCCTTCATGCAGATGGACAACATCCTCGGCATTTTTCAGGCGACAGCTGTGAACGGCGTGCTGGCGATCGCCGCCACGTTCGTGATCATTACGGGCGGCATCGATCTGTCGGTCGGTACGTTGATGACATTTACCGCCGTGATTTGCGGAGTGTTTCTCACGTATTGGCATCTGCCGATGTGGATGGGCGTGCTCGCGGCACTCGCGACGGGCGCGGTATGCGGCACGGTATCGGGCACGCTGACCGCCAAAATGAAGATCCCGCCATTCATCGCGACGCTCGGCATGATGATGCTGCTCAAAGGTCTTTCACTCGTCGTGTCGGCGGACAAGCCGATCTATTTCACCGATACCGAGAACTTCTACCGTATTTCTCAGGATTCGCTGATCGGCTATTTCCTGCCGAGCGTGCCGATTCCGAATGCGGTACTGATCCTGTTCTTTCTCGCGATCGTCAGCTCTATTACGCTCAATCGCACCGCGCTCGGCCGCTATACGTTCGCACTCGGCAGCAATGAAGAAGCGGTGCGGCTCTCGGGCGTCAATGTCGATCGCTGGAAGATCGCGATTTACGGCGTGGGCGGCGCGATCTGCGGCATCGCGGGTCTGCTGATCGCGTCGCGGCTCAATTCGGCGCAGCCGGCGCTCGGTCAAGGCTACGAGCTCGATGCGATCGCGGCGGTCGTGATCGGCGGCACGTCGTTGAGCGGCGGTTCGGGAACGATACTCGGCACCATCATCGGCGCTTTCATCATGAGCGTGCTGACCAACGGACTGCGCATCATGTCGGTCGCGCAGGAGTGGCAGATCGTCGTGACCGGTTTGATCATCATTCTGGCGGTGTATGCGGACATCCTGCGGCGCAGCCGGAGAAGTTGAGGCAGGAGCAGAAGCAGCAAATAAGCAGGGAACGCAGGAGCAGGAGAGAGAGGGCACGTGAAGGCTCCCTCGAAAGCTCGATAGCGGCTTGATAGCCCAACCATTGGAGGAGGCCCCATGTTGAAGAGAAGACTAATCGGTATCGTGGTCGGTGTCGGTGCGCTCGTCGGCGGAAGTAGTCTCGCGTATGCGGACGAGCCGTATATTCCGCTTATTTCGAAAGGCTTCCAGCATCAGTTCTGGCAAGCCGTCAAATCGGGCGCCGAGCAGTCCGCGAAAGCGAACAACGTCAGGATCACGTTCGAGGGACCGGAAACGGAAGCGATGGTCGATAAGCAGATCGACATGCTATCGGCCGCGCTCGCGAAGAAGCCGCAGGCGCTCGGCATCGCGGCGCTCGACAGTAAGGCGGCCATCCCCTTGCTCAAGCGCGCCCAGAACGAAAAGATTCCGGTGATTGCATTCGACTCGGGCGTCGACAGCGATATTCCGTTGACGACCTGCTCGACGGACAACGTCGCCGCCGCCGCGCTCGCCGCCGACAAGATGGCCGCGCTGATCGGCAATTCCGGCGAAGTCGGCGTGATCGTGCACGACCAGACCAGCCGCACCGGTGTCGATCGCCGTGACGGTTTCGTCAATCAGATCAAGTCGAAGCATCCGAACATCAAGATCGTGTCCGTGCAATACGGCGCCGGCGATCACCTGAAGTCCGCGGAAATCGCCAAGACCATGATCCAGGCGAATCCGAACCTGAAGGGTATCTTCGGTGCAAACGAAGGTTCCGCGGAAGGCGCGGCGATCGGCGTCAAGGAATCGGGCAAGAAACTCGTGCTGATCGGCTTCGACTCCGGCAAGGAGCAGAAGGAGAACATCATGTCGGGCTTGATGGCCGGCGCGATTACGCAGAATCCGGTCGGTATCGGCAAATGCACGGTCGACTCGGCGGTCAAGGCGCTTCACGGCGAGAAGCTGCCGAAGAAGATCGACACCGGTTTTTACTGGTACGACAAGACCAACATGAACGATCCGAAGATCGCAGCCGTGCTGTACGACTAAGCGAGGCCGGCGATCGCGACTCGGGAAGCCGAGGCTGCGACAATCATCAAAGAGGGAGAGCCCCGCTCTTCCTCTCTTTTATTGCCGTTCCGCAACTTCGGAATCGCGCTATACCGAGCGGTCCGTTGCACCGCAACAACATGTAATCCGAACGCTCGTACTCCATCGAGCAAGTCGGGATTCGCGCTCATGCAGGGCTTTTGATCCACGGCTGCCGGTCATTTCACGCCATTGCATGCATTAATCTGATACTTTATGTTTATATAATCGCTGCACGAGCCGTCCATTCGCATGCCGATTCGGACCCACCCACCGTCGAATGCGCAGGTCATGGCTTTTACCGAACCAAGGTCTCCATTTTTCAAGTGGGTCGTGTCCTCGGCCCAGAACCTGAGTCCGGACAACCGGCAGATTCTGCTTGCCAACCTGTTTACGCGAACCGCATCGATCGTCTTCGCGTCGATTTGCGAAATCAGCGTTTGCGCAACCGCGTATTATCTTTATCCGATTCCTCTATATGCCGCGTGGGGTATTGCGGTCGTCGCATTGCTGATCGCGCGGCTCACGCTGATCTGGTTATGCCGCACGCGGGCAGCCCTTGGGCTGCCCACGCCGACTTCCGCGTTTGTTTTCGCGAGTCTGTTGTGGAGCGCGTTATTCGGGTTTGGCACATTCCTGTGCAATATCAGCGGAAGTCCCACGCTTTTTCTGCTTGGAAACGTTTGTGCGGTCGGTGTGATCGGCGGATTGGCCGGACGCAATGCGGGCACGCCGCGGCTTGCGTTATTGCAGATCGTTTTTATTCTCAGCTTTCTGAGTGTCGGCGCGGCGATGTCGCCGGGCAATGGCAAGCTCGTGCTGCTATTTCAGGCTCCGTTTTGCGCGGCCGGCTTCTTCACGGTCGCGCTGCGCAGTAATCGCGACACCGTTGCGTTGCTGCTCGCGCGGGAAAACAGTCATCGCCTCGCGCGCCAGGATAGCCTGACCGGTTTGCCGAATCGCGCGCGTATCAACGAGTTGCTGATCGAACGCACCGGTGAGAGTTCGACCCGGCAGGGCGAGGCGTTCGCGGTGCTGCTGATCGACCTCGACGGCTTCAAGGCGATCAACGACAGTCTCGGTCATGCCGCCGGCGACCAGATTCTGCAGGAAGCGGCCTCCCGTTTGCGCGATCTGCTGCCGAGCGGCGACCACGTTGGCCGCCTGGCGGGCGACGAGTTCGTCGCGATTTCGGACGACGCCGGGCAGCTTCGCGACGTGCGCGTGCTGGCCGATCGCATCGTCAGAACGCTGGCGCGGCCGTTCGTGTTGAGCGAAGCGCTCGTGCATATCGGCGCGAGCGTCGGCATCGCGCTCTATCCCGAACATGCGAAAACGGGTCCGCAATTGCTGATCTGCGCGGACCGCGCGTTGTACGGCGTCAAGCGCAGCGGCAAAAGCGCGTTCGCGATTTTCGATGCGGAGAAGCACGTATCCGACGAAAGCCTGAGCCTGCTGCGCAGCGACCTCGAAGGCGCGCTGAAGTCGTTCAATGGTTTGCGCATGGAGTATCAGCCGATCATCGATCTGCATACCGGCGCGGTAGCGGGCCGCGAGGCGCTGATTCGCTGGGCCCATCCGACGCGCGGCGAGTTGTCGCCGTCCGCGTTCATTCCGACCGCCGAGCGCACCGGCCTGATCCTCGCATTGGGTGAATGGGTGCTGCTGCAATCGTGCATGGCGGCGTCGGCGTGGCGCGACAAGGTGATCGTCGCGGTCAATGTATCGCCGGTGCAATTGCGCGAGGAATCGTTCGCATCGACGGTGACGGCAATACTTCGGAAAACGAGACTGCCGCCGACGCGGCTCAATCTCGAGGTTACGGAAACGGCACTGCTGAACGACGACGAAGTGACTCGCCGCAATATCACCAGATTGCGCGCATTGGGTATCGGGCTGGCGCTCGACGACTTCGGCACCGGCTTTTCGACGATGTCCACGCTCGTGCGCTTCTCGTTCGACAAGCTGAAGATCGACAGTTCGTTCGTCCGCGAGTCCGTGCATGGGCGCGAATCGGCGGCCGTGGTGCGCGGCATCGTCGCGCTGGCGCGCGAGATCGGCATGCCGACCACGGCCGAGGGCATCGAAACCCAGGAGCAGCTCAATTTCGTGCGTGTATGCGGTTGCACGCATGCGCAGGGTTATCTGCTCGGCAAGCCGATGTGCAACGAAGAAATCGAGCAGTGCGAAGCGGTGCTCGACGCGCGTGTCGCCGACAAGGCTGCGCCTGCGGACTTTTGATATCCGTTACCGATGCGATCGAGGTCGTGATGTCGTCTCCCTTGCAATTTCAACTGCGAATCACCGCGTCGACGGAACTCGCCAACTCGCTGCGCGCGGACCCTTCGTGCGCCGCGCATCCAGCGCTACGTGCCATTTTGCAAACGCATCACGCAACGCTCAAATGCCAGTTCGATGCATTCGCCGACTACGTGAGCGAAGCGCAGAGAATGGGCATCGAGAACTACCCGCTTTATCAATGGACACGGCAAACCATCGAGAACCCGGAGAAGAAAGCGAAGTACCTGCAGTCGTTCACGCTCCATGTGAATGGCGACGAAGTGTATGACAAGGACGTCGCCGATGCTCTCGAGGCCGGCTTGTCGAAGCTGATCGACGCGAACGGTATTGTTCGCGTGTCACGGTACGACACGAATCCCGGGAACAATCCGCAGCCGCCCGCGCGCGCGTGAGGCAGCCGCTTAAATTTCAGTCCGAAAGCTTCATGGTCAAGCGGTTTAACATTTGAGGACATGCCGCGAAGTTCGTGAGACGATGCAATTTCACTTATTTTTGTGGGAGTGCGACATGGGACTTCTGGACGAATTGGGCAAGATTGCCGGTGCGGTTGCCGCCGTTGAAGCCGCGGAGAAAGTCGATCCACAAGCGGGTCTGCTGACCAAAGGCGTGGCCGCTATCGCCGGTTTCGAAGGCGCTGGAAAGCTGGAAGCGCTGGTGGAAAAGAAAGAAGAAGAGAAACAGGACGACGCCGACAACGCTCAAGCCGCGGACGATACAAGCTCCCAGACCTGAATGGGCGTCAAGCGGATTGCCGGTTGCATGCGCGCGATCGAACCACGCGCTGCACCGGCAATCTGTTTTTATAAACCCTTTCGATATCGAACGCTTCTTCCGCTATTCGCCCGATGTTTCATCGGGCTGTCATCGCCGTCCGGCTACGATCGTCCGTCACTTTCCGTCCGCGCTCGCCCCGCGGGGCGTTGTTTTGCGCTGGCATTCTTCCACCTGAACAACCATACCGGACATGTCGAACAGAAAAATCGTCAAGACGACGCCTGCCGATGAGCACGGCGCATCGATCGTCTCGCGTCGCGGCTTTCTGAAGTTCGCCGGCGCATCGAGTCTCGCGACGGCGGCGGGCGCGCTCGCATCGACCGCGCGCGGCGCCAATAGCGGCACACCCGATGGCACGCCCGAACAGATCCATCTGACCTGGGGCAGCGACCCGACGAGCGAAATTACCGTGTCGTGGTCGTCGCTCGCGCCCGCGGTCAATCCGCAGGTGCGCATAAGCGGCGCCAATAACGGGGACCACGCGAAACATACGGTGCACGCGGTGCAAAGCACTTACACCGACGGCATCAACGGCGAGGTCGTATTCAACTATCACGCGCGCGTGCGCGAGTTGAAGGCCGACACGAGCTATCAGTACGAAGTGACGGCCGATAACGACGGCAATGCAGCGCAACCCTTCACCGCGAGTTTTCGTACTGCGCCGCGCGGCCGCGCGCCGTTTCGCTGGACGAGCTACGGCGATCTCGCGACGCCGAATACGAACTGGGTGCTGTCGTCGCCGCAAAGCCGCTTCGCGGTGGCGGCCGTCGAGCGCTTTCAGCCGCTCTTCCACCTGCTGAACGGTGACCTCTGCTATGCGAATCTGAATCCGACGCAGCAGCCCGAGGTGTGGCGCGACTTCGGCAACAACGCGCAGACGTCGGCGTCGAACCGGCCGTGGATGCCGTGTCCAGGCAATCACGAGCTCGAATTCAACAACGGCGAGCAAGGCCTTGCGTCGTATCTGTCGCGCTACGCGCTGCCCGATAATCACACGCGTTTCCCGGGCCGCTGGTACAGCTTCCGCGTCTGCTCGGTGCTGTTCATTTCGCTCGATGCGGACGACGTCGTCTATCAGGATGCCGCCGCTTTCGTCGCCGGGCCCGCGCCGCTGACGCCGGTCGCGAGTACCGGCAATCCGCCGATTCCGGCGGGCACGTCGCTGTACGTGCGCGGCTATAGCGATGGCGAGCAGACACGCTGGCTCGAAAAAGTGCTGCAGCATGCATCGCACGATAACGACGTGGACTGGATCATCGTGCAGATGCATCAGGACGCACTCAGCTCGTCGAAGACCGGCAACGGTTCCGACAAGGGCATTCGCGAAGCGTGGCTGCCGCTGTTCGATCGCTATGGTGTGGACCTCGTGCTGTGCGGTCACGATCACGACTACGAGCGCAGCTATCCGGTGCGCGGTTGCAATCACAACAAGGGCACCGACATCGCGACGGGGCACCCGGTCGATACGTTGCAGCCCAAGCCGATCATGTCGGCGGTATCGGCGGGTGCATCGACGTTCGATACGAGCCACGGCACGATCCACCTGATTCTCGGCGGCGGCGGCACGAGCGCGCCGCTCGACGTGTATGGCGTCGATGCTGGCACAGGCCTGCCGCAGGCGCGCATCTTCACGAAGCCGAATCGCCCGGTGCCGTCGACGACCGCGGGCACGTTCGTGCGCGCGAGCGCCGACGCGGTCGAAGACGCGATCTGGTCCGCCCAACGCGACACCGGCACCGGCTACGGCATCGCGGTGTTCGACTACGATCCGGGGCAGCCCGGCGGCGACACCACGATCACGATGAACTACTACCATGCGCCGGGCGCGGATCAGACGCCGACACCGGAATATGATCTGTTCGAGACGATCGAATTGAAGAAGAAGCGGGGCGGGTAGAAGGATAGATTTGATTCACTGATCGGTATTCAATTTTCAGGGGCCGCTCGTCACGAGCGGCCCTTGTTTTTTCACGGTCACCGCAAAAAACAACGCCCCATTCATTTTGTTACACGTCTTACCGCCACGGACTGTCGAGGTTACAAAGCCCTTTCCGAAGCCCCGCTATACTCGGCGCCGTCTCACTAAAACAAAGACCCGATATGTCGAAGAAAATCATCCAGATGGTTGCCGTGGCTGCATTGAGCGCCGCGGCGTCGTTGCCGGCACTCGCCGGTGATATGAACAACATGCTCGGTGGCGCGCTCGGTGGCGTCGCTGGCGCGGCAGTCGGCGGCGCGGTGGGCGGCAGCACCGGCGCGGTGATCGGCGGCGCGGTGGGCGGCGGGGCGGGCGGCGCGGTCACGTCGAATCGTCGCGAACGTACCGGCGCGATCATTGGCGGCGCGCTCGGTGGCGGGGCGGGCACCGCGGCCGGCAACGCGATGGGCGGCCGCACCGGCGGCCTGGTCGGCGCCGCGCTCGGCGGCGGCGCGGGTTCGGCGCTCGGCGGCAACATCTCGCGCTCGAACTCGTATGCCAACGACTACTCCCGCGGCTACCAATCGGGCAAGCACCATCACAAGCATCGTCGTTACGACTGAGACGGCTTGACATCGACAGGGCCGGTCCGCGTCCGCATCACAGACGAATGCGGCGGCCCTCGTCCATCACGCATGCAGAACCAGTTTCTGAATACGCCAGTTCAGCAACTTGGTAACGAATAATACGTTTTCCGAAGGACACGCCATCTCGTGAATCCAGCCGAACTGTTTCGGCTGTTTGCCCGCTTTGCCTAGTACGCCGAGCACTTTGCCATCGAGCGTCACCTTGTAGATGCGGCCCGGAAACGCGTCGGCGCTATAGAGCACCTGATTCGGTCCCGGCGAGATGCAGATCGCCCAGGGCGAGCCCGGCACGAACGTGCCCGCGGCGAGGTCCGCTTCGCTCGGCATGTTGCCGATCGCGGGGCGCGCGTCCGGCGGCACCGGTACGTCGATCGTGAACTGGCGCAGGAACGTGCCCTCGGTATCGAACACCTGGATGCGCCGGTTGCTGCGATCGGCCACATAAACGTGGTCGTGCGCATCCACCGCGATGCTATGCGGCGTATGGAACTGCCCCGGTCCCGTGCCGCGATCGCTCCATGACTTCAGCCAGTTGCCGTCGCGATCGACCTTCGCGACGCGCGAGTTGATGTATCCGTCGCTGATATAGGTGTTGCCCACCTTGTCCCACGCGACGTCGGTCACCTGGCGAAAGCGTCCTGGTTCGGAGGGCAGCGGTGGATTCGGATGCTTGAGCGGCGCGGTCTCCTCGTCCGATGCTTCCTGCTTGCGGCACCGGGTTGTTCGGGGTCCGGCGCGACGTCCGACAGAAAAACGTGCAACGGCTCCGACTTTCGAAGTCCTCCGTACATCAGCAAAAGAAAGTAAAGTGTGTCGCGCACCGTATGAGGGCAGATGCCGTTGACATGATCGCGCTGTCGACGCGAGAGAAGTCCTTTTGAGAAGAATTCGACTTCCAGAGCTTTTGGGAAGGCAATCGGTCTGCCTCTTCCGCACCCCTGCGCGATTTGGCGTTCAAGAGGTATGGATTCAGATAGGTCTGACTCCTGCTCGTCCTCACGCGAGAGGTGTGCCAACAGAGAGTGATTGCGTCGGATAGCGGGCGAAAAATGTTTCCCCAACCAATTGATTCGGCGTTTCGTGGCGTGTCTCAGCGTAACAACTGATCCCTCCTCCTCCAGAAAACTGCCGAATGTGCGGATCGCGTCAAGCATCGTTTTTGTCTGGCCGGCGCTGACCGGTAACCAGTACAACCCTTTTGAATCCGATCCGTCGGGTTGCACGGTGCCTTTCAGAAGGGCTTCGATGAAGTCAGCGATCAGGACGTCTGCAGCATCTTGAGGTAAGCGTCATTTGAAGGCCGTATCGACATCGACGTTGAGAGTGTCCAAAGTGATGCCCATCACTTCGAGTAGTGGGGACCACCTTGATGACAGAGATCGACTGTGCCGGGAGTCGCAAGGGGCGGCCGAATTACGCGCCTGAATTCAGGCGTGAAGTTGCGATGGCAGCGTGCGAGCCGGGCATCTCGGTGGCGAAGCTCGCGCAGTCGCACGGTCTGAATCCGAACATGGTGTTCAAGTGGCGCAGGCAGTACCGTGCTGGTCTGCTGGACAACAGGACGGTGAGCGAGACGGCAATGTTCGTTCCGGTGGCGATGTCGCCGGATGATTCGATGGCGGTTTCGTCGCTACCGGTGCCGACAGCGCAATTGCCATTGCGCGTACAGGAAGCCGCGACTTCAGGGATCGAGATCGAGCTCAATGGCGCACGCGTGCGAGTGAGCGGGAAGGTAGACCCAGCCCAGCTGCGACTGGTGCTGCATTGCCTGAGGCCGGCATGATCGCGCTGCCGACCGGCACCCGCATCTGGCTCGCCGCAGGCGTCACCGACATGCGCCGTGGCATGGATGGTCTGGCTGCCCTGGCGCAGGTGGCGCTTGAGCAAGACCCGTTCTCGGGCCACGTGCTCGCCTTCCGTGGTCGCCGGGGCGATCTGGTGAAACTGCTGTGGTGGAGTGGCGATGGAATGAACCTGTACGTCAAGCGCCTGGGGCGAGGCCGTTTCATCTGGCCGCAGGCCGACGTGGGATGCATCCATCTGTCGGCGGCACAACTGTCGATGCTGCTCGAAGGCATCGACTGGCGAC
>NZ_JACHDM010000040.1:0-49307 GCF_014201065.1 Paraburkholderia sp. Cpub6
AAGGCTGCACTGAACCGCTTCACGATCCAGTTCGAAGAGCGGCTGGTGCCGGGTTAAACCTCAACCCGTTTACACAAAATTCCGGACACCCCCGCACGATCCTCGCGATCGGCAAACTCCAGCCTGATTCTCTGTTTGCGACTTTACGTCAACCGTCGACCCTTATCTGCAACGGAGATGCCGCGAGGTTCGATTAGTCAATCAGCTTGTTAAGTGTTCGAACCGCAACTTCCAATGCTGCGCGCTCTTCGCGGCTCGTCTTCTTGATCAACTGATCTGTAAGCCATTGCGAACGTGTGGATCGTTCATGGGCGGTCTTTGCTCGCCCTTTATCGGTCAGATCCACGACGTAAGCGCGGCGATCTTCAGCATCCTGCATCAAGGTCACCAACCCTTGTTCGACCAGCTTCATTACGATCAGCCGCATAGTCTGATGAGTCACCGCCCTGCGCACGGCGAGGGTCGAAATACTGACAGGGCCCGAGCGTTCCAGCAGCGAAAGTGTCTCGTTCTGCGCGTTCGAGTGCGTACCACTTTGCTCGCGGACGACCTTAACGAGACGGCTCACGACATCGCGAATCGATTCACCTAGAACTGCGGCTTCACTGGTGCGGATGGTAGGACGGTTCCGGTCTGCCTGGCTCATTTCGGGAGCACTGACTGTCTGTGAAGTCGCGCAACGACGGCAGCAAGCGTATTGACGCCCCAATGCTCGACGTATTGTCCGTCCCGAATGCGGACGATATCGATTACATCGATCGAAATGTTCTCTCCGGTTGCCTCGACGCCCAGCAGTGGCCCGACATGTTTGCCGGAAATCGATTTTCGCGTAGTGACTTTGTCACCATCGCATAGTTGCTCATGAATGTGGACTTGCATGCCTTCAATTGCTGGGCGTAACACGGAAGTAAACGTCGCCCACATTGTTTCGGCGCCTTGCATCGCCTCATTCGGCACTGACCAGTTGACGAAGTCGGGCGCCATCAGAGCCTCGAAGCATTCTCGATTGCCGTCACGGATCACTTCGTAATTGAACCGCTCGACGACAGCTTTGGGATCGTTGCTGTTCATGCCTGTCCTTCACTTTTCAGAAATTCGTTAAACCTCTCGGGAGGGTATGTATAAATAATATACAGTAATGCTGTATATTTCAAGCGAATGAATCCCCGGCCGGTCTGCGCACGGCCGATCTGATCGACCGTTCGATGTCTGATGAACACGGGAACTTGCTACTGCGGCTGAGCGACCGCTTTGGAGAACGTTGGCTGACCGAAGCGGGTCGATGCCGGCCTCTCGTTGCCACGCACGCCGCTCGCTCAACATACGCAATCACCGATCCAGGCACGACGCCGACAGCCACGTCGGTCCCGCCGATGCCCCACCTTTCTGGCCTAAAATATCTCAAAAGAGCATCCGCCCGGGGGCATCATGAAAGCACTTATCGTTGCTGCGACATTGACGGCTGGCTGTTCCCTCGCCTACGCGCAGACTTACCCGCAGGGAGCGCTGGCTGACCAAAGCATGGGGGCCTATAGAGCGCAATTGGAAGCGCAGAAGCAACAGATCGAACTCCAGAACGAACAACTCCAATTACTGAAACAACAGCGCGACCTGGATTTGCTGAGGCAGCAGCGCGAACTGAATTCGCTGAGACAACAGCGCCAATTCGACTTGCTGAGACAGCGGCGCTAGATCGCTGTGAGGCGCGGCACCCGCCTCAAGATCCGGTTGGCAACGGCCATTGCAGCGCCGAACGCTCAGTCTGTGTGGCGCCACTGGAGGGCATCAGGCGTTGAAGTCCTATACGCAAGTAAAGCATTCCTGCTCGCACCAGCCGAACGTCGCGACCGACATCGTGTTCGAAGCGGGGAAGAACTGCTTGTCATATCGATCGAGGGCGGCGGGGCGGATCAGCGCAAATGTCCCCGCCGAAGGTCGCTCTCGCGCGCGGCGACCGCTCACATGACGTGGACGAGATTAATGTAACTGCTTCTTCAGATCGCTCAGTTCGGCGGGGGATGGGCAAAAATAGCCTTCCACCTCGCCCCGACGGCCATAGCCATAAGTAAAGCGGACCCATCATCGGCTTTTTTATTGCTTTACCCGCTCCTCGTTCTAACCGACAGTAACCTCAGCGCGCCGCCACGGCAGCTTGCAGCCGAAACGCGATTGATCAGTGCTGACGGCTACCGACGACAATGATGACCTGCATTGCAGCAAATCTGCGGGTCCGGGAGACGAGACGATGAGTCATGTGGAAGCTTAATCAACTATCGGCTTACGAAGTCAGGGCCATTCACTTCGGGCAACGCACGGCCGGCCCGGCCATGGGCATATCACTTTGCCGCTATCTCTGTTAATGACGCTGGATTTATTGCGTCATCGCGATGCACGCCTGCAGGGACCGCTCGAACAGGTGATGCCTAACTGGGAATTAACGAACACCGAAAACTATACCGCTCCGGCAAGTTTCACCATTCCCAATAGCAAAGATATCGATGTCTGGTTATCAAAATTATCAGAAAGACAAGGCATCGAGATGAAGACTTCAATTAATGATTAGATCCCGGATTGCTTTTTATATTTAACCGACATTCATACTGGATTCGATATGTCCAACCATGTGATTTTGCCGCGCATCCTCCAGGTCGGCGCCAACGCCAGCGAGACAGTTCCCACGGTTCTGGCGACTCTCGGCTGCAGTCGACCTCTGATCATCACCGACAAGATGATGGTGCAGCTGGGCTATGCCGGGCGCATTCAGGAAAATCTCGCCGCCAATGGCGTGACAGCCGAAATTTTCGCTGATACGGTCCCCGAGCCCACGGTTGACTCGATTCGAGCTGGCGTGGAGAAGGCTCGCGCAGGAGACTACGACAGTATCATTGCACTGGGCGGCGGCAGTCCGATCGACAGCGCCAAGGCGATTGGCATTCTTGCCAGGCATGGTGGAGAAATGCGCGACTATAAGTTTCCGCGCATTGTTACCGAGGTTGGGTTGCCCATTATCGCGGTGCCCACCACTGCGGGAACCGGCTCGGAAGTGACCCGTTTCACGATCATCACTGACGAGCAGAACGACGAAAAAATGCTCTGTGTGGGCATCGGCTTCATGCCCGTGGCAGCCTTGGTCGACTACGACCTGACCCTCAGCCTGCCGCCGCGCGTCACCGCCGATACGGGTATTGATGCGCTGACCCACGCGATCGAAGCCTACGTCAGCCAGAAAGCCAACCTGTACAGCGACAGTCAGGCCCTGGCGGCCATGCGCTTGATTGGCCCCAATCTGCGTAAAGCCTATCGATCCGGCCAGGATACAGCCGCCCGCGAAGCCCTGATGCTCGGTTCGACGCTCGCCGGTGTGGCGTTCTGCGCTGCGTCCGTGGCGCTGGTACACGGCATGAGTCGACCGATCGGCGCTTTTTTCCACGTTCCCCATGGGCTGTCCAACGCCATGCTGCTGCCCAGTGTGACCGCGTTCTCGATCCCGGCGGCGGAAGAACGCTACGCTGATTGCGCTCGTGCCATGGGCGTGGCCGACAGGCAGGACAGTACGCAGGCCGCCAACGCCAGGTTGCTCGCTGAATTGCGGTCGATCAACGCTGACCTTCAGGTGCCGACGCCCGAACAATTTGGTATCGACCGCGAGCGCTTCTTCAGCTTAATGCCGACCATGGCACAGCAGGCTCTGGCCTCTGGCTCGCCTGGCAATAACCCACGCGTGCCCTCGGTCGCGGAAATGGTCGAGCTCTACCGCGGTCTCTGGTAAGCGAATTCCCCCTCAAAAAAACCGCATCTGACCTGTCGAAGTGACGGTCATTCAGATGCAACGACAACTCTTGACATCGGAAGGCAAAACCCTATTCCCATCGCCCGTTTTTGCGGCACTCAGAACCTGTTCCAATCCCAGCAAGGAGTATGAAATGCAGCCCTTCAACGACGACGCAGACGTGGTTCACTTCATCAACGGTCGCCGCGTGCCTGGCTCAGGCACTCGAAAGCAGCCGATATTCAACCCCGCGACCGGTTCTCCTGCACGCATGGTGCACCTCGGCGACGCGTCCGACGTAAGTGCCGCAGTAGCGTCAGGGACACGGGCATTCCAGGGATGGAGCAATACGCCACCCATCCGTCGCGCGCGCGTCATGCGCCGCTTTCTCGAACTGATGAACCAGCACAAGGACGAGCTGGCAGCGATCATGACGGCCGAGCATGGAAAAGTGTTCAGCGATGCGCAAGGCGAAGTAGCACGGGGCATTGATGTGATCGAGTTTGCCTGCGGCATTCCGCAGTTGCTGAAGGGTGACCATACGGAACAGGTGTCGACCGACATCGACAACTGGACGACCCGGCAACCGCTCGGCGTTGTCGCGGGAATCACGCCTTTCAACTTTCCGTGCATGGTTCCTTGCTGGATGTTTCCGATCGCGATCGCCGCAGGCAATGCGTTCATTCTGAAGCCCAGCGAGCGTGATCCCTCAGCGTCGCTCTACATGGCCCGCTTGCTGCAGGAAGCCGGGTTGCCTGACGGAGTGTTCAACGTCGTGCAAGGGGACAAGATAGTCGTGGATGCTCTGCTCGAACATCCTGACGTAAAAGCGATCAGTTTCGTCGGTTCGACGCCGATTGCCAACTACATCTACGAGACGGGGGCAAAGCACGGAAAACGGATCCAGGCGCTTGGCGGAGCGAAGAATCACATGGTAGTGATGCCCGACGCTGACATTGATCAAGCCGTCGACGCTTTGGTCGGCGCAGGCTACGGCTCCGCGGGTGAACGGTGCATGGCGATCTCGGTCGCAGTCCTCGTAGGCGACGTTGGGGACAAGCTGATTCCGCGGCTCGCTGATCGAGCACGCTCCGTAATAGTAAAGAACGGCATGGAGGCCGACGCCGAGATGGGGCCGATCGTCACACGTCAGGCGCTGGAGCGCATTGAAAACTACATCGCGATTGGCGTCGAAGAAGGCGCGTCGCTGGTTGTCGATGGACGTGGCCTCAAAGTTCCGGGGCACGAGGAAGGCTTTTTTACCGGTGCCACGTTGTTCGACCACGTCACACCCGAGATGCGCATCTATCAAGAGGAAATCTTCGGACCGGTGCTGTCCTGCGTCCGTGCGAAGGACTTTACAGAGGCCGTCGACCTGGTCAACGCGCACGAATTCGGCAATGGCGTCGCCTGTTACACTCGCGACGGACACATCGCGCGCGAGTTCGGCCGGAGAATTGAGGTTGGAATGGTTGGCATCAACGTACCGATCCCGGTACCGATGGCGTGGCACGGATTTGGCGGCTGGAAGCGTAGCTTGTTCGGTGACACGCACGCGTATGGCGAGGAAGGCGTCCGGTTCTATACGCGTCAGAAGTCAATCATGCAACGCTGGCCGGAGAGTATCGAGCAAGGTGCCGAATTCGCGATGCCGACGGCGAGGTAGTCTTTCCACTGCAAAACCCGCTACAGCTCCCGTGCTGCCACATCCCGGCACGGGAGAGCACACCACCGGTCCTGAAGTCGCAGACCTTCAAATCCGAACGGAAGCGCCCGACATCATGCACTGCGGCGAATGTCGACAACCGTTCGACCGCTCAGCTTTCCATCCATCATTTGCACGGCTGCCTCCGGCACGTCGTGCAACGCTATCAGGTGCGTGAGTTCGGCGAGCTTTGCTCGATCCAGATCCGCAGCGAGCCGACTCCACGCTATCTGACGATGAGCGATCGGACACATGACCGAGTCGATGCCCAGCAGTTTTATACCGCGCAGAATGAAAGGCGCAACGTTCGCCGGGAACTCCATGCCTTGCGCGAGACCACATGCCGTTACGGCGCCGCCATGTTTCGTCTGTGCGCATGCGTTGGCAAGCGTATGCGAGCCGACAGAATCCACAACCGCCGCCCAGCGCTCTTTCTGCAACGGCTTGCCGGCTGTCGACAGCGTGTCCCGATCGACCACATCGGCGGCGCCGATACGCCTCAGAAAATGCGCCTGCTCCGGCTTGCCCGTCGATGCCACGACCGTAAATCCCCAACTGCTCAATAGCGAGATTGCCACGCTGCCCACACCGCCGCTCGCGCCGGTCACGAGGACTTCACCGTCGGCCGGCTTGACACCGGCCTGTTCCAGCGCAAGGCAGGATAGCATCGCCGTGTAACCGGCCGTCCCGATTGCCATGCTTTCGGCCGTAGATAGTCCCTGCGGTACCGCAATCAGCCAGTCGGCCTTCAGGCGGGCTTTCTCTGCGAGGCACCCCCAGTGTGTTTCGCCGAGGCCCCATCCGTTGACGAGGACAATATCGCCCGCTTTCCAGCGAGAATCTGTCGATGTCACCACCTCGCCGGCGCCATCGATACCCGCGACCATTGGCCAGGCGCGCACGACCGGACCGCGGTTCGTGACCGCTAGCGCGTCCTTGTAGTTAA
This sequence comes from Paraburkholderia sp. Cpub6, assembly GCF_014201065.1. NCBI lineage: Bacteria > Pseudomonadati > Pseudomonadota > Betaproteobacteria > Burkholderiales > Burkholderiaceae > Paraburkholderia > Paraburkholderia sp. Cpub6. The sequence goes on from NZ_JACHDM010000040.1 coordinate 6,421, forward strand.
GCGTCGAGTGCGCGATACGAATGAGCACTTCGCCGGCTGCGAGGGGATGCTCATCGAGGGTTCGGTCATCGAGGCTGGTAACCCCGGCCGAAAAACCGTTGTCATTGTGCTGCAAATAAAGGGCTGAAAAAGCCATGCTTGTCCTCTCTGACGGTGAACGCAGGCGGGCAGGCAAGGCGAAATGGTACATCCGGACAACATAAACCATGCAAGGATGTACCACTACGCCCGATGCCTGACGGCTTGCACAGGAACAGGGCGACAGGTGCCGCGGCAAGCGATGTCACGTCGCTATCTGTCGCGCCGCGCTTCTGGACCTCAGCCACTCCATCGTCACCAGAAGCAGGCTCGAAAATACAATCAGAATTGTCGCAAGGGCAGCAATCGTCGGAGTAATGTTTTCCCGGAGGCCGATGAACATCTGCAACGGCAATGTACCTTGTGTCGGACCCGCGATGAACATCGTGATGACGACATCATCGAGCGACGTGGCGAATGCAAACAGGGCTCCAGAAATAACGCCCGGCGCAATGATGGGCAGGGTGACGGAGAAGAACGTCGTGACGGGCGACGCACCGAGGCTCAGGCTCGCGCGCACGTAATTCTGGTTGAACCCGGCAAGGGTGGCGTTGACAGTGACCACCACGAATGGAGCAGCGATAGCGGTATGACCCAAAATCAGACCAAGGTACGACCCGGCTAACCCCCACTTCGCAAAGAACAGATACATCCCGACGGCAGTGACGATCACCGGCACGATCATCGGCGAGATCAAAATGCCGATCAGCGCGCCCTTGCCTTTGAACGTCGCCTTGTTGAGGCCCAACGCGGCCAACGTCCCGAGGACAGTGGCCAGGATCGTGGCAAGCGGGGTTACGATGAAGCTGTTTTTTCCGGCACGAAGCCAGTCAATGGACGTAAACAGATTGTGGTACCACTTGAACGAGAACTTGTGTATCGGATAGACCAGGAATGTATTGTCCGTGAAAGAAAGCGGGATGATCACCAGTATCGGCAAGACCAGAAAAAGCAGGATCATGACATTGGTCGATCGCAAAAAGTAGTGCCACGCGATCTCGGGGGCCGATGTATAAGGTGCAAAACGCGATACGGTCGTTTTCATGGTCCTAACCTACCTTCAGTTCGTTGCCGACGATCTTTCGATAAACACCGAACAGTATCAACGTCACGAGAAGCAGAACCGCTCCCAGTGCGCACGCCATCCCCCAGTTCAAGGCCACATTCGTGAAATAGGCGATGTAGTAGCTCACCATCTGGTCGCCGGCTCCGCCCAGCAATGCCGGAGTAATGTAGTAGCCCAAAGCCGTGATGAATACCAGCAGTCCGCCGGCGCCGACTCCTGGCAGCGTTTGCGGAAAGTAGACCTTCCAGAACGCGCCGAACGGGTGACTACCCAGCGAGATCGCTGCCTTCGTATAGCTGGCTGGCACCGATTTCATGACGCTGTACAGCGGCAGAATCATGAACGGCAGGAGGATATGAGTCATCGAGATCAGCACCCCCGTCCGGTTGAACAGCAGTGTCAATGGAGACGATATCAGGTCCAGCGACAGCAACGCCTTGTTGACGAGGCCCGATCCTTGAAGGATGACAATCCAGGCGGAGATCCGCACGAGGATCGAAGTCCAGAAGGGAAGGAGCACCAGGATCATCAGCAGATTTGCCTTACCCGCCGGCAGACTGGAGATCCAATATGCCAGGGGGTAGCCGAGGAGCAGCGCGGCGAGCGTTACCAGGCCGCTAATCACGAACGTTCGCTTGAATACCTCCCGATATGCCGAGGCGCCTGGATCAACCGGAACGATGTCACCGGCAGAATTGCGACGGAAGTCCATCGTCGCGAGGAGATACTGGCTTGTGTATCGGGATGAATCTTTAGCGATGACCTGCCAGTAACCGGGATCTTCCCAACGCCTGTCGATTTCGATCAGCTTTTGTCGAATCTCGTGCGCAGGCAGCGCTGAATCATCGTCGCCGAACGGAAGTGCGCTCGAAGTCTTGTAAAACAACGAACGGAAACCCGCCTTCTGGCCGTTCAGTCGACCGGCAGCGGTACCCGAACTGTTGTTCCCGCCGTTGCGCTCGATATCCAGCATCAGCCCGCGAAAAGCGTCATCCGGAACTGCCGATTTCCGATCCCAGTTTCGCAGCGCCGCCGTCGTGTGTGGCAACGCGTCAACGACTTCCGGACTCTGAATCGACCGTGAAATCATGGATGCAACGGGCATCACGAATACCAGAAAAATGAAAATAGCAAGGGGAGCGACCAGCGCCAGCGCCGCCATTTGCTTACGTAAATTCACGTTCCTAAGCGATCGCTTGAGCTCACGCAAATGCCAATCCTGCTGCTGAGTAGTTACCGCGCTCATGTCTCTCTCCTTCGCGTACGCATGCGTTCGAGCGATGGGTACGCGATTCGCGTTATTTCGCTGCCCACGCGGTGAAACGCTGTTCCAGCCCGTCGCCGTGGTCGGTCCAGAACTCTACGTCGTTGGGGATAGCGGTTTTGCCGTTCTTCGGCGAGTTAGGCAGGTTTTCAAGAATGGCTGCATCGAGCAACTTTAAAGCGTTCCTGTTGGTTGGCCCGTACGGAATGTGCCGCGCGAACGCAGCTTGAGCCTGAGGTTCGAGCACGTAGGCAATGTACTTCTCGGCTGCATCCTTATTTTTCGAGCCCTTCGGAATCACGAAAAAGTCCAGCTCATAGATGCTTTGGTCCCACGAGATACCCAGGTTCTTGTTCCCTGCCCGCATTGCGGCGTCGATGCGGCCGTTATACGCGGTGGACATCGAAACGTCACCGGCGACCAGGAACTGCGGCGGCTGTGCGCCAGCCTCCCACCACTGAATGTGTGGCTTGAGCTCGTCCATCTTCTTGAACGCCCGATTGACGCCAGCCTCCGTGCCCAGCACGGTGTACACGTCTTTCGCCGGAACGCCGTCTGCCATCAGTGCGAACTCGAGGTTATAACGCGCCTCCTTCTTCATGCCACGCTTGCCAGGAAATTTCTTGACGTCCCAAAAATCCTTCCAGCCCTGTGGCGTTCCCTTCGTCAGCGTCGGGTTGTATGCCAGCACGGTCGACCACACGAATGTGCCGGCAGCGCAGGGAGTCACCGATCCAGGCACCAGATCACCCTTTTTCGCGATTTTCGACCAGTCGAGCTTCTCGAAGAGTCCGTCCTGACAGCCGCGTCCGATGTCTGCCGACTCGACTTCAACGACATCCCACGTGACATCTTTGGCGTCGACCATCGCTTTGACTTTGGCCATTTCGCCCGTGTACTCAATCGCAATCGTCGGAATACCGCTCGCTTTCGAGAACGGTTCAACCCAGGCAGCCTTCTCGGCATTCCCCACGGCGCCACCGTAATTGACCGTCGTAAGGCTGTCGGCCAATGCGAAAGCGGAACAACACATCATGGCAGCCACGCCTACCGTATTTCTAAAAAACCTCATTTCGTTCTCCTTGGCACAAGGTGATTTCGCTACGCGTGGTCAATTGAAAACTCTTAGATGATCCTCATGAAACGACAACGCGATTCGATTTCCCGGTTGGACATGGGCCGCCCCGTCCTGCCCGAGCGGAACTTTCACGAAACACTCTGTTTCTCCGGGGCAGCGGCAGCGTAGCCGGACGTGATCGCCGAAGTAGATCATCCCAAGCGTTTCGCTGTTGATGACATTGCGCTGCTGTTCGGATTGCCGTCCGATCGAGAGCCGCTCGGGACGGATCACCCCTGTGGCGTGGCTACCGACATTGAGCCCGGCAACATTCAGCGCACGTACGGTCGTACCGTCTGCAATGCGCAACTCGCAATAATTACCATCCCGGCTTACGACGGTGCCTTCCACCCGGTTACTGTCACCAATGAAGTTGGCTACAAACAGATTCCTCGGCGATTCGTAGAGCGAGTCGACCCGGTCGAGCTGTTGGATCACCCCCTGATCAAAGACCGCTACTCGATCAGACATCGTGAGCGCCTCACCTTGATCGTGTGTGACGTACACAAAGGTCAGGCCAAGAGATTCGTGCAATGCCTTGAGCTCTATCTGCATGTGCTCGCGCAGCTGTTTGTCCAGCGCGCCAAGCGGTTCGTCCATCAGCACAAGCTTTGGGTTGAACACCAACGCACGCGCAAGCGCCACTCGCTGTTGCTGACCGCCTGAGAGCTGACCTGGCATTCGCTTACCCAGCTTTTCCATGTGGACCATCTCGAGCGCCCGCTTGACGCGCGCGGCCCGCTCGTCTGGCGGCATCTTGCGAACCTTGAGGGGATACTCGAGGTTCTGTCCGACGGTCAGGTGTGGAAAGAGTGCATAGTTCTGAAATACCATTCCAATGTCGCGTTTATGCGGCGGAATACGATTAAGTAACTGACCATCCAGCCAGATTTCTCCATCGGTTGGGTATTCAAACCCGGCGAGCATCATGAGACAGGTGGTCTTTCCCGAGCCAGACGGACCAAGCAAAGTGAGAAACTCCCCCTTCTGGATGTCGAGATTCAGGTCTTTGACGACGAGTGTTTCTCCGTCGTATGTCTTCCGAACATTGCGGAAGCTCACAAATGTATTGCCCTGGTCTTGCATGATCGTTACCCTCAATGTCTTTCGGTGCGGAAGGCACCTGGCAGCGCAGGCGGTAGTGCTGTGTCTGCAGATCGGCTGCGGCGACAGGGAGGCGCACAGGGTACTTCCTTCCCCGTGCCTCGCCATGGGCGTTTTCGCGCCATGTGCTGCGTAGCTCGATTGAGGTTCTCGATAACGATTTCTGCGCCTCGCCGGGTGTTTTCGGTACCCGGGAGCTTGCGGTGTCGTACGTGCATCTTCGTCTCCAATCTTATAAATATTCGAACACCCCTTCGCGACAGCCTTTTTTCTTCCAGGGTGCTTGCTGCTATCGGCCGCGCCCACACATCAGCGGAGCGGTCGCGATTTGTTCCGGCTTGCCCGCAACGGTGACGTGTTCAGCTGGGCAAGTACTCCTCGCTCCAGCTTTCGCCGACCGCCCCTCGCGCAATCAACGTCGCAATCTGGGTATCGCTGTAGCCCATCTTGCGCAGAACCCCTCGGGTCGAGGCACCAAACTTTTCTGCTGGCGCCAGTGCGCGGATCGGAGCAACGTGAGGGCGAATCGCAAAAGGATCGAGTTGGATGACGCGTCGTCCACTCGGATGCTCGGCATACACACTGAATGAATAGCTGGCGTTATCGATACCCGGACGATTGTCTGCAGGGCGGCTGTAGCGTTGGCGCAAGTTGTCGATATTGTCCGGAATGGCTGCCGCCACATTGGCCGCTTGCAACCGCGTCTGCCAGGTTTCGGCGGAGGCCGTGGCGAACGCGGAGCTGAGAAACGCTGCGGGATCTGCCGCGTCGCGGATGCCCGTCAGCCCCTCTACGGCGTTTAGCTTGTCCAGTTCCTTTTCGCTGGCGTCCACATACAACCAGTCATCCGCGGCCCGAAAGAAGCGTGACAGGTTGCCAAAGCCCTGGGCGCTACGGCCGGAAGGCTCATCGAACGGGGCCCGCCGTGGGTAGTCGTAGCAGAAGGGAATCTGCACCAGGTTGCCGAGCGATGCCAGGGAGGTCCGGGCACGGCTGATCTGGCCGGTTCTGGCTTTGCGATATAACGCGGCGCCAACGCCGAGCGCTGCAGCGAACCCGCAATTCACGTCAATGGTTCCGACGTGAGCGTGTTCCTCTGGCGTTGCCATGCCGCCGCCGAAGCGCAGCATGATGCCGGTGCTGGCCTGGATCAAGTCGTCGTAACCGAGATAATCGGTCCGCGGGCCGCGACGCGGTCCCCCAAAGCAATCCAGTTGACAGAAGATCACGCCAGGGTTGACGGCCTGGAGACTGACTTCGTCAAGACCCAAAGGTGCCAGTTGACGATCCGGTGCATTCATCACGATCACATCAACCGAACGAACCAATTGGTTAAACACCTCGCGTCCGTCAGGGTGGTTCAGGTCGACCAGGACGCTTTGCTTGCCGCGGCCCGAAGACATGCCAAAGACCACTGTGTTCCAGGGATCATAGTTGGGTGTTACGGGGTCGAGCTTGATAACCTCGGCGCCGAACCGGCCGAGGTAGGAGGTCGAATGCGGACCCGCGATGACATTGGTCAGATCGAGGACACGCACACCGTCAAGCCAGCCGCCAACATGCTGTTCAGATGGGGGCGGCAGTGCCGTGGGCCCGCACTTATCCAGGATGGCCAGGGCTTCTTTGAGACTCACCGTGCGGCGTGAGTCGGGCGAGAGCATCAAGTCGGCACTGTCTTCCAGCCAGGCGATCGCGCCGGGCTGTTTCATGTTGCCGTACTGGTGGTCGTCGACATCGACCACCAGACCCGCGGCGTTGGCGTGCTCGTCGTGCAACCACTCCTGAGTCGAGCGGTGGGGCGCACCGGGAAACCGGCCTTCGCCGAAAATTTTTTCCCACTCGGTCGCTGTCCTGGTCAGGAACACCTCCTTCATGCGTGCCGAAATGCGCCGTGCCCAATGGTCAGGCAACGGGTAGACACCGAGTGAGGCGTCCCCCTCCCACTGAGAGATAGGAAGGTATGGGTCGCTCACTGTCGGCAGCCCGGCAGATAGCGTTTCCTCGTACAAGCCCATCGCCTGAAGGCAACGCCTGGCGTGCGAGCGGTGTGACGGGCATACCGCATAGAACTTGCGACCGTCCGCGCACTCGTATGTGCGGTAAAAGGGGTCGAGGTATTCTTGCAGTTCTTCGTAGCTGAGGTTCATCGGAAGATTTTCCGACCGCCGCCGCTCAATTTCCTTTTCGCGCAAGGTCTTGTAGCGTTCGGGATAACCGTCGATCTTGATCGAGTTGTAGGACAGCCCCTCCATCACCGCCGCGGCCAGAGGCACCTCGATCTGATCACCCACTCCCGTGCGCTCCCGCGCTTGCAGGGCGAGTGCCACCGCGGAGACAGCCAGCATGGTGCCGTAGGACGAGGCTAGCGGCAGCGGCGAAAAGCTCGGGTTTATCCCCATCAGTACGCGGTTCTGACCCATATCGGTGAATACCCCGGAGGCCGACGCAATAATCGGTTCGAGGGCGCGCCAGTGACGACGCAACTGGTCGTTGCTGGCGAAGCCAGGGATGGACAGCGTAATGAGCTCGGGCCTTTGACGACGCAGCTCGGCGAAGTCCAGGCCCAACCGGGTCATGACGCCCGGCCGGAAGTTCTCGATCACGATATCTGCACGCGCGATGAATGCCATGGCCGCCTCGAGCCCCTGCGCGGACTTCAGGTCAAGCTTCAAGCAATACTTGTTGCGGTTCAGTACGGCATTGGCCGGGCTGTCCCAAAGCGGCCCAGCAGGGGGGTCGATGTGAATGACGGTGGCGCCGAGATCCGCCAGGATCATCGCCACGGCCGGGCCGGCGATGTACTGGCCAAAGTCGATGACTTTCACGCCGCTAAAAGGCAGTTGATCATGCTTTCCCATGGCTCACCGACTCATCTCCAGGACCTGCAGATCTTCCGAAACGCAGGTCATCATTGTGGTGGGTCGCCGCCAGCACCAATCAACCGCATTTCGAATGCGAGGCGAGGGGCCTTGGCGACGAACTGGGGATCACTGTCGGATACAACGGGGAGCCGGTAAAGCAATAAAAAAACCGAGGATGGGGCTATTTTATTTATGGCTGAGGCCGGCGAAGTGAACGCGCCGGAAAATGACCAGTCGATCACTGGCAGCCCGGCGAAATGGACGTGCGATGTCAACCTGCCTGATCAGTTTCGCGCACGCCCCTCCTGAGCCTTCGCACTCAACCAGGCCACGAACGCCGCGGCATCAGGGTTGACGATGCTGTGAGGAGAATAGACCAGGTAGAAAGCTTCACTGGTCGTAAGCCGGGATTTGAAAGGCGCTATCAGTTGCCCGGTGTCCAGCATCGACTGGACCAGCGACGAGCGCGCCAAGGCCACCCCTTGACCAAGCTCGGCCATTCTCAAAGCAGAGATCAAGGTATCGAACTGCATTCCCTTCGAAGAGTCGACCTGTCCCGCGCCTGCTTTCTTCAACCAGTATCCCCAGCCCTCCTCGTAGCCCAGGACGTGAAGTAGTTCGTGGTAACGGAGATCCTTCGGAGTAGCCAGTGGCGCCTGTTCGGAGGGCAAGAATGGGGCGCAGACCGGCAGCAACGTATCCCAGGTCAGCCGCTCGGACTTGAGTCCCGTCCATTCTCCATGTCCATAGCGGATTTCCATATCGGCTTCGACGTCGGTCACGCTCGAATCGCCCCCCCATATGTTGCTGGTGATACGCAGATTGACCTCGGGGTGGCGTTCACGAAAGTCGGGTAGGCGCATTGCCAGCCAATGGGTAAAAAACACCAGGCTGACCCGAACGGTAAGGACTCTGCCGTGACCTTGCCCGAAGATCTCTTCAGTTGCGGCCGCCAGTCGCTCTACGGCCTCGTGGACAACCGGCAAATAGGCTAGCCCGGCCTCAGTGAGCTCGAGTCCTCTTGGCAAGCGCTTAAAGAGGACTGCCCCCAACTGCGACTCGAGTCCCTTCACCTGTTGGCTTACCGCCGCCTGGGTCAGGCTCAACTCTGTCGCCGCATGGGTGAAACTGAGATGCCGGGCAGAGGATTCAAATGCGCGCAACCAGTTAAGCGGAGGTAATCGTTTTCTCATTCTGCAGACCGTTTGACTAAAGCTGTCCGACTTCGTGGATTAGTTGCGTGTTGCGACAACTCAGGATCCACTAGACCCGCGGACGCGGCGGCGTTCCCTGGCGTCGACGAGTGCGTACGCACTCCAATTGGGCAATCGAACATATGTTAGCGCGGAATTTCGAGCACTCTGAAATGACAAGCCTGGTGGGGCGGTTTCAAGAGCGTTCTCACAGGCACTCGCACGCCCGCGAGCATAAAAAAACCTTGAGGTTGCAACAAGAATCTTTGGCTTTGACGGGCGGCGCGCGCCCCTTAGACTGGCTTCGCAATCATTCGAACCTCAACGGTCACGATGCAAACCACTCCCCCGCAACTCAAGGTCGACGTCTGGCGCGGTAACGACGAAGGCAGCTTTCAGCGCTTCGACGTGCCGCGCATGGAAAGTCAGACCGTGCTCGACGTGGTGATCCACATCCAGCGCCATCTGGATGCGACGCTGTCCTATCGCTTTGCGTGCCGGGTCGGCATGTGCGGTTCATGCGCAATGACCGTCAACGGCCGCGCGCGATGGACCTGCCGCACGCACGTCACCAAAGTCATGAAGCACGCCGGTGACGTGCTCGAAATCGCGCCTCTCAATCACCTGCCCGTCATCAAGGATCTGGCGACGGATATGACCGCCTTCTTCGACAAATGGCGCGACGCGAAGGGCTATTTCAAGGGCGAACACACGCGTCACGAACCTGCCACTTGCGTCGATCCCGCCTCCGCCGAACGCAAGGCGGCCGACGCTGGGATTGAATGCATTGGCTGCGGTGTCTGTTATGCGAGCTGCGACGTCGTCGCATGGAACCCCGACTATCTCGGACCCGCCGCGCTCAACCGTGCGTGGACGCTCGTCAACGACGTACGCGACATCCAGCAGCAAACCCGCGTCGCAGCCGTCTCCAACGACGCAGGCTGTCATTCGTGCCATACGCTCGGCTCGTGCACCGAACGGTGTCCCAAGTCGCTGCAGCCGACGGCCAGCATTGCTGGCCTGAAGCGGCTTCGCGGCCATGCGCCGAAAGGAGACCCGCGATGATGAGCGGCTGGCGGTTGCAGCGCCTGTCGGCGATGGTGCTGACCTTATGCGTGGCCGTCCATCTTGTCACCATGATTATCGTCGTGCATGGCGGGCTGAGCGCGGCGAACGTGATCGCGCGTCTGCACGGCAATACGGCGTGGGCGGTGTTCTATTCAGTGTTCGTGCTTGCGTCGTCCGCGCATGTGCCTGTCGGGTTGAGAAGGATCGCCGAGGAGTGGCTCGGCTGGCGCGGGCGCAGCGTCGGGGTGGCGAGCGTGATCGTCGGCATTGCGTTGGCGATTGCCGGTCTGCGCGCGGTCTTCGCGCTGGTAGGAGGGCCGCAATGAGCGACATGGCACGCGCAGCGAAACCAGCAACAGACACGAACCACGCCGGACACCGCACCCCTGGCCGGCGCGCCGACTCGCGCGCGCGCAACCATCCCGCGTGGTGGGCCTTTCTTGTGCACCGTCTGTCCGGACTCGCGCTCGCCTTCTTTCTGCCGCTGCACTTCTGGGCGCTCGGCACCGCTTTGCACAGCGCAGCATCGTTCGAGTCGTTTCTCGCCGTGACGAGGCAACCCGCCTTCGTATTCGCCGAGTGGGGCCTCGTCACGTTGCTGGCCGCGCATCTGTTCGGCGGCGTGCGCATTCTGCTCATCGAATACCGGCCATGGAGCGGTTTGCGCAAGAACCTGATCGCGGCGACAGCGGGCGGCGCATTGGTCATCGGGCTGGCGTTTGCGCTGTCGCTCACGTCGTGAACGCACGGTCCCCCGACGGAGATTCATCAATGGACATGCAGCAGATCGAAGAGGTCGCGAAGCAGTTGTACATACGCGCGCTGAAGCATTTGCCGCCCGACATCAAGGACGGTATCGCGCGCCTCGAACGCGCTGAAACCGACGACACCGCGCGCCGCGTGCTGGGCACCATGCGCACCAATATCGCAATTGCCGAAGATCAGGACAACCTGCTGTGCCAGGACACCGGGCTGCCGATCTACAACGTGACGATCGGCACGGGCCTCGCGCTCGACGGCGTCGCGTTGAAAGCAGCGATCCGGCGCGGCTGCGAACGGGCCACGCGCGAGCATCCATTGCGCTCGTCGGTCGTGCATCCGTTGACGCGGAACAACGAACATTCGTCTTGCGGCGTGCTGATGCCCGCGATCCATATCGACTTCGACTCGACAGCCGACACGCTCGTGATCGAAATGATTCCGAAGGGCAGCGGTTCGGAAAACAACTCGTTTCTGAAAATGGCGATTCCGGCGGAAGGTGTCGACGCGATCAAACGCTTCGTGATCGACTGCGTGGTCGATGCGGGCGGCAAGACGTGTCCGCCGACGATTGTAGGCGTGGGCATCGGCGGTACATCGGATCTGTGCGTGTGGCTCGCCAAGCGTGCCGCGACGCGCGCGCTCGGTACGCATTGCGACGATCCGGCGGCGGCCGCGCTGGAGGAGGAACTGTCGGCCGCGGTGAACCGCCTGGGCGTCGGCCCGCAGGGGCTCGGCGGCGACGCGACATCGTTCGCGGTCCACCTCGAACTGGCTGCGACGCATATCACGATGAATCCGGTTGCCGTGAACATGCAGTGTCATTCGGCCCGCCGCGCGCGCGCCACGCTGACGCCGGCGGGCGTCGAGTACGGCTACTGACACGCGGGCTGTCCGCATCGGCACGCACACCGTCAAGGAACGATCGATGACTCATCACACGCTGTCCATGCCCGCTAGCGAAGCGCAGATTCGCGCGTTGCGCACGGGCGATACCGTTACGTTGACAGGCACGCTGTTCGGCATCCGCGACGCCACGCAGATCCACATGTTCGACCGTGGCCGCACGACTCGCTTCGATCTGCGCGGCCATGCGGTGATTCACACCGCGCCGAACGTGCGCAAGGTGCCACGCTCGGACGCACATCCGGCGGGCTACGAGCCCGTCTGCGTCGGCACGACGACGTCCGCACGCATGGAGCGCTTCACCGCGGCGCTGATGGCGCAGTACGGCGTGCGCATCGTGATCGGCAAGGGCGGGCTCGGGCAGGCGTCGAGCGATGCGTTCGCAAAATACGGCGGCGTGTATCTCGCGATCGTCGGCGGCACGGCGGCGCTGGAGACGACATGGATCGAACAGATCGAAGACGTCGATCTCGACGACCTGAACCCCGAATCGCTATGGCGCTTCAGGATCGGCGAATTCGGCCCGCTACTCGTCGCGATGGATGGTCACGGCGGCAGCGTCTACACGAAGGTCCAGCAGAGCACGCGTGAGCGGCGCGAAGCGGTGCTCGCGTCGCTGGGCATCAGAAGCTGAACGAACGCAGCGTCGTTCATCACGGGAACCGACCATGAAGCACGTGGATACCGACATCCTGATTCTCGGCAGCGGCGGCGCGGGCCTGTTTGCCGCGTTGCATGCGCAGGCCGACGCGCCGCAGTTGCGCATCACGATCGCCGTGAAAGGATTGCTCGGCAAATGCGGCTGTACGCGCATGGTGCAGGGCGGCTATAACGTCGCGCTAGCACAGGGCGATTCGATCGAACGTCACTTCATGGATACGATCGAAGGCGGCAAATGGCTGTCGAACCAGGAACTCGCGTGGACGCTGGTGACACGCGCGGTCGAGCGGATAAACGAACTCGAAAACGAACTGGGCTGCTTCTTCGACCGCAACCCGGACGGCACGCTGAAGCAGAAGGCATTCGCCGGGCAAACCTTCGACCGCACGGTGCACAAGGGCGATCAGACTGGCATCGAGATCATCAACCGGCTTGCCGAACAGGTGTGGGCGCGCGGGATCGAGCGGCTCGAAGAACATCGCGCGGTGGAATTCATCGAGTCCGAAGACGGCAGCGCACTGGCCGGCGTGCTGATGATCGACATTCGCAGCGGCGAATTCGTCTTCGTGCGCGCGAAGGCCGTGCTGCTCGCGACGGGCGGCGGCCCCACGATGTACAAGTACCACACGCCGAGCGCAGACAAGAGTTGCGACGGCATGGCGATGGCGCTGCGTGCCGGCCTCACGTTGCGCGACATGGAGATGGTGCAGTTCCACCCGACGGGCTTGCTGGCGGGCACTCATACGCGCATGACGGGCACCGTGCTCGAAGAAGGGCTGCGCGGCGCGGGCGGCTATCTGCTGACGGGCGACGGCGAGCGCTTTATGCACCGCTACGATCCGCGCGGCGAGCGCGCGACGCGCGACATCGTCTCGCGCAGCATTTTCCGTGAACTGCGCGCGGGCAACACGACGCCGAACGGCGGCGTCTATCTGCGCATGGATCATCTCGGGCCCGACAGCGTGCGCCAGCGTTTCAAGGGCATGGTCGAACGCTGCGCGGATTGCGGCTTCGATCTGGCGGCCGGCCAGGTCGAAGTGGTGCCGACCGCGCACTACATGATGGGCGGCGTGATGTTCGAGACCGACTGTTCGACGACGCTGCCGGGCCTCTTCGTCGCGGGCGAGGATGCGGGCGGCGTGCACGGCGCGAACCGGCTGGGCGGCAACGGCGTCGCGAATTCGACGGTGTTCGGCGGCATTGCGGGTGAGACGCTCGCGCGCTGGGTGCCGCGCCATGGGCGCCTCGCCACCGCCGATGCCAGTCAGATCGAGCGCGCCATCGAACGTTGCACGCGGCCGCTCGGCCAGCCTGCGGGCGATCTCGAATCGATACGCGACGACCTGTACGAGTTGATGTGGCGCGACGTCGGCATCCTGCGCGACGGGCAGGGCTTGCTGCGCGCGAGAAGCGCGTTGATCGACATCGGCGAACGGCTGGAGCGCACGGGTGTCGATGGACGCGATCTGCGCTTCAACCTGTCGTGGCACGACTGGATGAACCTGCACAACCTGACGCTCGTGAGCCGCGCGATCACCGAGTCGGCGTTGCTGCGCGAGAATTCGCGCGGCGCGCATTTCCGCGAAGACTTTCCCGACGCCGGAGATCTGGACACATCCGAGTATGTATGCCTGCGGCTGCAGCAGAACGCCTTCGAAACCAGCCGCCGGCGCGTGCAGTTCACGCGCGTGAAGCCTGGTCAGTCGCTGCTCGACGAATCATTGCCACTGGCGGAAACGTCGGCCGCCGTCGTGAAGTGACGCTTCACGGCGGCCGTGAACGCTTCGCGTCCGTGTTCACGTCGTTCCAGCAGGCCGACGCGGCGCGGCGCGATCCGCTCGGGCAACTCGGTCACGCGCAGCCCTGATTCGTGATTCCAGTTCGCATTCGCGAGGCGCGGCACTACCGAAACGCCGAAACCGCGCTTCACCATTTCGCAGATCGATTCGAGCGAGTTCAGCTCCATGATGTCGTGCACGCAAGCGTCGAGGCCGCGCAGCGCGTCGTCGATCAGCATGCCTGTCCACGTCTGCCGGTCGAAACGGATGAACGGCTCACGCAGCAGCGTGTCGACGTGCGCGCGCGGATTGTCAGCCGACGAGATCAGCACCATCGGCTCGTGATACAGCACCGTCCACTTCAACGCGGCGGGAAAGCCGGTGGGCGACTGCGTGACGATGGCGGCGTCGAGTTCTCCGTTCTCCACGCGTAGCGTGAAGTCACTCGACAGGCCCGTGAAAAGCTTCAGTTCGAGGCGCGGGTAGCGGCGTTTCAGATTCAGCATCGCATCGGCGAACGCGCCCATCAGCGACGACACCAGCGCGCCGACCCGCACGACGCCCGCCAGTTCGTCGCGGCCCGCCGTGGCCAGAATCCGCCGATAGTTGGCGACCAGCGTTTCGGCGAGCGGCATGATCGTGCGTCCCTGTTCGCTCAATGCGACCGAGCGTGCGCTCCGTTCGAACAGCACCATGTCGAGATCGCGTTCCAGTGAACGCATCTGCAGGCTCACGGCGGCCTGCGTGAGACACACTTCGTCGGCGGCTGCGGCGAACGAGCCGTGGCGCGCGACGGACAGAAACGTGACGAAATAGCGAATCGCACTCATGACGCTCACTCCGCTTGACGTTGCCGCATCGGCATTACTTTATCGCGTGAACAAGCGATGAGCCCAGCAGCGCCACGCCCGAAGCGAACAGCAGCGCAAGCAGCACCCGCCGAAACGCGGTGTCCGACAGACGCCGATAAAGCCGTGAGCCGAGCCACGCAAACAGCAGCGACGACGGCAGCATCCAGGCGAAGAGTACTAGCGTCTGCTTGCCGATCAGGCCCGTCAGTGCATACGTGACGAGCGTCAGCGATTGCATCGCGATGAAAAAGCTTTGGCAGATCGCGCGCTGCGTATCTTTGTTGTGACCGCGCAGCATGCACCATATGGTCGGTGCCGGACCGACGAGCCCCGCAATGCCGCCCAGAATGCCGCCGACCACACCGACGCCGCCGTCCGCCCAGGCACCGCCTGCCGTCACCGTCGGCAGATCTTTCGCGGCGAGCATCACGCCGCAATAGACGATCATCAGCAGACCGGCGCCGATCCGAAAGCCGACGGGATCGATGAACGGCAGCAGCGTGGCGCCGATCGGCACGCCGACAATGCCTCCTGCGATGAACGGACCGATGATCTTCGGCCGTATCTGCGAACGTACCGTATGCACGGTTAGCATCTGTCCGACCAGCGAGCCGACCACGAGCATCGGCCCGATCGCTTGCGGCGGCAGCGCCCATGCCCAGAACACCATCGCGACGAGACCGAACGCAAATCCCGCCAGCCCCGACACGAAGCCGGCGACCGCGCTGCCTCCAATCACCAGCAGCGCGATGTCGGCGCTTAGCAACGAGCCTCCCGTGCGTGCACGCCATGCTTCACGACTGCATGCCCCAGCGTTGCACGGTATGGCGTTCGAGTACGCGGAAGATCAGGTTTTCGACGGCGAGGCCAATCAGAATCACCGTGAACAGACCCGCGAACACGTTCGCGATGTCGAGCAGGTTCTTGTTTTCGTAGATGAACCAGCCGAGGCCGCCGGAACCCGAACTCACGCCGAACACGAGTTCCGCCGCGATCAGCGTGCGCCACGCGAAGGCCCAGCCGATCTTCAGACCGGTCAGAATGCTCGGGAACGCAGCGGGCACCAGAATCGCGGCGACGTAGCGCCCGCCGCGCAACCCATAGTTGCGCCCGACCATTTTCAGCGTGTTGCTCACCGACAGAAAGCCCGAGTGCGTATTCAACGCGACCGACCATGTCACCGAATGCACGAGCACGAAGATCAGGCTGCCGTTGCCGAGCCCGAACCAGATCAGCGCGAGCGGCAGCAGCGCGATGGCGGGCAGCGGGTTGAGCATCGACGTCATCGTTTCGAGAAAGTCCGTGCCGATGCGCGAGGTGATCGCGGCGGCCGTCAGCAACGCGGCCAGCAGCAGACCGCAGCCGTAGCCGAGCAGCAATACGTGGATCGACGCCCATGCCTTGCCGGGCAGTTCGCCGTTTGCGATGCTCGTGCAAAACGCGTCGACGGTCGCGCTGAAAGTGGGAAACAGCAACGGATTGTTGAGCCAGCGTCCGTAGCCTTCCCAGACCAGCGCGAGCAGCGCGAGGATCAGGAACTTGCGCAGCCAGCTCTGGTTGTACAGGCGCTCGAACGGCGACAGCGGCTTTTCGACGACGCTGAAATGCTGTGCATCGCTGGGTTCGCGAATGATCTCGCCGCGCGGCGCGCGCGTGATCATGTCGTCACGGGGCGGATGGACGGATGCGGAACCGTGTGCGGTAGCGTCAGACATTCTCTGCCTCGTGGATTTCGTCTTCGAACAGCATGTGCTGGATGCGTTTTTCGAGCGTGGCAGCGGATTCACCTGCCGCCGCCGTATCGAGTTCTGCCTTGACCTGTCCCGGGTGCGGCGACAGCAACAGAATCCGGCTGCCGACCTTGATCGCTTCCGGAATCGAATGCGTGACGAATAGCACGGTGAAGCGCGTTTCCTGCCATAGCGTCAGCAGTTCGTCCTGCATCTTGCGGCGCGTGAGCGCATCGAGTGCGGCGAACGGCTCGTCCATCAGCAGGATGTCCGGTTCCATCGCCATGCCGCGCGCAATCGCCACGCGCTGCTTCATGCCGCCCGATAACGTATGCGGATGGCTGTCCGAGAATTTCGTGAGGTTGACCTTGTCGATGTAATGCATCGCGCGCTGTTGCGCTTCGCGCGCCGACAGTCGGTGCGAAGCGAGCAGCGGAAACATCACGTTCTGCCTGACCGTCTTCCACGGCAGCAACTGGTCGAATTCCTGAAAGACCATCATCCGGTCGGGGCCCGGCTTCGTCACCGTCTTGCCCTTCAGCGTGATCGACCCTTCCGTCGGCAGCAGATAGCCGCCGACGCTCTTGAGCAACGTTGACTTCCCGCAACCCGATGGCCCAAGCAAAACGAAACGGTCGCCTTCGAATACCTGAAAGTCGACGCGATAGGTTGCCATCACGAGATGCCGCGGCGTCTTGTATTGCAGCGTTACGCCGGCGACATCCAGTAACGGCATGCCGCTCGGCGAGGATGTGGCGCGGGTGGCTCCGGCACGCGTGCGATGCATGATCAACTCCCTTGAAGCGATTGGGCGGTCGGAAAGAACATGTCCTTCCACGAGGCGGGTTTGGTCTTGATCAGGCCCGTGCGTGCCATGAAATCCGCGTATTTGACCGTGTTTTCGGGCGTGGTCGTGAAGGCGACGTCGGGCGACGAAATCATCTTTTCGATGTCGGCGACATTGCTCTTGTCCTTGCTGATGCGCAGGTAGGCGAGTGCGGCCGCGTGCTTGTCCCTGGCGATCTGCGCTTCGGCATCGTCGAGCGCGGCCATGAAGGCTTGCACGAGTTTCGGATTCTGTTGGTAGAACTTCGTCATGCACCAGACCAGATTGAATGTCGACTTGCCGCCCAGAACGTCATACGAATTCACAACGGTGCGCACGCCAGGGTGGGCCAATTCCTGTTCCTGAAACGGCGGCGAGCCGAAATGCGCGGTCACTTCGCTATTGCCCGACAGCAGCGCCTGCTGCGCATCGGGATGAGCCAGCGAGACAGTGTATTTATCGAGCTGCCCCTGGTTGCCGGCGCCGAAGGCCTTTTCCGCGGCCATTTGCAATGTGATTGCCTGGATCGACACCTTCGCTGCGGGCAGGGCGATCTTGTCCTTGCCGGTGAAGTCTTTCAACGTTTTCACCGTCGGATTGTTGGTGTTCAACAGCAGCGGCATCGAATTGATCGCCGACAGCGCCTTGACCTCGACGGGCGTGCCGCGCGTACGCGCCCACAGCAGCACGAGCGGCGCGACGCCGCCTGACGCGATCTGCAACGAATCGGACAGCAGCGCGTCGTTCATCACGTTGCCGCCCGCGAATTCGACCCATGACACTTTCAGATTCGGCACGCCCAGTTGCGCGGCGTGCTTTTCGAGCAGCTTCTGATCCTGCATCAGCATCAGCGGCAAATAGCTGACGCCGTATTGGCGCGCGATCCGGATCTCCGACAGTTCGGCGCGGGCGGGCGCACTGGTGAGAGCTGCGCCGAGAGCGAGCAGCGTTGAGAGAAATACGGCAACTTTACGAAGGCTCATTGCTGGACACTCCTTGCGACAGGAACGGCACGGCCAGTCTGTTGAAATGCGACACCGGATCAACCGGATGGGTGGGGGCTGCGTGTGCTTATTCGGTCTCGCGTGGCTGCGGCCGGCGCAACGCATGCGTCACGCGGCAAGGCGCGACATGAAGGACATGAGCGGGATGACGATGAGGCGGGGTACGCATCGTGAGTGTCTCCTTGTTGCCGGCCTGCTCGCGACAAAACGGTTTGCGCGACGCGGCCGGAATCAGGTTCACAGATGGTGTGTTGTGGGCAACCGGATCGCGCGTGAAATGCCTTGCTTCGGTGACTGTGGCATTCAGCGAATTCAGCGCCGTGTGATTTAACTCATCTGTATGAGTAGCGAGTGTAGGTGATCGTGCTGTTGATTGCAAATGCGGGAAAACGTGACATGTGCGGCGCGCGGCCGGCGGCTTTTGGCGCTGCGCACCGCGCTTGGCTTCTGGCCTTGTCAGAGCGGCTCTTCGTGCGATGCCGAAGCACCGACGTATTCGTAGCGTGCGGTGTTCGCATGCGAGATCCGCACTTCGACGGGCGCCTGATGATACGAATACGCGACGCGCCGCACTTCAAGAAGCGGCGTGCCGTGCGGCACTTCCAGCAGTTTGCTTTCGAGTTCATTGGCTACCGCGACGCGCACGCGTTCCTCGGTGCCGAGCACGTTGATGTTGAACGCGTCCTGATAGAAGTTGTACAGCGTGCTCGGCCGGCTGCGCAGCGCGGCTTCCGTCAGGCCCGGAAAACGCGCCTCGGGTACGGTGATGTTGTCGATCATCACCGTTTCGCCATGCAGCGCCAGACGGTTGATGAACGTGAACACGCGCGCGCCGGTTTCGACTTTCAGCAGCGTCGCGATATCGCGCGTAGCCTTGGCCTTCCTGAACTGCACGAGCGTTACGGTCGGGTAGGTCTTGTCGCCGTCCTGGCGCACGATGCGGAAGAAGCGGAAGAAATGACGGTCACGCTGGTGTTGCGCGACGAAAGTACCGAGCCCCTGATGCCGCACCAGAATGTTGTCGGCCACCAGTTCGTCGATTGCCTTGCGCAGCGTGCCGATCGATACGCCGAAGCGTTCGGCCAGCCGCTTTTCCGAAGGAATCGTCTCGCCGCCCTTCCATTCGTGCGCGGCCAGCGCGGCCAGCATCGCATTCTTCACTTCCTTGTAGCGCGTGCCGCCGATTGCCGGCGTGGTGGCCGCACCGTTCGGTAGGTTGATACCCGTCGTCAACGTATTCATCGATCTCATCCTGTCGTTGCATCTTCATTGCTGCTGTCTTTCAATTGATTCTACTTCATACGGTTCATCAAACACATATAGATGATCTGGTTGACATATGCAAATGTGCCGCCTAAGATGGGTTCACGCAGGCGAACCAAACCGTACCAACAGACTGGAGACAACTGATGAGCCACACCGCAGCAGGTGCACCGCAACAATCCGGTGAAGGATCTTCCGCCAGCCTTTCGTCAGACCGCAAAACGATTCATATCGTGCTGCACGAAGCGAAAGACACCGTCGGTGTGGCGGTTGTCGAAGGCATCAAGGCGGGGACCCAGTTGAACGCGTGGATCATGGACGACGACGAGGTCGTGACGATCTCGGCGAAACAGAACATTCCGATCGGTCACAAGGTGGCGCTGAAAGACATGGCGGTCGGCGACACGGTGTTCAAGTACGGCGTGGACATCGGCAAGGTCGTTGCGCCGATCCGCGCGGGCGAACATGCGCATGTTCACAACATCAAGACGAAGCGCTGGTAGCCGGCGCGAGGATCGACCAGCTCGTGCATCGACATTGCGAGCGAGCTTCCCCACTCAACAGAGCCAGATCGAAGAGAGCCACCATGAGCGTGATTGACCAGAACACCACTTTCCGCGGGTTTCGCCGTTCCAATGGACGCGTCGGCGTGCGTAACCATGTGATCATCCTGCCCGTCGACGATTTGTCGAACGCCGCCGCGCTGGCCGTCGAAACGGCCATCAAAGGCACGATGGCGCTACCGCATCCATACGGCCGCCTGCAGTTCGGCGCCGACCTCGATCTGCATTTCCGCACGCTGATCGGCGCCGGCTGCAACCCGAATGTCGCGGCGGTCGTCGTGATCGGGATCGAGGAAGGCTGGACCAAGCGCGTCGTAGACGGCATTGCGAAGTCAGGCAAGCCGGTGATGGGCTTCGGCATCGAACTGCATGGCGATCACGATACGATCATGCGTGCGTCGAAAACCGCGAAAGAGATGGTGCAGTACGCCACGTCTCTCGATCGCGAAGAATGCCCGATTTCGGACCTGTGGGTATCCACGAAGTGTGGCGAATCCGATACCACGTCCGGCTGCGGCGCGAACCCGACTGTCGGCAATGCGTTCGACAAGCTCTACGGGTTGGGCACGACGCTCGTCTTCGGCGAGACGTCCGAACTCACGGGCGGCGAGCAGATCGTTGCCGCGCGTTGCGCGAACGACCAGGTGCGCGAGCGCTTCCAGTTCATGTTCGACCGCTATCAGGACATGATCAACCGCTGGAAGACCGACGATCTGTCGGAGTCGCAGCCGACCAAAGGCAACATCGCGGGCGGCCTGACGACCATCGAAGAAAAAGCGCTGGGCAATATCCAGAAGATCGGCAAGAAGTGCAGAGTCGACGGCGTGCTCGACAAGGCCGAGGAGCCGACGGGGCCGGGCTTGTGGTTCATGGATTCGTCGTCAGCCGCGGCCGAGATGGTGACGCTGTGCGCCGCGTCGGGCTTTGCCGTGCATTTCTTCCCGACCGGGCAGGGGAACGTGATCGGCAATCCGATCGTGCCTGTCATCAAGATTTGCGCGAACCCGCGTACGGTGCGCACGATGAGCGAGCATATCGACGTGGATGTGTCGGGACTATTGCAGCGCGAACAGAATCTCGATCAGGCTGGCGACAAACTGCTGGAATCGATGCTGCGCACCGCGAATGGGCGCTTTACGTCGGCGGAAGCGCTGGGCCACCGCGAGTTCGTGTTGACGCGCCTGTTCGAAAGCGCGTAATTTCTCCGGGCCCGTCCTCGCGACGGGCCGCGCTGCATAGCGCATGAATCCTGATCGCGCAGGCGGCTGCGATGACAGTTAGCTTCGCGTCAGCTTCGGATCCCCTGTATTCAATGTTCAATGGAGTTTTCGCAGCAGCGCGCGCACGCGTGACGTCTCGGGCCCAGGAAGCCCGGCACGCGCCACACGGCGCTGTTCCATTTTCCAGCAGCAGCGAGTGGAGGAGACACCATCTTGCGCGTGCTAAAACATCTTTACGTGCAGGTTCTGATCGGACTTGCGGCAGGCATTCTCGTCGGTTATTTCTGGCCGGATCTCGGCGTCCAGATGAAGCCGTTCGGTGATACCTTTATCCGGCTCATCAAGATGCTGATCACGCTGGTGATCTTCTGTACCGTCTCCGTCGGCATCGCGCGGATGGAGAATCTCAAGCAGGTCGGGCGCGTCGGCCTCAAAACCATCGTGTACTTCGAAGCGGTGACGACGGTGGCGCTCGTCATCGGCCTTGTCGTCGCCAATCTGCTGCACCCCGGCTCCGGGCTGAACATCGATCCGAAGACGCTCGATACGCATGCAGTCAGCCATTACGTGACGGAAGTTCACGCGCAGTCGAACACCAGCTTCCTCGAAGAGATCGTGCCGAATTCGGTCGTGGGCGCGTTCGCGCGGGGCGATCTGTTGCAGGTGTTGCTGTTCTCGGTGTTGTTCGGCATCGCGCTATCGATCATGTCGCGGCGCAGCCGCTTCCTGTCGCGCGTGATCGAACAGAGCGGCGAAGCGCTGATGCGGATCGTCGAAATGATCATGCGCCTGGCGCCCCTTGGCGCGTTCGGCGCGATGGCGTTCACAGTCGGAAAATATGGCATTTCGACGTTGCAGCAACTCGGTCTGTTGATCGTGTGCTTCTATCTGACGAGCATTCTCTTCATCGCCCTGGTGCTGGGCACGATCTGCCGCTGGGCGGGCGTGGGGTTGTGGCCGCTGCTCAAGTATCTGCGTGAGGAACTGCTGATCGTATTGGGCACGTCTACAACGGAATCGGTGTTGCCTCGTTTGATGGAAAAGCTCGAACGGCTTGGGTGTCCGAAGCCGGTAGTCGGGCTCGTGCTGCCGACGGGCTATTCGTTCAACCTCGACGGCGCCGCGATCTATCTGACGATGACCTCGCTCTTCATCGCGCAGGCCACCAATACCCATCTCACGCTACTGCAACAGATCGGGCTGCTGGCGATATTGATGGTGACGTCAAAGGGCGGCGCGGGCGTGGCGGGTGCGGCGCTGGTCGCACTGACGGCGACACTGTCGACGCACAACATCATTCCGGTTGCGGGCATTACGCTGATACTCGGTATCGATCGCGTGCTCAACGAGATTCGCGCGATCGTGAACATGATCGGCAATGCGGTGGCGACGATTGTCGTCGCCCGCTGGGAAGGCGCATTCGATGTGCAGGCCGCGCGCAAACTGCTGGCCGCGCCGCCGGAAGTTCAACGCGGCGAGCCGCAAGCGAACGCAAGCGATGTCAACGACATGGCGCCGCCCGCGTATGTACAGGAGCGCTCGAATTGAGCACGAACCTGAATACGAATCGGCGCGCGACGCGCAAGAAGATCGTCATCAGCGAATTCATCGACGCTTGCGCAGTCGCAGCGCTCAGCGAGCGCTTCGACGTGCATGCGGATGCGTCGCTTGTCGATCAACCCGTTGCGTTGAACGCGTTGCTGGCCGATGCCGACGCGCTGATCGTGCGCAATCGCACGCAGGTAAGGGCCGCGCTGCTCGATGCCGCGCCGCGTCTGAGCGTGGTCGGGCGTCTGGGCGTCGGGCTCGACAACATCGATCTGGACGCATGCGCGCAACGCAACGTATCGGTGTTCCCGGCGACGGGTGCGAATGCACGCGCGGTGGCCGAGTACGTGCTCGCCACGGCACTGATGCTGCTGCGCGGTGCATACCGTTCGAGCATGGAGGTCGCGGCGGGCAAATGGCCGCGCGCGGCGCTTTCGAATGGCCGCGAAGCGGCGGGTAGCACGCTTGCCGTAATCGGCTTCGGCGGCATCGGGCAACTCGTTGCGCAGCTCGCGCGCGCGCTGGACATGCAGGTGCTCGCCTACGATCCGCTGCAGCCGGCCGACGCGGCGTGCTGGGCCGCGACCGGCGCACGCCGCGTGAGCATCGACGAAGCGTTGCGTGCCGCCGATGTGATCACGCTGCATGTGCCGCTCGTCGACAGCACGCGCAATCTGCTCGGCGCATCGCAACTCGCGGCGCTGAAGCGCCACGCGATTATCGTCAACACGTCGCGCGGCGGGATCGTCGATGAAGCGGCGCTTGCCTTGGCGTTGCGCGAAGGCCGCATTGGCGGCGCGGCGCTCGACGTTTTCAACGATGAGCCGCTCGCCGCCCGTTCCCCGCTGGCCGACGCACCAAACCTCATTCTCACGCCGCACATTGCGGGGCTGACCATGCAGTCGAACGAACGTGTCAGCACGCTCGTTGCGGCGCGCGTGTCGGAGGCCCTGCTTGCGCAGCGTGATTCACACGTGACCGAAGGAATTTCACGATGACGCGAGTCTCAGCCGACGAACTGCTCGAACTCGCGACGCGCGCCGTCCGCAACGCGGGCGCAACGCCGGAGACCGCGACGGCCACGGCCCGCGCGTTGGTGTATGCGGACTCGTGCGGGTTGTCGTCGCACGGTGTTTCGCGTTTGCCGATGTACGTCGCGCAGTTGCGCAACGGGCGCGTCGATCCGCAGGCGAAGCCCTCCATTGTTGCGACGCGCAACGCCGCCGTGCTCGTCGATGCCGCCGATGGCATGGCGTTTCCCGCCTGCGCGCTTGCTGTCGAGACCTTGATCGGCCGTGCGCGCGAACACGGCAGCGCAGTGGCGAGCGTGACCCGCAGCCATCATTTCGGCGTCGGCGCATATCACCTGGAGGCGATCGGCGCGGCGGGCATGGTGGGCCTTGCGTTCAGCAATTCCCCGGCGGCGATGCCCGCGTGGGGCGGGCGTCATGCGCTATTCGGCACCAATCCCATTGCCGCCGTGTTTCCGCGCCGCAATGGCGACGCATTGATAGTCGACCTGTCGCTGTCGCAAGTGGCGCGCGGCAAGATCATGGTTGCGGCGCGCGATGGCAAGCCCATACCGTCCGGCTGGGCGACCGCCCGTGACGGCACGCCGACCACCGACGCCAAGGCGGCGCTCGACGGCATGATGCTGCCGTTCGGCGGCGCGAAAGGCGCGATGCTCGCGCTGATGGTCGAACTGCTGGCGGCGGCGCTGGCGGGCGCGAACTTCGGCTATGAAGCGGGATCGTTCCTGACTGAGGAGGGGGCACGCTCGCGGATCGGCCATCTGTTCTGGGCCATCGATCCGGGCGCGCTGGCGGGCAATGAGATGTACGTAGAACGGGTCGAGGCGCTTGTCGCGGCGATGTTGCAGGATGCGGATGTCCGTTTGCCAGGGCAACGGCGGCGTGCGTTGGCCGACGCGGCAAGCCGCGATGGAATCGAGATTCCCGATGCGTTGCTCACCCAGTTGCAGACCTTGGTCGCGTGATGCGCGAATGCGCCGAAAGGAACCAGGCGCACTTCACGCGGGCGCCGGACCGCTCGTGCCACGCACGATCAGTTCGATCGGCAGACACTCGCGCTGCGGCGGCACGCCGTCCGAGAGCCAGCGCAGCAGTGCCCGCGCGACGCGTTCGCCGAGTTCGTAAGTGGGCAACAGCACGGTAGTGAGACCTGGTGTGATCTGCGAGACGATGGGCAGATTGTCGCAACCGACAATCGATAACTGCTGCGGCACGGCGATACCGGCCGATTGCGCTTCGAACAGGCAACCCAACGCGAGCACGTCATTGCCGCAGAAAATGGCGGTTGGAGCAGGGCGCAATTGCGTCAGTAGCTTGAGCCCGGCGCGTCCGCCTTCGAAGCCGAATGGCTGTTCGATGATGTTCGCATCAGGCAGACGGATATCGTGCTGTGCAAGGGTTCGCCGGAAGCCTTCGATCCGCTGACGCGCGCGGTCGTTATGGCGCGTGAAGCCCGAGATCACGCCGAAGCGGCGATGACCGAGTTCGAGCAGATGTTCAGCGGCCAGTTGCCCGATCAACTGGTTGTCGAAGCCAATCGACGGCGGTGTATCTGCGTCGCCGCTGCCGGCTGCGCTGGGGCGCTCGGCGTGCGACCAGGTCAGCAGCAGCGCGACGTGGCTCGCGCGAATCAGTTCATAGGTTTGCGGCGCATGGTCGGTGCCGACCAGAACGATTGCGTCGACAGCACGTTCCAGCAGCGCGCGCACGACTTCGATTTCCGCGGACAGGTTGTACTCGTGCGCGGAGATCAGCAACTGATAGCCGGAATTCGACAGTGTGGTTTGCAAGCCTTGCACCGCACGCGCGAAGATCGCGTTGTCGAGCGTCGGCACGATTGCGCCGACCATTCGCGCACGGCCCAGCGCAAGCGCGCGCGCCGCGCCGTCGGGCACATATCCCAGCGTGGCGATCGCATCACGGATGCGCGCGCGCGTGTCCGCTTTCACCATGTCGGGGTTGGAGAGAGCGCGCGACACAGTTGCCGTCGAGACGCCGGCGAGTGTGGCGACATCGCTGATACGGGCGCGTGGCAAGGTATTCATTGCGGCAGATCAGACAGGTTTGGATAGGCTCAATTGATTGTAGTGCCCGATTGCAAGCGAACGACAGTACAACATCATTCGAATCGGTATAAATCCCGATGTGACCCGTGATCATAGCGTCTATATTCAAATGCAAGCGGTTACATTTCATTGCGCGGCGCGTTGTATTTCACGCCGCTGAACAGGCAGGAGACAATGTGTTCCCCGCATTGCGTTCACCGCGCTTCCTGTGCAGCATCGGCACGCTCGCAGCAACGCTCGCCGCGTGGTACGTGCTGACGGCTCTCACGGGCATCGTCGCAGCATCGAGATTCCCCACTCCGTTCGATACCTGGCAGGCGCTTGCCCAGGTGGTGACGGACGGTTATGCCGACGGCCGTCTCGACCAGCACATCGTGCAGAGCGTGAAGCTCGTTCTATACGGCTTCGCGACGGCGGCGGTGACGGGCGTGCCGCTCGGCCTATGGATGGGCTACTCGCCGCGTGCGCAAGCGTTCTTCAACCCGATCTTTCTGCTGTTGCGACCCATTCCGCCGCTCGCGTGGATTCCGCTCGCGATCGTCTGGCTTGGACTCGGCGACTCCGCGAAGGTGATGGTGATCTGGTTCGCGGCGTTCGTGCCATGCGTGATCAACAGTTTCGCGGGCGTGCGCAATCTCGACGTGCCGATGCTCGAAGCCGCCGAGATGCTGGGTTTGCGGCGTTCGCGCTTCGTGCTGGAAGTGATGATTCCCGGCGCGCTGCCGATGATTTTCACAGGCTTGCGCCTCTCATTGCAGGCCTCATGGACGACGCTCGTGGCGGGCGAACTGATCGGTGCGGTCAAAGGTCTCGGGCATCTGCTGACGCAAGGCTCGCTCGACATCTATCCGGCGATGATCGTCGTTGCGATGCTGACGGTCGCGCTGTGTGGATGCTTGATGACGGTCGCGCTTGGGCAAATCGAACGGCAACTCATGCCTTGGAGAGCGAACAGATGAAACCGGGTCATCTGCGCGGTGTCGCGCATCCTGACATCGAGCCCGTCGGCGTCAATCGCGAGTCCGGCAGTGCGGCACGCACGTTGCGCCAGCGCAAGATGGTCAGCGAGCCTGGGCGTGCTGTGGCTCAACGCAACGTGCCGCTCTGGACGCTGAATGCCGCGGGGCTGATCGCATTCTTCGGCATCTGGTGGCTGGCATCGGCAGCAGAACTCGTCCCCGCGATCTTTCTACCGACGCCGCTTGCAGTCGTTCACAAGTTTGCCGATCTGCTCACGCATCCGTTTGTCGGTTACACGCTCGAAGTGCATCTATGGTCGAGCTTGCAGCGCTATCTGATGGGCTTTTTGCTGGCCGTCGCGCTGGGTGTGCCGCTCGGTCTGATGATGGGCTGGTTCCGCTGGCTCGACTACTGCGTGACGCCGCTCTTCGAAACCGTGCGTTTCATCGCGCCGATTGCATGGGTGCCGTTTGCCGCGTTGTGGTTCGGCACGGGCATCGGTGGCCCGGTGCTGATCATTTTTGCGGGTGCGTTTCCGCCGTGCGTCGTCAATGCTTATCGCGGTGCGCAGCAGGTCGACGGCAGGCTGCTCGAAGCGGCGCGCATGCTCGGCGCGTCGAACCGGATGATCGTCTGCGAAGTGCTGCTGCCAGGCGCGTTGCCGTCGGTGATCGCAGGTGTGCGCGTCGCGGCGGGACTGGGCTGGATGTCGCTGGTTGGCGCCGAACTGATCGTCGCGTCGAGCGGCATTGGCTACATGATGGTCAAGGGACAAGCGGCAATCGACACTGCGACGGTGATGAGCGCGATGATCGCAATCGGTATGGTGGGCGCGGCAATCGACCTGCTGCTTGGACGCATCGAAGCGTACGCGATGCGCAACCGGCGCGTGGCCCGGCACTAGCACCCGTGGGGGGCTTCACTCTCTCAACCGTGACGGAGCGCACGATGAGCATGATTCGTTTCAATGATGTATCCCGCATGTTCAGGCGCGACAAGGCGAGCGTCGTCGCGCTGGAACACGTCGAACTGGAAATCGCCGACAAGGAATTCGTTGCGATCGTCGGGCCGTCGGGCTGTGGCAAGACGACGTGTCTACGGATGGTCGCGGGTCTCGAGTTTCCGACTTCGGGCAGCGTGACGGTGGCGGGCCGCAAGGTGACACGGCCAGGACCCGATCGCGCGGTCGTCTTTCAGCAGTTCGCGCTGTTCCCGTGGAAGACCGTGTGGGACAACATCGATCTCGGCTTGCGCGCGAAGGGCATGGCCGCCGACGCAAGACGCGAAACGATCGAACGCTATCTGTCGCTGATGAATCTGCGCGGCTACGAGCAGGCGTATCCGCATCAACTATCGGGCGGCATGCAGCAGCGCGTCGCGATCGCGCGCGCGTATGCGCTCGACCCCGGCGTGCTGCTGATGGACGAGCCGTTCGGCGCGCTCGATGCCCAAACCCGGGTCGTCATGCAGGAAGAACTTGTGCGGCTCACGCGCGTGAATCCGCGCACGGTGCTGTTCATCACGCACGCGGTCGAAGAGTCGGTGTATCTCGCGGATCGCGTCGTCGTGATGACGGGCCGGCCGGGGCGCGTGAAAGAAGTGATCGATGTGAAGTCCGTGCGCGAGCAGCATGGCTGGGACGCGTGCAAGCGGATCGAAGACGTGATGGATCTCGAATCGTTCGTCCGGTTGCGCACGCATATCTGGAAGTCGTTGCGCGACGAACACGGCGCTGTCGAACGTGTCGCTGCATGAAACTGCATAAAACTGCCACCGGTTCCAACGGCTGAGCGCAATACCCCATAAAACAGGAGACCAACATGAAACGTCTGCGTGCGATCCCTTTCATCGCGTTGCTCTGCGCGGGCAGTGCGGCGTTGCCGGGCACGGTGTGGTCCGCCGATCTCACACTGATCAGGGTCAGCTATCAGCCCGCGCTGTATTGGGCGTTGCCGTTCTATGTCGCAACCGAAAAAGGGTGGTGGGCAGAGGTCGGATTGAAGCCCGAGTTTTCGGTGTTTCCCGCAGGCGTGCCGCAGATGGCGGCGGCGGCGTCGAAATCCTGGGACGTGGGCGGCACGGGTTCCGTGCCGGCGGTGCTCGGCTACAAGCGCTTCGGCATTCAGGTGATCGGCCTGACAAACGACGAATCGCAGGGCAACGTTCTGATGGCGAGCAAGGCGCGTTATGACGCGGTGCGCCGCAATCCGGCGTCGCTGAAAGGCCAAACCATCGTGTTGACGTCCAACTCGACGGGTGATTACGCGGTACAGGCATGCCTGAAAAAGTATGGGCTGACGAAGGCTGATGTGACGCTCAAGAACATGGGCCAGGCCGAGATCATTTCCGCTGTGTCGTCGGGCAATGCTGATTACGCGGGCGTGTGGGCGCCGTATGACTATACGCTCGAAGAGAAGGCGGGCGCGCGCGTGTTGTGCTCCGGTAAGGACGGCGGCGCATCGGTGCCCGGCGCGCTCGTCACGCGTGGCGAATTCGAGAAGCAGCATCCCGATCAGGTGGCAAAATTTCTCGCCGTCTATCTGCATGCATGGGCGTGGATGAGGGCGCACCCTGACCAGGCCGTCGCGATGATGAAGAAGTTTTACCAGGAGGGCGGCGTCAACATCAGCGACGATTCGATGCGCAAGGAATTCGCTACGCGCCCGACCTTCGACCTGAAGCAGCAACTCGCCGCGATGGACCGCACGAAAGGCGTATCGCAGGCCGACGATTCGTTCACGAAGATCGCGCAGTTCATGCATGCATCGGGCGCGCTCGCGTCCGTCCCCGAAGCAAAAGACTATATCGACGACAGCGCGATGAAGCGTGTGTTGGGCGACCCTAAACTCGCGGCGTTCGCAATGGACGGCAGCAAATAACGCGCGGTCGCGATCGCGCAAAAAGGCCACGGTGTGGCCTTTTAAAAGCCCCTCGCTGCAAGCGCTTGCATTATTGTTAACTTCGATGAAGGAGAAGGCGATGAGCGTGACTTACCTGAAGAAAGCAGCCAAGACGCCGGAAACCGAGACCGCGACGGCGCAACAGGTCGTCGGTGAAATGCTTGCGCAGATTCAGGCGCATGGCGAAGACGCCGCGCGTGCGTATGCGAAGAAACTCGATAACTGGGACGGTCCGATCATCGTCTGCGCCGATGAGATCGAACGGCGTGCGCTCGAAGTGCCCGCGCACGTGAAGGCCGATATCGATTTCGCCGCGCAACAGGTATTCGACTTCGCGCTCGCCCAGCGGCGCTCGATTGGGGATTTCTCGGTCGAACTGTATCCAGGCGTGACGGCAGGGCAAAAAGTGGTGCCCGTCAACGTGGTCGGCTGTTATGCGCCTGCTGGCAGGTACGCGCATATCGCGTCGGCATACATGGGCGTTGCGACTGCCAAGGCAGCGGGCGTGAAGACGGTGATTGCCTGTTCGAGCCCGTTTCGCGGAGGCGGCATCCATCCGTATGTGCTGTATGCGTTCAAGGCGGCAGGCGCCGATGTCGTGATGACGCTGGGAGGCGTGCAGGCGATTGCGTCGATGGCGTATGGGCTTTTTACCGGCAAGCAGGCGGACGTCGTGGTGGGGCCGGGCAACAAGTTCGTCGCGGAGGCGAAGCGCGCGCTCTTTGGCAAGGTTGGGATCGACGTCTTCGCGGGGCCGTCGGAAGTTGCGGTGATCGCCGACGCCAGTGCCGACCCGGCGATGGTCGCGAGCGATCTGGTCGGCCAGGCCGAGCATGGCCACGAGTCGCCGGCATGGTTGTTCACGACGTCGAAGGCGCTCGCCGACGAGGTCATTGAGCGGGTTCCGCAACTCATCGATGCGTTGCCGCCGACCGCACACGATGCCGCAGGCGCCGCGTGGCGCGACTACGGCGAAGTGATCCTGTGCGACACGCGAGAGGAAGTGGTGGACGTGTCTGACCGCTATGCATCGGAACACCTCGAAGTGCAGGCTGCCGATCTGGACTGGTGGCTCGAACATCTGACGTGCTACGGCTCGCTCTTTCTCGGCGAAGAAACGACGGTCGCATTCGGCGACAAGGCGAGCGGTCCGAATCACGTTCTGCCCACCAAGGGCGCAGCGCGCTATTCAGGGGGGCTCTCGGTGCACAAGTTCGTGAAGACGCTGACGTGGCAGCGCATGACGCGCGATGCGGCGAAGCGCATTGGCGAAGTGACGGCGCGTATCTCGCGGCTCGAAGGCATGGAAGCCCACGCCCGTACCGCTGACGACCGCTTGAAGAAGTACTTTCCCGACGAAGCATTCGTGCGTGGCGAACCGGTACAGGTATGAACGCCATCGGCATGTGCAATCGGTACGACGAAGGAGGACACCGTTGAATATCGCTCGACTATTCGACCTGAATGGCAGAACCGCGCTCGTGACCGGCGGCAACTCGGGCGTCGGCGAAGCGATGGCGCGCGCGTTGGGCGGGGCGGGTGCGTGCGTCGTGCTGGTGGCGCGGCGAAGTGATGCGCTCGACGAAGCGGCAATGCGGCTGCGGGATGACGGTATTGATGCGCACATGCAGGCGTGCGATCTCAGCGACGCGCATGCGGCGCGCGCCTGCGCGCTCGATGCAGCGGCACAGCACGGCCGGATTGACATTCTCGTCAACGCGGCGGGCGTCAATCTGCGTCAACCATTCGATGAAGTGACGCCGCAAGCGTGGCAACAGCAGCTCGCACTGCATCTTGGCGCGCCGTTCTTCATGACGCAGGCGCTCGCACCCTCGATGAAGGCGCGCGGACATGGTCGCATCATCAACATCGCGTCGCTGCAGTCATACCGTGCATTCAACGATAGCGCGCCATACGGCGCGGCGAAGGGCGGTGTCGTGCAATTGACGCGTGCTATCGCGCAGGCGTGGTCACGCTACGGCATCACGTGCAACGCGATTGGGCCGGGCTTTTTCCCCACTGCGCTGACGGCTCCCGTTTTCAACGACGCGCGCGTCGCGGACATGCACGCGCAGAACACGTGCATCGGACGCAATGGACAACTCGACGATCTGTATGGCGTCACGGTGTTTCTTGCGAGTGACGCGTCCGCGTACGTCACGGGCCAGACCATCATGGTCGACGGCGGGTACACCGCGCGCTAGGCGGTCACGCAATTGCACGACGGAGAACGCTTGTGAAAGCACTTGTCTACACGCAGCCCAATGAGCTCCAGTTGCTGGATCGGCCCGAACCGCTGGCAGCCGACGGCGAGGTGATACTCAGGATCGATGCGGTCGGTATTTGCGGCTCCGATATGCATGCATTCCACGGCCACGATCCGCGACGCAAACCCGGCCTCATTCTCGGTCATGAGTTCGCCGGCACGATCGTGGAGACGCGCGCACCGCATCTGATGAAAGGCTTGCGCGTCACGGGCAATCCGTTGATCACCTGCGGGCACTGTGAATATTGTGTGCAGGGGCGCGACAATCTGTGCGCGAACCGGACGATGGTCGGCATGACGCGTCCGGGTGCATTTGCACAATATATGTCGTTGCCTGCGGGATGCGTTGTCGAAATTCCGCAGGAGATGCCCGCAACGCACGCCGCGGTGACCGAGCCGGCTGCTACGGCGCTGCATGCGCTGAATCTGTCGATGCGCGCGCTGCAAAGACCGTTGCCGGAAACCCGCGCGCTGGTCATTGGCGGCGGGGCGATTGGATTGCTGTCGGCGTTGTTGCTGAAATCGTACGGCTGCCGGTCGGTGGAAATGGCGGAGGTCAATCCGCTGCGTCGACGATCGGCGGAGCAGCATGCGCAGTGCGAGACATGGGATCCGTTGGACGCGCCGGCGCCTGAAAGCCGGTTTGAGTTCGTGATCGATGCCGTGGGCGCAAAGCCGACACGCGCGCTCGCGTTGTCGTCGGTGAAGCCTGGCGGCGTCGTGATGCACATCGGCCTCCAGGATTGGGCAAGCGAAATCGATATGCGCAAGCTGACGCTCGCTGAAATCACGCTGCTGGGTACGTACACCTATACGATGGCGGATCTTCGCGCGACGGTTTCGGCGTTGCACGAAGGCGCGTTCGGTTCGCTGGATTGGCTCGACGTGCGGCCGCTCGATGCCGGAAGCCAGGCGTTCGACGATTTGCAGAACGGCAGGACGGCGTCAGGGAAAGTCGTCCTGACGCCGGGCGGGCCTGACGTTGGATCGTTACGAAGACTGTGTAGGCCGACATGGGCACCGTAGAGCCGGCGCCGAACAGGAGGAAGCAATGAAGAAACTGTGGATGTGAACGGGCGAACAAGGAACTCAACAAGCAAGGCTACAACTGCTACTACACCGGTCCCGCGACCGCCGCGGACGAGAGCGCGCAAGTGCAGATCGCCAGGGCTGAGGAGTGGCTTCCATTACGGGATCAAACGGCGGCTCGGCAACTCTTGTGCAGACATTCGCCAATGAATTGCGGAGGACCGTAGATGGCGTGCGCCGTGTAAAGGCGGTGTTTTCCCAGTGGGTGTAAGCCCCACCCGGCAACCGCTCCAGCCGGAAGCAACCTATAAGGACTTTCCCTTTTTGCAAACCTTGGGGTTCATTTGGTCATTGATTGAGCTCCGATCCGATGTTGTGGGCGGGACGTGATGGACAGATCGGCGGCGGGGCAGACTGCATACCTATAAACGGCCTCGTTGGGCACTGTCGCTTCTGTGCCCGGGCCAGGATAGTGACCGCGCAGCAGGACTCCATCCGGAGCGCGGCGCCACGCATGAGATGCGTCGCCTGGAGCTTCCTCGAGTTCGCCTGCTGTCGGTCTGACCTGTCGCTATCCATGCCTATTGCGTCCTTGTGTTGGGAGTGGCCCCTTTGGGGTGCTGTACGGTGGTGTCCTGCGTTTCAGGGATCGCGGTGCGGCTCACGAATTACGACGGACGGATTGGGGTATAGGAGGGATCGAAGCGCTCGCCTTTGGCGAGGATCGCCCAGAGGATTCGCGCGTGCTTGTTGACGATGGCCACCAGCGTTCGATACCAGCCTACCCGTGCATGCAGCTGGACGATCCAGCGTGAGAGCCTATCAGTTCGCCGGTGGGCGCTTGTCAGGGCCGAGCGCGCACCCTGGAACAGCAGGGTGCGCAGATAGGTGTTGCCCTGCTTGGTGATGTGGCCGAGCCGGGTTTTACCGCCACTGCTGGCCTGTTTGGGCACAGAGCCAAGCCAGGCGGAGAATTGCCGTCCGTTCCTGAACACGCGCGCGTCACCGACGGTCGCGACGGCGGCCGACGCGGTGAGCGGCCCGATACCAACGATGGCCATGAGGCGTTGCGCGTTGGTGTCATGTTTGACCCGCGCGGCAATCTGCGAGTCACACCACGCGATCTGCTCGTCGAGGGCGTGGATGTGATGCCAGCCTGCGAGGAGCGCGGTGCGTGCGAGACCGTCCAGCTCCGTGGTCCCGTCCTGCAGTGCCTCGACGAAGTGGTCACGGAACGCTTCGATGCCTTGCGGGAGGAACACGCCGAACTCAAACAGTTCGGCGCGCAGGCGGTTGACGAGTGCCGTACGTTCCTCGACAAAGCCGCTGCGCATCCGGTGCAGCACCAGCACGTTCTGCTGGTCGGCGGTCTTCAGGGCGACGAAACGCATGTGGGGGCGGCTCGCCGCTTCACAGATGGCTTCTGCGTCCAGCCGGTCGTTCTTCACGTGCTTGCCGCCTTTGCGGTAGGCTGCGGCGAACTGCGGGGCGATCAGGCGGACTTCGTGGCCGAGCGCGCGTAGCTTTCGGCCCCAGTAGTGGGCTGCGCTGCAGGCTTCCATGGCCACCAGGCAGGGCTCGAGATTGGCAAACCATTCGAGAAACTTCTGCCTTGAGATCGCCTTTCTGACTGCCACGTGCTCCATTGAGTCGACTCCGTGTACCACGATCAGGTTCTTGGCGAGATCGACGCCGATACGAGTAATCTTGTCCATGACTTTCCCCTTCTCAGATGGATTGCCAGCACCAGCCATCGTGGCATATCGCTACGCCACGGGATCGGGAAAGTCCTTTCTAATTCGGAGCAGCTATGGAGGTAACGAAATGGCTGAAGCCTTCGGTGTAGCGTGTCACGAAATACGGTGACAGCGCGAGTGTGCAGGCCGTAACACGTGTGAACGCCGAGCAAGCCTCGAAAAGGTCGATGCGCAGGCCGACCCGACTGCCATTACGGGGAAGGCTGATACGGCTGGGCGAAATGAGCAGGCAGGACGCCCAGCCGCTGTGCCGGGGTAGTGGCGACAGCATGCACACAAGGGAAGCGCACGCAACACGGGAAGCCCCCTGGCGTGGTCAGGAATGACCAACCGGACGCCCGTGAGGGACAGGCCGGACGCCTTGGGGTGACGGAGAGGCCCGTAGTACCGTTGAAGCCGGGTAATGCCGGTGGAGGAAAGGGGCCTCAGTTCAAGACAAACGCAACACGTAGTGAGGGACCTGGAGATTGGGCAACCTATCAACTCCGATCAGTGTTCAGTAGCTGCAGATGGCGTTACACGCGAAAGCGAAGGCAGAAGCCGGGTACCGCTTCTATGCTCTGTACGACAAGATCCATCGTGAGGATGTGCTGGCGCATGCATACGCCCGGTGCCGCTCGAACAAGGGCGCGCCGGGCGTCGATCGGCAAGACTTCACGGAGGTCGAGACGTATGGGGTGTCGAAGTGGCTCGGTGAACTGGCGCTGGCGCTCAGCCGGGAAACTTACCGGCCGGACCCTATCAGACGAGTGTTTATCCCGAAGGCCAATGGCAAGCTGAGGCCACTGGGCATCTCGACCTTGCGAGATCGGGTGTGCATGACAGCAGCGATGCTGGTGCTCGAACCGATCTTCGAAGCTGACCCCCCACCAGAGCAGTACGCTTACCGCCCCGCCGCTTGCGCGGCAGCGGCAGCCGCTTCCGCCGCGGTGACGGCAGGCGACACGATTGCCGGCTGACCCGTCCGCTGGCGCGAACGTCCGGAACTCAGATAATCCGCGATCGAATCCTGCGTGACTTCGCCGACATAGCGGCCGTCGCCATCCAGCACCGGCATCCATGACGAATTGAACTGATACATCTTCGACAACACGATGCGCAGATGTTCGTCGGCGCTGACCGTCGCCTTGAACGCGGTTCGATGATCGCCGCACACGCCCTGGCCCGCGCGCGCCGCGCGCCGCGTCACATAGCCGAGCGCCTGCCGCTTGTCGTCGACGATGGTCAGATAGCGATTGTCGCTGTCGTCCATCATCTGGAAGGCGCGTGCAACCGGCAGGTCGGCATGGGCGGTTTCCGGCTGCGTGGCGGCGTCGCCGGCCTTCACCAGCAGCAGGCGCTTGAGCGTGCTGTCCTGCCCGACGAACGCGCCGACAAACTCATCGCGCGGATGCGCAAGCAGCGTATCCGGATGATCGTATTGCACCAGTTGACCACGGCGGAACACGGCGACACGGTCGCCGAGCTTGATCGCCTCGTCGATATCGTGGCTCACCATGATCACCGTCTTGTTCAGTTGACGCTGCATCTGGAAGAACTCGTTCTGAATCGACTCGCGATTGATCGGGTCGACCGCGCCGAACGGCTCATCCATCAGCAGCACCGGCGGATCGGCGGCGAGTGCGCGAATCACGCCGATGCGCTGCTGCTGCCCGCCCGACAGTTCACGCGGATAGCGCTTCAGATACAGCTTCGGATCGAGCGCGACCATCGACATCAGCTCCGTGGCCCGTTCGCGGCAGCGCTTCTTGTTCCAGCCGAGCAGACGCGGCACGACCGTGATGTTCTCCTCGATCGTCATGTTCGGAAACAGACCGATCTGCTGGATCACGTAGCCGATGTGCCGGCGCAATTCGACTTCGTTCAGGCCCGAGGTGTCCTCGCCATTGATCAGCACGCGGCCCGAAGTCGGCGCGATCAGACGGTTGATCATCTTCAGCGTGGTGGTCTTGCCGCAACCCGACGGGCCGAGAAACACGCAGATTTCGCCTGCGCCGACCGTCAGGCTCACCGAGTCGACCGCTTTTACCTCCTGGCCGTCCTTCTGCGTAAATGTCTTTGTCAGTTGGTCGAGTTCGATCATGTCTTTTGCACTCCCTTCGGTGTCAGCAGGCGTTGCAGCGCTTGCAGCAGCAGGTCGGCGACGATCGCGAGCAAGCTCACGAGCACCGCGCCCACCAATAGCTTCATCATGTTGCTCTGGCCGATTGCGCGGATGATCAGCGTGCCGAGGCCGCCCGCGCCGATCACCGCGGCGATCGTCATCACGCCGATGTTCGTCACCACGGCCGTCCGCACGCCGCCGAGAATCACCGGCACCCCGAGCGGCAAATCGACGAGCCGCAGCCGTTGCCAAACGGTCATGCCGATGCCGATGCCGGCTTCCTTGATGCCGGCGTCGACGTTGCGCAGCGCGAGGTAGGTGTTGCGCATGATCGGCAGCAGCGAATAGAGGAACACGGCGGTGATCGCCGGCACCGCGCCGATCCCCTGGCCGAAGCGCGAGAAGACCGGAATCATCAGGCCGAACAGCGCGATCGACGGCAAGGTCAGCACCACGGTTGCGATGCTCAGCAACGGCGCGGCGAGCCACTCGTGCCGATTGATCAGGATCCCCAGGGGAACGCCGACGATGATCGCGCAGCCCACCGCGATCCCCACCAGCCATACGTGTTGCGCGGTCAGTTGCAGCAGCTCAGGCCAATTGGCCGACACATAGTCGAATACAGTCATGGAAAAGGTCTCCGCTCAGGGCAGCTTGTGCGTGCGCAGGAATTCCGCCGCGACTTCACGCACCGGCTTGCCGTCGATGTCGACCTGCTTGTTCATCTCCAGCATGGTGTCGTTGTTCAGCGCGTCGGATAGTGCGTTCAACTGCGTCGCGAGTTGCGGGTTCTGGTCGAGCGTCGCCTTGCGCACCACCGGCGTGGCGTTATACGCGGGGAAGTAGTGACGGTCGTCTTCGAGCGGCATGATGTTGAAGCCCTTCACCCGACCGTCCGTCGTGTAGATCAGACCGATCGGCACCTGGTTGTTATGCAACGCGGTGTAGACGAGGCCCGGGTCCATCTGACGCGTTTCCGCGCGGCTGAACTCCATGCCGTAGGCGGCTTCGAGCGGCTTCAAACCATCCGGGCGATTGGCGAACTCCGCATCCATCGCGAACACGTGCTTCCTGTTCGGCTCCGCCGCGAGCTTCGCGGCGAGCTGCGAAATCGTGCGGATACCGGTTTGCTGCGCCACTCGTTGCGGCAAGCCGAGCGCGTACGTGTTGTTCAGCGGCGATGCATCGAGCCAGACGAGGCCGCGCTTCGCGTCGAGCGTTTTCACGCGTTCGTACATCGTCTTCGGATCGAGCTTCTCGGTGATCTTGTTGTAGACGATCGCGGCGGTGCCGGTGTATTCCCACACCACGTCGACCTGGCCGTTCTCCTGCGCACTGCGCAGCAGCGTGCTGCCGAGCCCGGTGCGCGCGTCGATCGTGTAGCCCTTCGAGTTTAGGTATTGCGACGTGATCTCGGTCAGCACGTACTGCTCGGTGAAATTTTTTCCACCGAGCACGAGCGTCGCCGCGCTCGCGTGAAGGCTCGCGAAGAACAGTGCGCCGGCTGCAACCCAGCGGCTGCCTTTGAACAGACTCATCATGCCGTCACCCCGCGTCGTGCGAGCAGGTAGCGGCTGCCGGCCGAAACGATGCCGTCCAGCACCAGCGCGAGAATCGCGGTCGCCGCGGCGCCGAGCAAAAGCTGCTGCTGATTGTTCAGATAGATGCCGGGGAAAATCAGCGTGCCGAGACTGTCCGCGCCAATCAGATATGCAAGCGGCGCGCTGCCCACGTTGATCGCGAGCGCTGTGCGCACGCCGCCGATGATGATCGGCATCGCGTTGGGAAACTCGACGCGCAGCAGCGATTGCCAGCCTGTCATGCCGATGCCGCGCGCCGCTTCACGCAGCGCGGGCGAAACGTTTTTCATGCCTTCGTAAGCGTTGCGCGTGATCGGCAGCAACGACGCGAGGAACAGCGCGACGAGCGCCGGAATGTCGCCGATGCCGAAGATGCCGAGCGCGATCGCCAGCACCGCCAACGACGGGATCGTG
This sequence comes from Paraburkholderia sp. Cpub6, assembly GCF_014201065.1. Taxonomy (NCBI): domain Bacteria; kingdom Pseudomonadati; phylum Pseudomonadota; class Betaproteobacteria; order Burkholderiales; family Burkholderiaceae; genus Paraburkholderia; species Paraburkholderia sp. Cpub6. The sequence goes on from NZ_JACHDM010000040.1 coordinate 45,387, forward strand.
TTGCCGATGTTGAAGATCTGCATGAAGCGTTCGGCGTGACGCGCAAACGACGGGCGGCTCAGCAGGATGCCGGCGGGTATGCCGACCAGCAGCGCGAGCGCCATCGAGTAGCCGACGAGCAGCAGGTGACGTTTCGTGTAGTAGACCAGATCGGGCGCGTACTGATGCAATGCGCCGGGGTCGATCGCGCGCCACAGCAACGCGACGACAATGCCGATGGCTACAAGACTGCCGATCAGTCTGGCAGGACGATGAATCATGAAGATGCGCCTCCTTGTTCGGGCGACGCGCGGAAATAGCCACGCCGCACAGGCGTCGTGACGACGCTGCGAATGGGAAGTTCGGGACGCGGCAGATGCCGCGAGTTGAACCGAGTGGTGCCGGGAGTGTGTTGTTGCCCGGCGCGAGGGTCTCGATGAGTTGCTCGTGCCCTCGGTGGCTTGCCATTTAACAAAACTGGCGCCAGATCCATCGATGATGATGATGTGGACAGCGGCGCTGGGTCGCTGGTCCGGCGGGGTTTGGGGCCCCTAGGAAGACCGGCTTTTTTACCGGTGATGGGGCGGACGCAATGTGCTCCTATTTGCATCCAACCCCTTCTAACGAAGCCTATTTAGCTACGATTTCGCGGTTAGGGTGCAAAGGATTATACGGGCGTTGGGAGGGTTCGTCTACCCATGTGGGTTAATTCAGGGGTGGCCCGGCGGCCTGTCGGCGGGGAGTTTGTTCCCGCAAAAGCTCACCTGTCGGGCGTTCGACCGCGTTTGCGCCTCCCGAAAACGCTCAACTCAACGGGCCGCCGAAGCAGCCGTCGAATACGATTCGTCATCGCGTCAGGTGATGCTGACGGTGAAGCGCACCATCACGATCCCGCCACCGACCGCCGCGCAAAAATCCGCCGCATCAGATCGAACGCCACCAGATTGCCGGCACATCGTAGGCATGACGGCGGGTGGCGGGCCGTCGCGCACGGAGAATTTTCAACTCGCGCCAAGGGGATGAAGACTAATGTGACTCCCACCCCAACAGGTTCCCGCGGCGTGGTAATCCCCGGCTTCGTGAACTCAACGGACGTCCCGAGGGGGACGCCGGCCGGAGCAAGCTCGTCGTCTGACGACGGGCATCAGCGGCACTCAAGCCTGGCTTCCTGGCTTTCACGTGGGGCGCGGCTCAAGGGGAAGATCGTCGGAACCATTCAAGGTCCCATCATGAGACGCAGTCGAAGAGATCCCTGCTTGTAAGGCGTGTCGAAAGTCTCAAGGCGCGGAATTGTTTTGATACTTGCCGGATAGCCCGTTTCGAGCATCACCTGGTTTACCGCCTGCTCCAACAGGTAAGGCATCTGCTGCAATTTTAGCAAGGCGTCGTGTTCCGCTACCGCCCCCGGCCTGACGACAACGAGTAGAACACGGGGAGTCCCACGCTCCTGTTGCCCCGTGAACCAATGCTTTTTGGCGCGGCCCTCGCGCTGGTTTGTGGCGGCCTCCGTAAGCCTGTCAATTGCATGCGTCCACCAGCAGAATCCCAGCCTGGCGTCCATTTCAACTCTGACGCGCCGCCAAAATGACCGGCGCGGCTGAAATTCTGGTCGACTTGCACCGCCCATCCCTCATCCGCCGCGCCTCTGCTCATCGTCCCGGCACCAATCAAGCAGGCCCATATCTGGGATCTCGCTCCCGAGGTGAGCGTGGTGCGCCGCGCACTTGAGGCAGGTCTGCGGGTTTATCTCATTCGCTGGACGGAGCTGAAGCGCGACGCCGCTGAACAGGATGACGGGCTGGCCGCCTACGCTGACAGCTTGATCGCGCAGAGTCTCGAAGCGATCGGCGCTGATGGGGGGCGTCGGGCAACCATCCCGGTCGTGCTGGTGGGGCATTCATTGGGCGGCACGCTTGCGGCGATTTTCACCGCTCTGCATCCGGAGACCGTGCGGGCCCTCGTCATCCTCGAAGCGCCTATCTGTTTCGCTGGGTCTGCCGCCGGCGCTTTCGCGCCTCTGGCGCAATGGGCACCGCCTGCCGACGCGATCGTCGCCGCACTGGGCGGCCACGTGCCCGGTTCGTTTCTCAATCTCGTCAGCACGGCCGCCGCACCTGACGAATTTCAGTGGGAACGTTGGCAGGACGTCGCGCTAAGCTTTTCTGATCCATTGGCCCTATGGCTGCACCTTAGGGTGGAGCGCTGGACGCACGACGAGTTCGCATTGCCAGGCCGGCTCTTCGCGGAGGTGGTCGAATATCTATATCGCGAGGATCGGTTCTCGCGCGGAACGTTGCACATCGACGGCCGGTTGCCCGCGCCGGCTCACATCAGCGCGCCGGTGTTGGCCGTATTCAATCCGCGCAGCCGCGTCGTACCGCCGGTATCCATCGTGCCGTTCATCGACGCTTTGGCGATGCGCACCGACGCCCAGGCGCTGCGCTATGAGGGCGACACCGGCGTTGCATTACAGCATGTGGGTGTCCTGGTTGGCCGCAACGCCCATCTCAGGCTCTGGCCGGTGATCCTGGACTGGATCCGGCAGCACTGCCAACGCACCGCAGAGAGGTGAAACGCTGTTCCCGTTGACGGCTCAATGCGGCCATGAAGAGACATCGCGGATAGAACTTCGAACGACTGCTCTCTGGCCCGCTGCAGACGTCAACGATACGTCATCCGAGCGCCTTGGTGAGCCTAGGAGAATCGTCACGTTTTTCGGCCCGATAGGGCGCAAATTGGGCGTCTGAGAGCCTGGATTACCGGTTGGCGGTCACGCACGAATACCAGTGCTTTCCTGACGGGCGCGGTGCGGATTGTTGCCCTATATTGGAAATCCGTCGTCGCAACGGATTCAATGTCAACGCCCGAGTTTTTGGCGAGGTCCAACATGAAGGCGACCGGGGTGACGCGCGCCCTTCGAAATGCAATCGAGCACATTTCTTCAAAGGAGACCGCCATGCCGCAATCCATGCATTCGCGTTGGCCATCTCGCCGCACGTTCCTCTGCTGTGGCGCATCGGCGGCTTTCGATGTATTACTGGGCACTCTTCTGACCCGCTCACCTATCGTCCGGGCCGATCCGCTTTCTGGCGAAATACCGACAGTCGATCGCGTTGGACTGCGGGTTGTCACAGACAGCTATCAGTTGGCCATAGCGCCAAGCGGCAGGGTTGGCACCGTCGAAGTGACCCGCTTTGGCATGCCGCCTGCGGGAAAATCGCTGCTGGGAGAATTTGGTCTGGCCATGCACGTCGAATCGAGTGTCAACGGCGAGACTCGGAACATTCTTATCGATTTCGGATTTACGTCCGAAACGCTGGAGAATAATCTGACCATGCTGGGCATCGCTCCGGAGCGTCTCGACGCGCTGGTTTTGAGCCACGGGCACTACGACCACTTCGGAGGTCTTGCCGGATTCCTGCAGCACAATCAGCGCAGGCTGCGACCGGATCTGCCGTTGTATCTGGGCGGCGAAGAAGCCTTTTGTACTCGCGAGTGGACCGCTGGCAAGATCGAAGACTTTGGTTACATTGATCGGCAGGCGCTCTCCAACGCTAAATTGAAGATTGTCATCGCTGAGACGCCGACCGTTATCGCTGACCATGCTTTTACTACCGGAAACATACCGACTGGATCGTTTGAAAAGGTGTTGTCGCCAAGCCGCATGCACGTCGGGATCAAGGACGGTGTCGGTTGTTATCCAGACAAGCTCGCCACCGAGAAACAGACCGTACAGGTTATTCCTGACGATTTCCAGCATGAGTTGGCGACATGCTTTAACGTCAAGGGACGGGGTCTCGTCGTGATTACCTCTTGCAGCCACCGCGGCGTGGTCAATACCGTCAGACGTATGCGGTCCACGAACGACGCCACTCAGAGGTGCTCTGAGGCGTAAATTGTGTGGCAGGGAGAAGGGTCAGCGGAGATTGGCGGGCATCTTCC
>NZ_JACHDM010000041.1:0-34947 GCF_014201065.1 Paraburkholderia sp. Cpub6
GCCCGAAACCCTGGCAGGCCTGCACTTCGTCGTCTTCGCCATGCTTATGCTCGTTCATGCTGCACCGATTATGAAAAGTGCCTAACACGCTCTAGCCGCAAAGCAAACGTTTGTTGAATAAATTTACGCGCAGTTAATGAAACGTTTGCTGATACGCGGCACGTTTTTTGGCCGAAATAGTATGAAACATGCTTTCAGATTGATTCGCAAGACGGGGCGATTTTGCTCCGAGTGGCCATCCCCTTCAACGAAAATAGGCCGGTCGACCTGAATGGTCGACCGGCCTTCATTTACAGTTGTCCGTATCGTGGCGTCAACGCCCGCGACGCTTATTTGGCGAACAGCGACGACATATCGGCGAACGCCTTGAACTCGAGCGCATTACCCGACGGATCGAGGAAGAACATCGTCGCCTGCTCGCCGACCTCGCCCTTGAAGCGCACATGCGGCTCGATGATGAATTCGATGCCGGCCTTCTGCAGTTTGTCCGCAGCGGCCTGCCATTGCTCCATCGACAGCACCGCGCCGAAGTGGCGCACCGGCACCGCGTCGCCATCCACTGCGCTGGTATGACGGTGACCGACTTCGTCCGGCGCCAGATGCGCGACGATCTGATGACCGTAGAAATTGAAATCGACCCATGCGTCCGAACTGCGCCCTTCCGGGCAGCCGAGCAATTCGCCGTAGAACTCGCGCGCGGCGGCGAGGCTATGAACAGGAAACGCCAGGTGGAACGGCGGCAAAGCGGTTTCGGCAACGCTCATGATAGGAAGACTCGCTGGGGTGGGTGTGAGGGTGAGTTACGACTGGCACGACTGGCAACCGGTTCAGTCGAAGCAAAGTTTAATCATGAATAAAAATGTTGAGAAACGATATATATTTGACCTGACCATCACCAAAATCGATTGATCGATCATGCTCAGCGAGTTGAAAACCTTCATTGCCGTCAGCCAGTACGGTACGTTCTCCGGCGCGGGCGCGCGCATCGGGCTCACGCAATCGGCCGTCAGCGCGCAGATGCAGCGGCTCGAACAGGAACTCGGCTTTCAGCTGTTCGACCGCACCGGCCGCTCTGCGACGCTCAACGAGGCGGGCCGCGAAACGCTCGCGCTCGCAGAGGAAATGATGACGCTCTATGCGCGGCTCTCCGAGCGCAGCGGCGGCGCCGCCGAAAGCGGCATGCTGCGGATCGGCGCGATCGCGTCCGCGCAGGTGTCGCTGCTCGCCGACGCGCTCGCGCGCTTTCGCGACGACCGTCCCGGCTGGCGGATTCGCGTGGTGCCGGGCGTGTCGCTGGGGCTGCTCGGCCAGGTCGACTCGGGCGAGCTCGATCTGGCCGTCATCATCAAACCGCCGTTCGCGCTGCCGTCGGAACTCGAATGGCGCACGCTCGTCGCCGAACCGTTCGTGCTGCTCGCGCCGAAACAGCTTGCGCGCGGCGGCCGCTCGTGGCGCGAACTGCTGCGCAGCGAGCCGTTCATCCGCTACGACCGCGCGTCGTTCGGCGGACGGCTCGTCGACCGTTTTCTGCGGCGCGCGCGCCTTGGCGTGCGCGATGCGGTCGTGCTCGACGAATTGCAGGCGATCGTGCAACTGGTCGCGCGCGGCATGGGTGTCGCGCTGATTCCGAATACGGCCGGGCTCGGCAAATGGCCAGCGAGCGTCGTCGCACTCGAACTCGGCGATGCGAGCTTCGAGCGCGAGATCGGGCTCGTGCTGCGGCCGCGGCATAGCCGGCCGGTGGTCGCCGATGCGTTGGCGGAGTGTATTGCGAGCGCGGCGCACGGTTGAGCGCTTTGCACGCCGCATGCATGGTGATCGGCGCGGCGGTATTCAGCAGCTACGCGGTGCTGTTTTCGACGGCGTCCGCACGCCGCGTCTATACGGCGATCCGGCGCTGGCTCGATGGCTCGCTCGCGGTGATGTTCGGCATTGCGGGGGTCAAATTGTTGACGTCGAAGAGTTGAGGTGGGTCGGGCGCGTCTGGGTCGCCCGAGGCCGTGCTCTGCGATACTGGCGGTTCGGCTCCATCAACGACGGCTGCTAGCGCACCCACCCACGCGACGATGAACGGCAACGACCACGACGCACCTTCTTCCAACCAACGCTCGCCGCTGCAAAAGCGGCTCTATCTCACCGGCGCGGCGATCCTGGTCGTTAGCCTGATCGCCGCGGTGCTCATCTACGTGAGCGTGCCGCCGCCCGATAGCGCGGTCGCGATGTACGGCATGATCGATCCGCGCTATCAGATCGAGCTACAGCAAATCGGCGGCAACGCGGCAGTGCTGATGGCGCAGTTGCATCAATGGTTCGATAGCTTGTGGCACGGTGCCAGGCTCGCTTATACGGTCGCGGCGCTGGGCGCTGCACTGGCGGCCGGCTGTTTTTTCATCGGCCGTTTTTTCGCGGACGATTAGTCGCGAGGCACTCGCCGTCAATCGCTCTCACGCCATGACCGAGCTTGCGACGTAGCAACGTCCGCACTTCGCTGTCGCTCAGAATTCCGATGTCGGGCGAAATGTCGTCAATGTCGCCACGAGCGGCGATCCTCATCCGGTCTACGCCATCAATAGCGCTTCATATTCCGCGCGGAACTGGTCGATGGAACTCTCCACCACCGTCACCGCGCCGTCGATCAAACCGCAACGCCCGCTGCCGGGAAGAAGGCGGCACAGGTTCTCCAGTGCATCCAGATCGGCACGCACACCGCGGCCCGTGTCGAGCCGGTTGAGAAGCCGCATCATCTGAAACGTTCCGCCCTTGCATGGCGGGCACTGGCCGCACGAACCCTGAGCGAAGAAGTTCACGTAGTCCGCGACTTTGCGCACGATGCTCGTGCCTTCCGACACCACGATCATCGCGCCCGTCCCCAGACGCGAACGGCGTTGACGCACCGAGTCGAAGTCCAGTGCAACGTCGAGATCGCGCTTCGTCAGCAGCGTGTTGGATGGGCCGCCCGTGAAGACCGCCTTGAACTCCTTGCCCTGCAGCATGCCGCCGCCGTGCTGGAACACCAGCGTCTCCAGGCTCGTGCCCATCGGCAGTTCGTACAGGCCGGGGCGCAGCACGTCGCCGGAAAGCGAATAGAGCTTGGTTCCGGCGGCGCTCCCCACCCCGAGGTCGCGGTACCACTGCGCGCCGTGGCGCAGAATCCCGGGTACGTGCGCCAGCGTCTCGACGTTGTTGACGATGGTCGGTGCGCCGTGCACGCCCTGCTCGGCCGGGAAAGGCGGTTTGCGCCGCGGAAACGGAAAGCCACCTTCGACGCTGGCGATTACCGCCGTCTCCTCTCCGCCGATGTAGAGCCCCGAGCCAGGCACGACGCCAAGCGACACCGGCGCACCGATCCAACGCTCGATAGCGGCGAATTGCGCGTGCCCCGACCACTGCTTGACCGCCTCGCGAGTCGCGGCGAGAGACCCCGTCTGATGTGGATTCACGTACAAGACGACATGGTTGGCCCGCGTCGCCACCGCGGCGATCAGCGCGCCCTCGATCACCTGATGCGGTGTGTGTTCGAGCAGAAAGCGATCCTTGAAGGTGCCCGGCTCGTCTTCGTTGCCATTGCAAACGACGTACTTGTCGCCGTCAGGGGCGGCCGCGACCGGCGCCCACTTTCGATGCGCGGGGAAGCCAGCGCCTCCCATTCCACGCAGGTCGGCCTGGGCGATCTCGGCGACGATCGCCCCCGGGTCTTCGAGCGCTTTGGCGAGTCCCTCGCCGCCGCCGCGCGCGAACCACGCATCGAGGTCGGCACCGACGCGGAAATCGTCCCTCATCAAGCACTGATTCAGCATTTGCATCGCGTGCTCCGTGGTTCGCCTCACCGGATGCCGCCGATCACGCGACCGCGTGCGCTCGCGCGCAATCCCGCATCGACTCGCAGATCGAAATGGGCATAGGCGGGAAAGAGCTGCGGCGCCTTCACGTGAAGCGGCAGTCCCGCCAGCGTCAGCTCTCTCTGCCACGCGTGCACGTGACCGATTCCGGCGCGGTTTGCCATCACCCACTCGCTGGATTGCGCGGCCTTCGCGCCGGCACGGCGCCCCATGCTCAGAATGTCGAGCAGCGCGTTACCCATCAAGCGGTTGCGGCCGTGGATGCCGCCCGTCACCTCGCCGACACAGAAAAGGCCGGGGACGTTGGTGGCGCCGTCTTTGTCGATGGCGACGCCGCCGTTCTGGTAGTGGAGCGTGGGATAAACGAGGAACGGCTCCTGCGCCGCGTCGATACCGCATTTGTGCGCGAGATGGCGAAGCGTGACGAGGCGTTTGGCCAGAATGCCAGGATGCTCGATTTCGAGTGTCGGCGTATCGAGGAACACGCCGACCTGGCCGTCGCGCTCGATCCCGCGGCCCTGAGCGCACTCGCGCAGGATCGCCGATGCGACGACGTCGCGCGGCTTGAGTTCGTCCACGAAGCGTTCCCCTTCGCCGTTCAGAAGTCTCGCCCCCGCGGATCGCGCCGCCTCGGAAATCAGACCGCCCGCCAGATGGTGCGGGTAGGCGATGCCGGTGGGATGGTACTGGAACGAGTCGAGCTCGCGCAGGCGCGCGCCGATCCGATAGGCGAGCACCAGACCGTCGGCGGTGGCGCCGTAGTGGTTGGAGGTCGGAAACGAATTCAGGTGCAGTCGCCCCGCGCCGCCGGTGGCGAGGATCACGGCGCGCGCGCGCACCAGCACGAAGGTACGCCATTCGAGGTTGTAGATCACCGCTCCGGCGCAGCCGCCGCGCTCGTCGGACAGCAGTTCGACCACAGGGCAACGGTTCCACAATTCGATGCCCGGGTCGAGGTCCACCGCCTCGCGCAGCACGCGCATCATTTCGAGGCCGGTATAGTCGCGATACGACAGAATGCGCGCCGCCGATGCGCCTCCGGGCTTCTTGCGCATCAGATTGCCGCCGAGCGGCTGGTCCTCTTCCAGATCGAACATCATGCCGAGCTGGATCAGCCAGCGAATCACGTCGGGGCCGTCCATCACCATCTGGGCCACGAGTTCGGGTTCGCCGCAGAAGTGTCCGGCGCGAAGCGTGTCCTCGAAGTGCAGTTGCGGGCTGTCATCCTCGCCGATGGCCGCCTGGATTCCGCCTTCGGCCATCACGGTATTGCTGTCGCCGAGGCGCAGCTTGGTGGCGAGAATCACGCGCGCGCCCTGCTGCGCCGCCGTGAGCGCCGCGGCGCAGCCACCACCGCCGCCGCCGATCACCAGCACATCGGTAGTCATCAGCTGCGCGCCGGCGATATCGACATCATCGATCAGCGCGTTGGCCTGCAGGTGCCGCGCGAGATCGGGCTGACACGGCTCGCCGCGATTGACCCCGACGCTCAGCGTGACGCGCGCATGCGGCCCATGATCGGGGTGATAAGCCTTCAGCAATTCATCGACCGGAACGTCATCGCCGCGGACCGTGGCCGCCATCCCGGGGCGGTAGCGCTGGCGCGCGTTTTCGTAGGGTATGCCGGCGGACATGATGATTCGCCCCGGTCAGCGCGGCGGCTGCGCGCCCGGCGCAGCGAAGTCGATCTTCAGCTCGCCGCTCTCGATCTGCTGCAGCCGTCGCATCAGATTGGCCGGACGCAGCGAAAGCGACGCGATCATCCGGCGCACGAACACACCCAGATGGTTGGGCCGGATATGCTCGGGGCATGCGAGCGTGCACAGGTTGCACATCACGCATTCGTCGAACACCTGGCTCGATGCGGCCAGATTGCCCTCCACCGCCAGGTTCACGCCGCGCTGCACGTCGAGCCCCTTCGGACAGGCGCGATCGCAACCGTCGCAATGACGGCAATGCGATGCTTCGGGGAAGATCTCGGCGATCTTGCTGAGCGCCTGCCAGCTGTCACCGATATCTTCCATTCGATACAGGTGACGTTCCGATTCCGTGAAGTAATCGAGGAAGGCGACCTGCATACCCTCTTCGACGAGGGTCTCGCAGGCGAGCGCGGTGTGGACTTCCTGCTCGCCGTTGCGTCGCACCATCACGCGGCACGACCCGCACACGCCCTGGGACATGCAGCCGACACCCTCGACGAGGGTCTGCCCCGCGTGCCCCATGGCCTGCAGAATCGAGCAATTGCCCGGCGCCTGAATCTCGCGCCCTTCGATACTCACGCGAACCATGGCCTCGCACTCTCCTTGCACGCCGTGAACACTTCACTGGCGAACGCGCCGAAAAGGTCATATAAACCTTAGCACAAGGACGGTTATGAGAAAGGGGCATGGCATGAAAACTTTCTGGAAGGCCGTCGCTCCGCTGATCGTGGCGATCGTGATCGCACTGATTCCCGCCCCTCCCGGTCTCGCGCAGCACGCGTGGTATTACTTCGCGATTTTCGCGGGCGTGATCGTCGGGCTGATGCTGGAGCCCATTCCGGGCGCCGCGATCGGTCTCATCGCGGTGACGCTCGTCGCTGTATTCAGCGAATGGGTGTTCTTCAGTCCCGCACAACTCGCCAAGCCCGGTTTCAACGTCGCGAACGCGGGGCTCAGCTGGGCGCTTTCAGGTTTCTCGAATGGCACGGTGTGGCTGATCTTCGGTGCCTTCATGTTCGCCCTCGGATACGAGAAAACCGGGCTCGGCCGGCGCATTGCATTGATGCTCGTGCGGGCGCTGGGTCGCCGGACCCTCACGCTCGGTTATGCGGTGATGGCGGCGGACGCCGTGATCGCGCCATTTACCCCTTCCAATACGGCCCGCAGCGGCGGGACGATCTTTCCGGTGATTCGCAGTTTGCCGCCGCTTTACGACTCGAAGCCGAACGATCCGTCGGCGCGGCGCATCGGGTCGTACATCATGTGGACCGCGATCGCCACGACCTGCGTGACGAGCTCGATGTTCCTCACCGCGCTCGCACCCAATCTGCTCGCCGCGGAACTCGTCAAGAAAACGGTCGACGTCGACCTCGAATGGACGCAGTGGTTTCTGGCCTTCGCGCCCGCGGGCATCTTGCTGCTGCTGGCCATACCGCTGCTGACCTACGTGCTTTATCCGCCGCAAGTGAAGCATAGCGCCGAGGTGCCAGCCTGGGCTGCCCAGCAGCTCAAGGAGATGGGGCCGCTCACGAGGCGGGAAATCATGCTCGCCGTGCTGGTGCTGATCGCTCTCGCGCTGTGGGTCTTTGCGGACGACTACGTCAATCCCACGACCGCGGCGCTGATGGTGATCGCGCTGATGCTGATCACCCGGGTGGTGAGCTGGGACGACATGCTCGCCAACAAGCAGGCCTGGAATACCCTCGTGTGGTTCGCGACGCTCGTCGCCCTCGCCGATGGGCTCAGCAGGACCGGCTTCGTCAAATGGTTCGCCGCGACGATATCGACCCACATGGCCGGCTTTGCGCCGACGACGGCCGCGATCGTCCTCGTGCTGATCTTTTTCTTCACGCATTACATGTTCGCGAGCATCACCGCCCATGCGACGGCGATGCTGCCGGTCATGCTTGCGGTGGGCTCGACGATTCCCGGCATGCCGATGGAGGCGTTCGCGCTGATGCTCTCGCTGACGTTGGGGATCATGGGGATCCTGACACCGTATGGAGCGGGGCCGAGCCCTGTGTACTTCGGCAGCGGGTATCTGCCCGCGGGGGATTTCTGGAGACTCGGGCTGATTTTCGGCGTCATTTATATCGCTGTGTTTCTTCTGATTTGCGCGCCGATCCTGCTTTGAGCTTTGAGGCCGCGCTTGCGCGGCCTCCTGCTTCGAAAGATCGCGACGATTTCCCTCGTTCTTCTAGATATCGAAGTACAGATAAAACTCCCATGGATGCGGACGCAATTTGATGGTGTCGATCTCGCGGCTGCGCTTGTAGTCGATCCAGGTCTGGATCACGTCGTCTGTAAAGACATCGCCTTTGCGCAGGAACGTGTTATCGGTTTCGAGCGCCGCCAGCGCCGCGTCGAGGGAGCCCGGCACCTGCCGTATATTGCGCGCTTCTTCGGGCGGCAGATCGTAGATATTGCGGTCGAGCGGCTCGCCGGGATCGGTCTTGTTTTCAATGCCGTCGAGGCCGGCCATCAGCATCGCGGCGAAAGCAAGATATGCATTGGCCGACGGGTCCGGACAGCGAAATTCGACGCGCCGCGCGTTCGCCGAATCCGAATACATCGGAATGCGCGCCGCGGCCGACCGGTTGCGCTGCGACATCGCCAGATTGACTGGCGCCTCATATCCGGGTACCAGGCGCTTGTATGAATTCGTCGTCGGCGCGCAGAAGGCCATCAGTGCGGGTGCGTGCTGGAGCAATCCGCCGATGTACCAGCGGCACAGGTCCGAAGTCAGCGCCCAGCCGCCCGCGTCGTAAAAGAGGTTCTGTTCGTCTTTCCACAGGCTCTGGTGACAATGCATGCCGCTCGCATTGTCGGCGAACAGCGGCTTCGGCATGAAGGTTGCGACCTTGCCGTGCCGACGCGCGACGTTCTTGCAGATGTACTTGTAGATCATTACGTTGTCGGCCATGCGGGTCAGCGTCGCAAAGCGCATGTCGATCTCGTTTTGTCCCGCGGTCGCAACTTCGTGGTGATGCACTTCGATCTGTACGCCCGCCTGCTGGAGCGTCAGCGCGATTTCCGAGCGGATCTCCTGCAGCGTGTCATGAGGCGGCACCGGGAAATAGCCCTCCTTGTAGCGCTGCTTGTAGCCGAGGTTGCCACCGCCGTATGCGCCTTCGTCGCGACCGGTGGTCCAGTCGCCCTCGCCCGACTCGACGTAGTAGTAGCCGCAGTGCTGATCCTGGCCGAAGCGGATGGAGTCGAAGATGAAGAATTCGAGCTCCGGCCCGAAATAACACGTCGTCGCGATGCCCGTCTGGCGCAGATAGTTCTCCGCCTTTTTCGCCACGTAGCGCGGATCGCGCGAATACGGCTGCCGCAGCACGGGATCGACGACGTCGCAAATGATCGACAGCGTCGGCGTGCCGCAAGCCGGGTCGACAAAGGCCGTTGCCGGGTCAGGCCGCAGCAGCATGTCGGACTCGTGGATCTCCTGAAAGCCGCGGATCGATGAACCATCGAAACCGATGCCGGCGCTGAACAGGTCGTCGTGAACCTCGGGAAGCGTGATCGAAAAATGCTGCCAGAGTCCGGGCAAGTCGGTGAATTTCAGATCGACGATCTGAATATCGCGCGCTTGCAGCAGGCCGATCACATCGCTTGCGCTTTGTGGTCGCGTGACGCGATAGCTGCCCGCTTCGACGGACGCCGCAAACGGCGATCCGGTGGTTGCTTGCGTACTGGCCATGAACTTTGCCCTCTTCCGCCCCATTACCGCCCATGTACTTGTAGTCCAACGTTAGTACGTCCACGCGCGAAAGCAAGTCGGCAGTGCCGTGGACCTAGCGGTCTTGCTCCAGTGCCTTCAAATGAGCCTCGCCGGCATCTCTGGCAGCGGCGGAGGTCGCATACGTCTCGTCCGAAACGAGCGAGCGTTTGACCTCACGGGCCGCGAAGTCGACCAGCGTGATTACCCAGACATGCTCGCCACTCTGCTCGGCCGTTTGCACGAAAGCGCGCACGTCGCCCTTGTCCTCTGATTTCATCGTGACCTCCTTGTGGAAAAGTCGCGCGGAAAAGGGGAGCGCGACAATAAAGCCGTTCGCGGGCCGCGGTGCTTTCCTCACGGAGCGCGTAGCTTGATCTTAGGCAATGGAATCGGTCCAATGACAGTTTTCTCGCTTCCGATGCCGAGCACAGCCGATGGGTTCGGCGGTGAAAGCGGCTTGCCCGCAATCATCTAAAGCCCTCATCGAGACCTTGTCGGGAGGCGCGGTTGCGCCGGTCGAGTAACGCGGACGGGCGTTCGACTGGGCGAGCCGTCTCCACCTAGGGTCTGTTTACATATGGAACGCACGTGCGTTCCATATGTAAACAGACCCTAGGGACCTCAGTCGCGGAAATCGAGCTCATTCAGTTTGCGGCGTGGAACGGCGCCCGCCAGTCCGTCTTGCGAACGAGATGAGCGCCGCCCGAGGTAATTCTTCGACTGAAAGCGCCCACAGCGAATACGCAACGCTGCGCTGGAACAACAAGCCGACAGCAGCCCGAAGCTGCCCCTTGCCCAGCGCGTACACCGAGTCGGTCACGGCGACGGCACCGTGCATCAGAATGCTGGCATGCCGGTAGCATCCCATCATGCACTCATTGCAGGGTTGCCGTTGATCGGGCAGGCGGTCGAGGTCGAAGACGGAGCCCATCGGCTCAGGCCACGCCTCGCAACGCCAAACATCGAGGTTCCAGTCGATATAAAAGTACTTGCTGCCACCGATGCATGGAACCAGTTGCTGTTCTCCGCGCACGAAACGCGCGACCTCGGCCAGCGCAGCGCTCGGGTCCATGACACGGAAATGCTTCTTGAGGCGCGCGATTGCGCTCAACGCTTCGAGTAGTTCGTCGGCGTTCAGGTCGACGAGTTTCGATTCTTCGTCGTAAACAAGCGATGTAGATCCAAACGCCTCGCGCCGTGGATAGGAAAAAACGACGGCATCGAAGCCGAGGCGGTTGAGCGTCTCGGGAAGCAACTCGTAACGGACCAGTCGGCTCACCGTAATCGATGCGCAGACCTCGATGCCGAAGCTATGGGCCTGAGTGATGCCCTCGCGGATGCGGGCCTCGAGACCGCGCAGACCGCGATTGCGCTCATGCTCGCGCATGTCCGCGCTATCGATGGAAATCAGCAGACGCCTGAGGCCGGCCGCCGCCAGTGGCTTGATGTAGCGGGGAAGAAACCAGCCGTTCGTGATCACGCCGCACTGCATGCCGGCCTTGGTGGCCGAAGCCACGAGCGATGCGATCTCGGGATGAACCAGCGGCTCACCTCCCTGCAGCGTCATGTAACGAATCCGGCGCCTGCGCAGGATCGGCAGTGCGCGCGCGAACTCATCAGGGTCGAGATAGCGACGTGGCCCCGCCAGATTTTTCTCGCGAGAAAAACCGCAGAAGTCGCATGCGGCGTTGCAAACGTTCGTCACCGATACGTCGCACACCGCGGGCAGCGGATTGCGAGGTTCGCTGCCGACACCGTCTGCATGCCGCTGATCGCGCCACTTGATGATCCGCTCTGTCGTATCCATGGGACCCTCACGGCCTGCCGACGAATTCGGCAAGAAGCTTCATAGAATACGCTCAACGCGCTGCGCGTGATCCATTCTTACGCCAGCCTACACCCCAACCCGTGACGGTCAGCGGATGGAAACTACGCACCGTTGAGATTAAACGACCGCATAACGGCAACCACGCGCAAATGACGTTGCCTATCATGCGTACCGCGCCGTCAAACTGGCAGCGCGCACTGTCTATTTCCAGATTTGCACGCTCCCATCGAGATACCCAATCTCCTTCGTCTTGCTGCCCGTAAGCAGGCACGAGGTTGAAACGGCCCGAGTCTGGAGCGCAAGTCGGCTCACGTCTCGCAGATGTGCATAGGATTTCAAGCGAGTCGGCGTTTTTGGTGTGACATCCCGTTTCAGGCTCCTGATAAACACGTACTTATAGTCGCTTTCTGTGTCGTGTTCGGCCAGGTAATTAGCCAACCACGCAGTCGCAATCGAAATGACGCGATTCCGCGCTTCATTGGCGTTATTCTGGGCTATCGACTTCCCCATATTGACCGTTCCGAAACCGGCCATCGGATGCTTTGCCATCTTACGCGTGAGGCCTGATTTCGCGCTCCGTCCTGGAATGTCGTCCGGCGCGGGTTGCGCGTCTGACGCGCCGGCATGCATCAACATCGACGCCCAGGTATAGTACTGGCCGTTTAGCCCATAGCATATTTGCTTCTCAATCAAGTCGAGCAGCATGAAGGTCGCCATAAAAACGCCTCCTCCCGACTTATCCCGGTCGGCGCCTCCCTCGCTGATCAGCAGTCCCGCGATCGTATTGGCCAATTCGACCGCGTCGTCGTCGCCGCTGGTTTGCCCCCACAGGAGTTGCCGCGCTTTGGTGGCCGCTGTCGAATAAACCTTCGCGACCCGCCGTGCCTTGCGGGTGTAGACCGTCTGCGCCTTCGGGTCGAATCCGCGCGCCTTATCAGCCGACTCGCCTGCGGTTACCACGTGCGAAGTCGCCAAGGCGACTTCGCCTTCGAGGAGTTCGGGCGGAACCTCAGTCACGTCCGACGTGTAGCTCTTCAAACCTTTTGCCGCTCCGCCCCACTTCGCAATTAGCCGGTCTGCCACCTTGATAAAAACGGTTTCTTTCCCCACCGGCTGTTGGCTTAACCAATACCAGTCTCCAATTCCAAGGGGTTGGTAGGGAACGGCGAACGTGCCCTCGCCGTGTGGTTTGCTTGCGGTTGGTTTGCTGCTTGCTAACAGGTTCCAAATGTCCGCATACAGCAGGTGATCAACGTCTAGCGATTTGAATGCTCTACCGAATCCGATCTTCATCTCGACCTCACAAAGTGGGTTTGAATCGAAAATTGGTATACCGCAATCAAGCTGTCGCGCAAGTTGGCGGAATTGGCGCGTTCTTCAACTCGACTTCCTCGAGCTATGCCTTTTAAATTCCGCGCGTTAAGCCGAAATACCGCGATTAGCGTCTATGGCTTATGCCATTTGTCCGGATGGATTGCCTACAGAAATGTTGTTACGGGACTCGACTGCGCCGCACAGTCGGCAACCGGCTCACGCCATCCCACAAGGCGACGGGAGGATCGGCGAACGAAGATCCGCCGGCAGGACAGAACCGACGCACGAATGTCCGCGCGAAAGCATGGGCAACGGCTGCAAATGGCCCGGATTTTGCCGTCGCCCGATCAGACAGGTTTCAGCTCTTTCTGGAGGTTTTCGGCACAAATGGCGTGGGTATGTGCAGAACCTTCTCGCTTCCGCACTTTGGGCAAGCCGGATGAGCGTTTTCATGTTCAGCAAGATGCTCGGCATGTTCGAACATCTCACCGCACTTCTCACACCTGTACCGGTAAGTCGGCATGGCATTCCTCCAAAGAGAATCCCGCACGTCGGGCTGACCAGATACGTCTACGACGCCGGCAATAACCCATTCTAGTGCAGGAAAGTGCGAGAAACGCCTGCGTGCACCTCGCGCGCAGCGCTCATCGTATGGGGCGAATGTCAGTTTGCCCGTCGCCTACCAGCCGAAATACCTGCACGGCATCTTCCAATGTGGACGCCTGTTCTTGCATGCTGGCTGCCGCGGCTGCCACCTGCTCCACCAGGGCAACGTTCTGCTGGGTCATCTCGTCCATCTGCCCGATCGCGCGGTTGACTTCGCCGATGCCGGTACTTTGCTCGTTGCTCGCGTGGGTAATCTCACCCATCAAGGTGACCACACTATCGACAGCCGTGACGATTTCGGTCATGTCCCGGCCAGCCTGGTCGACCAGTTCGCCGCCTGCATTGACGTTGCCGACCGAGTCGGTGATCAGCGCCTTGATTTCCTTGGCGG
The DNA here is from genome assembly GCF_014201065.1 of Paraburkholderia sp. Cpub6. Lineage (NCBI taxonomy): Bacteria > Pseudomonadati > Pseudomonadota > Betaproteobacteria > Burkholderiales > Burkholderiaceae > Paraburkholderia > Paraburkholderia sp. Cpub6. The sequence goes on from NZ_JACHDM010000041.1 coordinate 13,403, forward strand.
CCATGGCGCTGCGTTGGGCCAGGCTGCGCACCTCGGCGGCGACGACCGCAAAGCCGCGTCCCTGGTCGCCGGCGCGTGCTGCCTCGACGGCCGCGTTCAAAGCCAGGATATTGGTCTGAAAGGCAATTGAGTCGATCATGCTAATGATGTCGACGATCTTGTGTGAACTGCCGCGGATCAACGACATGGTGGTCACCACATGCCCCACCACGGTGCCGCCTTTGACCGCGAGATCGGAGGCCGAGGCGATGTGTTGGTTGGCGTGCGAAGCGCGTTCGGCATTGGCGCGGACCATCGCCGTCAATTGTTCCATCGTCGATGCGGTTTCCTCGAGCGAGCCAGCCTGCGCCTCGGTGCGGGACGAAAGCTCCGCGTTGCCGGCCGCAATTTCGCGCGCGCCCAGCGCGATCATATCGGAGGCACGTCGGACGTTGCCGACTACCGAGGCCAAACCGACACTGATGCCGTTCATTGCCTGCATCAACTGGCCCAGTTCGTCGCGTCGGCTGACATGGACTTGCGCGGTCAAATCGCCGGCCGCGAGTTTTTCGGCGGCGGCCTTCGCTTCGAGCAGTTGCATGCCGAGACCGCGCCGGGTCGTCACGAAGACCAGCGCGCTGACCAGCAGCGCGCCGAGTAGCCCGAAGCCGATCACCCCGGTTTGCAGGAAAGCGGGCAACGCCGCTCCCGGGCTCGCTCGGTCGGGGGGGATCACGGCCTCCAGCAGGCGACCATAGCCCAGCAGAAGTACGGTATTGGCGGCCAGGGTAAGCAGCGCGAGTCTGGCTCCGATCGACAGGTTCCACACCTCGCTGACGTCGAGGCCGACATACAGCGCGCCGATTACCTCGCCAGAACTGTCCCGGATCGGCTCGTACCGTGTCATATATTGCTTGCCGAATAGCGTCGCGTAACCGGTGTAGGGTTGCCCGCCGCGCAGCATCCGATAACCGGGATGCGAGCGGTCGAGTACCGTGCCCACGGCCCGCTCGCCGGTTTGCCTTTTGACCGAAGTGGCGACGCGCACGAAGTCGTCGCCAATTGCGACGAATAACGTGCCCGTCGCGCGGGTTTTGCCGGTGAAGTGGTCCACTTCGCCGTAGTTGAGGTTCAGCAGGGTGTTCCCGTTCAGCAGCCTGGGGGTCATGACACCGAGGATGTCGACACTGCTTGATTCGTCGCGTGAAAATGGAGCTGGAAAATACCCGGCGAGCGTTCGCGCGTAACGGCGCACCTGGGCCTTGAGCGGCAGCAGAGAGTACATGAAGTGAACCCCGTCGACTAAGTCAGCGAGCCGAATAAATCGGACGTTTTATTCTGAATTCATTAGACAGAATATTGCATGAGATGGCAATAGAGTGTGCTTGCTAATCTCAGCTCACTGAAAGGCGGCGCCAGGGCGAACCTCAAGAATATCGGCATGCGCCGTGGCGCTCCGCGCGGGTCATAGATGTTTGAACACTCCGCACGCCAGAGTACGCAGTTCTTCGAACTGCGTGACGAGTTCGACACACAAAATGAAGGCCAGCATTGCAGAAGGTCCCGGATGGCGTTCGATCCATCGCAGCGCCGGGGTCGCGTAGCGCGCGCGGATCGCATCTCGAGTCAGGACCAAGGTAATCACGATGCCCACGGCGCCCCCTACCAACAAATCGGTCGGATAGTGAAAGCCGAGATAGGCCCGCGGAAGGCAAATGAAGAGCGCGGTATAGAGAAGCGCCAGCACGCCGATGCCCCGCCACACGAGGAAGATGCCGGTGGCGATGGCCATCCATAGCATGGCGTGATCGCTTGGGAACGAACTCCAGTCTGACAACTGCGCAGTCTGGGCCGCGCCGCTCGCGAACTGCAGATGAAGTTCGGCGCTATAGATGGGACGCACTCTAAATGGCAACCAGTGAGCCAGCAGCCTTCCGACGAAGAGCGCCACGACACCGCTGAGAAGCGTCGCGAGAACTATTTCGCGCCGCCATTCGGGGCGCCCGTCTTGCTGAAACCAGATCCACCAAAGCACGGCAATCAGTACCAGGCCTTTAAAGGTGTAGAGGTCGGCGATGGCTTGTATCGATTGGGTCGCGAAATGACCGAAGTGTATGCTGGACAGATATGTTTCGATGGTCGAATCGAAGCTGTTCATGTTCCTGTAATCGATATCTGCTAGTCGAAGCGGAAGGTCAGAATAATTGAGGCAAGCGACAACAAATGAGGCGCAGATAACGTTTGCTAGCAATTTGCCCGTCCGAGGCGGTGTTCGCGGCATGCGCCGCCTCAGTGCGAAGCCAGGGCCCGTTATGGCGCCCCCTTAACCCGCTCATGCGGATTCTCCACTCCCGCCATGCTCAGCGCCTCATGCAGCGTGCCGAAAATACAGCGCTCCTCGACGATCGGCGTGATTCCATGCCGATCCATATCCGAGCGCAAATAGCGATTCACCCGCGCAAAGACCACCTCGATCCCATTGCGCTTGAGCGCCGAGCACAACTCGCCCACCGAGCGCGCCGCCGAATAATCGACATCCGTAATCGCGCTCGCATCGACGACGAACCAGCGCACGGCGTTCGGTGCGTGATCGATCAGGCGGCGCGTATCGTCGACGAAAAAATGATCGTTCGCGTAGAACAGATCGGCGCCGAAACGATACACGATCAACCCCGGCGCGGTCTCCACGCCGGGCACCGCCGGCACCGGCACCCACATGCCGTCGCCGTTGGGCGCGAGCATCATCGTGTGGGGGCGGTAGCTGTGTCGCACGTGACGCAGCAACGACAACGCGACGGCGACCAGAATGCCGTGCTCGACGCCGATCAGCACGACCGCCGCCGCCGTGAACAAAGCCAGCGCGAATTCGCCGGGACTTTCGCGGCGAATCGAAAAGAGCGACTGCAGATTGATCAGGCCGACCGCGATCGTAAACACGATGCTCGCGAGAATGCAGTGCGGCAGATACTGCAGATAGCGGCTGAAAAACAGCAGCACGACCACCACGACCGCCGCGAACACGAGCTGCGCGAACTGGCTGCGCGTGCCGGCGCGATCGGCCATCGCGGTCTGCGTCAGGCTGCCGTTGACGACGAACGCGCCGGAAAACGCCGCCGCGGCGTTGGCGGCCGCGATGCCGAGCAGGTCTGCGTTGGTATCGACCGGCTCGTGATAGCGGTCGGCGAACACCCGGCTCGCCGCGGCGCTTTGCGCGACGATCATCACGAAGCACGACGCCGCGACCGGCACGAGATCGAGCATCTGCTGCCACGTCACCGACGGAATCCGCAGCGGCGGCAATCCGCCATCCACCGGTCCGAGGATGGAGATGCCGTGCGCGGCGAATCCGAACACATCGCTCGCGGCAATGCCCGCGACGACCGCGACCAACGGCACCGGCAGGCGCGGCCGGAAACGTTTGCAGACGAGAATCGCGGTCACCACGAGCAGCGAGATCGCCAGTGTCGGCCGATTGATCTGCGCGGCGTCGCTCACGACGAGCAGCAGTTGTTTCACGCTGCTCGCCGCATGTCCGGGCACGCCGAGCATGTCGCCGAGCATCGCGATGCCGACTTGCACGCCGACGCCCGCAAGAAAGCCGACCAGCACCGTTCGCGACAGGAAATCGGCGAGAAAGCCGAGCTTGAAGATGCGCGCGACAAACAGCAACGCGGCCGTCAGCAACGCGACCATCGCCGCGAGCGCCGCATACCCGGCGCTCGACGCGGGCGCCATCGTCGAAAGACGACTCGCGAAGATCGTCGCGGTGGCCGAATCGGCGGCGACGACCAGATGCCGCGAGGCACCGAAGAACGCGAACGCGACGAGCGGCAGGAACACCGTGTAGAGCCCGGTGACGGCCGGCATGCCGGCAATGCGCGCATAGCCGAGGACCTGCGGAATATCCATCGACGCAAGCTGCACACCGGCCAGCGCATCGCGCGCCGCCGCAATCCGGCTCAAAGGAAGAACGCCCTTCAGCACGCTGGCACGCGCCGCCATTTTTTGCAGAGAATCTTGCATACGCGATGCTGACCTAAAACGAAAGTAATCGCGCATCGTGCCGCGAACTGGCGCGCCAAGGCAAGACTTATGAAAGGGAGAACGGGCTATTGACGAAAACGAGAAAGCAAACCGAAAGAACGCAAACGATTGCCCCTTTCAAGCGCACAACAAACTAACGGACGTTAATCGCAAAGCGAAAATCTCCACGGCGCAGCCGCGGAAAAAACGCGCGAAGAAGATCTACCGTTTGAATTGCCCTGTCTGCGGGTCCACATGGCGCGCGAAACCGAACAGCGCAGCAATGCAGATCGGACAGGCGATCAGAAAAATGACCAGCATCACACTCACCCCGTAACAACTTGTTACCAGGAAGTGTAAAGAAATTTGAAGTAAGTTTAATGAGGGAAAACCGCAAAGCACTATTGCGCAGGATTACGGGAGGCTTAAAAAGATCCTCCGATGCGTAAGTGAAAACGCGAGTAAGCGCACCTGCCGCGCGTGAAAAACCGCGCGGAAATATCCGTTGGACTTCAAGGAAAACCCCGCCGCGCATTGTTGGCAGCCGCGCCCCTACTTCGTTCGCAGGTCTGCACACCGCCTGCATACGACAGCCGCCACGGCGCGCGTCCGCGCGCCAGGCATCACACCGCCACGATTAGGCAAACCCTTCTACCGCTTTGCGCCGCGCGTATTTTTCTTCGGCATCGGCGCTGGTCCGACCGATTCGCGCATCGTCACGCTGAGCGGAAACTCGCGCAAGATCTCCCAGGCGGTGCCGTAACACTGGTTGATGAGCCAGCGCACCGCGTTTTGCGTAAGTTCCCCGGTTGGAATATGCACCGACGTGAGCCCGGGCGCCGCGTAGGCGGCCGAGTAGTCGTCGTCGTAGCTGATCACGGAGATGTCGTGCGGCACCGAAATGCCCGCCTGGTGAAAGCGCGCGAGCACGCTGACCGCCATCGTGTCGTTCGCGCAGAACAGGCCGGTCACGCGCCGCTGCGTCTCGAGCAGCTTCTGCGCGGCCGCGTAGCCGCCTTCGGGCGAAAAGTCGGATTCGATCAGCGTGACGTCGTCGCGCGCAATGCCGGCTCGCGCGAGCTCGGCGAAAAAGCCGTCGATCCGCATCACGTTGTCCGACGCGGTAGCGGGCCCGGAAATCACCGCGATGTCGCGATGCCCGTGATCGAGCAGCGTGCGCGCCGCGAGTTCGCCGCCGCGCCGATGATCCGCGCTGAACGACGCCTCGGGCAACTGCTCGAACGCGCGATTCAGGAACACCATCTTCGGATGCATGCCGTGCAGCATGATCAGGTCTTCGTCGTGCAGATCGTGGCTGATCACGACCACGCCATCGCAATCGCGGCCGATCAGAAAGCGCACCGCCTCGATCGCCTGCTCGCGCGGCGACACCTCGCCGCAACCGGTCGCGACCACGACATGGCGCCCCACCGCGCGCAGCTCGGTGTCGGTCTGCTTCAGAATGGTGCCGTAGTAGGAACCAAAGAAGGTCGGCACGAAGATGCCGATGATGCCGAGCTGCTGCGTCGCCATCGCCCGGCCGATCGACGACGGGCGGAAATTCAGCGCCTCAATCGCCGCCTTCACGCGCGCCGCGGCATCGGCGGAAATCGGTCCCTTGCCGGAAATGGCTCGTGAGGCGGTCGACATGCCCACGCCGGCCAGTTCCGCGACGTCCTTGAGTGTTGCCACGCGGTTCTCCATCAAGCCTGTCTCGACGGGCCGCTTCGCGCGAGACGCGCCGCGGCGTTATAAGCGCGCGCCGCTTGCTTCGTCGAATAGCGAGACGTGCGCGGCGTCGAACGAAAACGCCACGGTGTCATCCTCCGCAATCGGCGCTTTGGTCTGATCGATCGACGCGATCTGTTCGCCATGATAGTCGAGCCAGATCACGCGGTGGTTGCCCATCGGCTCCATCAGCGAAACTTTCGCGCGCTCGCTGGCGCCTTCCGTGATATGCACGTCTTCGGCGCGCACGCCGAGCACGCAGCGCACGCCCTGCGAGGGCGCCCCCTTGAACGCGTACGCCGACACGTCGATCCGCACCTGCCCAGTGCAAAAGTGAAGCGCGCCGTCGCGCGTCTCGAGCGTGCCCTTCAGCAGATTCATCGCCGGCGAGCCGAGGAAGGTCGCCACGAACAGATTGTTCGGCCGCGCATAGACCTCGGCCGGCGTGCCGAACTGCTGGATCACGCCGCCGCGCATCACGGCCATGCGCGTCGCGAGCGTCATCGCCTCGACCTGGTCGTGCGTCACGTAGATCATTGTCGCGCCCAGGCTGTGATGCAGCTGCTTCAGTTCGCGGCGCAGTTCGGTGCGCAGCTTCGCGTCGAGGTTCGACAGCGGTTCGTCGAACAGGAACACGTCGGCCTCTCGCACGATCGCGCGGCCGATCGCGACGCGCTGCCGCTGTCCGCCCGACAACTGCGACGGCTTGCGCTTGAGCAGCGGCCCCAGTTGCAGCATCTCCGACGCGCGGGCGACACGCCGCGCGATTTCCGCCTTCGGCGTGCCGTTGATGCGCAGCGCGAACGACAGGTTGCGCTCGACGCTCATGGTCGGATACAGCGCGTACGACTGGAACACCAGCGCGATGCGGCGATCCTTCGGATCGGCCCACGTCATGTCCTCGCCGGCGATCTCGATGCTGCCGTCGCTGACGTCGATCAATCCCGCGATGCTGTGCAACAGCGTGGACTTGCCGCAACCCGACGGTCCCAGCAGCACGACGAACTCGCCGGCGAGCACGTCGAGATCGAGGTTCTCGATCACCGTGTTCGAACCGAGGCGAATCGTCAGATTGCGGACCGCCACATTGGCGGGATGCGTGAGCGCCGCGGCGTCGGAGTCAACGTCAGCGCTTGCACCCGGCACGCCGGCCGCATCGATCGTATTAGCCATGTTTGCCATGCCCTACCCCTTGACGGCGCCCGACGCAATGCCGCGCACGAACCAGCGGCCCGAAATGAAATAAACCGCGAGCGGCACCAGCGACGTCAGGATCGTCGCCGCCATATTGACGTTGTAGAGCCGCTCGCCGGTCGTCGTGTTGATGATGTTGTTCAACTGCACCGTCATCGGCAGATTCTTCGTGCCAGCGAACACGAGGCCCAGAATGAAGTCGTTCCAGATGTTCGTGACCTGCATGATCAGCGCGACGACCATGATCGGCGTCGACATCGGCAGCATCAGTTGAAAGAAGATGCGCCAGAAGCTGCCGCCGTCGATGCGCGCGGCCTTGAACAGCTCCTGCGGAATCGACGCGTAGTAGTTGCGGAACAGCAGCGTCATCACCGGCATGCCGAACATCGTATGGATCAGCACGATGCCCGGCAGCGAGCTGAACAGATGCACGCTCGCGAGCACGCGCACGAGCGGATAGATCATTACCTGCACTGGAATGAACGCGCCGACGAGCAGCACGCCGAACAGCAGACCCGCGCCGCGGGGCCGCCAGAACGACAGCGCGTAGCCGTTCACCGCGCCGACCATGATCGACAGCACCGTGCTTGGCACGACGATACGCACCGAGTTCCAGAAGCCGACGCGAATGCCGTTGCAATCGAGCCCGGTGCAGGCCGACTGCCATGCGGCGCTCCACGCGTCGAGCGTGAAATGCATCGGCAAGCCGAGCAGATTGCCGAGGCGGATCTCGCTCATCGGTTTGACCGACGTGACCAGCATCACGTAGAGCGGCAGCAGAAAGAACACCGCCGCGGTGAGCAGAAACGCGTAGATGCCGAGCCGCGCCGGCGAGAACGCCGAGCGGCGGGGCCGCGTGCGCGCGCGATGCGGCATGCCGCCTTTGAGCGTGGAATCGAGCGTGTTCATCCTCTCTCCCCGCGCAGCGCCGCACGGCTGCGTGCATAGAAGAACGGCGCGAGCACCGCGAGCACCGTCGCCAGCAGCACGATCGATGCAGCCGACGCAAGGCCGATGTTCGCGCGCCCGAACAGATAGTCCATGATGAATTTGGCCGGCACTTCGCTCGCGGTGCCGGGGCCGCCCTGCGTCATCGCGACGACCGCGTCGTACAGCTTCACGACCATCACGAACAGCAGCACGAACGCGGTCGAGATCGACGGTCCGAGCATCGGCACCACGATGCTCGCGTACACGCGCCAGCGAGGAATGCCGTCGATGCGCGCGGCTTTCCACAACTCTTCGTCGATGCCGCGCAGGCCCGCGAGCAACAGCGCCATCACGAGGCCCGAAGCCTGCCACACGGTCGCGATCACGATCGTGTAGATGACCCAGTCCTGATCGACGATCCAGTCGAAGCGCGCATGCGCGAAGCCGAGATTGCGCAGCACCTGCTGCGCACCGAGCGCGGGATTCAGGATCCATTGCCACACGAGCCCGGTCGCGACGAACGACATCGCGTACGGATACAGAAACACCGTGCGCAACGCGCCTTCCGCGACCACGCGCTGATCGATAAAGATCGCCAGCAGCAAGCCGATCACCATGCACGCGATGATGAAACATGCGCCATAGATCACGATGTTCTGCAGCGACGTCAACCAGCGGTCGTTGTGAAAGAGCCGCACGTACTGCGTGAAGCCCACGAAGTCGTGCGACGGAAACGTGTGCGAATTGCTGAGCGACACGCGCGCGGTCCAGACCATCGTGCCCAGGTACGTGAACACGACGGTCAGGAGCATCGGCAGCAAGGCCAGCCAGACCGCGATCGAAAACCGCCGGTTCAGCGGCTTGTTTCGCGGTTTGGGGTGCGACTTGTCCTGTGGTTTCGAACCCTCGGCTGGCAGCTTGAGCGCGTGCATGGCGAGGCCTAGCCCTTCAACGCGCTGGCGAACGCTTTCTGCGCGTCGTCGACGGACTCGTTCTTGTTCCAGAAGTTCGTCACGACGTCAGTCAGCGCACCCTGCGTATCGGGCGACAGCAGCATTTCCGGATTCGGCAACTGGCGCGACTTGTCCTTCATGATCGCGATGCCCTCCTTGGCGCAGATGTCGAGGCTGCTTGCGTCGACGTCAGACCGGATCGGAATCGAGCCCTTCTTCGCGCTGAACGCGACCTGCGCGGACGGCGAGGTCATCACCGTGGCGAGCAGATTCTGCGCCTTGATCGCCGACGCGCTGTCGGTCTTCGGGAACACGAAGACGTCGCCCGCGACCAGATACGGCGAACGAGGACCGAAGCCCGGGAAGCAGCCGAAGTCCTTGCCCGCCGTTTGATTCGCCGCGACGAACTCGCCCTTCGCCCAGTCGCCCATGATCTGAACGCCGGCCTTGCCCGAAGTCACGAGCGCGGTCGCGTCGTTCCAGTTGCGGCCAGGCGAGCCCGGATCGACGAAATCGTGCAGCCGCTTGAACGACACGAGCACCTTCTTGAACGCATCGGAGTTCACCGCGTTCTGATCGTGATCGCGATAGACCTTCATATACAGGTCCGGGCCACCCACATCGGCGAGCACCGCGTCGAACGTGATCTTCTCCTGCCACGGCTGGCCGCCGAACGCGAGCGGAATCACGCCCGCGCTCTTCAGCTTGCCGAGATCGGCGATGAATTCGTCGTAGCTTTTGGGCTCGCTCGCGATGCCCGCTTTCTGGAACACCGGCTTCGAGTAGAAGAACCACGCGGGCATATGAATGTCGACCGGCGCCGCGTAGAAATGGCCCTTCACGCGGATACTGTCGAGAATCGACTGCGGGAAAATGCCGTTCCAGTTTTCTTTCGCGGCGACGTCGTCGACGTTATTCAGGAGTCCCTGGTCGATCAGATCGTGAAACTGCTTCGACGTATTGAACTGGGCGGCGGTGGGTGGATCACCGCCGACGATCCGGTTGATCGCGGTGGCACGCGCCTGATCTCCGCCGGCGACTGCGTTGTCGACCCATTGGCCGCCGGCCTTGTCGTACGCGACGGCAAACTGCCGAATCGCGGCCGACTCGCCGCCCGAGGTCCACCAGTGAATCACGTTAGCCTTGAGCGGTTCCGCATGCGCGACGACGCCATACAGCGCCAGTGCCGCAACTACGCCTCGCAAGACCATTCTGTTGCTGTTCATTCCGTCTCCTCCAGGCTGAGTGCCCGTGTGTCAAGTCGAAATACCAATCAGCTCCACCCGGTTTTACATCGTTGCTGCGTCGTTTTAATTGTGTTTATTGCGCTTGCGCGTTGCGATCTTGGAGGAATTTCGACACCAGCTCCGCGCTGCGCTTGACCGTACGCTTCTGCGTTTGGTAGTCGACGTGCACGATGCCGAAGCGCCGCTCATAGCCGAAAGCCCACTCGAAGTTGTCCATCAGCGACCACAGGAAATAGCCGCGCACGTCGACGCCCGCCTTGATCGCCTGATCGACCGCGGCGAGATGGCGCTTCAGGAACGAGATGCGCTGCGTGTCCTCGACGCGGCCGTCGATCACCTTGTCGTCCGATGCCATGCCGTTCTCGGTGATGTAGATCGGCGGCAGATTGGCATAGGTATCCCTGAAACCGGTCAACAGATCGCGAAGACCGTCAGGGCAAACCTCCCAGCCCATCTGCGTGCGCTCGACACCCTCGAGCGGCACCTCCTTGAAACCGTGCCCACCATCGCTCGCCACGTTGGTGCGGAAATAATAGTTGATGCCGAGAAAATCGAGCGGCGTATTGATCGTCTGCATGTCGCCTTCGAGCACGAGTGGCTCGCTGCCAGGCCACAACTCGAACAGGTCTTGCGGATACTCGCCCTTGAACAGCGGATCGAGAATCCACGCGTTGTGCTGAACTTCGAACAGCTCGGCCGCGCGACGGTCGGCGGCGCTGTCGCTATTCGGCGTGCCGCGCCCGACATTCGCGACGATGCCCTTGTGCGAGCGCGGATCGTTCGCGCGCAGCACCGGAATCGCGAGACCGTGCGCGAGCAGCAGATGATGCATGGCCTGCGCGGCGAAGCGCAGGTTCGAGAGTCCCGGCGCGTGATGGCCGTTGCCGTAGCCGAGGTACGCCGAACACCACGGCTCGTTGAGCGTCGCCCACGCATCGACGAGGCCGTGCAGCTCGCGGCTCATCAGATCCGCGTAATCGACGAAACGGTACGCGGTTTCGCGATTGAGCCAGCCGCCGCGATCCTCGAGATGCTGAGGCAGGTCCCAGTGATAAAGCGTGACGAAAGTCGTGATGTTCTTCTCTTTGAGCCGTTCGAGCAGGCGCTTGTAGAAGTCGAGCCCCTTGCGGTTCGGCGTGCCGTTTTCGTCCATCACGCGCGGCCATGCGGTCGACAGCCGGTACGCTTCGAGGCCGAGGCCCGCGAGCAGGTCGACGTCCTGTTCCCAGCGATGATAGTGATCGCACGCGACGGCGCCGGTGTCGCCGGCCAACACCTTGCCCGGTGTGGCCGAGAACGTGTCCCAGATCGACGGCAGGCGGCCGTCTTCGTTGACCGCGCCTTCGATCTGATACGACGCGGTGGCCGCGCCGAGCAGGAAGTCCTGGCGCCACAGCGACGAATCGGCGGGCGGTGTGAATGGATCGGTATGCGGGTCGCCGTGAGCGGCTGGACGGCTGGCGTCGATGACTGCGGATGCGTCGTTTGCCACGGATTCTCTCCTGCCAATGAGGTCGTTGAACCGGGTGTGGTGGAACTCGAGGCGCTCGCGTTCGGACTTACGGTGAACGCTTAAGTGGAAGCGCTTCCACACTGTCCAGCGAACGATAGCAGCGGGGAAATCGGCGCAGCAATCCGGGTTTGTCTGGAGGGGTTTCTGGCATGCGTGCGAGGGTGATGCGGCGCGCATCGAGGTTGTCCGACTGCAACGGATAGTTGCGGCTTCCGACGAAAATCCCTGGCAGCCGTGCAACGCAAAGTCTCGGATCGCCGACAATCGGCTTATCCACTGAAGCATGGAAGACGATTGCGATGAGCGAATTCAATCTGTCGGAACTCTACCGCGGCTATATCGCCTGCCTGAACACGCAGGACTGGTCAAAGCTGCGAGACTTCGTTGGCGAAGACGTGAAGTACAACGGCCAACGAATCGGTTTGTCCGGCTATCGCGAGATGCTGGAAAGAGACTTCCGCGAAATTCCCGACCTGCACTTCGAGATTCAGATGCTGGTTTGCGAGCCGCCACATATCGCAAGCCGATTGCATTTTGACTGCACACCAATCGGCTTGTTACTTGGGCTTCCCGTGCAAGGAAAACGGGTGGAGTTTTCCGAGAACGTTTTCTACGAGTTTGGTGACGGCAAGATCCAGCAAGTCTGGTCGGTCATCGATAAAGCCGCGATCGAGAGTCAGTTGTAGCGGCTCAAGGACACGCCGCGCTCACACGCTTCGCGCGGCAATTCTGCCATGTGGGGAAATGCCGCGGTTATCAGAAACGCCCGCATTTCACTTCGATTCTTTTTATCGGGCGAATGCGCTCGTCTATGGCTCGTCGTCCTCGCGATGGGGGTCGACGTCGGGATCGAGCGGCGGCTCATCCGGGTCCTGCGATGGACCGACGTCGGGCAGATCCGTCTGCACGACGTCGGACTGATCCGGGCGGATCGGGTTTTCGTCCTTGTTCGGTGTGGTTGCCATGGCCGGTCCTCCTTAGGTCGTTGCTATGCTGAAGCGGCAGCAAGTTCCGCTCCCGATCCAGACGCGGCCATGCCCCTTCCGGTCACAAATCGAAGCCCATTTGCGCACGGCCAAGCTCGGTGAGATCGTCTGGCGTCGCGCGGCCGACGAAATCGACTTCGAAATGATCGGCCGGAAAATCCGGCGGGCTCCTGCCTTCGAGAAAGCCCGGCAGTTGCCGCTTCAGATACGCATCGTTCTTCGCGCAGCCCGGCAGCGAAGCGATATACATCACGTTGCTATAGCCGTTGCCGCGATGCGCGTCCTCGACCGCGTGAATGACGTCGCTATGCCAGAACACGGTGTCGCCCGCCTGCATCAGCGGAATCGACGACAGCGCATGAAACAGCGGCGCGTGATATCCGGACTTGATCGACAGCGCGCGCCCCGGCATCGCTCCGCACAGATCGTCTTCGGCGACATCATCCTGAAGCGCGCGCAACAGGATGTAGACCATCGAGTTCGCCATTGGCACCAACTGCAGCGTGCCGTCGCCGGGGCCCTGCGGCGTCAGCGCGGTCCAGCCTTGAAACGTGCGGAACATCGAACAGACGGCCGGCGATGCGATCTCCTCGACTTCGGTTCGCCACGCGGCGTCGAACGGATCGTAGTCGCGCCAGTGGCCCGAGAACACATGGCGATAGACCTTGCGGAAGTTCGGCTCGATCCAGCGCTCCACCGAACCGCCGTCGCAATGCGCCGACAACCCGAGCGATTCCGAGCCGGGCGGCCGACGGCGCAGGCGGTCCGCATACACCGGCACATGGTTCGGATCGAAATGCACGCGCCCTTCGCTTTCGGTGCGCCACAGCCGGTTCAGGAACACGCGGGCCTGCGTGAGCTCGGTCGATTGCCGCGCGAGCACCTGCGGTTTCGACCAGTACACACCGTAGATTTGCGGCTTGCTCGAGGCGAGCTGCCCAAAGTACTTGTCTTCCGCACGATTCTGCAGCTTTGCGTCGAGGTCGTTGCGCTCGACGTAGTCGGCGATGTCCTGATCCCATTGCTCGACGAGCGACCGGCCGAACACCTTGCGGATCACACAGGCGCCGCGAGCTTTGACGAGCGCGATCTGCTCGTCGGTGACCCGGTTCGCCACGATGTCGGCGAACTGGATTTCCGGAATGACCGGCTCGCCGCGCTCACGCAGCGTCGCGATTCGCTCCGCCTCCTTCGTCATCGCCGCTTCGACGTCGGCGAACACGTCGCGGTAGTTCGGCAGCATCGCGCGCAGTTGGCGCTTCGCTTGACGGATGGCTGCCGGCAGGTCGTCGATTTGCAAGGCCATTGCATCGTCTCCATGTGGTTTCTGATGCTTGAAGCGTACGCGAACGATCGCCGCCTGCGTGATACTATCCGGTCAAAGATTTGACGATTTCGGACATGAAAGCCGCTTTTGAACATGTGGATTTTGGCCGCGACTGTTCGGTCAGGGTTTACCACCGCCGGCTGCCCCGCATCCCTTTCGAATGGCACCACCATCCCGAGTACGAGCTGACGCTGACGATGAACAGTCAGGGCAAGCGGTACATCGGAGACTCCGTCGCGACCTACGGCGCGGACGATCTGGTGCTGGTGCCGCCGAATCTGCCGCACACTTGGGCCTCGAACCGTTCGATCGACGCGGCGCACCCGCAGGTCGCGATCGTCGTATGGTTCGACGGCGCGTGGGTGCGGCGACTCGCCGATGTCTGCCCCGAATACAACGGACTTTGCGACCTGTTGCGCAGAGCGGCCTGCGGCCTCGCGTTCGAAGACGGTGCCGGCACACGCATGCGCGAACACCTCGACCGCCTGCTGTCCGACAAACCGCGCGAACGCTTGCAGGCGGCGCTCGATGTACTGGATCTGCTGTCGGCGCTCCCCGCCACGCCGCTCGCGTCCCCAAGCGCATTCGACGCGCGAACCGGCACGCCGACTGGCCACGAATCCGATCAGATCAATCGCGTGCTCGCGTTGATCGAAACACAGTTCGCGTACCCGCTTCGGCTTTCCGCGCTGGCCAAGGCGTCGAGGCTTTCCGAGCGCTCGTTGACGCGGCATTTCACGCAGCATCTTGGCGAGAGCGTCGGGCGCTACGTGACGCGCGTACGAATCGGCCACGCATGCCGGATGTTGACCGATACGCAAGCGCCGATTTCCGTCATTGCGACGCGCTCCGGATTCGCGAACGTCGCGAATTTCAACCGGCAATTCAAAGCCGCCAAGGACATGACGCCGGTTGAATTCAGGCAGCAGTTCGCGGGCGCGCGGCGGGCGGAGCAACAGATGTCGCCAATGCTCACCGAGCGCTCGCCTTCTCTGCAGAGACTTCGCAACAAAGGAGACGGCAAGCGGATGTCTCGGCCCGCGCGTGCAGGCCGGCAGTCCGAATGACCGGACTACTCGGCGAGCAATCCCTGCAGGCGCCAGACATTTTTTGCACGTCCGGGGGAGTACTTGCAGCAAGGGTGGGGCCAGGGATTTTATGGCGCAGACTATGCGCTGGCGGCGAAATTTCAACGCGACGGCAACGCGCGGCTGGTCGACTGCAATACCCGACTCTGGAGGCACTCCATGAACGAACAAGCGATACGTGAAGCCTTGAACGCACACTGGCGAGCGTCGGCGGACGGCGATCTCGACGCCGAACACGCTATCTACGCCGACGATGCGATCTGCGACTATCCCCAATCAGGCGAGCGAATTCATGGACGAACCAATTTGCAGGCTCTGCGCGGCCATCATCCCGGCAAGCCATCGGGTTTCGCGATCAGGCGAATTCAAGGCGAGGGCAATCTGTGGATCACCGAGTACACGATCAACTATCAGGGGCGCATCGCTTACACGGTCAGCGTGATGGAGTTCCGCGAAGGCAAGGTCGTCCACGAGACGCAGTATTTTGCTGATCCGTTCGAGGCCCCGGATTGGCGGAGTCAATGGGTTGAGCGGACCGCGTGAAAAAACGCGCGGCGGCCGTGTAGGACCAAGGTCCGATTGATGACAAACGCGCGCATGCGACTATGCTTCGAGGGGGCTGAAGCCCGAACTTGACGAGGTTCGCTATGCGGCAGGCCAAGATCGTTATCGTCGGCGCGGGGCTGGTCGGGGGATCGGCAGCCCTGCTCGTGGCATTGGCCATTCCGAGTGCGAAAGTCGTCATGATCGATGTCGCGCGGGTGCGCGCTGAGGGACAGGTTCTCGATCTCGCCCACGCCGCGGCATTCTGGGGGCACAGCCGTTTTCGCGCAGGGGACTACGAAGACGCGCGTGACGCCGACATCGTCGTGATCACGGCCGGCGCCGGCGTCAAACCCGGCGAGACGCGCCTGCACCTTGCCAGAACCAATGCGGACATCGCGACCGAAATCGTCGGGCGGATCGCGCCGCTCGCGCCCGACGCCATCTATCTGATCGCGACCAACCCATGCGACGTGCTGACCGGCGCCGTTTACGACCAATTGCGTTGCGAGCGCGAGCGCGTCATCAGCACGGGAACCTCGCTCGATACCGGGCGGCTGCGCTCCCTGCTGTCCGAGCGGCTCGGCGTGGTGGCCTCCGCGATTCACGCCTATGTGCTCGGCGAGCACGGCGAATCGGCCGTGATCCAGTGGTCCGCCGCAACGGTCTGCGGCATGCCCCTCGAGACCTTCCTGACGCGCAACGGCAAGGAGCTGGGCCCCGCCAGCAGGGATCTGATCCTGCGCTCCGTCCACGAGGCGGCGAAGCTCATCAAGGAAGGCAAAGGCGCCACCCATTACGGCATCGCCAGCGCGATAGGAAGGATCTGCGAGGCCATCGTGCACGACACCGATCTGATTCTCACGGTTGGCATCGTCCAGCCCGAAGTGGAAGGCGTACCGGACGTGTGCGTGTCGCTGCCAATGGTCGTCAACGGCGCGGGCGCGCGGTTGATCGCCTATCCGGAACTCGACCCTATCGAGCGCGAGACCTTGCTAGGTAGCGCGCGCATCGTCAAGGACGCGACGGAAAGGGTGCTCCACGAGCGGTGACGCCTTCCCGCGCACTCCGAAAATACCCAACCACGCCGGCACGAGGTCCATCATGGCTCCTACACCTGCCAAGGTTTCACGGCCCACCAGCTCGCCTCCCGCCACGCCGAAGCCCTCGGTCGGACTGCCGGCCGGTGTCTGGAAATATCTGGTACCGATCGCGGTCGGCGTCGCGCTGTGGTTTCTGCCCGCGCCCGCCGGCCTCCAGCCGAAGGCGTGGCATATGTTCGCCGTGTTCGTCGCGACCATTGCCGGCATCATGACCGCCCCGCTGCCGATGTCGGTGGTTGCCATCATCGGCTCGACCATTGGCGTGCTCGTCGGCGTTCTGTCGTTTGCCGACGTCACCAAATCCACCGGCACCGACCTCGTATGGCTCGTGATGCTCGCGTTTTTCATTTCACGCGGCGTGATCAAGACCGGCCTTGGCCGCCGGATCGCGCTTCTGTTCATGCGATTGCTGGGAAAGCGAACGACGGGGCTCGGCTACGGGCTCGTGTTGACCGAACTCGTGATCTCCCCCGCGATGCCGAGCATCACCGCGCGCGCGGGCGGCGTGATGTTGCCGATCACGCGAGCCATTTCCGAAGTGCTGGGCAGTCACGCCGACGATCCGGAATCACGCGTGAAGGTGGGACGCTACCTGATTCTCTGCGCCTTCCACGCGAACATCATCACGGCGGGCATGTTCATCACGGCAATGGCGGGCAATCCGCTGGCGGTCAGGCTGGCCGCGGACCAGGGCGTGTCGATCAGCTGGCTCGACTGGGCGGTGGCGGCGTCGATCCCCGGTCTGCTGTGCCTCGCCGTGATTCCGATCGCCATGCTGTGGATCGTCCCGCCGCAGGTCAGACGCACCCCCGATGCCACCGACCTCGCGCAACGAGAGCTCACGACGATGGGGCCCATCTCGGTCAAAGAAATCATCATGGCGTGCATCTTCGTCGGCTTGCTGGTGCTGTGGGTGTTCGGCGACGATCTCGGCGTCGGCGCGACGCTCGCGGCGGCGATCGGCGTTTCGTTGCTGTTCATCAGCGGCGTGCTGACCTGGCAGGACGCGCTGAACGAGAAGTCCGCCTGGGACACGATGATCTGGATCGGCCTGCTCATCATGCTGGCCTCCAAGCTCAACGAATATGGCATGGTGAGCTGGTTCGGCAAGGAATTCGGCGCGCATCTCGCGGGCTTTCCGATGCTGGCGGTCTATATGATGGTGGCGGCGATCTACGTTTACATTCACTACTTTTTCGCCAGCGCCACCGCGCATATCAGCGCGCTGTTTCCGCTCTCCATGGCACTGATGGTCGCCGCCGGCGTCCCGCCCTTCGTCGCCGCAGTCTCGCTCGGGATTCTGAGCAATGTGAACGGCTGCCTGACGCAATATGGCATCGGCTCCGGTCCCGTCATGTTCGGCGCGGGCTATGTGACCCAGGGCGAATGGTGGAAGGCGGGATTTTTGATGAGCCTGTTTTACATGGTGGCCTGGCTGGTCGTTGGGCCGCTTTGGTGGAAGGTGCTGGGGCACGTATGAGACAACGCGACTTTCGCCGCGCGGCTCGTACGGCCCGCGCACACGTGATCCTGCTCCGCTTCCCGCTTCGTCAATCGCGAGCGGTCATGACCCGCGCAACTTCCCCGCTCGTCATCGATCGCCGCCGATCACCGCGACGCCGTCCGCAGCCCTGACGCCCGCGCCGGCCCTCCAATGCAACGCTTCAGTTGCCCGTGCCGCCAGTCTCGAAGGTTCCCCGATCATAAGCTTCGCAATAAGCCTTCCAGTCCGCCGCGACCTGCGCCTCACACTGCGTCGCAAGATCGATCAACGGCAGTTGCCAATCGCGCCGACTGCCAAACGCGATCAGATCGTCCGCGATCGCCGACTTCTGCCGCCCTCCGCTGCGCAGATGCGCCCACGCGCTCAACTCGGCCATGCTGTTGATCACTGCCTCGAGCCGCGGCAGCTTGCCGTCCCAGTCGGCAAGCGCGACGCGATCTTCCGACGGCTGCAAACTCCGCAGCACATAGGAGCGCTGGTTGAATTCCACCGCGTGCAAAAAGGCCTGCGAGACCGCCTGATTGCGCCGCTGCACTTCGACGACACGCTGTGCCTCGGTCTGCCACTTCGGCTGCGTCGCCGTCACGTGCGCACTCACCGATGACGGCAGCGCCTCTTTCAAATCGATCAGGTAGTTGCCATCGGGCGAGCCCTTGCCCTCGACCAGAATCACATAGCGATCGACACCGAGGCTGCCCGTCCCCGCAATGCGGCGCGCGACATCGAGCGTGCGGTAGAACTCGGGATTCGGCTCCGTCACCGCGAACTGCTGCATGAACTGCGCGACCGCGGCACGCCGTTCATCGCTGACGGGCAGCGCTTTCTTGCCGTCGACCTTCAGCATGCGCGTTTTGCCCTTGAGCACCGTGCGACGGTCCAGATGCGCGGCGCGCGTGCGGCTCGCGAGCGCGACGAACAGATCGCGCACCATGCCGGTCGCGGTCTCCGCTTCGATCCAGCGCGACTTGCCGTACGCGAGCGCGGCGCCATAGGCATCGAGCGCGGTGTGGCACAGCGCGAGCGCTTCAGCGCGGCTCAGCTTCAGGTTGGCCGCGCCGACCAGCACGCTCGTCAACAGACGCACGAGCTCGTACGGAACCGGCGCGAGACAGGCTTCGTCGAAGTCGTTGTTGTCGAAGTAGACGAGGCGATTGTCGCCCTTGTAGCTGCCGAAATTTTCGAGGTGCATGTCGCCGCAGATCCACACGTGCGGCGCGTCGTCGAGTACGTTCGCGCGCGGCAGACGCGCATAGAACAGGTGGCAGGTGCCGCGCAGAAACACGAACGGCGAGCCGCGCATGGCTTTGTATTTCATCGCGAGTCGTTCGGGGTCCCGCCCGGCGTTGAAGTTGGCGATGATCTTTGCGATATCGGACATAGCGGGTTCCGTTGAATGGGCAAGCTCGACGTGAGCTCCGTGCCTGCTGCTGTGACCTCGGGGCGTGCCGCGAATTCAATGCGGGTTCAACCCGGATGCAGTGACGTGGCTGTCGTTGCTTGTCGCGGCAGTGGCGATCGGTGGGCTGCTTGCCTACGGGTATCGCCAGTGGGCGCGCTCGACAGGCTCGAACTTCGAGTTCTATGCGTCGTTGTTGGCGTTCAACGCGACCGCGCTCCTGTTGCTGACGAACGCGCTATGGTGGTTCGGATACATGTCCAATGTCATCAATGTGTCGCATCCATTGTGCTTACGATCTGCTCGACTGGGCCTTTCCAGCGACCTCCGTCGCCATACTCGCCTTCGTGATGAGCGGGACGCGCTACGCGATAGCCAGCCATCGGCGCTGGCTCGCCTGGTCAGGTCGTCGCCGCGGTGAGCAAGGTGATTACATCGCCCGGCCCCACTCACCCCTCTCCACCGAACCTGCGCCGATACGCCCCTGGACTCGTCAACGCGATCCGGCGAAAATGCCGCCGCAACGACTCCTCCGACCCGAACCCCGCCAGCTCGGCGACACGCGCCATCGGCAGCGGCGTCGCGGCTTCGAGCAACTCACGCGCAAGCGCGACGCGCTCCCTGACGAGCCATTCATAAGGCGCCATGCCGGTCGCGTCGCGGAACTGCCGTTGCAGCGTGCGCGGGCTCATCGCCGCGCGCCCCGCGAGCGAGCGCAGCGTATGCGGCTCGGCCGCATGGCTGCGCACCCAGTCCATCAGCTTCGCGATACGTCCGCTTTCGTCGGGCGGCATCGGGCGCGGCACGAACTGCGCCTGGCCACCCTCGCGATGCGGCGGCACCACGAGCCGTTGCGCGACGCGATTCGCGACCGCGCCGCCATGATCGCGCCGCACCAGATGCAGCAGCATGTCGAGCCCGGCCGCCGATCCCGCCGACGTGATCACCTGCCCTTCATCGACATACAGCGCGTCGGGCTGCACACGCAGTTGCGGATAGCGCTGCTGCAACTTGTCCGCGTAGCGCCAGTGGGTCGTCACGGTCTTGCCGTCGAGCACGCCGGCCGCCGCGAGCACGAACACGCCCGAGCAGATCGAGCAGAGCCGCGCGCCACGCTCGTAAGCCGCGCGAAGCTTGCGCAGCAGCGCGGCCGGCGGCACCTCGTCGGCATCGCGCCAACCCGGAATGACGATCGTGTCGGCGCTCGCGAGCAGCTTCAGCGTGTAGGGCGCGGCCAGCGTGATGCCGCCCGCCGCGCGGATCGGACCGGGCTCGCTCGCGCAAACCGCGAAGCGATACCACGGCACGCCGAGCTCGGGACGCTCGAGCGCGAACAGTTCGGTCACGCAGCCGAATTCGAAGGTGCAAAGCCGGTCGTAGGCCAGCGCGACGACGAGATGATTGTGCATGGCGTAATGTTACCGAAGATTGACGATCACGCCACTTACCGGGCGCCCCGCCGCTCGTCACAATCGACCGTGCCTTGTCCCTGCACAATAGATCCGAAAAAATTAGCAATTGACTCGAAAAAAGCGCTGAGAAGCAAATCAATAGAATCGAAAAAAAGAAATTCGAATGAAAGATTCTCTTTTTTTACTGGTTACTATAGATTCTGCCGATATATCCGGGCACTTTGAGCTTAATCCGCGTTGAACGCTACCGGATAGTATTCCTCAACCTGCGACGCCTAGGGAAACGCTGATCAATGGACCAACTGCCCAAGTTGCGGGCGAGATGGCGTCGAATTTTCTGGATGACGAAGTGAATCGACACTCAGTTCGGTGAATTGGACGCGTAAACGAGCCTCCCTGCTCGCATTTTTCATACGCTTGACGGATTGCTCCCATGGACCGATCGCAACAGATTTCGCGCAATCACCAGATTCGCCAGAGCGAACAGGCTGAACAGTTGCGCGGTGTTCTTGGCCAAGCCCTTATATCGGGTCTTGCGATGATGAAACAGGTTCTTGACGATATGAAACGGATGCTCAACCCGCGAACGGATCTGCGCCTTGGTTCGCTCGACCGCCAT
>NZ_JACHDM010000042.1:0-25364 GCF_014201065.1 Paraburkholderia sp. Cpub6
TCTGGCCCATCGGCGTCTGCTGACACGTAACCCGATTCCCGATCATGCCTCACGCGGGCGCCGCGTTGCGGACGGCCGTCGCGAGGTGCTTACACGTAAGGCGTGGTGTAGCAGAGATCTTCACGACAGTCCCTTAGCTGGCCCACTTCCGCCGCCCATCTCGGCATTGACTTTTAGTGCAGCTTCAACGCGGTTTCTGACTTGAAGCTTGTCGTAAATGACACAGGAAACCTGTCTGACATGTCCCTCGGTGACGTTAAGCTCTCTTGCGATCTGTTTTCCTGACAGGCCACCTGCAATGCAACGCGCCACGTCCCACTCTCGTGGAGAGAGTCCAAGATGATGCTGATTCCGGATAGCTGAAGGCGCTTGCGTCGGGCAGGCAAAGCGCATCAAGACTTCTTCCGGAATCCAGAGTTCACCTCCTAAAATCCTGCTCAGTCCAATGAACATTTTTTTGTGTGCGCCTCCCTTCAAAATGATTCCTCGAGCAGCGTGGTCACGCATGCACATTCGCAAGATTTCAACTTCATCATCGTTTCCCGGAGCGAGTCCCGTGCAGACGACCACGGGAACACTGGATGGATTGCCGGCCTGGAAATGTTCCAGCGTCGTCGCGCCACGGTTCTCACCGTCCAGATTGAGATCCAGGAATACAAGGTCTGGGGGAGGTGCCTTGCTCATTTCTTCAAGCGCGCTGGCAAGCGTGAATACGGGTGTGACTTCGATTGGGACTACGCTCAACTCCGATGCGTGTGTTTGGACATATTCGGAAAGAGCAACGCAGAGAATTTCGTGGTCATCGACCCATAGGATTTTCATGGCCGCTTCCCTCCTCAATACCTCAGAGAAAAACAATCGATTACGCGCTACGTTTGTGCGCGGCACCGCTTGATAGCTAACTTGAACACAGGCATTCTCCGAGCGTCGAAATTCGTGCCTCAAGCGCCGCAGTATGCGCGTGCCCCTGACTTCGGGTCGACGGGATCGAGGCAGTTTTGGCCGTTTGGCGCTGCATTCGCACGGAGGCTGGACACGCGGAATCCATTGAAGTATCTGTACTTTCATGGCACACGCGATGAGGCTCGGATAAACGTCGCCCCGCAGATTGGCGTGCCGTAGCCGCCTTAGCATCCTTGCCGTGCACGCCCAGGCATGGAACGCCGAGGGGTAAGTTAATGTGGCGCGCTCTCGGGCGGCGCCGCAGCAGCGTCGACAGCATCGCGCGATCGCGCAAACCTTTCAGAGTCGTCATCGCCTGCTTCGCCTCGTTGAGGGTCTGATTCTTGCGTTACGCGACCGGGCCGGTGGCGCGACATATGGAAGAGCATACATCGCGTTCTGGAAGGGAGGAACATCACAATGAGATCCCAACACCCTGTCAACGGAACTCACATTTGGTCGGCGTTTGCGGGAACGCATCATTGTCTCGTCCCGGAGATCGCCTTTGCGGGCACGCCGATGGAAACCGTCAACGGCGTGACGCCGACGCCGGAAGGCAGCGGGTTGCTCGCGCAGTGCAACCTCCAGGTGACCACCTCGGACAATCGAGGTCCCGCTTCCGCGCACGGGGTTCCACAAACTGTCGCGGTCAAGCCAAGCGCGCAGCCTCCGCTGCGCGTCGCGACTCGCATACGACTCCAAATGGTCCTTATTAACTGCCCCGTAAGCCGGCGCTGTGGTCACCTGGGGTCGAACGACTGCAACTAGTTGAGAGTACGCATCCGCTGGAAGTGAACGTGACATTCGCGGTTATAGGGATCCGATTGGCAGGAAGGTGACCTGAAGCTGCCTCATGAACCATGAGGCTTGAATGTCGGGAATGGCCGAGATGTTCGCATTGGGTATCGGGCAGTTTTCGGAGTGGACCAGCCGTTCGAGTGTCGGCTCAGCGCGATGTGCGAGCGGCGCCGCCGATACCCGACGACCATTCCAACACTCCCGCGCACCGCGCAGCCGCGAGCAAATTCGAACGCTCGTTTCGATAATTTGAATTTAATGGGCATTTTGCCAATCCGGGAGTCGCAACGACTACCATCGCCTCCACACTGACACGAGCGGAAAATCCACGCAGTGCGGAGGTTGCGCTATTTGAACAGTTGCTTGACGCGCGCATCCGCCACGAATCCGACCTCGCAGAGCTTGCGAGCCACCGCGTTGCCGTCGATGTGATCGACCGCCAGCACAAGCACCGTGACCTGGTCGATTTCGGCGCGTGACTTGGCGATCCATTCTCCGATCGTGCCATGCTCATGCAGTGCTTTGCCGAATGTCCGGCGCGACTGCGCACGCTCGATCATAAGTTCGAGCGCAAGATCGGCCGCGTCAATCGCGCGCATGCAGTGGTGATGCGCCCAGGTACCAGGCGCGGCTGAGCCAACTAAAAATCACTGCCCTCTTCCCCGAGCAGATTGGTCGCCGGTACGCGAACATATGTCGGCTAAAACCGGTGCGTCACGCCCATGAGCACCAGCGTCTGCGACGCGTTGGGTTCGGTCACGGCGATACCGGGCCAGCTCGTCGTCGCGCCTCCATTGTTCTTCATATAGCCGGCCCGCATGTACACGAACGTGCGCTTCGAAAGGCTATGTTCCGCGCCCACTTCTATTCCGGGCGTGTTGTCGTGTGAACCACGCACATTACGTTCAATTACGGCGATCTGGATGGCATCCTGCGACGTCGCCTGAATCGTCGCCCCCACTTCGACAATGCTGACGGAATGGACCGTACCAAGACGGGCCGCGAGTGAACCCGCTGCGGCGTCTTTGGGTTGCACGTACAGATAGGCGAACTGCAGGTTCACGATACCGAACCGGTAAGCCAATGCTCCCGTGTAGTGAGCCGTTCCAACCAGATCCAGGCGGCCAGGAAGTCCGGGAAAGCTCAACTGTCCGGCATGCTGATACTGGTATCCGAAACCAGCAAACAGGCCATAGTTAGAATAGGTTGCCGATACATCGAGAAAATTCCCCGACGTGGACGGCAAAGGCTGCGTGACCGTAGCGGCGAACGCGTACATCGCGTTGAACGTGAAACCGCCCAGATTCGGCGATTGATAGTTGATCGAATTGCTGGTGCGTCCGGTGGCGTACTGCGTCGACAAGGTGTTTCGGTCAATTGCGAGGACGGCCGCGGCGAGCGGCGAAATCACTTCGTTGATGCGAAAGGGGTCGACAGGGTAGACGACCTTGAAGCTCGGTTGATACTGACGACCGAAGGTCAGCGAACCGAAGTCGGCGTGACTCAACCCGACCCACGCCTGACGATAGAAGAGCGCATTGCTGTCCGCGAAGAACGTCCCGTTGTTCACGTTGAAGCCGCTCTCGAGGGCGAATTCGGCCGTCAACCCGCGGCCGAGGTCCTCACTTCCCTTGAACCCCAAAAGGGACGCTGTGGAGCCGCCACTTCTTTCGGAAAACGAATGAGTTCCATCGTTGTTCAGATACTGACCAAAAACGTCGACCACCCCATACAACGTCACACTCGACTGCGCTACTGCATGGCCTGCGGCAAGAACCAACGTAGCACCGCAAATTCCCCGACTGATCGCACGCATGCTGTCTCCTATCGGCGCTTGCTTCATCAATATCTCCTCGCCCCCAGTGGTCGTCCTAGCCACCAGGCATCTTCATTTCGATTACATGTTCGATGTGCCGAAATATTTAGTACTACATATCTGTAAAATCGCCATCGCACGCCAGCGCTTTATGGCCCGCATCGACCCGACGATGGAATCCATACCTGGCGGCCCATCTCCATGCAAGCAATCTGGTTAGTCCAATTCACACCTGCGCTTCATGTGCCCGAATGACGAGGAACTCGCGCGCGCTTACCGCAGTTCGAGGGCGAGGCTGGGATCGCACCCACCCTGGGACGTGCCGGGAAGTCGCGCGGCCTCGGAGCGAAGAGCGACTTCTGGGATCGATCGAGAATCTGCGCTAAAAGGACCGGGCATCGTATGGCGCGGGCCCAGTCGCCGTGTGGGCATGGACTTTCGAGCGCATCCGGTCACTTCTAATAGATGCCCGGTATCCGCTTCTTGATTTTCGAGATCGTGTGGACCTTCACCTGCTGAGCCCACGGTCCATCGATTGTCCGTTCAGACTGCGAAACGACTGCGCCAAAATCGAGCGAAAGGTTGGTGACAAGAACCTCATCCCCGCGGAATACGAGGCTATTCGACCAGAGAAAGCCTATGGGCGCCCCCTCGCGATCGATTCCGCCGAAATCGCCGAGCTTTGCAATCACTCGCCCCTGCGTCGGTTCGAGTACGAGAATCTCGTTGGACTGGTTGCACGCGGTCCAGATGTTATCGTGCTCGTCAATGATCAGGCCGTCAGGTCCGCCGCCGACGCGATTGACGAAGACCTCAGGCGTGCCAGGTTCAAGCGTCGCCCCGGTCACCGGTATCTTGACAATCGTGTCGTTCGCTGTGTTGGCGACGAACAATGCTGTCCGCTCGTTGTTGAACGCCAGACCATTCGCGCCGATGCGCGGTGCTGGCCTTGCCGGACTGAGCAGTGGGCTTTTGACCCACGCCAATGCTTCGCCGCCGCCTGGTCCAGTCTTCCAGATGATGCCCTGGTGAGAGTCGGTCACGTACACGTTGCCGGCAGCGTCGAACGTCATCCCGTCGAGGCCGGGATGATTACCCGTGACCGTCATGAAAACGGATGCGGCACCCGTGTTGGGATCGACGACCCAGACCTTCGCGGCCTGGTAATCGACCACAAGCAACTTGCCGGTCTGTGGATTGAAACCAAGATCAAGCAATAGCCTGCTTGTGCCTTTGACTTGAACAGTCCGAGGGTGCTTGCCATGCGGGTCGAACACAATGAGCGTTCCCTCACTCGTCTCAGGTTTGTTCGCCGCCACTGTGGCGACGTAGACGTTCCCCTGACGGTCGATGGTGATCCCCTCGGGATGCGCCTCACCCGGCGGCAACGTGGCAAAGCGCTCGACCTGGCCGCGCTCCCAGGCGTTCGTGGTGAGAGGCGTCGTGAGCAACACCAGCAACGTCAGCATCGGCAATATCAGGATGCTTTTGGCTATGTTCGTTCTCAATTTGCAGTCTCCAAAGTTGGGGGTAGCTGTAATGCGTCGGATTATTCAATCGTGTCTGCCCCCATTGAATCCACCAGCGGTCCCACCACCAGCACCAGGAACGCCGCCCGCCCGCGTCGCGCCTGGCCTAGGGGCTGGCGAGCGGTTCAAACAGTCGCAGCAAGGCGCACCCTCAGCGGTTGTAGAGACCGGTCAGGGTGGCCGTGGCGAGCGTGTTCTGGTAGATCAAGAAGCGCACCACCGCGTTGGGCGCGTTGGCCGGCGGCTCCAGCTTCTGCACACCCAACGCGTGCACGGTGAAGATATAGCGGTGCGCCGGCAGGCCCTTGGGCGGGCAGGGACCGCCGTAGCCGGTGGCGCCATAGTCGTTGGTGGCCTGAGTGCCGCTGGCGCCCAGGTCAGTGGCGTCGGCGGAGCCTGCGCCTGCGGCGAGCTGGGCGACGGACGAATCGATATCGAACAGGATCCAGTGCCAGAAGCCGCTGCCCGTGGGTGCGTCCGGGTCGTATAGCGTCAGGGCGAAGCTCCTGGTGCCTGCCGGCGCGCCGTGCCATTGCAGCGCGGGCGAACGGTTCTGGCCGGTCCCGTCGAAGCCATCGAACTCATGCACCAGTTGCAGCCGTTCCTGATCCTTGAATTCAGGCGATATCACTGTGAAGATGCTCACGCCATTTCCTTTGATTTACTTGATTTGAGAACCAGGAAAGCTGCATCGCCCGGATGAGCCCCAGAACCGATGCACCTATTTGTCATGGCGCGGCATCCTCCAGCTGCGCCACGGCCTCCCCACGCACGACACGTTCGGCGGCGGACGATTATTCAATCGTGTCTGCCCCATTGATTCCGTTATGCGGACAGGTCCGCGATAACCCGGGCATAGGCGGCGCCCATTTCCGTCACTGTCGGATTGCGGCGTAGCGTCAGGCCGCCATTGACCTGCAGGTTCTGTCCCGTCATGAAGCACACGTCGCTTGCCAACCACAAAGCCGCTTCGGCGACGTCGTCCACAGTGCCAATACGTCGGAGCGGATAGCCGGCCTCGAAGGCCCCAATATTTCTGGGATGTCCAGGGCGTCACCCGACATCGGCGTGCGAGTGACGCCAGGAGAGATCGAATTAGCGCGAATTCCGAGATGGCCAAAGTCGTTGGCCACACAGCGCACGACGTGGTCGGTGCCAGCCTTGGTGCCCATATAGGCGGCGTGGTTCTCAAGCATGATCGTCGCGGTCGCGGGCGAGATCATGATGATCGAGTCCCCCGGCGTCGGATTTTGCCTCATCGCTTTCACGAGCACCTGCATGAACTGAAAGGGCCCCTTGAACTGGAGATCCATCATCGCCTGCAGTTCATCCTCACTCGTCTCTTCGAACGGCCGGAGAAGTCCCCAGCCCGTGGCGTTGATGCCGACATCGACGTGGCCGTAGCGCTCGTGCGCGAAGGCGACGAGGGCTCCGACGTCTTCCTTGCGCGTGAAATCGCAAAGCCGGCTGGCGCCTCCGATTTCGCTTGCCAGGTGATCCAACGGCTCCGCGCGTCGTCCAGCCACAATCACGCTGGCGCCTTCGCCGGCGAAGTGTCGGGCAATGCACTGCCCCATGTTGTCTTGACCGGCGGCGCCGACGACGATTACGACCTTACCCTCAAACCTCCTCATGAAACTGTCCTCCCGCAACGTTCATCCTCATTTCGCAGTCTCCAGGCCCGGGTTTATCGACCGTTGCTGATTGATCTGGTTGGTGTCGTCGGACGTGCCGTTGCCACGCCCTGGATGCGGTTTGTCTCGCGCTGCGCGGGTCAGTACGACTTCGGCAGCCCGAGCGCCTGCTCGGCGACGTAGCACAACGCGAGCTCCTGTGTCACCGGTGCGAGCAGCGACAGCACGCTTTCGCGCAGGCCCCGCTCGACGTGGTACTCCGTCGCGTAGCCGTAGCCGCCGTGCGTGCGCACCGCACGCAACGACGTCTCGAAACTGGCCTCCGCCGCCAGGTACTTGGCCGCCGTAGCCTCGACACCGCAGGGCTTGCCGGCTTCGTAGAGCGCCGCCGCCTTCCACATCAGCAGTTCGGCCGATTGCAGGCGCATCCAGCATTCCGCCAGCGGATGCTGGATCGCCTGGTTCTTGCCGATCGGCCGGCCGAACACGACGCGTTCCCTGGCGTAGTCGGTTGCCCGCGCCAGCGCGGTCTCAGCGGCGCCGAGCGCCGCAGCCGCGACGAGGATTCGCTCCGGATTCAGGCCGTGCAGCAGGTACCTGAAGCCCTGGCCTTCGTCGCCGATGCGATCCTCGACGGGGATCTCCAGCCCGTCGATGAACAGTTCGTTCGAGTCCACTGCCTTG
This sequence comes from Paraburkholderia sp. Cpub6, assembly GCF_014201065.1. Lineage (NCBI taxonomy): Bacteria > Pseudomonadati > Pseudomonadota > Betaproteobacteria > Burkholderiales > Burkholderiaceae > Paraburkholderia > Paraburkholderia sp. Cpub6. The sequence continues at coordinate 7,404 of NZ_JACHDM010000042.1, forward strand.
CGCGCCATCTTGTCGATCTCGCTGATGCGGACATGCGAACGGTCGAGGTCGGTGTAGAACAGCGTGACGCCGTCCATCGGCCGCGCGCATGCCTCGATCGCCGTCGTGCGGGCCACCAGCAGGATCTTGTTGGCGTGCTGCGCGGTCGAGGTCCAGACCTTCTGGCCGTGGACGATGTAGCGGTCGCCCGCGCGGCGGGCGAAGGTTCCGACGCGTGTGGTGTCGGAACCGACGCTGGGCTCGGTCACGCCGAAGCAGGCGCGATCCGAACCGTCGATCAACGGCGGCAGCATGCGCCGCTTTTGCGCCTCGCTGCCGAACACGACCACCGGCTGCGGGCCGAACAGGTTCAGATGTACCGACGACACCGCCGCCGAGCCGAGCTTGCCGATCGTGCGCATCACCATCGCGGCCGCGGAGATGCCGAGGCCGGCGCCGCCGTGTTCCTTGGGCATGGTCACGCCGAACCACCCGCCGCGAGCGACGGCGTCACAGAACTCGCTGGGCCAGCGTCCATCGCGGTCCCGCTCAAGCCAGTAATCGGCGCCGAAGTCGGCGCAGCGGGCCTCGACGGCGTCGCGGATTGCAAGCTGGTCGTCGGAGAAGTCGAAATTCATGCGGGGCGCTCCTGCAGCAGGTCTGCGGGGACGTCGACCGGCATGTCGAGCAGCATCTGCGCCATGCCCTTGCCGAGCGGGTCGTTGCGCAGCGACGCCATGCCGCCGCCGCCCAGCGCCCGCTCGCAGACGAGGTTGATGGCATGGATGCCGGGCAGCTCGTAACGGTGGACCGGCCCCTGCACCAGATGGCGGAGGTACTCCGCGACGCGTTCTGGCGTCACCTGGTCTTGCAGCACCGGCAGCAGGGCCGGATGCCGCGCGATGAGGCCGATGTTGGAGGTGTCGCCCTTGTCGCCGCTGCGTCCGAGCGCGATTCTCACGAGCGGCACGGTCTGGCGTGGGCCCGCGGGCAGCGCACCCTCGATGGGCGCCAGCGGTCCGGGCACGACCTGCGCTTGCGGTGGCGGCAACGTCACGGCGAATGTCGTCTCGCCGAGCGTGACCGTCGGCGTCACCTGCGCCTTCGGAATGAGCCAGGCGAACTGCCGCAGCACCGGCGACACCGAGGGACGGCCACCGGCACCGGTCGTGCCGGGCGACCAGGACGTGCCGGGTGCGGCTAACTCGCGGCTGAACATCTCCAGTGCGCGCCGGTCGGCATGCCTCACCGTCAGTCGCAACACAACTTCGCGCGTCGGCAAGGGGCGAGCATGCGGCCCGTAGGCTGATTCCGTGCCGAGCAGCTCGATATGGGTGGCCAGGAAATCCGCGAACCCGCTCTCGTGCAGCAGCCGGCGGCCGCGCTCGAGCAGCGCCTCGCCCGTGCGCTTGGCCTTCGCTGTGGCGTCGATCCCGACGATGGTGAGCTGCCCGGACACCTTGAAGCCCGCCGGCGCGGTGGCGCTGACCTTGTAGGTGCCGGTTGGCGGGCGGCCGCGCGCGCCGGTCACGAGCACGCGATGCGGCCCGGCCTGCTCCATGCGCACCTGGCGGAAGTCGCAGGTCACGTCCGGCAGCAGATAGTTGGCCGGATCGCCTATCTCGTACAGCAGTTGCTCCCCGACGGTTGCGGGTGTGACGAGGCCGCCGGTGTCCGCGGGCTTGGTAACCACAAAGCTGCCGTCTTCGCGGCACTCGACGATCGGATAGCCGATGTTCGCCCAGTCCGGCACGCTGGCCCAGTCGGTGTGCAGGCCGCCTGTCGCCTGGCAGCCGCATTCGATGATGTGGCCGGCCAGGCTGCCGGCGGCTAGCCGGTCGAAGTCGTCGGCCGCCCAGCCGAACTCGTGCATCAGCACGCCGAGGGTGACGGCACTGTCGACGCAGCGGCCGGTGATGACGATGTCGGCACCCGCGGCCAGGGCCCGTGCGATGGGCAGTGCGCCGAGATAGGCATTGGCCGTCACCAGCCGCTCCGGCATCGGTTCGCCGCTGGACATTTCGACCGTGCCGGCCGCTCGCATCGCGGCGGCAAACGGGAGCACGTCGTCGCCTTCGACGATCGCGACCCGCACCGGTACGCCGAGTTCGTCGGCCAGCGCCCGCACCGCCGCGGCGCATCCCCTCGGGTTCACGCCGCCGGCGTTGCTGACGATGCGGATGCCCTGCTCGACGGCCTGCTTCAGCACCGAGCGCAGCGCCACCGTGACGAAGTCGATGGCGTAGCCTTCCTCCGGCCGCTTCATGCGCGCGCCCGCGAGGATCGACATGGTGAGCTCGGCGAGATAGTCGAACACGAGGTAATCGATGGCGCCGCAGCGCACCAGCTGCAGCGGCCCGACGCTGCTGTCGCCCCAGAAGCCCGAGGCGCCGCCGATGCGCACGACCTTGCCCGGCGTCGCGGATGTCAGTTGCCCGTCCATTGCGGTTTCCTTTTTTCCTTGAATGCGGCCAGGCCCTCGCGCGCGTCCTGGGTCAGGGCCAGCAGGCCGATCTGCCCTTCGCCGAAGGCGATCGCCTCTTCGAAGGACATCGAGCGCATCGCCTTCATCGCATACATGCCGCGCCGCAGCGCGGTAGGTGAGTTGGCGAGCAGCCGCGACAGCAGGCGCTCGAGCGCAGCGTCGAGGTCGTCAGCCACCTCGTTCACCAGACCGATCTCGCGTGCCCGCGCCGCGTCGATGGGCTCGCCCGTCAGGCACAGCTGCGCGAGGCAGCGCAGCGGCAGCTGGGCCTGCAGCACGGCGAGCACCTGCATCGGGAACACGCCCACCTTCACCTCGGGCAGGCCGAAGCTCGCGTGCCGGGCCGTGATGGCGAGATCGCACATCGCGAGCAGGCCCATGCCGCCGGCCATGCAGGCGCCGTTGACCCGCGCGACGAGCGGCACGTTCAGCGTGCGGGCCGTGCGCAGCAGGTCGGCGTAGGCGCTGGTCGGCGTGGAATAGTCGAACGCGAAGGCATCCCCGCCCAGGTCGGCGCCGGCGCAGAACGCTTCGTCGCCCGCACCGGTGAGCACCACCGCGCGAATCGTCTCGTCAGACCTTGCGCGATCCAGCGCTTCCTGCAAGGCGCCGATCACTTCCGCGTTGAGCGCGTTCCGGCGCTCCGGACGGTCGATGGTGAGAATCAGCCGCCCGTCCTGCCGGCTGGCGTGCACGACATCGCTCATGCTTCGACTCCCGTTGACTCGCTGCACGCCGCCACTTGCGTCACGCCCGCCTGCGCCATCTCGCGGATCTGATGCGGCGAGTAGCCGGCCTCGGCCAGCACTTGTGCGCTGTGCTCACCCAGCAGCGGCGGCGGGCGCAGCGGCGGCAGTGCCGTTTGCGGCCATTCGCTCGGCACCGCCATGGTTCGCAGCACGCCCTCGGTGGGATGCTCGAACTGCTGGAAGAACCCGATGTCCTGCAGGTGCGGATCGTCCATCAGCGACTCGAAGGTATGCACCGGCAACACCGGGATGCCGAGCGGCTCCAGCAGCTCGCGCCATTGCTGCGTGGTCTGCGCTTTCAGCTTGTCGGCGAGGATCTCGTACAGCGCCTCGACATGCTGGGTGCGCGATTCGCCGTCGGCAAACCGCGGGTCGCTGTTGAACCGCTCGGCCTCGCCGACCACGCGCATGAAGGCCTGCCACTGTTCGTCGGTGTAGACGACGAGGCACACCAGGCCGTCCTGCGTTGCGTACGGCCGCCGCTGCGGGTTGAGCAGCCGCGGATAGCCGAAGCCGCCGCGCGGCGGGATGAACGTGTGGCCGTACAGATGATCACCCAGCATCATCTGCGCAGTGGTCTCGAACATCGGCACGTCCACCGCCTGCCCGCAACCCGTGCGCTCGCGCGCGAGCAGGGCCGCGCAGATCACGCCGAACGCGTACAGGCCCGTGGCCCGGTCCGAGAGATTGAGCGGGGCATAGCGCGGCACGTCGGAACCGGCCCGCACGCTGGCCTCGGGGATCGCGACGGCCGCCTGGATCAGGTCGTCGAAGGCGCGCGAGTGCGCATAGCGGCCGCGCTGGCTGAAGCCGAAGGTGCCGACGTAGACGATGCGCGGGTTCACCAGGCGCAGCGCCTCGTAATCCAGCCCGAGGCGCTGCATCGCCTGCGGCCGCACATTGTAGACCAGCGCGTCGGCCGTCTTCGCCAGCTTCAGCAACGCTTCCTTGCCGGCAGGGCGCTTCAGGTCCAGCATGACGCTGCGCTTGTTGCGGTTCAGGTTGAGGAACAGCGGGCCGGCGCCCGAGCGCCCGCCCGGTCCGACGGCGCGCAGCATGTCGCCGCCGGGCGGCTCCACCTTGATCACGTCGGCCCCCAGGTCGGCCAGCATCTGCGTGGCCGAAGGTCCCATGACGACTTCGGTGATGTCGATGATGCGCAGGCCGGCCAGCGGCCCACCCTGGTTCGAGTCGTTGCTCATTCTGTCCGTGCTCCTCTTTCCGGTCAGGAACCGGCTACGTCGGCGCCATTGCCGCGGATGTAGGGCACCGGTCCGATGTCGCGCGCTGCCGCGAGGGCCTCGATCGCGTACCGGATCGAGACCGCGTCATTGAGCGAGTGGAACGTGCCGTCCTCGTTGAAGCTCACTTGCGCGCCTTCGATCCAGGCGATGGTGATGGTGTCCTCGGTGTTGTCCTCGGGGGTGTAGAAGGTGTGCACCGAGCCGGCGGGCTCGTACAGGTAGGAGCCTGCCGTTTGCCGCTGCTCGGGGTACTCGCGATACGCCCAGCAGCCCTGGATCGTCCACACCTGCGCCGTACCGGTGTGGTAGTGAATCGGCAGCGAGCAACCGGGTTCCAGGATGGCCATGAAGACCCACTCGCCGCGCTCCAGGTCAAGGCGCAGCGGCTTGATGTGGATGCCCGGAAAGACATCCCTGATCAGCGGGATCTGCTCGATGTTGACGGTCAGGAGCTTGTCCTGTGGCAGAGCGGGCAGCGGCAGCGGGACGCCGGTGGACGTGGTGGGCTGCGCGAGAATTCTTGCGTTCATGCGTTGTCTCCGGTTGCTAGTGGATGTAAAGCAGTCGATGGAAGCCGCCCTTTGATAAGGAAGCCGGACGCAGGCTGCTCCAGCAAGCAGCGCAGGGAGGCAGCGGCCCCGCGCGGAAGAAACAGGAAGTCGCCCGGGGCGAGACCGAAGTCCTGCCCGTCGACACGTGCGTCGATCCGTCCGTCTTCGACGTAGAGAACCTGCTCGGCGTCAGGCTCCGAGGTGCAGACCGATGCGCTGCCGGCAGGCATGCGCAGCGCCGCAATGTCGACCCAGCGCGCGTCAGCGGTCTCGCGGTCGATGAGGGGAACCGTGCCGGTGGCGGCGTCGCCGGCGGCAAGCACGCGCACCTTGCCGTGAGCAGGCGCGGCGGCAGCGCCGTCAGGTTCCGTGATCGTGTGCGCCGGGTTCTCGCCATAAGGCGGCGTATAGACGACCAGCACACGCCCGGGCTGGTCGCTGGTCACGCGAAACGAATGGAACACGCCTGCCGGCACGTAGGCCCAGGTTCCGGGCTCCATCGCTTCCACGCGGCCCTCCGCCCCCGACTCGCCGGTTCCCTCGATCATGTAGGCGCATTGCTCCAGGTGGGGATGCGCGTGCGGCCGCGCGCCGTGCGATTTCATGATCGTGCCGACCAGCACTTCGAGCGCCGTCGCACCGACAGTCTCGGGGCCGATCACGCGCACGTTAGAGGTGCCGGTGTGGTTCGCCGGCGCGTAGGCGGCAAGATCGGCCGCCCTGACCACGGTAGGTACGGGCTTCATTCGGGCTGGCTCCATGCGATCTTGACCGCCGGGGCGGCGGCCTGCGCCGCCATGAAGCCGGAGGCGGCGGGACGGTTTTCCACGATGACGGGCTGTGGCTTCCTGGCGGGCAGCGATTGGTCGGGCAGGCGCGCCGCGGCATCCGTTCCGCTTCCGACCGGAAAAGGAACGATGATCCTGATGGGCTTGGCCGGATAAGGGGCCGCCGCCATCGCTTGCAGCGCGGGTACGGGGGCAGCCAGGAGGACGAGAAGGTTCCGCATGCGCATCGAGCTCCAGTGAGGACTCAGCTTCGGAGAGAGTTAAACCTAAATGACTAATGTTAGTAGTTTAGGCATGCGCAAAATGACGTCAAGTACGGGCTTACCCGACAGCCCGCCGCTGGGGCTCGGTGATCCCGGGCACGGTTTTCAGGGCGGATGCGGGGAGGTCGATCTCGGAGACGTAGCGGTCGCCCCGATACCAGGTAACACCGGCGTAGAGCACGTTACCTTTGCCGTCAACCAGGCGCCGCGACATCTTCGCGACGGGCGAGGCAAACGGGATCTTCAGCATGTCGCATAGAGGAAAATCCGCGGGTATCACGGTCACGCGTTGCCGCAAGCGTTTGCAGCGCCCGCCCAGTTCGTCGAGCACCGCGGCAAGCAGCTTCCGCTTCATGGCGATGTCCTTGGGCAGCGATTCGAAAACCGGCGCGGGCACATAGATTTCGGCGTAGCAGAAGGGCTCGCCGAAATAGGTGTGCAGCTTGCGGACGCACACGTATTCCTCGGCCGACCGGTCATCCGGCCCGAGCAGCTCCTGCGGCAGCAAGGCGCGGCGCCCGACTTCGAGTATCTCGAAGGCAAGCGGCTGCGGCGCGGCGAAGGGGTTGTTGATCACCTGTTCGAGGTCGCCCGTGGCGGCGGGCAGCGCTGCAACGTGGGTCCCCACGCCCCGCTGGCTGCGGATCAGCCCTTCCTTGGAAAGCAGCTCGTATGCTTGCCGGACGGTGACGACGGCGACGCCCACGTCGTCCGCGAGCTGCGTGATCGGCGGCAACTGCGTGCCGAGCGGGTACTCGCCCTTCGCAATTCGGTGCCGCAGCAGGGACGCCAGTCGCTGATATTGTGCAACGCCGCGCTCGGCTGGCAGCTCCGGCCGCGCGGTCTCCATGTGTCGCTCATCCGCCATCATATAAATCCTAAATAACCAACATTCGAATTATATGTCAGCGGTGGGCGAGCAGAAGATCGCGTTCCTGGCACCCTCCTGGCCCCCACCAGGTTCCTTTGCCGGCTTAGCGTGAACTGACAGCGGACATCGACCAGGAGCCCAAGGCCACGCGCGACCCGATGACGTCGGCGCAGCGCCCGCAACTAGCGCAGGACAAGGTGGCCAGCCGCGCGGTGGATTTGACACGCCCGGAAACAGCTACTCGATGCTGACAGCTGAGCTGGGCAGCATCGTGCAACGCCTGCCGCAAAGACGTCGAACGCCGGCGCCTCGGGGATAGCTGCGGGTACACGCCCGACGGCTCTGTCGCAACAAGGCATTGAGGTAAAATCCGGCGGACGGAAATTGCTGACGACCACGATGGCCAAGACGACGAAGACGCCGCGCAAGACGCTGTCCCCCGGCATCGCCAAGGTGCTGAAGCGACTGCACTATCCGCTCGATGTGATCCTGCTGTGCGTGCGGTGGTACTTGGCATACTCGCTGAGCCTGCGAAACCTCGAGGAATTGATGGCGGAACGCGGTTTCGAGATGGACCATTCGACCGTACACCGCTGGGTCATCAAGCTCGTACCGTTATTCGATAAAGCGTTTCGCCAGCACAAACGACCGATTGGCAAGAGCTGGAGGATGGACGAAACCTATATCAAGGCGGGCGGCCAGTGGAAGTACCTGTACCGCGCGGTGGACAAGGCCGGCAATACCGTCGATTTCCTGCTTCGAGCCCATCGCGACAAGGCTGCCGCGCGTCGCTATTTCGAGAAGGCCATCGACCAGAACGGCGAGCCGCAGACCATCACCGTGGATCAAAGCGGCGCCAATCTGGCCGCCCTGCAAGCCATCAATGCCGAACGGCAAACACCCATCAAGATCCGGCAGATCAAGTATCTGAACAACATTGTCGAACAGGACCATCGCGCAATCAAACGTGTCATCAAGCCGATGATGGGTTTCAAGAATTTTCGCTGCGCCCGCGTCATCCTGTCAGGCATCGAAGTCATGCATATGATCAGGAAAGGGCAGATGAAAGACGCGGTCATCCAACGGACGGTTGCCGAGCAATTCTATTCTCTAGTGTTATAAGCAGTTCTTACCATCGCAGCACTGCAGGGCCTTGCCATCCTTATCGCGACACAACCCGTTTCATTGGTTCGAGGAAAACACTGGCGGCTCACCGTTTTCATTGGAGGACTGAGCGAGTCTGCGCTCAGCCTGAGACTCGGAGGCCCTCGTTTTATTAGGTATCCTAAAATGATAGAATGATTGCAGCGGATCGCGCGGATGCGTGCGAAAAAATCAGCGTGGGCCATGACACAATTCCGTTTCCTTGCAAACTTCGCAGCAGAGTTTCCCGCAAGCCAATGTAGCTTTGTCATCAATAGCGGTCGTCGAGGTGTGTTGGACTCGAACGTCAGGAACGGATCGAGATGCGTCCCAGATGCATCAGGCAGCGAGCGGCCAGCTACGGACGTTGGTCGGCACCTTCGCGCGGACGTTCCGACGTCTGCTACCCCGCAGTACCCGCCGCTCGGGCAGGCAGGCTCCGTCTTGTTGTACTGCGATATGTTTGTTCGACGCCCGGCCCGCTTCATCGTCTCGACGATATACACGAGTATAAGAGTCCGACGCTCACGTACGACTGCGGCAACCGTTCGTAGAATGGCCGTCTTGGGACCATCCGCATATCATGGTTCCATGGACGGTGCGATTGTTATTTAGGAGGCGAGGATCGAATCGGCAGGGCTTAGTTTGGACGCTTGTGAAGTGTTGTAGGACATCACCCGGCCAACGCGTTGACACAATGAGTCTCCTCAGGTTCCTACCTCCCCACCCCTGGGAAAAACGGAACCTCCTTCGAAGCCGGCTTCCGCCGGCTTCTTTTTACCGAGCGGTCACCGAGTGGCGGAAAGCGCCTGCCACCGGTAGACAGGCGCAGACCCCGGCCAGGTACGGCGCGTCGACCTCGACCTCGACCTCGACCTCGACCTCGACCTCGACCTCGACCTCGGGCCGAGGTTTCAACGTCGGCTGAGGTACAAGCCGTTGATTTGTTGCACATCGACGACGGCCAGAGCAGGTACTTGCCGGCCAGGAATGCCCAATGAAGTTCGGGCTGCGGGGCATAAGGAGAGGAAGACGATGAAAAAGATTGAATACCCCCGCTTCACCGCCATCGAGCTGTGGGTCCTCGCCGTCTCCATCGTCATCGCAGTCGGAGTACAGATATGAGTGTAGCGCCCACGCCAGCGCATCGCTCGTGCCTCCCTCCGAACGACTTTTCCGACTGTCTGCTCCGCCAGCTAAAGCTCCCGTTGAGATACCGTCGGAGGGGCAGAAGTGGGTCGCAAGTACTCGTTCGCTTTCCGCGGGACGAGTCATTCGCGACCACCGACCTGTGAATGACAGGAAAGCGCCCCATACCCGTCTGACCGGCACCGATGCTCGAATGACGGCTCAGGCCGATAAGCAACGCCTGACCATTGTCAACTGAACGGCCGGTTCCCGGGTGGAACCGACGTCTGAATGTCCGGGCGACGGTGCAGGCGAATGAAGTTGACCCAGAAAAACGGACATCTATCCTTTGGAGAAGGAGGTGCCGATTATGGGCAAGCATCGTACCCCGTACCCGGCGGAATTTCGGGCGCAAATGGTCGAGCTGGTGAAGGCCGGGCGCAGGCCGGAGGAACTGGAAAAGGAGTTCGAGCCGACTGCACAGACCATCTACAACTGGGTAGCGCAGGCTGATCGCGATACAGGCGTGCGGCATGACGGTCTGACCACAGCCGAACGGCAGGAGCTCACACGGTTGCGTCGTGAAGTCCGGCAACTGAAGATGGAGCGCGACATACTCTCTCACGCGGCAGCCTGGTTCGCGAGGGAGACGGGATCCATTCCACCGAAGAGCGGTACGGATTCATGAAAGCGAACCGGGCCCGCTGGCCCATTGCGATGATGGCACGGCTGCTCGGCGTCTCGACGAGCGGCTATTACACGTGGCTGGTGCGAGAGCCCGCGATGCACACACGTAGCGATGCACAACTGCTCGCGCGCATCCGCACGCTACATGCGAGCTCGCGGGGCACGTATGGGGCACCGCGTATCCATGCGCAGCTCGCGCGCGAAGGCGTACACGTGGGGCGCAAGCGGGTGGCGCGCCTGATGCGTATGGCGGGTCTGTGCGGGGCAAGCCGGCGGCGCTGGCCGCGCACCACGCGGCCACGTGCAGGCGCCCGGCGTGCGCCTGATCTGGTGCGTCGGCACTTCAGTGCCGACGCGACAAACGTGCTGTGGGTCGCAGATGCGACCTATGTACCCACGGGCGAAGGATTCCTCTATCTGGCGGTCGTGCTGGATGTGTTCAGCCGTCGCATCATCGGCTGGGCGACGTCCAACCATCTGTACACCGAACTGATGCTACGCGCCCTGGACATGGCGTTGCAGCAACGACGCCATGAAGGTGTAATTCTACATTCCGATCCAGGCTCTCAATACACATCCATTGCCTTCGGACGGCGCTGCCGCGAAGCAGGCGTACAGCCGTCGATGGGCACGGCTGGCGATGCCTATGACAACGCGATGTGCGAGTCGTTCTTCGGCACACTCGAAGCCGAACTGCTCTGTCGCGAACACTTCGCGACCCACGAACAGGCACGGCGGCGTCTGTTCTCGTTTCTCGAGAGCTGGTACAACATACGCCGCCTGCACAGCAGCATCGGCTACTGTTCGCCGCTCGAGTTTGAAAACCTGCATGCGCAAGATCAAAGCTTATCGCCGCGCGGGTTGTCCACCGCCGGGCAGCGTCGTGGTCGTGACAGGCGACCCGCCGCCCGGCCGTGGACAACCCGCGATTCAACCTTATCGGGAGGTGCCACACCGCATTAGACTCAACTGCAAATCTATCCGTCGAACCGGGTCAACCTCAGAATGACCCTTCATGGCCGATCCCGGTCCGACGTTGAATCGGGAAAGTAGGCCGCCCTTGATCGGTCCGCCTCGGGCAGAACTCGACCTTGAACTGCCCTTCGATCCAAAGTCCGCTCTACGGCTGGCTCCTGGAGGGATCTGCGTTTCGAATGTCCGCGCGACGCCCGGCGAAGGGCAAAGGGCCCTTCATGGCCATCCAGCGCCAGCGATCCAGCCCCGGACTCGGCGGCCGATATGCGGTCTCCTGCTCGATAGGCATCGACAAGATGCGCTCTATTGGCGGGGCGCAGCGAGCGCCCGCATCTCCTGTCGTCACACTTAAGCGCTTTATGTGGAATGGTAACAGTCTCCACGCGCGCAAATGATAACATTACAATACGCTTTCATGATCGACGATTGGAGAGCATTCAATGGTTCTATTTCACCATGGCGCAGCGATTCAAGCGTCAACGATAAGGTACGGCAACACGTTCGTGGCCAGTGCTTGCATCTTGAAGGAGGACGGCGAATCTGCCTCATTGGGTGATCTTGGTCAGTTTGCAAGCCAGACCTGTGCATACGAGTTTGCTGTGCGCTGTGCTTGCGCGTTTGTGGATGGCGTACCGATACCTCGCTCGCCGTTCGGCAGATCATCGACTTTGAACCAGGCAGCAAATAGCTAACGCCGCATCGCAGGATCCGGCAGACATCCCTAAAGCAGTGAACGACTGCCTTCACCGCGACTCCTGCAATCGGTCAATTCAGAAGCAGCCACGGAAACGTGATGTACAAACCACTGTTAAGCCGATTTCAGTACACCCGCAAGTACGGCAAGCGACGGACATACGACATAACGATCAACCTCGTGCAAAAGGCTTCCGGTGTTTGCGCTTACGCAGCGTGGGTGCATTTCGAAGCTGAATTCAAGGGTTCAGGGCTGATGCTCCCGCTCGTTGCGAACACACTCGATGCCGCTGCACAAGAGGCTCAGATGCGTATCGAGAAGGAGATTGACGATCTGGTCGGCATCGTCGAGTAAAGACGAACGCAAGTGAAATGGTGGTCTGGCTGGAAGACCGTTGCGACGGTGAACCCAAATCCGCTCTCTCGGTGAATCTCTTCTCCTGCCGGTCGAACTGGTTGCAGCGGCCCGCAGCGAACCGCCGTCGCGGCCCGTCCTCGGTACTATCACATCCCGAACTTCCGCAGCCGACCCACTTCGGCCCTTCAGCGTAGCCGATCTCAACGGCGGCTTCCAAGGTGGAGCGGTCGTTCGTTGACATGCATGGCCAGGTGCGGCATAGCCCGCCAATGTGACAACGCCATGAAGATGCCAATGTATGCAATCGCACACTTCTGCTCGGTTTCGTCTTCGGGCTTCGTGCCCAGAGCACTATTTTTCAGAAGCACGTCCCTCGACAGACACAACCGGCGCGGAACGTGCCGGCCTGTACGGCCCGCCGATTTGATTGCGCCGGCCTTACTTGCCAGCCGCCTCAGTGGAAAAGCCATCCGGTCTCCTGATGGCGGCCGTCGCACGTGCTGCAAATGGGGGGACGTCGTGAAACGAATCTGTGCCGCATTCCTTGCGGCAATGCTGAGCGCTACGATTGCATCGGAATGTCAAGGGCAGTACACGACTGACTGGATAGCGAATACGTTTGGGACTAACGCCACTCACGTAGGTAACGCCGCGCGTTCGATGTGGATCGCGCCAGAAGGCACCATCTACACTGCTTCCATGTGGGACGAGAACGAAGGCGGCATTGCGATCTACAAGAACGGTGCTAATGCGGGCAGCATCGGCGCGCACGGCGAGCCGCAGGGCTCGGCGATTACCGGCAATGCGACGTACGTGTGGGCCCCCCGCCAATTCGGCCGTGTCAACGGCGTCTTCGCGAACGGGATGGTCTTCCGCTACATCCGCGCGACCGGTGCGAACGACCAACAGATTCAGGTCAGCGCTGACACCACCGAGCGGCGCGCGGACGTCATCACCGGCATCGCGACGTGGGGTCAATACTGGGCCGCATCAGATCATCCAGGCAACCGCGTCCGCCTCTACAAAACCGACGGCACATGGATTCTTGACATCGCCGTGACTGATCCAGGCGCAATTGCCTTCGACCGCAACGGCAACCTGATCATCGCGCAAGAGACCGAAGGCACGCTCCAGCGCTTCAACCTCTCCGGCCAGCCCCTCGGCACAGTCACCCTCGCCGCAGGCGTCCAGCCCCACGCCCTCTACTTTGACCCGACTACTCAGTACCTCTGGATCGGCGACGCCGGGCCAGACCAACAGGTCAAGATATACGACACGCGCACTTACACGCAGGTCTCAACCTTCGGCATCAAGGGCGGGTACCTCGACACAACCACTGGAACTAAAGGCCAGGTAGGTAGCCTGCGCTTCGCTCGAATCGATGGCATTGGGCGAGACTCTGCGGGCAACACCTACATCCTCTCCCAGCCCTGGGGCGGCAGTTGGGACCTTGGACGAACAGGAGGCACGGACATCTATGCGTACGGCTCGACTGGAGCACTTAAGTACAGGTTGCTGGCACTCAATTTTGAAGCCATTGGAGCGCCTGATCCAGAAGCAGATGCTGGAACTTTCTACAGTGGCGTCAACGTCTACCGTGGTACGGGTGGTGCAAACTGGTCCTTCGTCGCTAATACAGTTGATCCCTTCACCTACCCCGACGACCAGCGACTGAACTCGACCACCTATCCCGGCCGCGGCCTGCACTTCGGCATGGTTGCGAGCGCAGGAACGAACAGAGTGCTGGTCGCCACTGACCAGAACCCCGACGGCTTCTACTTCTTCCACTTCGACCCAGCACAAGGCTATATCGCCGTTCCGGACGGGGCATTGCCGGGCGAGCTATTCAATGCCACCGCGCGGGTTCGCAACGGCTTCTGCCTCGACAGCAGGGGCGACGTGTGGGCGGGTCTGGACAAGACGAACCAGATCTGGCACTGGCCCCTGACCGGGTTCGATGCGAACGGCAAGCCGTCATGGGGAGCGCCCGTGACTGTGCCAGTTCCTGCATCGATCGGTGGCCTGAGCCGCATCATCTACCTGCCCGAAAGCGACACGATGATCCTCGGGCAGCGCGTCACGGGCAGCACGGACTGGACCGGCATCGGAACCCGCGTAGAGGTCTACCACGGGTGGCTCGCCGGCAACACGACCACCCCCAATCCGGTAATCACGCTCACCAGTGCGAACCCGAAGTCCCTCACCGCTGCTGGCAACTACCTGTTCGTTGGCTACGTCCACACCGTGCCCAACATCGATGCCTTCAATCTGACGTCGGGCAGCCTGGACAACACATTCACCAACAGCAATCCCAGCAACGTGTACGTCGGCAATGACGTGGATTCAATGTACGGGCTGAGATCGGTGCTGCGTTCGAACGGCGAGTATGTTGTGACCAAGGACGACTACAACGGCACCAGCATCGTTGTTTATCGTTGGACTCCCTGATCACCCGTGCCCGTCGCGCGTACTCCCCCGGCCTCAGACTGGCAATTTGGCAAACCGCAACGCGCAGACGAGGGCGCGCTGCCAATGGATCGTTGACCGATGAACGGTGAAACTCGCAGTGGAATCGCCCCCGTTACATGTCAGCTTGCAAGCGGACCGTCGCGACATTTGTTCGAGCGGCAGAAACTTTGGCCGAACCCGGGCTGACGAAGCGGGACTCCGTGAGTCAACGGCAATAAATCACGGAAGGAGGTCTGTATGCCACTGAGCAAGACACCGTCGGTCAACGAATGCAGGGGGCGTATCGCAGCATTCGCGCTTTGCATTGTCAGCACGCTTCTCACCGGCGCGGCGCAGGCACAGGGCCGCGGCGCCGATGGCCGATGATTCGACCTGCATAGTCGGCGGCCGAATGGCTGTTTCCAATAGAGACCGGTCGACTGAGCGTCTCAGTCCATGGGCCGTCGAACGACGCCTCATGGCCGATCGCTGCCCGACGCGGAAGACCGCGATCGACCCACTACCGTCGTTCGTCCCGAGACCACGCCAATGGCGGCTTCCAAGGGCGCTTTGCGACGATCGCGACCGACCGAGTTCGACCAATTCTGTTATTCGCCAGCGATGCAGATTTCTTGGCTGTCGATAGTTCATCCCACAAGCGCCGCCTATACTGATTGAAGTTTGCCCCTTGTGCGGGCATGAGTTCGGGCGAGAAGAAAGGTGAACAACAACACGGTCGACGGCGATGAGGCGCCACTACTGGCCCCACCGACGCAACAGGAAGCGTTTGATGTCGTCATCATCGGTGCAGGGCTCGCTGGCTGTACCGCCGCGCGACTGTTCGCGTTGGACGGGTTGCATGTCGCGCTTGTGGAACACCACGCCGACATCGCGGCTTTCAAGCAGTTATGCACGCATTTCATCCAGGCGTCGGCCACGCCCACCCTGCGGCGTCTGGGTCTTGACCAGTTGATTGAGGACGCCGGTGGGTTGCGAAATGGCGTTGATATCTGGACCCGCTATGGCTGGACCGGTGACGTCGCGCCGCTCGACCAGAATGGTGAACCTGTCTTCGGGTACAACATTCAGCGCCGGACCCTTGATCCGATCCTCCGGCAACTGACGTCGCATACCCCAGGTGTCACAACCATGTTCGGCTGCGGTGTGCGCGCGCTGGTGAAGCAGGACGGCGTCGTCAGTGGTGTCGAGCTCGGTGGGAGCCGCACGGGCGTGGTCTCAGCCCCGCTAATCGTTGGTGCGGACGGGCGAAACTCGCCGCTGGCGGCGCTCACCGGCATCCAGCCCGCATTCTCGGAGAACAGCCGCTTCGGCGCAATTCGCGCTTACCGCGGCGTCACACTGCGGCGCGGAACCTGCTCGCAAATGTGGTTGCGCGGTCCGGAGATCGGCTACGTGTTTCCCAACGATGGCGGCGTCACAGTGATTGCCTACATGGCGACCAAGGACAAGCTCGACGGCTTTCGCACCGAGCCGGGCGAGGCACTGGAGCGCAGCATGGCCGGATTTCCCGATGCCCCCGATCTGTCCGCCGCCGAGCCGGTCGGTAACGCCTTGCTTGTCAAGGACTATCCGAATCTGTGGCGGCCAGCTGCGGTCGGTAACGTCGCGTTCGTCGGCGATGCGCTGATGAGTATCGATCCCCTGTGGGGCGTCGGTTGCGGCTTCGCATTCCAGACGGCGGAATGGCTGGTTGACACGCTTACGCCGGCGCTACGGCAGGGGCGCCCGATTTCGCCCGCGCTGCAGCGTTATACAAAACGTGTTTCACGCCAACTCCGCGGCCATCGCTTCCTGATTCTCGACTATGCGCGCCGGCATGGATTCAACGCCATCGAACGGCTCACTTTCTCGGCTGCCGCGAAGGACACTGCAGCGTCAAGACATCTGCATGCCTTTGGCGCACGCATTATCGGTCCGGCCAAATTCCTTTCCCCGGGCGCTCTGGTAAGGGCGGCGTGGGTCGATCTGCGACAGCCCGCCGCGCACTCTGCGCAACCCGACGCGCCGGTCTGACCGGCAGGTTCGCGTCGATTTACAGCCACCCTAGAGACGCATGAAAGAGACATCAGTCCGCGTCGACGGAATCCGCTCTCCCCTGTTGGAGGCTGGGCCGCGCGGAGCCGACGAGGCTGTCGTTTTCGTGCATGGCAATCCGGGATCGACTGCTGACTGGCCCCGGCTCGTGGCCAGCGTGGGTGAGTTCGGCCGCGCCGTCGCCATGGACATGCCGGGTTTCGGCGCTGCGGACAAACCTGAACGTTTCGACTACAGCGTGCCTGGCTACTCACGCCACCTCGGCCGGCTGCTGGCCGCGTGCGATGTCCGACATGCTCACCTCGTCATGCACGACTTTGGCGGCCCGTGGGGCCTCGCGTGGGCCGCTACAAATCCTCACGCCGTTGCAAGCGTGACATTGATCGACACAGGCGTCCTGCTTGATTACCGATGGCACTATCTGGCGCGCATCTGGCAGACGCGCTGGCTGGGCGAACTGTTCATGGCCACGACAACGCGTGCCGGAATGCGGCTCCTGCTTCGGCACGGCAACCCGCGTGGCTTGCCCGTGGAATATGTCGATCAGGCGTTTAACAGCTTCGATGCTGGCACTCGACGCGCCGTGCTGCGGCTATACCGCAACACCCGCGAAACGAAAAGTGCCATGCAGGACCTCGCAAACGCACTGCGCCCGCTGGATCTGCCAGCGCAAGTGGTGTGGGGCGCCCACGATCCCTATATTTCAGTGGACTTCGCCGAGCGACAGCGCGAGGTCTTTCCCCGCGCCGAAGTGTTGATCCTGCCGGACAGCGGTCACTGGCCTTTCGTTGATAATCCTGACGCCGTTGCCGGCACGGTCGTTCCCTTTCTTCGCTCGCAACTCAGTCCACGCTGAAGTGTTCCGAAGCTCAGGCAGCTTTCCGTCGCGGCTGTGTACACCGAAGGACAAAATGGCACTTCCAGACATTTTTCACAATCGTCGTAAGCCATACTGTTGATGAGGGTCTCCTCCGAAGCAGACAGGCGACAATCGCCCACGTCATGCCTTGCCAGATTTTGTTAGCGGCATAGCGTTGCGGTGTAATCGAACTTGAACTGGCGCATTTGACTCTAGTTGCATCTCCAACTCATCGCGGTTCGTCAAACGCCAAAAACGTACCGGCTGCCAGTGTACGAACGAATGAACTTCTCCGGCATCTCTTTCTGGACGATCTGGATGAACATCTCTCCAGTGCAGTGCATCGGAATGACATAGTCCGGGTCGATTTCCTTGAGTGCGGCGACGGTCTGTCGGACATAATCTTCCTTTTGCGGCGCCAAGTGAAAACCGCCAGCCACAGCATGCACTTTCTTGACTCCGGAAACCTCCATCGCGCGTCTGACGGTAAGCGGTCCATCTTCGACGTCTATCGGCTGGCGGCATGAGCGAGGAGCATAGGTGTCCACCTACGTGGAGGTGGACACCTATGGCTGGCAATGACTCAGAGTTAAGAGTAGTTCGTCTAAGCCGCGACGGGCGCCGTCGCTATGACGAGAACGGTAAGCGCGCGCTGGTCGAGGCTGCATTGCGCCCCGGCGTGTCG
>NZ_JACHDM010000043.1:0-25270 GCF_014201065.1 Paraburkholderia sp. Cpub6
GCCGATGATAGTGCGGATTGCCCGTGTGAAAGTAGGTAATCGTCAGGCTCCCCCCAGTCAGAAACCCCACCCGCCGCGGTGGGGTTTTTGCGTTTACGCGGCCGTCATCGGCAGAGATGACGTTTCGGAGACAATCCAGCCGCCACAATTCGACAATACGACGCCGGAAAGTGCGCGCGTCAACTCTCTTTCAATTGTTCGCGCTATGCTCACGTATTCCTTTCGGAAGCGCTGGCATCGAACGACCTATGAAATCAGATCTGGCAATGCAAACCTACGGCGCGGATTCGTCGGGTATGGTCTGCGGTTTCCGGTTTTCGCCGACGCTCGCCGGGCGGCCGATCGACGCGGACGAAGTCATCGACTGGTTCCGCGAGCGCGAGGACGATTCCGGCACTAGCGCGACGGACGCTGGCGAGTTTCTATGGCTTCACTTCAATCTCGCGCATAGCGCGAGCGAGCGCTGGATGCGCACGCAACTCGATCTGCCCGAAACCTTTTTCGACGCCTTGCGCGAAGGCTCGCATTCGACGCGGATCGAGCATGCGGACGGCGCACTGCGCGCGGTCGTCAACGACGTCATGTTCAACCTCGAATTCATCCCGTCGGAAATCGCGACGCTGTGGATCTACGCACATAAGCGGCTCATCGTGACGGCGCGGCTGAAGCCGCTGCGCTCGGTCGACCGTTTGCGCGCGTCGGTGCGCGAAGGTGAAATATTCAGGTCACCTGCCGAGCTGCTGGTTCATCTGATGCGCGACCAGGCCGACCTGCTCGTGCAGATCGTCCGCCGAACCAGTGCCGACGTCGATCGAATCGAGGATCGCTTTCTGTCGCAACGGCCGACGCAAAACCGCCTGGACCTCGGCGCGATGCGTCGCACGCTGACACGCCTGCAACGCATGCTGGCACCCGAACCGGGCGCGATTTTCCGCTTGCTGGCGAGGCCGCCTCGCTGGCTTCATGCGGAAGACGTGCAAGATCTGCGTGAATCGACGGAGGAGTTCTCGGTCGTGCTTTCGGACGTAGCGGGATTGATCGAGCGGATCAGATTGCTGCAGGAAGAAATCATCGCGCGCCTCGAAGAGCAGAACAACCGGACGCTATTTACGCTGACGCTAGTCACGGTGCTGGCGATGCCGATCAATATCGTCGCCGGTTTCTTCGGCATGAACGTCGGTGGCATTCCGCTCGCCGAGAACAAGCATGGCTTCTGGCTGATGGTGGTGCTGGTCGCCGGCTTTACCGGGCTGACGGGCTGGTGGGCGTTTCGCCGCAGGAGGGAGCGCTAGAAGGCGCGGCAGATCTGGCCCGCTTTTTACGAGGCCAAACCCGCCGGCGTGATCGAAGCCCGAACATGCCCGTCTTCGAATACGCTTCGCAGCGATTCAAAGAGGGCAAGTACTCGTCGATTACTCGAGTGCGTTATTCGAGCGCGGCAGCCGGACCAAAGAACTCATAACGGCTCTGCGATTCCGGCACGCCGATCGCCTTCAGCCCTTTCTTGATCGCCTTCATGAACGCGACGGGCCCGAGGAAATACACGTCGACATCACGCGTTTCCGGCAACCACTTCTTTAGATTCGCTTCGTCGACGTAACCGACCGCGTGCGCTTCGGCATCGCCATCACGGCGCTCCTCGTAGCAATAGAAGCGCTTCAGTTGCGGATGGCGTGCGGCCAATGCATCGATTGCGCCGCGGAATGCATGCACGCCACCATGACGGGCCGCGTGAATGAAATGCACCGTACGATTGGTCTTCAGCGCGGCCTCCAGCATCGCCATCGTCGGCGTAATGCCAACACCGCCGCTGATCAGCACCAACGGCTTGTCGCCAGGTCGCAGCGTAAATTCGCCGGACGGCGCGAACAGCTCGACCGAGTCGCTTTCCTTGATCTGCTCGTGCAGATACTTCGACACGGTGCCATTCGGTTCACGCTTCACGCTGATGCGATATTCGCGGCCATCGCTCATTGCGGACAGCGAATAGTTGCGACGCACTTCTTCGCCGTCGATGACCAGACGCACGCCAATGTACTGACCCGGCTGAAACGCGAGCAATTCGCCGCCGTCATCGGGGCGCAGATAGAACGACGTGATCTCGTCGCTTTCACGCACTTTGCGCGCGACGCGGAACAACCGCGTGCCGCGCCAGCCGCCGGGCGCTGCTGCGCTTTCGGCGTAGATCTTCTCTTCGAGGCCGATCATAAGATCGGCGAGTTGTTGATACGCGGCGGCCCACGCTTCGATTACGGCGTCGGTTGCGACGTCCGCGCCGAGTACTTCGCGAATCGCGCGCAGCAGACACTTGCCGACGATCGGATAGTGCTCAGGCTGCACGTTCAGCGACACGTGCTTGTTGATGATCTGCGCGACGAGCCCGCCCAACTGCTCGAGCTGATCGATATGGCGCGCATACATCAGCACGCCGTTGGCCAACGCGCGCGGTTGCGCGCCGCTTGCCTGATTGGCTTGATTGAACATCGGGCGCACTTCCGGATGCTCGCTGAGCATCAGATTGTAGAAGTGCGTGGTGAGCGCTTCGCCGCCGCTTTCCAGGAGCGGCACGGTTGCTTTGATGATGGCGCGGTGTTCGGCGGATAGCATGTTTTTAAGTCCTGGTGAGAGTCTGAGTGAGCGTCTGCCTATCAGCGAATGTCACAGCCGGTTTCGGCAGACTGCCTCTACCACCACGATTCGTGCCAGGTATAAAATGCATTTAGATCAACGATCTGGCAATTAAGATGGTTCATTCGACCCTAGTCGAAAAGACTCAATCCGCAGTCGATCTGACTACAGGGGCGGTCCTCGATGTTCTTACCCCGCTGATTCTCGACCTGTCGCGCGAGCTGTCCGAGCGCGAGCGTTATCGGCGGCTGCTCAGCGCGCTGCGCTCGCTATTTCCGGGCGACGCGGCGGCTCTGCTACGCCTCGAGGGCGATACGCTGGTGCCGCTCGCCATCGACGGCTTGAGCAGCGATACGCTCGGGCGGCGTTTTCGCGTCGCCGAGCATCCGCGCTTTCAGGAGCTGCTGGCCCAGCCAGGGCCGACGCGCTTCGCCGCCGACTCCGATCTGCCCGATCCCTACGATGGCCTCGTGCAAGGCATGGCGCCCGGGCACCTCGAAGTCCACGACTGTCTGGGGTGCCCGCTGTTCATCCGCGGCGAGCCTTGGGGCTTGCTCACGCTCGACGCACTCGACCCGGCGCGCTTCGACACACTCGACATGGCCTCGCTGCAAGCGTTTCTCGGCCTCGCGGCCGCGACCGTGAGCGTCGTCGAACGCATCGACGCGTTGGCGCGCAATGGCGAGGAGGCGCAGCGCCGCGCGGAAGCGTATCGGCTGGCGAGCAGCGAGAGCCGGCGCGAGCTGATCGGCAGCAGCGACGCGCATCGCCGCATGATCAAGGAGATCGAGGTGGTGGCCGCCAGCGATCTGACCGTGCTCGTCACCGGCGAGACCGGTGTCGGCAAGGAACTTGTCGCCAATGCGATCCACGCGCTGTCGCCGCGCGCGAACAAGCCGCTGATCAGCCTGAACTGCGCGGCGTTGCCCGATACGCTCGTCGAGAGCGAACTGTTCGGGCACGTGCGCGGTGCGTTTTCGGGAGCCTCGGCGGATCGACGCGGCAAGTTCGAACTCGCGGACGGCGGCACCATTTTCCTCGACGAAGTCGGTGAGTTGCCCCTCGCGGTGCAAGCAAAGCTGTTACGCGTGCTGCAGAACGGCCAGTTGCAGCGCATCGGCTCGGACCACGAACACAGAGTCGACGTGCGGCTCATCGCCGCAACCAATCGCGACCTCGCCGAAGAAGTGCGCGCGGGCCGCTTTCGCGCCGACCTCTATCATCGCCTCAGCGTGTATCCGCTGCGCGTGCCGTCGTTGCGCGAGCGTGGCCGCGACGTGCTACTGCTGGCGGGCTTCTTCCTCGAAGACAATCGCTCCCGGCTCGGTTTGCTGAGCTTGCGTCTTGCGGCTGACGCGCAGGCCGCATTGCTGCACTACGCATGGCCCGGCAATGTGCGCGAACTGGAGCATCTGATCGGACGCAGTGCGCTGAAGGCGTTGGCGGCCAATCGTGAGCGCCGCCGTATTCTGACGTTGACGGCCGCTGACTTCGCGTTGTCGGACGCACAAGATCGCGCAGCCAATCAAATCGCCACGCAGAGCGAGGAAAGCGAGACGAAAGACTTTCGCAGCGCGGTCACCGAGTTCGAACGCAATCTCGTTCTCGAAGCGCTGATCCGCAACAGGCAGAACTGGGCGGCGGTCGCGCGCGAGCTGGGGCTGGACCGGGCGAATCTGAATCGGCTGGCTAAACGGCTCGGGCTCAAATGAGCGAACAGGCGCAGGGGTGCCGTCGCGGGCCGGCACTAAGGTCAAGCCACATCGAATCGCCGATCGCGCTGACAACAGATCGTCAGCGCCGCTCGCTGGGCTCAACGTCTTAACGAAAAACAAAGGCCCGTTTCGGAAAATCGAACTTCGCGGAACGCAGCGCGTCGGTCATAGTGGGCCCTAACGAGGACCAACACACTGAATCTGGAGACTCCGTCATGTCCGCTGCCCCAGAGAAGCTCGACGATTGGCTCAACAAGCAGGCGGTGGCCGAAGACGACATCACCGCGTTTCCATTGAAGGCGCTTGCCGCCACGCTCGATCGCGAGGAAAGCGGTAACACCGTACCGCCGTTGTGGCACTGGCTGTACTTTCTGCCGGTCGCGCCGCTATCCGAAGTCGGTCCCGACGGACATCCGAAGCGTGGCGGTTTTCTGCCGCCCGTGCCACTGCCGCGCCGCATGTGGGCTGGCGGCCGGCTCACGTTTCATGCGCCGCTGAAGATCGGCGAGCATGCGCGGCGCACGTCGACGATCGCCAATATCGAGGACAAGACCGGCCGCTCGGGCCGCCTCGTGTTCGTCACCGTGCAACATACGATCGAAGTCGATGGCGAGTTGAAGCTCGAAGAGGAGCACGACATCGTCTATCGCGACGCGCCGCAGGAGGGCGCGCGGCCGCAACAGCCGGCGCGCGCGCCCGAAGACGAAACATGGCGCCGCACGATCGACGCCGATGCCGTGATGCTGTTGCGCTACTCGGCGCTGACTTTCAACGGCCATCGCATTCACTACGACCATCCTTATGTCACGCAGGTCGAAGGCTATCCGGGCCTCGTCGTGCATGGCCCGCTGATCGCGACGCTGCTGGTCGATCTCGTGCGCCGAGAACTGCCGCAAGCGACACTGCAAAGCTTCGCGTTTCGCGCGCTTCGCCCCACGTTCGCAGACCAGCCGTTCACGGTATGCGGCAAGCCCGCCGCCGACGGCAAGACCATCGACCTGTGGGCGAAGGACCACGAAGGTTATCTGACCATGCGCGCGACCGCCGCGCTCGCCTGAATTCCGCGAGACTCGACTATGCAAACCACGCAACCCGATTCGTTCCAGGACATTCGCGAGGCCGTGCGCGATCTGTGTCAGCAGTTTTCCGGCGAGTACTTTCGCAAGATCGACGAGGCGCGCGGCTATCCGGAAGAGTTCGTCGACGCGCTGACGAAGGCCGGCTGGCTCGCCGCGCTGATTCCGCAGGACTTCGGCGGCTCGGGGCTCGGGCTCACGGAAGCGTCGGTGATCATGGAGGAGATCAATCGCGCGGGCGGCAACTCAGGCGCGTGCCACGGGCAGATGTACAACATGGGCACGCTGCTGCGGCACGGTTCGGAAGAACAGAAGCGCAGGTATCTGCCGAAGATCGCGAACGGCGACCTGCGTTTGCAATCGATGGGCGTGACCGAGCCGACCACCGGCACCGATACGACGAAGATCAAGACGACCGCAGAGCGGCGCGGCGACCGTTACGTGATCAACGGTCAGAAGGTGTGGATCTCGCGCGTGCAACACTCGGACCTGATGATTCTGCTCGCACGCACCACTTCGCTCGCGGACGTAAAGAGGAAATCAGAGGGCATGTCGATCTTCATCGTCGATCTGCGCGAGGCGATCGGTCATGGCCTGACCGTGCAGCCGATTCTGAACATGGTCAATCACGAGACCAACGAGCTCTTTTTCGACAACCTCGAAATTCCGGCCGAGAATCTGATCGGCGAGGAAGGGCAAGGCTTCAAATACATTCTCGATGGCCTGAACGCGGAGCGCACGCTGATCGCCGCGGAATGCATCGGCGATGGTTACTGGTTTGTCGATAAAGTCACCGAATACGCGAAGGAGCGCGTCGTGTTCGGCCGGCCGATCGGACAGAACCAGGGCGTGCAGTTTCCGATCGCGCGCTCGTTCATCAACGTCGAGGCGGCGAGCCTGATGCGCTTCGAAGCGGCACGTCGTTTCGACGCACATCAACCGTGCGGTGCGCAGGCGAATATGGCGAAGCTGCTCGCGGCGGATGCGTCGTGGGAGGCGGCCAATGCGTGCCTGCAATTTCACGGCGGCTTCGGCTTCGCGTGCGAGTACGACGTCGAGCGCAAGTTTCGTGAAACGCGTCTGTATCAAGTCGCGCCGATATCGACCAATCTGATTCTCTCGTACGTGGCCGAGCATATCCTCGGGCTGCCGCGTTCGTTCTGACCCGCTGGCGGACATCATGAGACCACTCGACGGTATCAAGGTCATCACGCTCGAACACGCGATTGCCGCGCCGTTCTGCACGCGTCAACTGGCCGATCTCGGGGCGCGCGTGATCAAGATCGAACGGCCCGGCGTCGGCGATTTCGCGCGCGGCTATGACGAACGTGTGCATGGGCTGTCGTCGCACTTCGTGTGGACCAATCGCTCGAAGGAGAGTCTTTCGCTCGACCTGAAGCAGCCCGCGGCGGCCGAGATTCTCGATGCATTGGTTGCCGATGCCGACGTGCTCGTGCAGAACCTCGCGCCAGGCGCGGCCGAACGGCTTGGCCTCGGGTACGACACATTGAGCCACAAGTATCCGAAGTTGATCGTCTGCGATATTTCGGGCTACGGCGCGGACGGTCCGTATCGCGACAAGAAGGCGTACGACCTGCTGATTCAAAGCGAGTCCGGCTTCCTGTCGATCACCGGTTCGCCCGGCGCGCCAGCGAAAGCGGGCTGTTCGATCGCCGATATCGCGGCGGGCATGTACGCGTATTCGAACATCCTGAGCGCGCTGTTGCAGCGTGGGCGCACAGGGCGCGGTTGCCGCATCGATGTATCGATGCTCGAGAGCATGGTCGAGTGGATGGGTTATCCGCTCTACTACGCGATCGACGGTCAGTCGCAGCCCGCGCTTGCGGGCGCAGCGCATGCAACGATCTATCCTTATGGCCCGTTTCCCGCTGGCGACGGCAAGACGGTCATGCTTGGCCTGCAGAACGAACGCGAATGGAAGCTGTTCTGCGAGCGCGTGCTCGAACAGCCTGAACGGGCAACCGACGAACGCTTCGCATCGAACTCGAAACGCACTGCGGCGCGCGACGCCCTGCGCGAGGTGATCGTCGCGGCGTTCGCGAAGCAGAGCGCGGCGCACGTGATCGATCGACTCGATGAGGCCGGCATCGCGAACGCGCAGATGAATACGCTCGCCGATGTGTGGGCGCATCCGCAACTGAAGGCGCGCGAGCGCTGGCAGGAAGTCGGCACGGCAACGGGGACGATACCCGCATTGCGGCCGCCCGGTCTGCCTTCCGACCTCGAGCCGCGAATGGACCCTGTGCCCACGCTTGGTCAACATACGGAAGCAATTCTGCGTGAGCTTGGCTACGACAATGGGCGTATCGACGCGCTGCGCGCGGCGGGCACGATCTGATTCGGTAACGACCCCCATGAACGACTATCCCAGTCTCACGCTTGCTACTTTCGCCGCGCAACTCGACTTCGACCGCATCCCGCACGAGGTCGTCGAGCGTACCGTCAACCTGTACGTCGATTGGCTCGGCTCGGCGCTGGCCGGCAAGGGTGCGCGCCCGGTCGAGACGATCGCGCGGTTCGCACGCGCGGCAGCGGGGGCGACGAACGAGGGCCTCTGCGAGGTGCTGATCGACCGCGGTCGCACCACGCCGTATTTCGCCGCGATGATCAACGGCGCGGCATCGCATTTCGCCGAACAGGACGACGTGCACAATGGCTCGGTGTTTCATCCGGCGACCGTGGTGTTTCCGGTTGCGCTCGCGTTGGCACAGGCAAAGCGAGCGTCGGGGCGCGACTTCATCGCGGCGGCGGTGGCGGGATACGAGGTCGGCATTCGCATCGGCGAATTTCTCGGTCGCTCGCACTACAAGGTGTTTCACACTACGGGCACGGTCGGCACGGTCGCGGCAGCGGCAACGGCCGGACGCTTGCTGGGTTTGTTGCCGTCCCAAATGCTCGATGCGTTCGGCTCGGCGGGCACGCAGGCGAGCGGCCTATGGGAATTTCTGCGCGACGCCGCCGACTCGAAGCAACTGCACACCGCGATGGCCGCCGCGAACGGCCTGATGGCCGCGCAACTCGCCGCCGACGGCTTCAAGGGCGCGACGCACATTCTCGAAGGCGCCCAGGGCATGGCCGCGGGCATGTCGAGCGACGCCGATCCGGCGCGCCTCGTCGATCGGCTTGGCAGCCGCTGGGCGACCGCGGAGACATCGTTCAAGTATCACGCGGCGTGCCGCCATACGCATCCGGCCGCCGATGCGCTGCTCGCCGTCGTGCAGACGCATCGTTTCGCGCCGCGCGACATCGCGAAGGTCGTCGCGCACGTGCATCAAGGCGCGATCGATGTGCTCGGTCCCGTAGTCGCGCCGCGCAGCGTACATCAGGCAAAGTTCAACATGGGCACAGTGCTCGGGCTGGTCGCGCATCACGGCTATGCCGGCGTGACCGAATTCGAGCAGGGTTTCGACGCGAGCGAGATCGCCGCGTTTCGCGACAAGGTCACAATGGCGCTCGACGCTGAAGTCGACGCCGCCTATCCCGCACGCTGGATCGGCAAGGTCACGGTGACGACGACCGACGGCCGCGTGTTCGATGGGCGTGTCGATGAGCCGAAGGGCGATCCAGGCAATACCTTGTCGCGCGACGAGATTGCGACGAAGCTGCATCGGCTGGCGGCGTTTTCGGGTGCGGCTAGCGAAGAGGAGGCGGCGCAACTGCTTCGCCGCGCATGGCATATTGCCGAAGAGAAGCAGATTGGCTCGGTATTCGATGCAACTTCGCGCACGATGGTGGCGGCATGAGCGCATTGCCCCGGTCGTATCTGTTCGTGCCTGGGAATCGGCCTGAGCGTTTTGACAAGGCCTATGCGGCCGGCGCGGATGCGGTGATTCTCGATCTGGAAGACGCGGTGCAGCCGGATCAGAAGGTGCCGGCGCGTGCGGCGGTTGTGGCCGCGGTGTCGGCT
This sequence comes from Paraburkholderia sp. Cpub6, assembly GCF_014201065.1. Taxonomy (NCBI): domain Bacteria; kingdom Pseudomonadati; phylum Pseudomonadota; class Betaproteobacteria; order Burkholderiales; family Burkholderiaceae; genus Paraburkholderia; species Paraburkholderia sp. Cpub6. The sequence goes on from NZ_JACHDM010000043.1 coordinate 9,348, forward strand.
AACGCATCGCGGGCCGCCTGGGTGCGCATCAATGGCTCGGATACGCCATGGTTTCCAGATGACATTGCGGCGCTCGTTGGGCAGACCGGCGTGGCCGGAATCGTGCTGCCGAAGGCTGAGACGCGCGAACAGATCAACGCGGTTCTGGCGAACGCGCATCCGGCGTTGAGCGTGCTGCCGATTGTCGAGACTGCGCGCGGGTTCGCGAATCTTGCGGAGCTATGCGGCGCGCCGCGCGTGCTGCGGATCGTCTTCGGTACGCTGGATTTTCAGATCGATCTCGGCATCGATGGGGATGGCGAGGAGTTGCATCTGTTCCGCTCGCAGATCGTGCTTGCGTCGAGGCTGGCTGGCAATGGTGCGCCGGTGGATGGCGTGTCGACGACCATTACCGATGCTGATGCGGTGCAAGCTGATGCGCGGCGCGGCCGGCGGTTCGGTTTCGGCGGCAAGCTTTGCATTCATCCGAAGCAGATCGAGCCGGTGCATCGCGCGTATGCATGGAGTGACGCAGAGGTGGAGTGGGCGCAACGGGTGCTTGCGGCTGTCGAGGAGAGCCATGGCGCCACGGTTGCCGTGGATGGGAGGATGGTCGATATGCCGGTGATTCTGCGGGCGCGGAGGGTTGTGGGCGATTCCGAAAGCTTCTGACAATGCGGTTTTCCGTCGCCCCTACCCCCCATCGTCGCACTTGAATAGTTAGCAGGTCACATGCTAGATTAAATTGTTATCGGTAACACATTTCGACGGAAAGTTTCGGTGTCGCAACGTTGTCGATAAAGAAGATCTGTTCCTCTCAGCACGTCAAAAAATACCCTCCCGATGAGTACTATTCAAAATCCAGTTCTGCGCGGCTTCAACCCGGATCCTTGTGTGTGCCGTGGCAAGGATGCGTGGTATATCGCGGTTTCAACGTTTGAATGGTATCCGGGCGTTCTCATTTACGAATCAAAAGATTTCGTCAACTGGGAACTCAAGGCCACGCCTCTCGACAGGCTATCGCAATTGAACCTGATCGGAGAGCAGCCGTCCGCAGGCATATGGGCGCCAGCCCTCTCCTATCACGACGGTCTTTATTGGCTCGTCTATACCGACACCAAGGCATGGAAAGGCGAGCAGAAGATCTCCCCGCTTCGTGACATGCACAACTACCTCGTAACCGCCCCGGACATCACCGGACCCTGGTCGGAGCCCGTGCATCTCGTGTCCGGTGGATACGATCCATCCCTGTTCCACGACGAATCTGGCAAAAAGTGGCTCGCCTATATCCGGCGCGATTTCAGAGGTATCTACGAAGACCTGTTCGTCGGAATCGTTCTGCGGGAATACTCGGTGCAGGAGGAAAAGCTGATCGGCGAAGAGCACGTCATCTATAAAGGCGCCAACCTGAAGACCGATTACTTCATGAAATGTCAGATCTACGAGGCTCCGCATTTGCTGAAGAAGGGAGACTGGTACTACCTGATCACAGCGGAGGGGGGCACAGGCTATACACATGCAACGTGTGTATCCAGGTCCCGCGACATTCTCGGTCCATACGAGCTTCATCCTGATACGCCGATGCTCACGTCGCGCGACGCGAATGGACGGATTCAGCGGACCGGCCACGGCAATCTGGTCGAGGGTCCCAACGGCCAGTGGTACATGACGTACCTCGGATCGAGACCAATCGATGCGCACACGAAGCGCTCGCCGCTAGGCCGTGAAACCTGTGTCGCACCTATCGAATGGCATGCCGACTGGCCCCGCCTCGCCAGTGGCGGAGTGGTTCCCGCCGAATCTTTTGCGATCGGCTCGGATATCGAGCAAAGGCTCGACAGCAGTTGGACGATCGATTTCGGACAACGTGCCGCGCTGCCCCTGGAACTGCAGAGTCTGCGCATCCCCATCGGCGACGACTGGTGCAATCTTCACGAACGCCCGGGCTATCTGCGGATAAGGGGGCAAGAGTCGCCGACTTCGCGGTTCCATCAAAGCTTGTTGGCCTGTCGCATCCGTGACTGGCAGTTCGAAGTCGAAACCGCGCTGGAATTTTCACCCAAGTCATATCTGCACATGGCTGGGCTCATGGCGCGTTACGACGAGAACACCTTCTACTATCTGTTCGTCACGCGCGACGACGACGGCACAAAAATCCTGTCCTACATGGAAATGGATGCCGGCAGCTTCGCCTACAGCAATCGACTGGCGACGCTGCCCGAGGCCACCGGGATCGACCTGCGGATTCGCGTCGTGGACGCGAAACTGCGCTTCTTCTGTCGCTTGACGCACGGCGACTGGAAGGACCTTGAACTGGAAAAGGATTTCACGAAACTCAGCGATGAATATGCAACCCCCATCGGCTTCACGGGGGCGTTCGCAGGTATCACCGTCAACGACATGCTTGGCTTTCGCGAGCCTGCCGATTTCAAGTCGTTCTCGTACCGCCAATTGATCGGCTAAAGCTCGGATTTCGTGTCATCGCTGTCATTTAATAATAAGGAAGATCTCATGCGCTTTCGTTGGAGACATCGCTACCTCGTGCTGCTTATTTTGTTCGCAATCTATCTGCTCTGTTACATGGACAGAATGATCATGGCAGCGGCTATTCCATTCATTGCGTCCGAGTTTCATCTGTCCGCGATGGAAATGGGTGGAATCCTGAGCGCGTTCTTCTTTAGCTACGCGCTATGTCAGATCCCGGCTGGCCTGCTTGCAGACAGATTCGGTCCGCGGCTGATGACGACGATCGGCATCACCTGGTGGACGATTTTCACCGCGCTTACCGGGCTGTGCAATTCGCTCGGCTTGATGCTGGTGGTGCGGGTCGCGTTCGGCATCGGCGAAGCGCTCTTTCCTCCCGCCGCGTTCAAGACACTGTCGGCTTGGTTCCCAAAGCGCGAAGTGGGACGGGCAACCGGGCTGATGATGACCACTAATGCGCTGGGACCCGCATTGGCGCCACTGTTCGTGGCGGCCGTGATGGCCGCGTGGGGATGGCGCGCGATTTTCACGAGTCTGTTCATACCCGGTGTCGCGATGGCCGTATTCGGCTGGATCTATATCAGAAACAGCCCGAAAGACAGCAAGCACGTTTCGAAGATCGAATTGGAGGAAATCGGTACCAGCGAAAAGTCTTTGTCTGCCTCTGCCGGCAAAGCGGATTTTGCTGGTTTGGTGAAAACGCCGCTGGTCTGGTGGTGCTTCGTCACCTTGTTCGTTTTCAGCATCGCCTCGTGGGGCATCATGAGCTGGTTCCCGACGTATCTGCTGAAAGCGCGCGGCCTTTCGACGGCCAGAATGGGCATTATGGCGTCGGTGCCATTTCTCGTGGGCACGATTGCCTATTGCATCACGGGCTTTCTTTCCGACAAGTTCTTCCGCAATCGTCGCGAATTGCTTGTCGTCCTCGGCTGCGTCTTGGCCGCCATCTTTGCCTATCTGACGGCCCATGCGGAGACCGCGGAAACGGCGGTGTTCTTTCAGACGATCGGCTACTTCTTCTCAACCATGGCCGGCTGTTCGCTGTACACCATCCCGAACGTCGCGCTGCCGAACAAGGTCGTCGGGTCGGCAATCGGCTTTGTCAATGCGGCGGGTCAGCTGGCAGGATTTCTTTCCCCGCTGATCGTCGGTTACATCCTGACCACGACGAATGACGACTTCAATGTCGTATTCCATCTCTTCGTCGGCTGCTTCCTGTTGGCTTCGGTTTCCGCCTGGTTCATCAATACGAGGACGGACCTCAGCGACTCTGTCACGCGGAGCGCCGGCGCAGAAGTGCCCGTGCAGAACCGGACAGCGGGATAAACGGCGCGACGGGGCTTGAGCCGGCGATAATTCCGGCTCAGTCACCGGCTTTGGGCAACGACTCGATCAGTTCATGGATGCGCATCCTGAACTCGAAATCGAGTTCATCGCGCGCGACCATTTCGACGATCTCGTTCTCGAGGGCTTTGACCTCGCGCTGCGGTTCGGCGAGCCGAGGACATCGACTCTCGTCGCACGCAGGCTGCTCGACACGGCCGTGGTGACGGTCGCCGCGCCGTCGTACATCGCGCGACTGGGACGGCCGGCAAAGCCGGAAGATCTCGAAGGCCCGAGCCACCGATGCCTGGAATTCCGTAATTCGGAGACAGGAAAGAGGGGCGGTTGATCAATCTCTTTCCCGACTGGGCCGACGAGCGCTATCCCCTCTACGCGTGCTATCGGTCACGGCATCGCATGCCGGCGAAGACGCGTGCCTTTCTGGACTTAGTTGTCGAGTTGGCGAACGCTCACTAGCGAGCGGCCGTTACACAAACGGCTTGCATTAATCGACCTCGACGCGGTTCCGCCTTTCGGGTATGCAAATCGCTTCTTTACCATTCCCTTAATCAAACCGGAACACTCACCTCCAAAAAGCCCAATTCCCACCCCACGTCACCTGTCGCACTCTTGAAGCCAACGGCCCTGCACGATCCGACAACGGCCGTTCAGCGCTCTGCCCCGAGCCGCCGCATCGAACGAAGGCGGCCTCGCAGAACTATTCCGCGCTCGCGCCTCTCGCCCGCGCGCAGCCTAAAAAGACAGGAGACACAATTTGCCAGCCCCCATCAACTCCGGCGCACGCCTCGACCGCCTGCCGATCACCCGCTTCCACTGGAACATCCTCGGCCTGATCGGCGCGGGTGCTTTCCTCGACGCCTTCGACATCTATCTCGCCAACGGCGCGCTCGCGGCGATGGTCAAAACCGGCTTCACCGATCTCCGCCTCGGCTCGTTCTTCATCTCCGCGACCTTCATGGGCATGATGATCGGCGCGGGGCTGGCAGGCTATCTCGGCGACCGCTTCGGTCGACGCTATTCGTATCAGGCCAATCTCGCGATCTTCGGCATCGCATCGCTCGCCGCCTGCTTCGCGCCGAACATCTACTGGCTGATCCTGCTGCGCTTCGTCATGGGCATTGGCCTTGGCGCCGAACTCGTGGTCGCGGCCGGCACGCTGTGCGAGTTCGTGCCACCCGCCACACGCGGCCGCTGGACCGCGCTGCTCGCGCTGATCATCAACTCCGGTCTGCTCGGCGCGACCGCAGTCGGCTATTGGGTAATTCCACATCTCGGCTGGCGCTACATGTTCGCGATCGCGGGGGTTGGAGCGATGGTCGTGTGGTTCCTGCGGCATCGGATGCCGGAGTCGCCGCGCTGGCTCGAAACGGTCGGCCGGCTCGAAGAGGCGGAGGCCACCGTCTCGGCGATCGAGCGACAGGTCGAGGCGCGTGTCGGCAAGCTGCCGCCGGTTTCGCGCGTGGTCAGTCACGAGGTGCCGGCCGCGCCGTTCTCGGCGCTGTTCGCGCGCGGCATGATCGGCCGCACGCTGGTCGCCGCGCTGACCTGCATGGCGATCAACATGTCGCTGTACGGTTTCGTCGCGTGGCTGCCGACGTTCTTAGTCAAGGAAGGCCTGACCATCGTGCAGTCGCTCGGCTTCGTGCTGCTGATGTCGTTCGGTGCGCCGGCCGGTGCTGTCGTCGGTTATCTCGTGACGGACCGCCTGGGGCGACGCAACGGCATCGTGCTGTTCTCGCTTGCAACGATCGTGCTCGGCTTCGTCTACGTGCAGATGCGCGCGCCAGTGCCGATCGCGGTCGTCGGTTTCGCGCTCGTCACGACGATCTACACGGTCTGCACGCTCGGCCTGTTCGGCTATATCCCCGAGCTGTTTCCGACCGCGCATCGCTTGCGCGGCACCGGCGTGGCCGGCACGTGCGGCCGCGCGGCGTCGATGTCGACACCCTACGTCGCGCTGCTGCTCTACACGGAGTTCGGCGTGACGGGTGTGCTGACGATGGTCGGTGGCGTGCTGTTGTTGCTGAGTATCGCGATTCTCGCGCTGCGCATCGAAACGAGTCAGCAGACGCTCGAAGAGATTTCGCCCGATGCCGAGCTGATACCGCAAGCGGAGATGATGCGAGAGTCGGCTTAAGCCGTGCGCGCATCAAGGTGATTTGTCGATTCGGATCTTTCCCCGGCTAAATTTTCACTTCACCCGGTTAAGATGAAAGTTTGCTTTGCGCATGCTTCGCTAGCAGCTTTCATCATGCACTTCGATTTCGTCGATTTACGCCTGCTCCTGCATATCGCCGACACGCGCAACCTCGCGCGTGCGGCGGAGCGTTCGCACCTGTCGGCGCCGGCCGCCAGCAACCGGGTCAAGAATCTCGAGGAGCAGCTCGGCATCAAGCTGCTCTATCGAACCAGCCAGGGCGTGACGCCGACACCCGCGGGCGAAGCCTTCGTGCATCACGCGCGGCTCGTGCTCGAACGCGTCGAGCATCTGGCCGGCGACATGCAGGAGTATGGCGAAGGCATCAAGGGCCACGTGCGCATCTGGGCCAACACGACCGCGATCAGCGAGTTTCTGCCGGCCGTGCTGAGCCGTTTCCTGCGCGATCACCCGGACGTGAACATCGATCTGCGCGAAGTGCTGAGCGGCGAGATCGTCAAGGGCGTCGCCGACAGCGCGACCGATATCGGGATCGTCGCGGGCAATGTGCATGCCGAGCATCTGCAGATGCTGCCATATCGCGACGATCGGCTCGTGCTGGTTACGTCGTGCGAGCATCCGTTCGCGAGACAAGCGTCGGTCGATTTTTCGCAGGTGCTGAACGCGAACTTCGTGAGCCTGCCGACGTCGAGCGCGATTCACGCGTTCATCACGAGTGCCGCCGATGCGCTCGGCGCGCGTCTCAAACTTCGCATCCAGGTCGGCAACTTCGAGGCCGCGTGCCGGATGATCGAGGCGGGTGTCGGAATCGGCATCGTGCCGGAGTCGGTCGCGCTGCGGCACAAAAAGACGATGCAGATCGCGATCGTCGGCCTGAACGATCCGTGGGCCGAGCGCAAGCTGAAGATCTGCGTGCGCAGTCTGAAGGACTTGCCGCCGTTCGCGCGGGTGCTGGTCGACCGGTTGATGGCGGTGCTGCAGGAGGATGTCGGGCCAGATGCTTGACGCGCGGGCGTGACACCCGCCCGAAGTCTGACGAAGTTTCCTTCTGGAAACAGCGCCCCGCTTTTGTCAACCGGTATTTCACTCCCCAAGCATCTTCTTGCCGCCACAAAAACCCGCGTGTATAGTTTCCGAACTTACTCTTGTTTCGTATCGGAAATTAAAGGGGTTCACATGGACGCGTCCACTATCCTCGCGGATCTGGGCATTGCCCAAGCCGCGCAAGCCGGCGATATCGCCGTTCATTCGCCGATCACCGGCGAGCTCATCGGCCGTGCGGCCAGCCAGACGGCGGTCGAGGTCGACGCGGCGCTCGCCCGGGCCAAAGACGCGTTTGCCGTGTGGCGTAACGTGCCGGCGCCGCGCCGCGGCGAGCTGGTGCGGCTGCTCGGCAATCGGCTGCGCGAACAGAAGCAGGCGCTCGGCAGCCTCGTCTCGCTGGAGACGGGCAAGATCCTGCAGGAAGGCATGGGCGAAGTGCAGGAAATGATCGACATCTGCGATTTCGCGGTCGGTCTGTCGCGTCAGCTGTACGGTTTGACGATCGCGTCCGAGCGCCCGGGTCATCGGATGGCGGAGTCGTGGCATCCGCTCGGCACCTGCGTCGTGATCTCGGCGTTCAATTTCCCGGTGGCGGTCTGGTCATGGAATGCGGCGCTCGCGCTGGTGTGCGGCAACGCGGTGATCTGGAAGCCGTCGGAAAAGACGCCGCTCTCGGCGCTGGCCGTGAACAGGATTCTCGAAGACGCGCTGAAGGAATTCGGCGACGCGCCAGCCGGCCTGGCCGCATTGATCAACGGCGGGCGCGACGTGGGCGAAAAGCTCGTCGCCGATCCGCGCGCGTCGATCGTCAGCGCGACGGGCAGCACGGAAATGGGTCGCAAGGTTGGCGTCGAAGTGGCGAAGCGCTTCGGCCGCTCGCTGCTCGAACTCGGTGGCAACAACGCCGGCATCGTCACGCAGACGGCCGACCATGAACTCGCGATGCGCGGCATCCTGTTCTCGGCGGTCGGTACGGCCGGTCAGCGCTGCACGTCGCTGCGGCGTCTGTTCGTGCACGACAGCGTGTACGAGAAGACCGTCGAGCGTCTGAAGCAGCTGTATAGCCGCGTGCCGATCGGCAATCCGCTCGAAAAGGGCACACTGATGGGGCCGCTGATCGACCGTCAATCGTTCGACCGCATGCAGGAAGCGCTGCAGCAGGCGAAGGCCGAGGGCGGCAAGGTGTTCGGCGGCGAGCGAGTCGAAGTGAAGGGTTATGAGGGCGGCTACTACGTGCGTCCGGCCATCGTCGAGATGCCGTCGCAAACGTCGGTCGTGCTGAAGGAAACGTTCGCGCCGATTCTGTACGTGCTGCGCTATGCCGATTTCGCCGATGCGGTCGAGGCGAACAATGCAGCGCATCACGGCTTGTCGTCGTGCGTGTTCACGAGCGACCTGCGCGAAGCGGAACGCTTCCTGTGCGCGTCGGGCAGCGACTGCGGCATCGCGAACGTCAACATCGGACCGAGCGGCGCGGAGATCGGCGGTGCGTTTGGCGGCGAAAAGGAAACGGGCGGCGGGCGCGAGTCGGGTTCGGATGCATGGAAGGCTTATATGCGTCGCGCGACCAATACCGTGAACTACTCGTCGGCGTTGCCGCTTGCGCAGGGTATCGACTTCAATCTCGACTGAGCGCGCAAGTGTGACGTCGTAAACGATGGCGGCGCATCGCGTTGATGCCGGTGCGCCGCCGTCGCCGTCCGGCGCGCCACAGCCGCGCGTTCCAGATAGCAATCCGTTTGCGCCGCCCGGCGTTCCGGAGCGGCCACGTTACTCGTGGAGTAAGACGTGAGTTCGAAAGTCGTGATCGTCGGCGGTGGGGTGATCGGCAGTTCGATTGCGTATTTCTTGCGGCTGTCCGATCCGACAGTCGGCGTCACGGTAATCGAGCGCGATCCGACCTATGCGCGTTCGTCGTCGGCCTTGTCGGCGGCGTCGATCCGGCAGCAGTTTTCTACGCCGCTTTCCATTCAGATGTCGCTGTTCGGCATCGAGTTTCTTCGCTCGATCGGCGAGCGGCTCGAAGTCGACGGCACCCGGCCCTCGATCGACCTGCACGAAGGCGGCTACCTGTTTCTCGCGACACCTGCCGGTGAAGCGACGCTGCGCGAGAATCACGCGCTGCAAAAAAGCCTCGGCGCAGATATCAGCCTGCTCGACACGCATGGCTTGCAAACGCGCTTCCCTTGGCTCAATACCGACGACCTCGTTGCCGGCGCTTATGGCGAAAGCGGCGAGGGCTGGTTCGACGGCTACGGTTTAGTACAGGCGCTGCGCAAGAAAGCGCAGGCGCTCGGCGCGCGCTATGTCGCGGCAGACGTCACCGCGCTGCATCGCGAGGGCAATCGCGTCACGCAGGTACAAACCGCGGACGGTGAGACCTATGCTTGCGACGTCGTCGTCAACGCGGCTGGCGCATGGTCGCGCAAGGTCGCACAGATGGTCGGCGTCGATCTGCCCGTCTATGCGCGGCGGCGCAGTATCTTCAACGTCACGTCGCCGGCAAAGCTTGAACGCTGTCCGCTGCTGATCGATCCGAGCGGCGTGTACTTCCGGCCTGAAGGCAATTCGTATATCTGCGGCACGTCGCCGTCGGCCGATAACGATCCCGACGATCTACCGCTCGATGAAGTCGATCACGTGCTATTCGACGACGTGATCTGGCCGACGCTCGCCAATCGCGTGCCGCAATTCGAGGCGCTGCGCGTGCAGAACTGCTGGTCCGGCTATTACGAATACAACGTGCTCGATCAGAACGCGATCATTGGCCATCACCCGGATATCGATAACTGCATTTTCGCGAACGGCTTCAGCGGCCACGGTTTGCAGCAAGGGCCGGCAACCGGACGCGGCATCAGCGAATTGATTCTGCATGGCCGCTATGCGACGCTCGATCTCAGTTCACTAAGCTTTACGCGCGTGCTCGAAAACCGGCCGATCATCGAAAAGAACGTGGTGTAGCGCCTTATATGGCTCGATGCGCGGGTCATGCGAAAAACGCAAGAAGTAGTGGGTAGATATCGTTTGCCGCGGATCCCGTCGATGGCCACAATCGACGTCGATTGTCTTCGACATCCCAATCGATATCACACGCAAGGCAGGCGGCCGTCATCATGTTCTCGTTCAATTCCGCATTCGAAGCCCCGAGCGGCTCGCCGATCCGCGAGCTGTTCAAATACCTCGCGCGGCCCGGCATGATCTCGTTTGCCGGCGGCTATCCGGCGAGCGATCTGTTCGACCGTGCAGGACTCGATGCCGCGGCCGCGCGCGCCTCGCAACAGCCGACGCAGTGTCTGCAATATGGCCCGACTGATGGCATCGCGATCCTCAAGGAACAGCTCGCGCAGCTGATGGCACGGCGCGGCACGCCATGCGCGCCAACAGACCTGCTGGTGACGACCGGTTCGCAACAAGGATTCGATCTGTTGCTGCGCGTGATGGTCGCGCCCGGCGACGTCGTGCTCGTCGAGCAGCCCGCGTATCCGGCCACTTTGCAGGCGCTGAAGCTGCAACAGGCCGACGTCGTCACGGTGCCCGTCGATCAAGACGGCCTCGACGTGGCGAAGCTCGCCGCGGTGCTCGAGACGGGCACGCTGCGTCGCGCTCCCAAGCTGCTGTACACGGTGCCGACGTTCGCGAATCCGACCGGCGCGACGCTATCGCTCGAACGTCGAATCGCATTGTTGAAACTGGCGGCGCGTTATCGGTTCGTGATCGTCGAAGACGATCCGTATGGCGATCTGCGTTTCGATGGCACGGCAGTGCCTTCGCTTCTCGCATTGAGCGAGCAGGTGCCCGGTTCACGCGACTGGGTCGTGCATTTATCGAGTTTGTCGAAGATCGTCGCGCCGGGTTTGCGTGTCGGCTGGATGGTCGCGCACGCGGAGATCGTGCGGCGATGCGTGGTCGCCAAGCAGACCGTCGATCTATGCAGCGCGCCCTGGACCCAGGCGATTGCCGCCGAGTACCTCGCGAGCGGCGGGTTGGAGCGGCATCTGCCGCGCATTGTCGATGCGTATTCCGTCAAATGCCGCGCGCTATGCGATGCGCTCGACACGCATCTCGCGCGGCACATCGCATTTCATCGTCCGGCCGGCGGCATGTTCGTGTGGGCGCGTCTGAACGCGGCACGCGATGCGTCCGACTATCTGCGCGTGTGCATCGAACAGAACGTGATGTTCGTGCCGGGTGTCGCGTTTTACAAGGACGCGGCCGATAGAGCTGCGCTGCGCCTGTCGTTTGCCGCGCCGGGTGTGGAGGAGATTGAAACCGGCGTGCACCGAATGAACCGCGCGCTCGAGCAGTACTTCGACGAGCAATAAAATCCTGATTGCATCAACACAATCAGTGGAATGCGGCAGATTACCCGGCGAGCATCTAATGTGCAGCCGGGTTTTTTTATCCAAATGCCAACAATTGTGGCGATTTAACAGAATTCACCGCATTCCTTATTAATCGTGAATCGCGAATCGCGTTGAGTTCGAATACGCAATCGTTTTCGTCCGCGCGTGCCTTCTATGAGACCGACCGTGGCAAGCCGCAGATGAGGCCGCCCGGGATTTCCACGTCGAACGGCGCGTACGCGCGAGTGGCCCCTCAAATGATTGCCCCCAATGAAATCGTTATTGCACGCCTTAATTTCAAGATTATGCAATTCGAATAAATTCGGGCGTTGCCAAATCTTGTAATGGAAGTGATCGATTTATATGCGGAAATGCCATTTATAAAGATAAGAAACCGTGTAATTATCGTGCTTGCCGGCCGGCTTCCGTTTTGCGTGATTCCCGGAATGTCTGAAAGACAGGTTTTACACGGGTCCGCGCCACACGAGTCGGCTTTCGCACGGGACAGCATCGTCGCCCGTCGCGTTCGCCCATGCATGCCGCATATGAGTGCCGCACGAGAATGCGTGAGTGGGCCACAAAAACGTTAAATGAGGAAAAGGGGGCAACGCAATGAATTCACTCGACGAGAAGCGGCCGCTGCTGATCTACGACGGCACGCTCGGCGACCTTTACGGCATCTTTTTCAGAAACCTTGTGCTGCAAATCGTGACGCTCGGTATTTACCGCTTCTGGGCGACCACGAACAACCGCCGATATGTCTGGTCGCGCATGCGGTTTCAGGACGAGCGCTTCGAGTACACGGGCACCGGGGGCGAGCTATTCAAGGGCTTTCTGCTCGCGATCGTGGTCGTGTTCGGCGCGGTGTTCGCGGCTGGCGCGCTAAGCGTGGTCTTGCGCATGCTGACGAAAAGCGCGGCACTTGGTTGGCTGCCTGTCATCGCGTTGTATCTGCTGATCGTCGTGCTCGCGGCGGGTGCGTTTTTCGGCGCGCAGCGCTATCGGCTGAGCCGGACGCAGTGGTGCGGTATTCGCGGCGGCATGACCGGCTCGGCGCTCGGCTTCGGCGTGCGCGCGTTGCTGTACGCACTGTTGTGCGTTGTCACGCTTGGCCAGATGACGCCGTGGACATCGATGCGTCTAATGGAGTGCCGCATCAACGCGAGCAGCTTCGGTAGCCTGGCGTTTCGCTTCAAGGGGCGCGCGTGGGTCGTCTACGGTCTGTTCCTCGTTACGTTCGTCGGCGTGGTCGTGTTGTTCGCGGTGCTGTTCATGGTGTTTCTGAAGGGCGCTCTCGCATCGATGCATGTCGGCCAGGTGCCGGGGGCGAGTACGGCGCCGTCGCGGGCCGCGCTCGGATCGCTGTTTTTGTTTTATGCGCTGTTCTCCATCGGCACGATGCTGATCCGCGGCTTCTATGTCGCCGCGCTGACGCGCCACGTGATGGGCAATACGTCGCTCGGCTCGCAATTGCATTTCGGCAGTAACGTCAGCGTGGCGCGTCTGCTCAGTTTGCAGTGCGGCAACCTTGCGATCATCGTGTTCACGCTCGGCCTTGGGGCGCCAATCGTGCTGCATCGGCTGATGCGCTTTGCCGTCGACACGCTGCAGGTGTCCGGCTACCTCGATCCGCATATGCTGGGGCAAAGCACCGTGGCGCCGCCGCTGACTGGCGAGGGCATGCTGAATCTGCTCGATCATGGTGGCGCCTTCTGAGATTGGACTCGCGTTGAGAGCGCGGCAATGGGCGGGGGGCGCACGATGTGCAACAAGTAATGGGACACGCGACTCATCTCAGGCGCGAGCGCGAAACGCAGTACGCTCAATGAGTTAGCGCAGTCATGCGCAGGTTGTCCACAAGCTTGTTCCCAAAATCTGTGGACAACAGGGGGGAAGCGAAGCGGAGAATTCGCGCCTGAAAAATTGTGGAAAGGTACAGCACAAAAGCAAACAGCGGGACTCACCGTCGACCGGTTCATCCCGCTGCTTGTATATGACGATGTGGGCGCTTGCCGTGCAGCGCGCACGGCAAGCGTGGCAAACGCTTATCGGTCGAGGAACGACTTCAGACGGTCCGCGCGGCTCGGATGCATGAGCTTGCGCATCGCCTTGCTCTCGATCTGGCGGATCCGCTCGCGGGTCACGTCGAACTGCTTGCCCACTTCTTCAAGCGTGTGATCCGACTTCGTGTTGATGCCGTAGCGCATGCGCAGCACCTTCGCTTCGCGCGGGGACAGAGAGTCGAGCGCGTCGTCGATCGCGGCACGCAGGTCGGCCTGCATCGCGGCATCCGCCGGCGACGATACGCCAGCGTCTTCGATCATGTCGCCCAGCGTCGCATCGCCGTCGTCGCCGACCGGCGTTTCGAGCGATACGGGTTGCTTCGCGATCTTCAGAATGCCGCGTACCTTCTCTTCCGACAGTTCCATGCGTTCCGCGAGCACCGCAGGATGCGCTTCCTGGCCGGTCTGCTGCAGGATCTCGCGCGAAATGCGGTTCAGCTTGTTGATCGTTTCGATCATGTGCACCGGCACGCGGATCGTGCGCGCCTGATCGGCGAGCGAACGAGTGACGGCCTGACGGACCCACCACGTCGCGTACGTCGAAAACTTCCAGCCACGACGGTATTCGAACTTGTCCACGGCCTTCATCAGACCGATGTTGCCTTCCTGGATCAGGTCGAGGAACAGCATGCCGCGGTTCACGTACTTCTTCGCGATCGAGATCACGAGACGCAGGTTCGCCTCGATCATCTCGCTCTTGGCCTTGCGCATCTTCGATTCGGCCGCGACCATCTGGCGGTTGATTTCTTTCAGATGCTTGAGCGGCAGCGACACCGTCGCTTCGATGTCGATCAGCTTCTGCTGTTCGGACTGGATGGCCGGCAGGTGACGCTCGAGCGCCGCACCATAGGTCGACGCGCCGGTGCGCGCGGCACGCTCGGTCCAGCCGAGGTCGGCCTCGCTACCCGCGAACGTTTCGATGAACTTCTCGCGCGGCATGCCGGCCTTCGAGACGACGATCTGCAAAATGTTGCGCTCGATCGCGCGCACTTGCGCGACCTGTCGCTGCACGTCGCCGCACAGACGGTCGATCGTGCGTGCGGTGAAGCGGATCTTCGCGAGGTGCTGCTGAATGTCTTCGCGTGCGCGCAGATAGGCCTTCGACGTGACGTCGCCGCGCGCGTGCGACGCGTTCATCTGGTCGTACAGAATGCCGACCTGGGCGAAGATTTCGAGGCAGTCGCTCGTGAGCTGCTTCAGGCGAGCTTCGTCCGCCGCCGACGAATCTTCCGGACCGACGTCGTCGTCTTCTTCGTCTTCGCTGTCTTCGTCGGCGTCGCTGTCTTCATCGGCATCCGTGTCGGCGCTCGCGACTTCTTCCGCGGCGGCCGTCTCTTCATTCAGGCCGTCGACGAGTTCGTCGATGCGCAACTCGCCGTCGACAACCTGCTGCGCGCTCGCGAGGATCGCGGAGATCGCGAGCGGGCACGCGGCGATCGCTTGCACCATTTCGTGCAGGCCGTCTTCGATGCGCTTCGCAATCGCGATTTCGCCTGCGCGGGTGAGCAGTTCGGTCGCGCCCATTTCGCGCATGTACATACGCACGGGGTCGGTGGTGCGGCCGAACTCGGAGTCGACGGTCGACAGCGCGACTTCGGTTTCCTCGTCCGCCTGGTCGTCCGACACCACGGCGGGGGAATTCGAGTTGAGCAGGAGCGTTTCCGCGTCCGGGGCCTGCTCGTAGACCTGCACGCCCATGTCGCTGAACGCGCTGACGATGCTGTCGATCGCGGCGGTTGCGGTGAAGTTGTCGGGCAGGTGGTCGTTGATCTGCGCGTGGGTCAGGTAGCCTTGCTCTTTACCCAGCTGGATCAGTGCGCGCATCAGGCGCTGGCGTTCTTCGGCTTGTTGCGGCAGCAGCTCGGCTGCCACGGGAATCGCTTTGCCGGCGCCCTTGCCTTTGGCCGAACGGCCGGACGGAACTTTGGCAGTGAAGGCGGTGTCGTGTTGCGAATCTTCGCGATCAAAAGGGTTCACGTAATTTCCTCTAGAGGCTTCGCTATGAGACGCAAGACGCTACCGTCAGGCGTTTCGAGCAGGGCTCAGCATCACCTGATGTGACTCAACGCGGTTGTTGGGCTGTGCTCTGGGGAGCAAAAAAGATGAGCCCGCTCGAAGCGGGCCGATGGACATGCGAAATTTTGCGCGGCTCGCATTATATACGAGCTTGGGGGTTCGCGCTCGTGGGTGCACATCAAATCATCGTCGCTGTTGTCGCAGGCATTGCGTGAGGCTGCGCAGGTGCATAGTCTGTGGCCATGCGCGCGACCTAACCTAGATAGGGGCGAGTTGCTCCTTGCGCAAGGGGGCTCCATGTCGTTTTCCTGTATATGGAGTCGTATCCTCGCATGCTGTCCCCAAATGCTGTCCCCAAAATAAATTCGCAGAAGGGTATTGACGTGTTGTTGACCGCTCTCCATAATCTCGTTTCTCTGCTGCAGACGCAGCGACGCAAACGAAGCAGTGCCGGGTAGTGGTGGTTCAGGCGCGGCGGGTTTGGCGGACCGA
>NZ_JACHDM010000044.1:0-24557 GCF_014201065.1 Paraburkholderia sp. Cpub6
GTCGAAAAGCAATGGCTCAAGCTCGGCCTCATGACTTGGCGACGTTCAAATTGCTGACACGCTGCCGAATTCGCGGCTTGTTCAGCGTAGCCTTAGTACATTTCGGACAAAGAGGTCCTTATGCTTGCCTGTGGTCGGCGATGCGTACTAATGTCCAACTAGGTTAAACGCCGGACTCTGTGCCTGACTCTGGGTCGAGCCAGCTTCAGAATGGGGAGTTGCCTATGACGACGATGAATCTCGTCGTGCCGTGCTACAACGAAGAAGAGGTTATCACCGAGACAAGCAAGCGGCTGCTCGCACTTCTGGAGCGATTGATCGAAGCCGGCGAGGTGAGCAACGAAAGCCGCATCACTTTCATTGACGATGGTTCCCGCGACCGTACCTGGTCGATCATCGAAGTGCTGCACGCGCAGAATGCCCGCTGCGGCGGCATTAAACTCTCGCGCAATCGCGGCCATCAGAATGCGCTGCTCGCCGGTCTGATGACGGCTCAAGGCGATGTACTCGTGAGCCTCGATGCGGATCTTCAGGACGATATCGAAGCCATTCCACGCATGCTCGCGGAATATCAGTCGGGTGCGGAAATCGTCTTCGGCGTGCGTCACAAACGTACGACGGACACATTCTTCAAGCGCTTTACCGCGCGCAACTACTACAAGTTGCTCCGGACGTTCGGCGTCGATATCTTGCCGGGCCACGCGGATTTTCGCCTGATGAGCCGCAAGACCGTGGAAGCGCTGCGTCAGTTTCAGGAGGTCAATCTTTTCCTGCGCGGCATCATTCCGCTGCTCGGGTTCAAGACTGCGATCGTCGAATACGAGCGCGCCGCGCGCTTTGCGGGCGAGAGCAAATACCCGCTCAGCAAAATGATCGTCCTCGCGCTGGACGGCATCACGTCGTTCTCCGCCGTTCCATTGCAATGGAGTACGCGCCTCGGCGCATTGCTGGCGATCGGCTCGCTGTGCTTCGGCGCATGGGCCGCCTATGCGCGCATCTTTACCAACCTCACGGTGCCCGGCTGGGCTTCGACGGTAATCCCGATGTACTTTCTCGGCGGTATCCAGTTGCTCTTCCTCGGTGTGATCGGCGGCTACATCTCGAAGACGTACGCCGAAACCAAGCAGCGTCCTCGTTTCATCATTGAGCAAACGTTATGAATTCTCCCGTCGATCGTTCGGCGCCGGCGACCCCGGGCGCCGACGCGGTGTCCGCAGACGCGCTGTTTTCGCGCTCCGGCCGGCTCGCCACCATTCTTCCGCGCGTGCTTTTCATCGTCACCGTGCTGTATGGCGGAGCGTTGTTCTGGATCGCGCCGCGTCCGCCCCTGGTGGACCTGCCGCAACACGCGGGACAGGTGATGTTGCTGCGCGATCTGCTCGAGCATACGTCGCCGTGGCAAAACCTCGTGCAGCTCAATCTGCTGACGCCGTATCTCGTCGGCTACGGCCTCGCGCTGCCGCTCACGTATCTGATGCCGATCGGCGCCGCGCTCAATTGCGTGCTGATGCTCGCGTATTTCGCGTTCGTGGCGTCATGCGTGGGCTTTCGCAGGTATCTGGGCGGCGATCCACGGATCGACTGGCTGTTCGCGCCGGGATTTTTCGGCTTCGCCTTCATGTGGGGCTTCTATACGTTTCTGGTCGCGACCCCGTTGGGCATTCTGTTCATGTGGCTCTCGCACGACTATGCGAAGGCGACTTCCGTCAGGAAGGGGGTATGGATGTTCGTTGCGGGCACGGCGCTGTTCTTCTGTCACGGGCTCGTGTTTCTGCTTGCGATGGCGGTAGGCGTCGGCTTCGTGCTGTTCAAACAGAAGACGTTCGTCCGCAAGATCCTCGCGCTCGCGCCGTTCGTGCCGCTCGGTGTGCTGTGCATCGCGTATATGTTGTGGAGCCGCGCGACCGATCCGCTGCTCGGGCAGACGGTGCCCGGCGTAGACGTATTCAAATGGGGCTTCGACTTGCAGCGGGTGCTCTCGCTGCCCGTCTACGTGTGGGGCATGAACAAAAGCGCGGCCGTGTATTTGCCGCTCGTCGCGCTGATGTTCGCCGCGCCGTGGCTGTGGCGCAACAGGATCAATCCCGATCGCTCGGTCATCGTGCCGATGCTCGCCGTGGCGTTCGTGTGGTTCGTCGTACCCGGCACGGCGCTGAAGACTGCGTACCTGTATCACCGTTTCGCGCTGTTTCTGTTGCCCGCGTATGCGTTGATGTTCTGCGCGCCGCAAACGTCGGCGAACGGCGCTCGCCGTGCGTCGTCCGGTTCGAACCGGGGTGCGCTGCCCGGCGTCGCCGTACAAGCGTTGATCATCGCCGGATGCTGGATCTTTTTTGCGGACCAGACGGTTCGTCTGCATCGTTTCGCCGTCGAGAACGCGCCGCTGGACGTGCTGCTGTCGCGGACCGAACCGGATCAACGCGCGCTAAGTCTGATATTCGATCGCGCGAGTCCCGCGTACAGGAGCCCGGCCGCGTACGAGCACCAGTCGCTGTGGTATCAGGCGGAGAAGCACGGTTTCGTCGATCCGAACTTCGCGACTTACGTGCCGCAGATCGCGCGCTTCAGGCCGGGCATGATGCCCATGGCCCCGCTGACGCTCGAACACGATCCAGCGGGTTTCGAATGGAATAAGGACAATGGCCGTCTGTACCGCTATTTCTTCGTTCGCAAGGAGGGGCCGTTGCCGAAAGATTTCTTCGCCAATAGCGAATGCGATGTCGCCCTGGTGACGCACGAGGGCGAATGGTCGCTCTACGAGCGGCGCAACTGTCGATAACGGCGCATCCGGCGTTGCGCCGTCATCCCTTCATGTCGAACGATCGGCGGCCAGCCATTCGCAGCGCGCTTTGATGGGCCTGGCGCATCGTTCATATCAGGCGAGTTTTGCCGCGATCGCCTCGCCGACTTCGCTCGTGCTTGCTTTGCCGCCAAGGTCGCCGGTGTGCGGACCCTCGATCAGCGTCGCCTCGATCGCCTTCAGGATCGCGTCGTGCGCTTCGCGCTCCTTGCCGCTCGAATGACCGAGGAAGTCGAGCATCATCGCGGCCGACCAGATCATCGCGATCGGATTCGCGATGTGCTTGCCGGCGATATCGGGTGCCGAGCCGTGCACCGGCTCGAACAGCGACGGAAACTTGCGGTCCGGATTCAGGTTGCCCGACGGCGCGAGGCCGATCGTGCCCGTGCACGCGGGGCCGAGATCGGACAGGATGTCGCCGAACAGATTGGTCGCCACGACCACGTCGAAACGGTCCGGGTTCAGCACGAAACGCGCGCACAGGATGTCGATGTGCTGCTTGTCCCACGTGACGTCCGGATACTGCGCGGCGATGCCGGCCGCGCATTTGTCCCACCACGGCATGCTGATCGCGATGCCGTTGCTCTTCGTTGCGACGGTGATTTTCTTGCGCGCGCGGCGCTGCGCGAGATCGAACGCGAACTTCAGCACGCGCTCGCTGCCGTGCCGCGTAAACACCGACTCCTGCAGCACGAACTCGCGCTCGGTGCCTTCGAACATCACGCCGCCCACTGACGAATACTCGCCCTCGGTGTTCTCGCGCACGATCCAGAAGTCGATGTCGCCGGCCTTGCGTCCCGCGAGCGGCGAGGGAACACCCGCAAAGAGCCGTGCGGGCCGCAGATTCACATACTGGTCGAACTCGCGGCGAAACTTCAGCAGCGACCCCCACAGCGAGATGTGATCGGGCACGGTGTCGGGCCAGCCGACCGCGCCGAACAGGATCGCATCGGCCGATTGCAGTTGCGCTTTCCAGTCGTCCGGCATCATCTTGCCGTGCTTCGCGTAGTAGTCGCAGCTTGCCCATTCGATGTGCCGATATTCGAGCTCGATGCCGAAGCGTTGCGTCGCGACCTCGAGTACGCGCAGCGCTTCGGGCATTACCTCGACGCCGATGCCGTCGCCGGGGATGACGGCAATCCGGTATTTGTTCGACATGCTGGGCTTCTCCTTTGAAGAATTGGGTTGGGGATGTGGTGGCGGTTATCTTATTCGTGGTGCATTCGTTCATGCCGTGCCAGGCGCGGCGTGCCCCTCCTGCAAGGCTTAACCAGGGGTTTTTTGGGATGGTACCTTGATGCACAATCGGGCCTCCTTTATTGACTGTGAGGCACGATGACTTCACTTTCCCTGGGTTCTTACCATGAGGTCCGTGAAAGGCGGCACGGACATCTCTTCTCGGTCAGCCTTTACAGATCGTTCAACCTTCACATCAGGTCTCCCTGGTTGTTTGACGTGGATCGGTGGTTCCATTTTGCATTGCCGGCGAGCACAGCCCGCGAAGCACACGATGACATTGTGCAGGGCATGGAGGAGGCGCGCGCAGCGTGGCTGCAACATAGCCCATCCGTGCTGCTGTCGCACCAGTCATACGAGTTACGCGATATGCTTGGCCGGAGTGACAACCGCTTTCATATGTACAGGATGAAAGACGATGAGGTTGCCAAAGCCCTGTACAACGAAGTGAAGGACGGTAGGCTGATCTTCGTCCCTGAGCGTGACGAGATGCGCAAGTGCGTGCAGGCGATACGGGAGCAGCGGGAAAAGGCGTCCCGGACAGCGCCCGCGCGCGCGCAACAACCGGCCGACGCGGACATGCCAAGGTCGCTCTATGGCAACAGCCCACGCGCGCCGTAGAACCTCGGCAATGCTCAGGCGTTCAACTATCAGCCAGATGCCGTGAGTGACGACGTGCAGGACATTGCGGCGCGCGGAGTGAGCGATTTTCACGAGGCCGAATGCTTCGCGCAGTACGAACGGGACCTAGACCTGTGCAACGCACTGGCTGGCCCAATGCGCGGTACACGCGGCATCGTGCTATGCAAAACGCAGGCATTCCAGAACTATCAACAGTGCAGAGGATATTGATGGCTACTCATCCGCCGTATTCCGTGGTTCTAACCTATACAGAGGACCGTCAACGGCTCACGGTGCAAACCGTTGACCCCACCAGGCTTGCCCCGTTGCTGGCCGGGAAAATCGAAATGCCGATCCTTCTCGATGAGTACGATTTCAAACTCGACGACGAATTTGCGCGGAGGCTCGGCGTCGCAATACTCAACGTGATTGCGCTTGGTCAGCCTGACATCAAGCAGTACATGTCGGTGACGCAAGAGCCGATCGACAAGCCTTCACAGACGTAGCCCGCCGCCCGCGCACTTATGCGCTGTGCGTGCAACGGGCATTCGGGAGTTATCAAACCTACTGTTGCGCGTCCGGCGCGCGCAGGGCCGCGAGCGCTTCAGGAAGTCGCGCGAGCGCTTCCGCTAGCGAACGTGCGCCGCCGAGTGGGAGAAAGCCGGCAAAGCTGTCGTCGTCGTCCACCAGCAGCCCGTCGAACTGCCCAGTGCTGTCGCGATAGACGATCACGTCTGCCCGCTGCCAGCCCGTCCTTGCGAGTACCGCCGCCACGACTGCTCCGGCTGCGTTGGTCTCGCTGCGGCAACCGGGCGTGTCCAGGTCGTGAATGACCGGCACGCCCGAGACGAAGCCGACCAGCGCGGAGCGCGCGCAACAACCGGCCGACGTGGACATGCTAAGGTCGCTCTATGACAACAGCCTGCGCGCGCCGGGAAACCGTAACCCTCTCTACCGCCCCGCATTCAACTTGCGCCACAGCGTCGTCTTGCTGATGCCCAACGCGGCGCAAGCCGCATCGCGATCACCGTCGTGAACCGCGAGCACCGCGCGGATTTCATCGGCCTCGACATGACGGCTGCGCTCGCGCAGCGTCAGCGCCGCCGGCTTCGCGCGCGCGATGGGCTCGACGACTTCCGGCGCGATCGCGCGCAGCATGTCGCGCGTGACGAGCGCCGCACTCGCATCCGTGTCCGCATTGCCATCGGCGAGTTCAACCGCGATCCGCTCGATCACGTTCTGCAACTCGCGCACATTGCCCGGCCACGCATAGCGCCGCAACGCCGCGCCCAAACCCTCCAGCATCCGAGCGGCGGTCTGCGCGTCGGGCACGCGCGCCGCCAGCCTCGGCTCGCGCGCGGCCGCCTGGCGCAACAGTTCGGCGGCGAGCGGCAGCAGGTCGTTCGGCCGCTCGCGCAGCGGCGGTAGCGCGATGCTGAGGATGTTGAGCCGGTAGTACAGATCGGCACGGAAACTGCCCTCTGCGACGGCGTCGGTCAGCGCGCGATGCGTCGCCGCGACGATGCGGATATCGACGCGCATCGGCTCGGTCGACCCGAGCCGCACCACCTCGCGCTCCTGCAACACGCGCAACAGGCGGCTCTGCAACGGCAACGGCATCTCGCCGATCTCGTCGAGAAACAGCGTGCCGCGATGCGCGACCTCGATCAGCCCCGCCTTGCCGCCCTTGCGCGCGCCGGTGAACGCGCCTTCCTCGTAGCCGAACAATTCGCTTTCGAGCAGCGCCTCCGGAAACGCGCCGCAATTGATCGCGACGAACGCGAAGTCGCGTCGCGCGCTCAGTTGATGCATGCTCTGCGCGACCATTTCCTTGCCGGTGCCGCTTTCGCCGAGAATCAGCACGGTCGCGTCCGACCTCGCATAACGCACGACGAGCGCGCGCACCCGTTCGATCGATTCCGACGCGCCGACGATATCGTCGAGCCGGTAGCGCGCGGTGAACTGCTGCACGCGTTGACGCGCGCGCAGCGTCCGATCGAGCCGTTCGACCGCGCGCGATTCCTGAAACGTCAGCACGGTGCCCGGCGCCGCGCCGCTGCTTGCGAGCGGCCCGCGATGCACGACATAGCTGGCGCCGCGCACCGTGCAGAAGCTGTCGCCCTCCGCGTCCGGCAGACTGCCGGCGAGGTCGGGCGCGAGTTCGAGCAGCGCGCGGCCGACGGCCTTTGCCGCATCGATACCGAGCACGCCCGCGAGCCGCTGGTTCATCAGTTCGACGCGGCCTTGCGCATCGAGCGCGACCACGCCGTCGCGCAGGTGCTGCAGCAGCGTGTCGAGCCGCTGACGTCGCACGGTTTCGCGGCGCGTCGCCTGCGCGACTTCGAGCGCGGTGTCGAAACCGGCCCGCACCGACGCGCGCGAGTACAGAAACACCGCGCCCATGCCGGCATTCGCGGCGAGGTCGGTGACCATGCCTGGGCCGACCACGACGTCGATGCCACGATCGCTGAGATCGAGCACGACGCTCTCCGCGTCCTGCGCCGACTGGTACGACGCGAACGTGACATCGAGCGCGTACGCGGCGGCGAACCGCCGCACTTCGTCGGGCGTGTCGCCGTGCGTGACTAGCGCGACACGCGCGCCTTCGCGCCGCGCGCGCGCGAGCGCATGCATGACGTCGTAGCCGGTCGGACTGATCCGCACGACCGGCACCGACACGCGGGTCTTCAGATACGCGCCGTTCGAGCCGCCCGCGAGCACGACGTCGGGCCGCGCGGCGCCCGCGGCCTCGATTTCGCGCACCGCGTCTTCGAAGGCGTGCGACACGATGCGAACATCCGCGCGTTCCACGTATTCGCCGGCGATGTCGAAGAACAGATCGCGCAGGCGGCTAATGCTGAGCGCCCAGACGCGCGGGCGCTCCGGCGGTTCATAAAGAGGCGTGCTCAAGGCGGACGGCTCGCAACGGGATGGTTCGGGACCTCCATTATGCGAGCATTCGTTGCCGATTTGAAATCCGGAGTTTCATTAATGAAATCGAGCGTCGGACGGGTCGGGTCATCGCTTCGCCGGACTCCCGCCAAATCAGGCACTTAGCTGGCGGTGAGCGGGCTGGCCCGTTCTTTGCGTACAAGGCAGCCCAGTCGAAGCAATGGCCAAATTCCAACCCTTTCTGGAGACAATCGATGAGCGAAGCAGACAACAGCACGCCGAACGCGGGCGCTTTCAAACCGAAAAAATCCGTCGCGCTGTCGGGCGTGACCGCGGGCAACACCGCGCTGTGCACGGTCGGCAAGACCGGCAACGATCTGCACTATCGCGGCTATGACATTCTCGACATCGCCGAGGCGTGCGAATTCGAGGAGATCGCTTATCTGCTGGTCCACGGCAAGCTACCGACCCAGGCCGAACTGACCGCGTACAAGACGAAGCTGAAGTCGATGCGCGGCCTGCCCGCCAACGTGAAGGCCGCGCTCGAATGGATTCCGGCCGCCGCGCATCCGATGGACGTGATGCGCACCGGCGTGTCGGTGCTCGGCACCGTGCTGCCCGAGAAAGACGATCACAACCTGCCCGGCGCGCGCGATATCGCCGACAAACTGATGGCCTCGCTCGGCTCGATGCTGCTGTACTGGTATCACTACTCGCACAACGGCAAGCGCATCGAGGTCGAAACCGACGACGATTCGATCGGCGGGCATTTCCTGCATCTGCTGCATGGCGTCGAGCCGTCGAAGGCGTGGGTCGATGCGATGCACGTGTCGCTGAACCTGTACGCGGAGCACGAGTTCAACGCGTCGACGTTCACCGGCCGCGTGATCGCGGGCACGGGCTCGGACATGTACTCGGCGGTCACCGGCGCGATCGGCGCGCTGCGCGGCCCGAAACACGGCGGCGCCAATGAAGCCGCGTTCGAAATCCAGTCGCGCTACCAGACGCCTGACGAAGCCGAAGCCGACATCCGCCGCCGCGTCGAGAACAAGGAAGTCGTGATCGGCTTTGGCCATCCGGTCTACACGATCTCGGACCCGCGCAACAAGATCATCAAGGAAGTCGCGAAGAAGCTGTCGAAGGAAGCGGGCAACACGAAGCTGTTCTCGATCGCCGAACGGCTCGAATCGGTGATGTGGGACGCGAAGAAGATGTTCCCGAACCTCGACTGGTTCAGCGCGGTGTCGTATCACATGATGGGCGTGCCGACCGCGATGTTCACGCCGCTGTTCGTGATCTCGCGTACGGCAGGATGGAGCGCGCACATCATCGAGCAGCGCGTCGACAACAAGATCATCCGCCCGAGCGCGAATTACACCGGTCCGGACGATCTGCCGTTCGTGCCGCTGGCGAAGCGCGTTTGACCTGAGGCCGCGAGCTAAACTACCCGCACTGTCCGGCCGGCGCGCGAGCGAAGCGCCGCCCGACGCCGCCGGCATACCGTCCGGCGGCCGATAACCGTCCTGTCCCTACGTCATGAATACTGCCAACCGCAAACGCCTTCCGGGCACCGAGCTCGACTTCTTCGATACGCGTGCCGCGGTCGACAAGATCGAGCCCGGCGCCTACGACAAGCTGCCGTACACGTCACGCGTGCTCGCCGAAAACCTGGTGCGCCGCTGCGACCCGGTGACGCTGACCGCTTCGCTGAAACAGATCATCGAGCGCAAGCGCGAGCTCGATTTTCCGTGGTTCCCGGCGCGCGTCGTGTGCCACGACATTCTCGGCCAGACCGCTCTCGTCGATCTGGCGGGTCTGCGCGATGCGATCGCCGCGCAAGGCGGCGATCCGGCGCTCGTGAATCCGGTGGTGCCGACGCAACTGGTCGTCGATCACTCGCTGGCCGTTGAGTGCGGCGGTTTCGATCCGGATGCGTTCGCGAAGAATCGCGCGATCGAAGATCGCCGCAACGAAGACCGCTTCGATTTCATCAACTGGACCAAGCGCGCGTTCCGCAACGTCGACGTGATTCCGCCGGGCAACGGCATCCTGCATCAGATCAATCTCGAACGCATGAGCCCGGTCGTGCAGGTGAAGGACGGTGTCGCGTTTCCCGACACGCTGGTCGGCACCGACTCGCATACGCCGATGGTCGATGCGCTCGGCGTGATCGCGATCGGCGTCGGCGGCCTCGAAGCGGAGAGCGTGATGCTCGGCCGCGCGTCGTACATGCGGCTGCCCGATATCGTCGGCGTGGAGCTGAGCGGCAAGCCGGGCGAGGGCATTACCGCGACCGACGTGGTTCTGTCGTTGACCGAATTCTTGCGCAAAGAGAAGGTGGTCGGCGCGTACCTCGAGTTTTACGGCGAGGGGGCGGCGAATTTGACCTTGGGCGATCGCGCGACGATCGCGAACATGGCGCCCGAGTTCGGCGCGACCGCCGCGATGTTCTACATCGACGAGCAGACGATCCGCTATCTGAAGCTGACCGGCCGCGACGACGAACTCGTCAAACTCGTGGAAACCTATGCGAAGCAAACCGGCTTGTGGGCCGATACGCTGAAGCACGCCGAATACGAGCGCGTGCTCAAGTTCGATCTGTCGAGCGTGGTGCGCACGCTCGCGGGGCCGTCGAATCCGCATCGCCGCTTGCCGGTGTCGGAGCTGGCCGCGCGCGGCGTCAGCGGTAAGGTCGAGAACGAGCCCGGTCTGATGCCGGACGGCGCGGTGATCATCGCCGCGATCACGAGCTGCACCAACACGAACAATCCGCGCAACATGATCGCGGCGGGCCTGGTCGCACGCAACGCGAACCGGCGTGGACTCGTGCGCAAGCCGTGGGTCAAGAGCTCGCTCGCACCGGGCTCGAAGGCGGTCACGCTGTATCTGGAAGAGGCAGGGCTCTTGCCTGAACTCGAACAGCTCGGCTTCGGCGTGGTCGCGTATGCGTGCACGTCGTGCAACGGCATGTCCGGCGCGTTGGACCCGGTGATCCAGAAGGAAGTGATCGAGCGCGATCTGTATGCGACCGCCGTGCTGTCGGGCAACCGCAACTTCGACGGCCGGATCCACCCCTACGCGAAGCAGGCATTTCTCGCGTCGCCGCCGCTGGTCGTCGCCTATGCGATCGCGGGCACGATCCGCTTCGACATCGAGAAGGACGTGCTCGGCGTCGATGCGGACGGTCATGCGGTCACGCTGAAAGATCTGTGGCCGTCGGATGCGGAGATCGATGCGATCGTCGCCGCGAGCGTGAAACCCGAGCAATTCCGCAAAGTGTATGAACCGATGTTCGCGGTCTCCCCCGACACCGGCGCGAAGGCCGACCCGCTGTACGACTGGCGCGAAGAAAGCACCTATATTCGCCGTCCGCCGTACTGGGAAGGCGCGCTCGCCGGCGAGCGAACGCTGAAGGGTATGCGCGCGTTGGCCGTGCTCGGCGACAACATCACGACGGACCACCTGTCGCCGTCGAACGCGATTCTGCCCGACAGCGCGGCCGGCGAATACCTGACGAAAATGGGCCTGCCCGAAGAGGACTTCAATTCGTACGCGACGCACCGCGGCGATCACTTGACCGCGCAGCGCGCGACCTTCGCGAACCCGACGCTGAAGAACGAGATGGTGCTGGAGAATGGCCAGGTGAAGGCCGGTTCGCTCGCGCGCATCGAGCCCGAGGGCAAGGTCACGCGCATGTGGGAAGCGATCGAAACGTATATGGAGCGCAAGCAGCCGCTGATCGTGATCGCGGGCGCCGACTATGGCCAGGGGTCGTCGCGCGACTGGGCCGCGAAGGGCGTGCGGCTGGCCGGCACCGAAGCGATCGTCGCGGAAGGCTTCGAGCGGATTCACCGCACGAACCTCGTCGGCATGGGCGTGTTGCCGCTCGAATTCAAGCCGGGCGTGAATCGCCTGACGCTCGGCATCGACGGCACGGAGACGTTCGATGTGATCGGCGAGCGCAAGCCGCGCGCCGATCTGACGCTGGTGATTCATCGCCGCAACGGCGAGCGCGTCGAAGTGCCGGTGACGTGCCGGCTCGATACGGCCGAAGAGCTGTCGATCTACGAAGCCGGTGGCGTGCTGCAGCGTTTCGCGCAGGACTTTCTCGAGTCGACCAGAGCGGCGGCTTGACGGGTAGACGCGCGTTTGCAGTGAACGTCGCAACAGACCAGGGCGATGCGGCTTGACGAGCCGCATCGCCCTTCATCAAAGAACATGTCACCTCAGGACACCTTCATGGCCCACCTTCCCCAGATCAAGATTCCGGCCACCTATATGCGCGGCGGCACCAGCAAGGGCGTGTTTTTCCGTCTGCAGGATCTGCCCGAGGCCGCGCAGCGACCGGGCGCCGCGCGCGACGCGCTGCTGATGCGCGTGATCGGCAGTCCCGATCCGTACGGCAAGCAGATCGACGGCATGGGCGGCGCGACGTCGAGCACCAGCAAGACCGTGATCGTTTCGCGCAGCGGCCGGCCAGATCACGACATCGACTATCTGTTCGGGCAGGTGTCGATCGACAAGGCGTTCGTTGACTGGAGCGGCAATTGCGGCAACCTGTCGGCCGCGGTGGGACCGTTCGCGATCAGCGCGGGCCTCGTCGATGCGGGCCGCGTGCCGCGTGACGGCGTCGCGATCGTGCGCATCTGGCAGGCCAATATCGGCAAGACGATCATCGCGCACGTGCCGATGAGCGATGGCGCGGTGCAGGAAACCGGCGACTTCGAACTCGACGGCGTGACCTTTCCGGCCGCCGAAGTGCCGCTCGAATTCATGGACCCGGCCGCCGACGAAGAAGGCGCGGGCGGCGCGATGTTCCCGACCGGCAACCTCGTCGACGACCTGGAGGTGCCGGGCGTCGGCACGTTGAAGGCGACGATGATCAACGCGGGCATCCCGACGATCTTCGTCGACGCCGAGGCGATCGGCTACAAGGGCACCGAGTTGCAGGACGCGATCAACAGCGACGCGAAGGCGCTCGCGATGTTCGAGACGATTCGCGCGCATGGCGCGCTGCGCATGGGGCTGATCAAACATCTGGACGAGATCGCGACGCGGCAGCACACGCCGAAGGTCGCATTCGTCGCGAAGCCGGTCGATTACGTGGCGTCGAGCGGCAAGCCGGTGCGCGCGGGCGACGTCGACCTGTTGGTGCGCGCGATGTCGATGGGCAAGCTGCATCACGCGATGATGGGCACGGCGGCGGTCGCGATCGGCACCGCGGCGGCGATCGCGGGCACGCTCGTCAATCAGGCGGCGGGCGGCGGCGAGCGTGAGTCGGTGCGCTTCGGGCATCCGTCGGGCACGTTGCGCGTCGGCGCGCAGGCGAGTCAGAAGGACGGCGAGTGGGGCGTCACGAAGGCGATCATGAGCCGCAGCGCGCGCGTGTTGATGGAGGGGTGGGTCAGGGTGCCGCAACAGGGCTGAGGCGGCCCAACGTCAGCGGCACGGAAGGCTACGTAGAGCAGGCCGCCGCGCTCCCGGCGATGGGGGCATACAGTGCTCGCGGTCGAACCGGACGACGCACTGCGCAACGCGGCCGATGCAAACCTTCGCGTCGTCTACAATGGCCGCTTCGGCCGCGCTCCCATAACCACTCCCCAGCGGCCGACTCAGTCCCGACGCAGAGGAGCCACGATGCAGAACAGGCTGGACGCCGACGCAACGAAGTCCGGCGACGCGGCGCACGACATCGCGCGCGCGAGACGCGCGGTGCTCGTGATCGCGATTGCGCAATTGCTCGGTACGTCGTTGTGGTTCAGCGCGAACGGCGCGATGCGCGATCTGCAGATCGCCTGGCATCTGAGCGCGTCTGGCATCGGCTGGCTGACGAATGCGGTGCAGGCTGGCTTTATCGTCGGGACTTTGCTGTCGGCGACCACCGGACTCGCGGATCGCGTGTCGGCGAGCAAGGTGTTCGCCGTCTGCGGCGTGCTTGGCGCGACCTTGAATGCGCTGTTCGCGCTGTGCAGCAGCGGGCTCGCGTGGGCGCTCGTGTTTCGCTTCGGCGTGGGCGTCGCGCTTGCCGGCATCTATCCGCTCGGCATGAAGCTGCTCGTTACGTGGGACCCGCGCCGCGCCGCGCAGACGCTCGCGTTGCTCGTTGCGATGCTGACGCTCGGCACGGCGTCGGTGCATGCGATTCGTGCGTTGCTGTCGAGCGTGCCGTGGCAAACCGTGGTGCTCACTTCGTCGGGACTCGCGGTGATCGGCGCGCTGCTGGTGTTCGTGCTCGGCGAAGGGCCGCACGCGCGGCGCTCGGGCAGCCGACGCTTCGGTTTGTCGGCGGGCGTCGGGCAGGTCGTGCGCATCAGCGAGTTTCGCTCGGCCGCGCTCGGCTATTTCGGTCACATGTGGGAGTTGTACGCGTTCTGGACGCTGACGCCGCTGCTCGTGCAGCGCGCGTTCGCGAGCGGCGCGCCGGCGGCGCCGGGCACCGTCGCGTTGTGGTCGTTCCTGATCATCGCGATCGGTGCGCTCGGCTGCCTGTTCGGCGGCAGACTCAGCCAGGTGGTCGGCAGCGCGCGCACCGCCGCTCTCGCGCTGACGATATCGGGCACGCTGTGCGCGATTTATCCGCTGACCACCGGGTTCGGCACCGCCGCGCAACTGGCGCTGCTACTCGTGTGGGGCATCAGCGTGATCGCGGATTCGCCGCAGTTTTCGGCGCTGTCCGTGAAGGCCTGTCCCGCCGACAAGATCGGCGGCGCGCTGACGCTGCAGAACAGCTTCGGCTTTTTCCTGTCCGCATGCTCGATCCTGTGGTCGACCAGCGTTTTTCACGCGCTCGACGTGCGCGTCGCGTGGCTGCTGCTGCCTGGGCCGATCATCGGTCTGATCGCGATGACGCCACTGTTGCGCAAGCAGCCACGCTGGTGATGCTCGCGCTGCGTTAGTTGCCGCCGTGCTTTTCCTGCCAGCGCTGCATGAACGCGATCTCGTCATGCTGCGCCTTGATGATGTTGCGCGCGAGCCGCTTGATCTCCGGGTCCTTGCCGTATTTCAACTCCGCCTGCGCCATCTCGATCGCGCCCTGGTGATGCGGGATCATGTGCGCGACGAAATCCCGGTCGGCGTCGCCGGTGTATTCGGGGGCGCTCATCTCATGCATCATGCGCTCGTCGGCGGCCTTGAAGGCTTGCGTCGATGCGCCCGAGCCGGTATGCGCCGAATCCGGCATGTCCATGCCGGGCATGCCCTGATGTTGCGCGTGAGCGGGCAGAGCCGCTGCCGCGAATGCCAAACCGCCGAACACACAGAGAACGCGCAACGCGCGAAGGTTTTTCATATTGGTTTTCCGTTGTTGAAGAGAGTGGCGACGTGATCCGCGCGATTCTAACGGTCACGTCGGACATCGTGGAGCTTCCTACCGTGGTAAGGTCAAGCGAAGGCAAAGCAACGCACGCCTATAATGAAACGCGACTGGATGACCAAGCCAGCATCATTGGCAGCATCACTCACTCAACGAGGCTGACAGCATGTACATCGCGATGAACCGCTTCAAGGTGGCGCCCGGCTCCGAGGACGCCTTCGAACATCTGTGGACCACCCGCGACACCCATCTGAAAGAGGTGCCGGGCTTCGTCGAATTTCATTTGCTGAAGGGACCGCGCAAGGACGATCACGTGCTCTATTCGAGCCATACGATCTGGCGCGACCATGCATCGTTCGAGACATGGACGAAGTCCGACGCGTTTCGTGCCGCGCATCGCAGTGCCGGTAACGAAAACCGCGTGCTGTATCTCGGCCACCCGGAATTCGAAGGCTTCGAAGTCATTCAGACCGTCAAATAATGCGGTCTCGCGCGGCGCCTGCATGCCGGTTCGCATTCGCGCGGGCATGGCGCATGCACATCCGACGCGCATCGCGCGTGGACATCGAGCTGCTCACGGCAGCGCACCACTCACCAAGGATCGAAAACATGAAAGCAGTCAGAATCGGTTCGCCCGCCACAGTCGATAGCCTGCAGGTCGTCGATCTCGCCGATCCCGGTCAGCCCGAGGCCGGGCAGATTCGCGTGCGGATTCGCGCTAGTTCGTTGAACTACCACGACTACGGCGTCGTCTGCGGCAATCTGCCAGCCGAAGCGGGCCGCATCCCGATGGCCGATGGCGCGGGCGTCGTCGAAGCGGTCGGCGCAGGCGTACGCGAATTCAAGGCCGGCGATCACGTCGTGTCCTGCTTCTTCCCACACTGGGAAAACGGTTCGCCCGCGATCGGCGATTTTTCGACCACCCCCGGCGACGGCGTCGACGGCTACGCGCGCGAAGTCGTCGTGCTGCCGAGCC
Organism: Paraburkholderia sp. Cpub6; assembly: GCF_014201065.1. NCBI lineage: Bacteria > Pseudomonadati > Pseudomonadota > Betaproteobacteria > Burkholderiales > Burkholderiaceae > Paraburkholderia > Paraburkholderia sp. Cpub6. The sequence continues at coordinate 15,838 of NZ_JACHDM010000044.1, forward strand.
ACTACTTCACGCACGCGCCGGCCGGCTACAGCCACGCCGAAGCGGCGACGCTGACCACGGCGGGGCTGACCGCGTGGCGCGCGCTGGTCGTCGATGGTCAGATGAAGGCAGGCAGCAGCGTGCTCGTGCTCGGCACCGGCGGCGTGTCGATCTTCGGCTTGCAGATGGCGAGGGCGATGGGGGCGTCGGTGATCGCGACGTCGTCGTCGAATGCGAAGCTCGCGAAGCTGCGCGAACTGGGTGCCGACCATACGATCAACTATCGCGACAATCCCGAGTGGGGCAAAGAAGTGCGTCACATCACCAACGGGCGCGGCGTCGATCACGTGATCGAGGTGGGTGGTCCCGGCACGCTGCCGCAGTCGATCACCGCATGCCGCATCGGCGGGCACATCGCGCTGATCGGCGTGCTGACCGGCCGCGCGGGTCAGGTGCCGACCGCGCATCTGATGGCGCGGCAACAGCGTCTGCAAGGGCTGATCGTCGGCAGCCGGCAGGATCAGATCGACATGGTGCGCGCGCTGGAGACCACGGGCATCAAGCCGGTGATCGACAGCACGTTCGCGCTGGACAAGCTCGCCGACGCGTTCCGGCACGAGGCATCGGGTGCGCACTTCGGCAAGATTTGTGTGGCGATCTGAGGATTCAACGCTCGCGCCCGGCCCTTCTGGCGGCCAGCGCAAGCCCGTTATTAGCGTGAACAGGCCCTAGCTCAAATGCCCCTCGCGAGGTCCGCGAAACAGACACTCGACGCCTCACAGGCCTGCGTGAACCCTTCGTCGTAACTCGTGAAAAACACCGTGCGCGTCGTGCCGAGCGTTCTGAACAGCTCGGCGAGCACCGCGCGCGCTGACGCGTCGAGTCCGCCGGCCGGTTCGTCGGCGATCAGCACGCGGGTTTCGCCGAGCGCGGCCGCCGTCAGAAACACCTTTTTGCGGCTGCCATACGACATCTGCTCGAAACGTTTGTCCAGATGCGGCGCGAGGCCGAAGCGTTCGGCGAGCGCGAGCACGTCGTCGGTCAGCGCGGTGTGCCCCGCCGCCGCGACCTGCCGCAGATAATCGCGGCCGGTCTGATCGGGCCAGCTCATGCTGTCTTCCGGCACATACGTGAGCAGCGCTTGCGCGGCATGCGGCGCGGCGCGCAGCGAATGACCGCCGAGCCATACGTCGCCGGTGTCGGGTTCGAGCGCCCCGGCGAGGATGGCGAGCAACGTCGATTTGCCGCTGCCGGATTCATCGTTCAACGCGACGCAGCCGGACGTCGCGTCGAAGTGCAGCCCTTCGAACAGGACGCGGTCGCTATAGCGCTTGCTGAGGTTGTCGAATCGAAGCATGGGTTGGCGCGCAGAGGGCGATGTGAACGCGGCGCAGGATTGCGCCACGCCTCGTGCATGCCGTGCGGGATCTTCGGCACGGCAATTTCGCGCCAGTGTAGCAGCGCGCGCCTGGTTCCTTCGCGCCGTTACGTAGACGTCGGCGTCTCCAGCAAGAACTCCACCATCCGATCACACACGCGTTCGAACATCTGCGTGCCCGTCACGGTCGGGCAACCGCGCGCGCGTGCCGCTTCGATCAGCGGCGTAAGTGGCGGTTTCGTTACGACATCGCCGACAAAAGTCGTGGCCGGCAAGCGCGCGACGTCGATCGGCAACGAATCGCCCGCGTGCATGCCGAGCGGCGACGCGTTGACGAGCACGTCATACGGACTCGGGTCGAGGTCGGCCGCCGCACCGCGCGCCTTGCCTCGACCGAGCGCATTGAGCCGTGCGGTCAGCGAGCCGGTGCGTTCGACGTCGTTGTCGCGCACGTCGAGCGAGCCGACGCCGCGCTGAATCAGCGCATGGCCGATCGCCGAGCCCGCGCCGCCCGCGCCGACCAGCAGCGCGCGCTTGCCCTGTAGTTCGCAGCCCGCCGCGACGAGCGCCGCAACGAAGCCGGTGCCGTCGAACATGCCGCCATGCCAGCCGCCATCGGCGTTGCGGCGCAGCGTGTTGACCGCGCCAAGGAACGCGGCTTCTTCGGCGAGCGTCGCGCAATAGCTCGCCGCGCTGAATTTGTGCGGCACCGTGATGATCACGCCGTCGACGTTGCGCATCGGCGCGATGCCTGCGAAAAAAGCCGGCAGATCGGCTGGCGCGACGTGCGCGGGCACCACCAGCGCATCGCGGCCGGCCGAACGCAACGCGGCGGTCACGCCGGACGGCGAGCGCACCTGGGCAATCGGATCGCCGACGATGAAATACACGCGCGTCGCGCCGCTCAGACCCGCGTCGAGCGACGCCGCGAACGAAGGGGTTTCAGCCCGCTGCATGGTCGAATCTCCTGAAATGGGTGCCCCTATGCATCGTGCCCGATGGCGGGCGCCATGTGTTGCCTGTTGTCGGCTCGAAGCGTTGCGCACGAATGCAAGCGGCGCGATCGACGGCATCACGCTGAGTCAGAACGGGCAGCAGAACGAAAAATCGGTGATGAGTGGTGTCTACCTTGGGCCCGGCATCACGCCTGGTCGCCGCGATGCGAGTGCGGCAATCCCGCGCGACGAGCTGTTTCAGCACGCAAAGACGGGCCATACCAGTCGGCATTTCTCACGCCCGCGCCCTATTTTGAGACGCACGGTCAAGCCGCATCCAAAAACTGCGCTATGGTCAAACGGTCAGATTGCAGATCGCTTTCGACTTTAGCGATCGATGCGGCGAAATCATCAGGCCAACAGGCAGGACACGGGGGAGCGAAGATGAGCCTCACCAACGGGCAAGCAGCCGCGCAACGCGGCGGGCGGCTTCCGGCCAGATTCGCGGATGGCCACTTGCAGCATCTCGAGAGTGTGCTTGGCTTCGTGACGCGCAAGGGCGCCGCGCAATCCGGTGAACTCGACCACGTCTATTGGGAGCGGCGTATTCGCGCGCTCGAGGACACGCATCATCTGATCCAGAATCAGCGCACGCGCATCGCGAAGCTGCGCGACATGTTGCGCTTTCAGGCTCGGGCCAGCGGCGCACGGCGGCCTGAGATGTCGGGGTCGTCCGCGAAGACCGAAAGAAGTGCAGCGTAGGAAAGAACCGTCGATGCCGCTCGGCGCCGGCACCAAAAAGCAGAACCTGAGAGAAAAGTGGCGATGACGCGAACGGGTCCACAGAGACCCGTCGCTCATCCGCCGGTATTGCCAGCCGATTCCAAAATCCTGACTTAATCGTGGCCTATTTTTCAGATAATTTAGGGCTGTCTAAATTGCGCCTTTGTCAGTAATTCTGACTGATTTTAATTGGGGTGCGGTTAGATATAGACATTTAAAAACACGCACCGCTTTTTACGCTGATAAACTGTGCGCCGGAGCCCAGGCGGCGACGCCCTACGCTCGCTTCCCGCGTCCCCTCCCGGCGTGTCGATGGCCGGATAGACGGTACAAATAGGCCTTTTCCGCGACTTTGACGGAAGCGTACCGCCGGCATACTGCCTTCGGCTAACGCGGCTCACCGGGACGCAAAGACCGTCGTCCTTCTGAATTGTCCTTCGAGCCTCGCCGTGTGGCGCTTCGCCTCCAGCCGATTTTCCGCAGACTCCGTCTTCCGATTTCGACAGGTAAGTTTGACAGACAGCTTGATTAAGTAAGGGCTTGTTCAAGTCCGCATTTTGGAAATGACTCATGAAGCCGGGAAATAATTCGCTTGGGAAAAAGCGCGCACGCAAAATTGCGGTGGCGGCTATGGCGGTGCTGATCGCGGTGTTGGTCGGTTGGGGCGTCTGGTATATCCAGCATCGCGCCGAGCCGCAGGCGCCGGCGCTGAGCGGCATCGCGAGCCAGATGCGTCACGATGCATCCGCGTGGACGCATGCGGAGAAGGATGCGTCCACGATGCTGCGCGACATTCACGACGCCAACGTCGCGGCGATCGGCGTGAGTCCCAACGCGATTCTGGTGTCGCTGCGTGACGGCTCGAAGTACTTCGTCACCGATCACAACGCAACCTTCTCGCACGCGCTGCTGCTGGGCGAGCGCTCCGACGCCGCCGCGTATCAGCTCGTGTGGCTGCCCGACGTCGACATCCACAGCGACGGCGCACGCTGGACCCAACTGTTCGACCAGTTCCGCGACGCGCTGAGCGTGCTGCTGCCGCTCGCGCTGATCGGCGGCATGGCGTGGTTCATGCGACGCGAGATGAAGGGCGGCGCGAAGCTGCTCAGCGAAACACCGACGCTGCGTTTCGACGACGTGATCGGCGCGAACGAAGCGAAGGCCGCGCTCGCCGACATTCGCGGTTACCTGTCCGATCCGAAGCAGTTCTCGTCGCTGGGCGTGCGCGCGCCGTGCGGCATCCTGATGGTCGGCGCGCCCGGCGTCGGCAAGACGCGGCTCGCTCAGGCGCTGGCCGGCGAATGCGGCGCGAACTTCATTTCGATCACGGGCAGCTATTTCAGCGCGAAGTACTACGGTGTCGGTATCCAGAAGGTGCGGCACCTGTTCGAACTCGCGCGCAAGAACGCGCCGACGGTCATCTTCATCGACGAAGCGGACGGTCTCGCGAAACGAACCGACACCGGCGGTGGTCCGGTCGAAGCCGAAAGCAACCGGATCATCAACCAGCTGCTCGCGGAGATGGACGGCTTCGAGTCGAACGAGGGCGTGATCGTCGTGGCCGCGACCAACCATCCCGACAATCTCGACGAAGCATTGCGCCGTCCCGGCCGTTTCGATCGCACGGTGCAGGTGCGTCTGCCGGATCGCGAAGACCGCGCCAAGATTTTCCGTTTCTACGCGCAGCGGCTGAAGTCGAAAGCGGCGGATATCGACTACGACCAGCTCGCGCGTTTGACGACTGGACTGTCGCCGGCCACCGTCGCGATGGTCGTGAATCAGGCGGGGCTGATCGCGCGCAAGGCGGGCGATAACGAAATCGCCGCGAAGCACTTCATGGAAGCGATCAAGATCGCGCGCATCGGCGACGTGAGCGGCGCCGAGCGCGCGCTCACCGAGGAGGAGCGCAGGCGCATCGCGGTGCATGAGGCGGGTCATGGTCTGGTCGCGGCGCTGCTTGGCACCGGCGTGCTCGAGGAAGTGACGATTCTGCCGCGTGGCGGCGCGCTTGGCGTCGCGCTGATCACGAAGGCGCAGGACAAGCACCTGTACCGCGAAACGGAAATCCGCAACGAGATCCAGGTGCTGCTCGGCGGACGCAACGCGGAGATTCTGATGTTCTCCGAAGCATCGAGCGGCGCCGCGTCGGACTTGCAGGAGGCCTCGCGTATCAGCCTCGACATGGTGTCGAAGTTCGGCTTCAACAGCGACGGCGATCTGTTCAGTCTCGCGGCGCTGCCGTCGCAGTATGCGGGCCTGCAAATGAAGAGCGCAATCGGGCATGCGAACGTGCTGCTCAAGGAGCTCAACGAACTTTGCTACGGGCTACTGCACGCGTACGAGCCGGTACTGCGCGACATTTCGGACCAGTTGCTCGAGCACGAGACCGTACCTGGGGACACCGTTTATCGGTTCATCGCCGAGCACAAGAGCACGCTGAAGATCGTGCACGAGCCTGCGGCGGCTTGACGGGCCTGATGATGCGCTATGCGAAGTCCGACGATCCCGGGTCGGTCGGCATCGCGGGAAAGCGCCGCGCGCATCGACCTGGTTCGATCTTTCAGGCTACGTCGGAAGCGACGTTCTCCGCCGCTTTCAATACCGATTCGCCGCGCGTCTTCACTCGCAAAATCGGCGCCTCGATCAACCGCCACGACAGCACCGCAATGCCAAGCGAAATCGCAAACGACGCGACGATGCCAAGCATATGTGCCCACATCGGCACGGTGCCACCAAACAACGCCTCGGCGTGACGGTTACGCGTCAGATCGGGGATCAGGTTGTGATACAGATAGAAGCCGTAACTGATACGCCCAAGACCGGCGAGCCAACGCGTCTGTAACAGACCCATCACGGCAGCATTGCGGCAACACGCGATCGAAGCCACCAGCGCCGCGATACCGATCCCGTACGTTGCGCTGATCGCGGTAAACAGCAAGGGATCGTCGAGCATGTTCCACTTCGGCTCGGCCGCGCACAAACCGATCACGACCAGACTCAGCGCGAACAGCGTCAGGCCATGACCGAGCCAGGCACGCACGCGGCCGCGATCGTCCTCGATCACCAGACCACCGATGCCGCCCAACGCGAGCAACCAGACATTGCTCAACGGGTGCGTATAGATCGTGATCTCATCCCAATGCGCGGCGCGCATCGCGAACAGCGCGGCAAGGCCGAGCGCCACGATCGCCCAACATGCCGCTCGATGTCGCCGCGTCGCGAGCAGCAGCAAAAACGGCGCAACGACGAGATAGAACTGCTCCTCGATCGCGAGGCTCCACAAGTGCGAATAGCGGCCCGGCCAGTAACGCAGCACCGAGCCGATCCAGAAGTTGGACAGATACGCGAAGTGAAACGGCATGCCGCTCGCCAGTTCCGGATTCGCGAGGCCGAATGCCATCAGCACGCACATCACGACGAGCATCAGGTAATAGATCGGAAAGATGCGCACCGTGCGACGAAACAGAAAGCGCCCGAGTTCGGTGCGGAAACAGCTGTCGCCCTCTTCGATGCGCGCGCGCCGCGACGACAGGATGCCGATGATCAGAAAGCCGCTCAGCACAAAGAAGATCCACACGCCGAGATGCCCGATTTCGCCGATGTCGCCGAAGAGTCGATGCTGCAGAAACACCATCAGCACAGCGATCGCGCGCAAACCATCGAATCCGGCAATTCTGTTTTTCATAAACCTCTATTCGCAAAGCGGCGGAAAAGCACGAAAACATCGTACGGGGAAAAAATGCGAAAAAAATCGCAGCGCGCGTTCGATGATTTATTTTCGAGGCTCGCGTCCATCCATGAAGACGGGTGTCCCTGTTTCGTGCATGAAAAGCCGCAAAACTTTCCGCGTGTTCGCTAAAGACGCGCCGAGTATTACCAGTCGCCAACGACTCCATTTCAGATAGCCGTTGTGAAAGCGAACATCAGAGGCGGCTCGTCAGCGCCTTCGCCTGCGTCATAGGTGATGCATTGAACGATCGAGTCTTTTGTCGTTCGCACAGGTCGGCACGCTGATGGGCACTGTCACGATGCTGAGATGTTCGAGTAGGATCGCGTGATGAAGAATAAAAAATCGCTTTACCACGGTCATCGCTTTCCAGCGGCGGTCATCAGTTCCGCGGTCCGCTGGTATTTCAGGTTTCAGCTCAGCCTGCGTGATATCGAAGAGCTGCTATTCGAGCGGCGGTTATCGTCAGCTACGAAACAGTCCGACGCTGGTGCGATAAATTCGGTGCCCGTTTCGCCCACCGTGTGAAAGCGGCGCGTCGCAAGCCCGGCACGACATGGCACCTTGACGAAGTATTTGTGACGTTGCGCGGCGAGCCTTACCTGCTGTGGCGCGCTGTTGATCAATCGTGAAAAAGCGGGAGAGGGCACACGCACCCTTTCCCGCCGACCGCTTACCACTGATACGAGGCACCAATCCCGGCAGTCGTGCCACCCGCGGACATCCCAACTCCCGCTTTCACCTTGATGTTGTCCTTGATACGAGCCGTACCGCCCAGTGCGATCGCCTGATAACCGTTGTAAGTCGCTGCCGCGATACCGAACGACAGTTTCTTGCCTTGATCGACTTCTGGAATCATCGTCAGCGCGGTAGCGGCGGCGATTCCCGAGTAGGCGTTCCTGGCGAGATTGTTGACCGCCTGGTTGGTCGCGTTGATACGCTGATCGGTGTAGTTGTTGGCCTGCTGAACGCCTTGTGCGACCGAGCTGTTCATCTGACCGACATTGACTGCATCCGTGTCCGCCGTACCCGCTGCGACGTTGGTGATTTGGCGTTCGTGACCCGCTGAACCCACCGATACCGAGTTATCGCGATCCGTCACCGAGCCCTGACCCAACGCCACCGAGTTCGCATTGCCAGCCTGCGAGCCCGTGCCGATCGCCGTCGAGTTGACGCCGGTCGCCGCCGCATTGGTGCCCACTGCCACCGCGTTCTCCGCTGCGGCGCTGGCGTTTGCCCCAACCACCGTGCTGCCCGCACCGGTACCCGGCATCGCCGCGTTAGCCACTGCTTCACTGTTGCGGTCCGACGACGAAACATCCAGGGTGACCGGCTGGATGTTCGACACCTGGGAACCGAGATCCTTCACCTGGCCGTTGAGATCCGTCACCTGGTCCTGCAACGCCGACAGCTGGCCGTAGTTCACCGCGTCATACTGGCTCGTGCCGTTCGCCACATTGGTCAGGATCACCGGACCTGCGCTCTGGCCTCCACCCAGCGTCACGGAACCGAAGTTCACCGAACCGTCAACGTTACGGTCGTACTGCACCGCGCCCGACAGTTGCGTGCCGACATCGCCCACCTGGTTCTGCAGCTTCGTGATGTCCGTGGTGTTCTGCGTGACCCGGTCATCCAGGTTGGTGACGGCATCGCCTACGCTATGCACGGTCGTACCGCCCACGCTGTAGCTCGGTGCGCTGATCGTGCCGTCCGCGTTCACGGTCGAGCCGCCACCCAGACCAGCGGCCACGCTCGCCGAGTTCGCATACAGCTGGCTGCCGTTGACGGCTTCCTTGCTGCCCGCTGCAATCGCACCGTCGGCAACGCCGCTCAGCGAGCGCGCGCCATCGGTGCCACTGAAGTCCACCGTCGTGCCGTCCAGGTCCCTGGCCACCGTGATGGTCTTGCTGGTCGCGTC
>NZ_JACHDM010000045.1:0-24411 GCF_014201065.1 Paraburkholderia sp. Cpub6
CGTACAATTTTAGCGCCCCATGCCTGGAGACCGTTCTACACGTCAATCACATTCGCCGGTGTTATCAACTGCTGAACGGTGGCTCGTCGGCTCGCCGACAGGCGACGTTCATTGTGTTGCATCGACCGGTTGAATCCGCCGTGCAGCCCTGCCATTTGAATTCAGCCTTTGGAGTAGCTGCCCTCGTGTTTCGGCAGGGCGTCAGATACATGAACCCACGGTAACTTGCTCGATGTCCAAGTGTGATGCTCGGGAGGAACCAGGTCCGGCACGTCGAGACTGCATGTCGTAATGTCAATCTCGTCGGGGAAATCGTCGTGTTGATAGGTCAATTGCGTGCCACAGTCCGGGCAGAAAGTTCGCAAAACCGCTTTACTGCTTGCGAAGCTCCTTGGTTCGCCATGGACGAACCGAAACTCGGATCGCTTGACGCTAAACCAGGCGACGAACGGGGCCGCAGATGCGCGGCGACAGTCTGCGCAGTGACAAACTGTGGAGTTGAAGGGTGTATCCAATACTTCATAACGGACTTCTCCGCAAAAACAGCGACCTTTGAGCATTGCTCCCTCCGTGGCGTGACAGTCGCCCGCAGCGCAACGATCGTATGCGCCCGCCAATTGTAGAGGTCCGGGCTGAAGATCTCGCAGGGTCGATAGCGCAGGTGGCGCTCGAACTAGGGGATAGCGCCTCGGTCGGCTGTTTCCTTTCCGAGTGTAACGGCGACTGACCGCTTTCGGCTACCAGTTCGGATGGCCGTTCCTGGCCGAGCGGTGACGACTAACTAACCAATAACGCGGCCATCTGCGCCGTAGACTCCACACTCGTCGCCTTGTACCTTTGCTTCGAGCTTCCGTGCTAACTGCCACATCTTGCCGAGAATCGCGACGTCAGGATTCTTGACTACTACATTGCCTTGCCGGAAATCAAACCACGCCATGTTCCCACTTACAGCGGTTCCGGCATGGGCTGTCCAGACGGCCAATCCCTCGCTCTATCCGCAGGACGTTGGCGTCGCCAACGATCGCACTCGCATAACCGTCGAGACGCATATCTGGGTCGGACTGAACGAGTGCCTTCCACTCGTAGATACCAATTTTGAGTCCGCTTTCGTCAAACCAATTTTCCTTGCGGGTGATGTGGACGTCGTATCCCATATCTATGTCCCCGAACTCGCAGTTAGTCTGCAAAGCAGCATTGTCAGCGATCTGGCAGCCTCGGTCGAGTGCCCGCTTCTGGCCGGCTGGTGCCTGATGACGCTCCGTGGGAGCCGACGCACAAGGGCCCTCCGATACGCCTTGGCAAGGTGGTAACCGAGGGTTTCACGGGATGAAACTTTCGCTCGTATCCGCCGATAACTCGAGCAGGAACCACCTGGATGGCCGCCGGACAGTGCGCCGGCGCCACACGGCGCGCCCATACACATGCCACTTCGCCCGGCAGCCCTGCGCGGTTTCCATTCATTTGCACGAGGACTCAGGATGCACAAGCTCAGTTTTACGCAGAAGCTTTGGCTGCCGTTGATCATCAGCCTCGTCGCGTTGCTCGCCGTCTCCGTATCGGCGGCGTGGCAGTCGCGCGAGACGCGCATCGAAGAACGTAAGCACGACCTCACGAACATCGCGCACGTCGGACTCAGCATCGTGACGGAGTATGCGGCGCTGGCGCAAAGCGGCGCGTTGCCGGAGGCGGATGCCCGCAAGCAGGCACTCGAACGCCTGCGCGGCGTCCGCTACGGCGAAGACGGCTACTTCCTCGTGATCAATTCGAAGCCGCAGATGGTGATGCATCCGATCAAGCCGGCACTCGAAAGCAAGGATCTCACGGGCAGCGCCGATGCCGACGGCCGTCACCATTACGTGACGTTCGCGTCGACCGCACAGGCGCCTGACGGCGGCTTCGTCGACTACGTGTTCCCGCATTCAGGCGCGGCGTCGACACAGGCGGTCGGCAAGATCGGCTACGTGGTGCGCTATGCGCCGTGGGATTGGATCATCGCAACCGGCGCCTATGTTGACGACATCGACGCTGCGTTCATGGCGTCGTTGTGGCTGATCGGCGCGATCTTCGTGGCCGTGTCCACGGTCCTCGTGACGCTCGTCGCGGTGACGAACCGCAGCATCGCGCGCATGGTCGGCGGCGATCCGGCCTATGCGGCCAACGTGGCGGACGCGATCGCATCGGGCGACCTGACGGTGGCGATCCGCACGCGCAACGGCGACACGTCGAGCCTCCTACACGTAATGCAGCGGATGCGCGACGCGCTGACGGGTACCATCTGCCAGATCAAGCATGCGTCCGACAACGTCGCGTGCAGCGCGAACGAGATCGCGAACGGCAACGCGGACCTGTCGTCGCGCACCGAGAGCCAGGCGGCGTCGTTGCAGGAAACGGCGTCGAGCATGGAGCAGATGACGGCGATGGTCCGCCAGACTGCAGACAACGCGCGCACTGCCAGCGAGCTTGCGGCCGGCGCCGCGAAAATCGCGAACCGCGGCGGCGACATGGTCACGCAGGCCGTCGCGGCGATGAAGGGGATCTCGAACGAATCGGGTCGCATGGTCGAGATCATCGCGACGATCGAGGGCATCGCATTTCAGACCAACATTCTCGCGCTGAATGCTGCGGTTGAGGCAGCACGCGCGGGCGAGCAAGGCCGCGGCTTCGCAGTCGTCGCGAGCGAGGTGCGCAGCCTCGCGCAGCGTAGCGCGGCCGCGGCGAAGGAAATTCGCGAGCTGATCAGTCATGCGGTGGGCAGCGTCGGCAGTGGTGCAGCGCTGGTCGAAAGCACCGGCTCGACGATTGACGAAGCGCGCGACGCGATCATGCGTGTGACCGGTGTCGTGCAGGAAATCGCTGCGGCCGCGGCGGAACAGAGCGCTGGCATCGACCAGGTGAATCTCGCGGTCACGCAGATGGACAGCATGACGCAGCAGAACGCGGCGCTCGTCGAGCAGGCGGCGGCCGCGGCACAGTCGCTGAAGGAGCAGGCGATGAGTCTGCAACGCGCGGCCGCGGCGTTTCAGGTGGGCGACGCTGACGCTAACGGCGGTGCACAGCTCGCGCCGGCTTCGGCGCAGCACTGCGCAGTGTTCGCGTAAGGACCCGCGCCGCAATCTCGCGGCGAACCTCGCGTTTCATGGCACGTCTGCGCATTTTTTTGGACCGTCACCTTGCCACCCCAATACGGCCGCTCAACGCGTCGTCCGCCAACGACGGCTTTCGATCACACACCAGCCGTTATAAAACTTAGCGGCTCTCGCAACAGCGGCGGTGTTAATCGTTACCGACGGAGGTTAGCGATCGTTGCCTGCATGATTGCAATCACATTATGCTCGTCCCCAACTCCGGAGAACGCCCGGACTTCACCTGTGCAGACGGTAAGGGTCTTGCCTGCATTCTGTACTCGTCCGATAGCCAGAAAGCGCTTACCAACAGCTGGCCGCAAGAGATTAATTTTGAATTCTGTTGTGACGACTTCAAAGTCAGGCGCTACCTTCGTCAGCGCTGCGTATCCGCATGCGCTGTCTAGAATGCTCGACGTAGCGCCCGCATGGAGATAGCCGTGTTGCTGAGACAGTTGACTTGAAAAAGGTAGGCCGATCTGCACCTCCCCGTCTTTAACGAGGAGAAGCTGTGCGCCAAGTGTAAGCATCAACCCCTGCGCGTTGAAGCTGTTTGCAATTTGCGTGTGAAGATCGGCCATTGTCGTCGGAAAAAAGGCGGTTCGGTGAAGCGATTCGGCGGCACTTAAATCGTATCAACTGCTCTAGCGACGGAGACGCGCGACATTCGCAGTTCCGGTACGAATGAGCCGTTACGTCGCATGCCGCCGATCGCCGGCACCCACAGTCGGGGCAATACATGCGCGCTGCACCCGGCCGTATACCGCCCGGCGACAACGCAGCGACGCTGCTCCCCGGATTCGTTGCCTCAAAGCCGACTGTCGCGCCGCGGCGAGAGCATTGGACTCTCCATCCGTCCGCGAGCTGATCAATTTGCGTGACAGGCTGCCCTGCGTCCTGCTGCAAGCCCAGTGTGGCGACAGCAAGTCCGCAATCCGCGGATTTGACCGGCACCGCTCGCAATTGGCGGTGTACGTCGGTGTCGCAGAAGCCGTGAAGCTGCTGCAGCCACGGGCCGAGCGCTTCAGCGGATTGGAGTTGCCAGCAGCAACTCGCGACAAGCTGCTATCTTACGTGCCCAGTCGTCGATCATTGCAGCGAAGCGCTCGCCAACGAAATCCTCGATCGCCTGTTCGCCCGCAGCGTTCAGCGCGGTGAGCTCGTAGCTCACCCATACTTCGGTGCGCGCCTGGTCGATTGCGACACAACGCACGTCGACAAGGCTGGTGCGCGAGGCCGGTGTGCAGCGTAAGTAGCGCGATCGGTGGGCCTTGCTGTCGAAGTCAGCCAGGGTCCAGATGGTCAGCTCATCACCCTGACCAGTGGTGAACACCATACCGGACTCTGTGCGGCCGTCGCGGGGGTAGACGTAGGTTGGCTTCCAGCCGTCAACCCACAGCTCCTCGCCGGCCGGCGTGAAGAACATGAAGGCTTGGTCGACCGCGGCGTCGACTACGATTCGGTGGCTTGCGTGCAGACGGTGCGCCATGGGTTAATCCTCCATTGATCATATGGTGAGCTGGCCAAGCTGCCATAGCCCGAGTCCAGCCAGCAGCGCGGCTGAGCATAGGTTGACGGCGCGTTGCCAACGTTCGTCGAAACGGTCGCGCAACTGGCTCACACCGGTAGACAGGATCAACCACCACAGCGACGAGCCCACCAGTACACCGACCACCATCACCCAAGGCGACACCGATGGCGCGCGGCCTGCCAGCGCGCCGAACACCGCCATGAACGACAGGATGGTCGTCGGGTTCGACATCGTCAGCACAAACGTGCCGGCCACGTAGCGCAGTAGTGTGCTGGTCGGCGGGCACGTATACACCCTGCGCACTGCCCGCTTTGTGGCGATGCGCCAGGCAAGCCATAGCAGGAAGCCGCCACCGAACAGGCCCAGCCATAGCCTCAGGCTCAACAACCAGCCGATCAGTCCGCTGACGCCAAACGCGCCGATGGCGCCGTACACTGCGTCGGCGAATGCCGCCCCCAATCCAGTGGCGAGCCCCGCAGGGCGGCCATGGTCCAACGTGCGTTGGATGGCCAGCAATCCAATCTGCCCGACGGGCGCGGCGATCGACAGCCCGATGAGTAGCGATTGGCCGAATAGCACGGGTACGGGTGACGACAAGATGAGATCCATGTCGAGAATTATCCGACGGCATCGAAAAGTTGCACAGAATAAAACACCAACCCAAAATCCAATCAACTTTCGATTTTTCAGGTAGAAGCCCGTTATGACCGAAGCACTGCAACTCGACGCCAAAGCCTGGGCGCTGCTGATGGCACTACAGGAGGATGGGCGCGCACCGCTGAAGACCCTGGCCCTTGCCGCTGGGTTGTCGGTGCCTGCCACTGTGGAGCGACTCAAGCGTCTGAAGGACTCCGGCGTGGTGCGCTCTTTGGGTGTCGAACTGGATCCGGTGCAGGCCGGCTACGCCGTGCGCGCCATTGTCGGCATCACCGTGCCGCAGCCCGGCAAGAATAGCTTTCTCGACAAGCTGCGCCGCGCGCCCGAGGTGCTGGAATGCCATCACGTGGCCGGCGCCGATTCCTACATCGTGACCGTGGTGTCCCCCAGCCTTGAGCAACTGGAGCGCTTTCTCGCCTCCATCAACAGCTATGGCGAGACGCGAACCTCGATCGTCTTCTCCACCCCCATTCCGCGTCGCGGCCTGGTGGTGCCGGGCGCGTCACGCTGAGCCTCCAAGGGGCCGCGGTCGATCCGCTTCTCGCGGTCGCGCCGTTGCCGGTTCAAGGGCAACTACCAGAGCAAAGCGGTCGCTTGAATGACTACTCTCCGTCGATAGTGAATGACGGGAACTGGCCGAAACCTGTCCCACGACAACGGGCTCAGCTCGACCCACAAGAGATTCACGCCAACCTTGTTCGCGCCGCATACTCGGCTGTTCCCTTCTTGTAAGCCTCGTTCACCCATTCATCCCGCGTAACCTTGAGCACCAATGGATCATGCGCGGATTTCGAGCCTTTAGCCTTCGCCCCGTGTTGTGCTTCCCAGACGGCCCGGGCGCGGTAGTGATTGTACAGCCGCATAAACTCGGCAAAGTACACCGCCGCTAGGGCAGTGTTGCCCTTGATCTCCAAAAGGTTCTCGTCGTTCTTTGACACCGAGTTGACACTCAGATTTTGCGACCCGGTATAGATAATCGGATTGGCTGTGTCCGCATCTATCACCACAAACTTGTGATGCACATGCACCGGCGGAATCTTCCCGCCGGGTTGCTTTGCGCTGAAGCTGGAGGTGTCAATGGTCTTTAGCTCAGGCAGAAAAGACCGAGGAGCATTCTTCGAGAAAGCGCCGAAGGGGATCACCTTTTTGTCCTTGCGCGACCGGTGGTAGACCGTCACCGCCACTTGCTGGGACGCAGTCAGTGGCTTACCGGCTTTCTTGGCCTTGGATTCCGGGTTGGAAATGCTGTTAAGCAATCCCAGCATGATCTTGCCTTGATCGCCAGCGGCAAGCAGGGCATCGAGTAACGGCTTGTCGGTGGGGGAAAACAACGCAAACACCACCGAAGACTTTGCAGAGCTGACCGCCTGGATGATGGTATCGATAGAGACGCGGGACTTCGTCTTCTCCGGCGAGAAGAAAATCCGGATCTTGCTATCCGGAATATCAGTAACCGATTTCCACTGGCTGCCGGGGTACAGCAGAGTCCCCTTCGCTGTGGCGGCCGTAGTGGGATCGTTCAGCAGCAAATCGTGCCGGTTGGCGTATAGGGCCGCCATCTGTTTTGATTCGAAAGTGTGCAGAACATTGGCCTGGACGGTCTGAGCCTCGGGGGTGAAGTTCATCGAGCCCATGAGCACCCGCGTGGGCGCCCCACCGTTGAAGCCCACGATGAACTTATCGTGCATCAGGGAAGAGATCTTGGAACGCGGGGTGAAGATGCGCTTGCCATTGGCCAACAGGTCGGCCGCCGGCTTGCTGTCTTCATCGCCCTTGCTGCCCGTCTTGAGAAAGTAGCTGAACGACAGTTGTCCCTTGTACTTCTTCATGGCCGGGATGATTTTCCACTGATCCGTCAGATGGTAGATAGCGCCGGCGACATGGTCGGCGTTGCTGGAGAGAAAGTCGGGCACGGCATTCTCGATGCCGTTGGCCAACCAGGTCATTTGAGCGTTAAGCGACTTCTTGGCAATGCTCAAGAAAGACTGTGAAGAGACAACCGCTCGGTTGAAGTAACTGCCGATGCCTCCTTCGACGGTCTCGGGTAATTTAACCTTCAGGTCAATGGCATCCGCCTGCTGTTCCTGCAGGTTGCTCGGGCCGGTACCTAGCACGGGGGTGATGGTGTAGGTGAAGGTTTTGCCGGCATCCGATGGACCGATACCACCGTCCCACCAGTTGAATTTTTGAATCGGAGCCCGATTGGACAGCTTGGGCTTTGCACCACTCTTTGGCGGTGTGAAGTCCAGCTTGTTATACAGGTACTGCGGAGCACCTGATTTTCCGTAGCCAGGCGAGCGCTTGATTGAAAAGCCCAGGAAATCGGGGTGCTTGTCCCCATCGGCCCAGTCAAAGCAAAGCAGGACCAGCGTGGGACTGGTATAGGCGCGGGCACGGACCTTGGTCATGTCGCTCCTCCTTCGGAGTAGCGTTACGCAGCATGGAAGCGGCAAAGGGTCTTGACGGTGACAAACGAGCCAGCCCGGAAACCCTCGGTACTAAGCCTTGTTGGGTGGCCCCAACCAAGTAATCGACTTGAGCGGCCGGATTTATCGCGCGTCAGGGGAGTTTAATGCGGCGACATTCGCCCGATGCAAATGGGTTTCATCGGGATGTGTGCGGCTGAGCACATTCGGTTGCAAAGGGTTCAAGGTTTCCAGCGCATTGTTTCGGCAATCGAATCCTTCGCGACTGCAACTCGACATTTGAAATACCGAGCCCCGCAGTTCGCTCGACCAGATCGATTAACCGGACGAATCGATGTCCGGCGAACGGTCCCGGTTTTCGACGGCGATTACAATCGGCCGTGCTCGACCCATTGCTGACGGTCGGTTCGTCCGGGTTCCAACGACAGGTATCAGATTGGAAGGGACATACCGGGCCTTCGTCTATGGACTCGTCATCGGCCTCAACTGACGTTCAGGTATCGCCCGTTCATGAGACGGCTTCAAGTCACTCTCCTGCCATTCGAACCCGTTGCGCAGCCCGCCGGCACCCTCAATCAGGCGGCCCAGACCCACGCGCCGTAGCGTGGGTGTGGCCGACGCCAGGATGAAATGGGTACATAATTGTTTGAAGGCCGCCATGTCAGCATGGTGTTCCACCAGCGCGGCATGCAAGCCTTTCAACGCGAACAACCGCGCGGTGGTTCAGCCAGGAAGACCTGCGCCGATGACGACGACATCAAATCGCTCTTGCTGCGGCGCTGTGTCCGCCACACCTCGCCGCCGTTGACGGTGTTGTTGTTCACCTTGCCCTCCTGATCACCGCGCGAACACTGACGCCCGCAGGGCGTTGGATTCCGTTCAGTATAGGTGGCGCCAATGCGGGTACGAAGAGAGGTAACAACGTTTGTCGGACGTGGTTCATAGCTAAGCGACGCCCGAAAGCGCTCGATTTCCGGACTGCTGACGTGTCGAGAGATGCACCGGCATAGCACTCGGTACCATGGTAAAGGCAGTGACCTCCTTTATCGTGTCTGGATCGACAGCCATCCGGACGGAGAAGTTTGCAATCAGCATTGACAGCACCAGTCGCATTTCCACGGAGGCCAGGTGCCGCCCCGGACATACTCGTGGGCCAGCTCCGAATTGCAGGTAGGCGCGGGGCTCATGCGTCTCACGCCGGTGACCCGGTTCGTGCAGCCAGCGATCGGGGTCGAACTGCTCGGGATGCGAAAAATTACGTTCGTCGAGCGTGGCGGGTCGATTCAAGAAAAACATCTTGGTGCCTGCCGGCAGCATGATATCGGAGAGGCAGACGTCCTCCAGCGGCTCAAACGAGTTCACAGCAGCGACAGGACGTAGCCTGCCGGTTTCAGTGCAAACCGCCTCAAACAAATCCAGCTCCTTCAACGAGCTGTATTCCGGGCAAACGCGTGCCGAGCCAAGTACGCCGCGCGCGGTTTCGAAGAGGCGCTGCTGCAAATCGGGATCGGCCGCAATGTATAGAAGCGTCCATGCGACAGAGTTGGCGGTCGTGTCTTCGCCTGCAAGCAGCAGCGTGAGAACATTTGCCGCGACCTGATCGTCGGTTACGCCAGAACCGGGCGCATCGCGCAAGGCCAGCATCGCTTCGAGCAAATGGCGTGGCGAGTCTGAAGGATCATCCCGCATTCGTTCGCGTGCGCGCCGCATCATATCGCGGACGTACCGGTGTACTTCGAGCAGTGCACTATCGAGTCTGCGGTCTCGAGGCAGCCTCACATATCGCCAATATGGGAATGGCGCGTTGATGCGGTTCATCAACATTGGGAATATCAGAGCGAGGTGCTCTTGAATTACGCCGCGATTCTTTTCAAGCGTCCTGGGGTCCTCACCGAAAGCAAGGGAGCTTGTGACATCCACGGTGTAGCGCTTAAGATCTTCCGTCATCTCGACGATAGTCCCTTGCGCCGCTGCGCGTTGCCACCGGAGGTAAAGCCGCTCAGTGATGGCTTTCAGGCTCGGATAAAAAGCCTTGACATGCGGGATCGACAGCGCCTGCATGATGAGTCTGCGTTGAGGTTCCCACGCGGCACCCTCAGCGGAAAAAAGCCCATTACAGCCAATTTCCGCCAGCACCGACTCAATTGACGCATACCGGCGATATCGGTGAGGACGTTCGCGCATGATGGTCTGGCACAACTCCGGGTCTGTCCAGACCGTCACAGGCATTCGGCAGATCTGGAATCTGAAAGGCGACCCGAGCTCTTCCGCCCAATGTTCCAGGACGAGGTGGAGCTTCGTGGGTGACAACTGATGCAGGTTGCCGAGAAAGGGTAGGCCCTTCGGGCACGGAAGATCTGCAACCTGCCTGTAGTGTGTGCGACAGCTGGACGTTGCGCTCATGAGCCAGCCCCTTGTTTCGTGCGTCACTTGCCGAGGGAATCGGAACTCGACGCTGACCATCACTCAAAAAGCATAGTTCATTGCGCGCGTGCAATTCGGCACGAATCTCGAGCGTAAAAATACATGCGGCGTCACACGTAGTATTCGCTTCAGTCGCGCGGGGAAGAGCAATGGATCCACGTTCACGGATTTCGGGATATGTACGCGGGAATAGCAGCAACACCCTGATGAACCATTCGACGCTCTCGTCGCGTCGGATCGAATACGGGTGCAGAATTTCACCGTCTTCGCGCAAACGGTCGAAGCGAAGCACACCACAGTTCGGATAGCGGGGCTCTTATTCGGTGCGCTCCTCACTCATTCGAAAGAAGTCTTCGCTGCTGAAGTTGAGATGTGCGGACTTTTCCGCTTTTGACAGCCGGTCTTTCAGGAAATCCAACTCCGTCAGATGAGACCAAAACCACTGAGATACGAGGAGACGCAGCCTCGACTTTCGTTGAATTTCAAGAGGCATTTTGCGAACTCATCCCCGGCGGTCGGTCAAATTCCGCCGGGGTATGGTCACTTCAAATTCCCCCACCTGACGACCGTCGATTGAGCTGACGGGAGAAGTGTTGCAGGACGCCCTCATGAAATGGCGCGTAGGGACCATCTCGGCCGGGCCTCTCAGCTTGGCTGACAGATACCGCTGAGGAGAACAAGGCGATTGTCCAGGGAAGCATCGCGTATTTCGGTCGCTACTCCATCGACGAGAGCTCAGCACAGATGCACATTCACTACGATGGCAGCACGTTTCCGAACTGGGACGGAGAAGATCAGGTTCGCTTGGTCGCAGTCTCCAACAATCAACTAAGAATCACGAGCCCAGTATCAGCGGTCGGGGGCGGATCGGTTCACCTCGTGCTTCGTCGTCTGAACTAGAAGCGCTCGCCCCGCGTTCAAGGCGAAGGACCGCTCCCATGTCCTGACGATACGGTCGTCGAGGCCTGATGTGCGACCGCTCGTGGCCGGACAGCGACCGATGGTCGACCGCGCCCCGACTCTGCCTGCATTCAAATCACGTCGGACTCGTCACTCGTCCGCCAGCGGATCGATGCGGCTCGCCTTAAGAATTCGCGAATCTGCCATGGTCGAAGAGTCATTCGCTCAAAATCGCGCCGGCCGCTGCGCGACGGAATCCGCCCATTATTTTCGGCGTCCCGGGCAAAACATCTGGACGCCCGGTCATTCCTCCATGCGACTGACGTGCTGATACTGGCACTCACGCGATTCTGCAACAAAGGTCACATTCTGAAAGCCCGAAGCGCTATACGTCACACATCGTGCCGGCGCCACCTCGGCATTTCCGACAGGCCGATTTTCGGATCCCGTGTGGTTTGCCCGATCGTCGCGCGGGCACGCTCAAATCAAGATTTCGCGGCGCCAATTGAGGCGCGGGAACCACGCATTTTCGAATGCGTCGCGCCCGTCTTTCAGGAGATATTTATGTCCGCTGCTGATTCCGCTTTCGCACCCGTTGCAGACTTCGCCGCCGTCAAGATCCGTCAACAGGCAGCCTGGTCGACTGGCGACTACGCCGTCGTTGGCACCACTCTGCAAATCGTCGGGGAGAACCTGTGCGAGGCGCTTGATCTGCGCGCCGGCAGTCGCGTGCTTGACGTCGCCGCAGGTAACGGCAACGCGACGCTTGCTGCCGCGCGCCGCTGGTGCGACGTCACGTCGACTGACTACGTCGCCTCGCTGCTCGATTCGGGTCGTGCGCGCGCACAGGCTGAAGGACTCCGGGTGCAGTTCCAGGAAGCTGATGCTGAAGCGCTGCCCTACGCGGATGCTTCATTTGACATCGTGATGTCGACTTTCGGTGTGATGTTCACCCCCGATCAGGAAAAAGCGGCGGCCGAACTCGCACGTGTTTGCAAGTCTGGAGGATGGATTGGCCTCGCCAACTGGACGCCAGATAGCTTCATCGGGAAGCTATTCAAGACGATTGGCAAGTACATTCCACCGCCGGCCGGCGTGAATTCGCCAGCGCTCTGGGGCACAAAGACGCGCCTCGACGAGTTGTTCGACGGCACCTCCCGGAAAATCACTGCGATCAGCCGCGATTTTACGTTCCGCTACCGTTCGTCGGCGCATTTCATCGAGGTGTTCCGCACGTTCTATGGGCCGATGAACAAGGCGTTCTCCTCACTCGAAGGGGAACGGCAGGCGGCATTCCTCGCCGATCTGATCACACTGATCGAGGACGGGAACCGGTCGAACGATGCAACACTTGTCCTGCCGAGCGAGTATCTCGAAGTCGTGGTGGAACGAATGTAAATCCTGAGTGAGAGGCAGGATTGCCGCATCAGTAGATTGATCTGCGCGTCGTATTGTCGGGAGTTGATCGTGCCGTTTCGATGCCGTGTTTCGTCACTGCTGACTTCGCTGCAGCCGCACCCAGCGAAGTCAGCCCATCGACGTTTGTCCTCGTGGGACTGGCACACGTGACGACAATCCCTCACCTGTGCACACGAGACGTTAGACACGCGTTTGCCGAAGCCCAAGGTCGAGCTGAGGATCTGTCGGCCACTCGACGACGTTTCGCCCGATCAGTTCCGCCGGTGGCAGCCAAAGGGTCCGCCAGACAATGCTTGCCGAGATATGGCATAGAGTCTGCAAGTGCACGGCGTTCACACCAACACCCATGCGCAATCGACTGCGTGGTCCATCGGAGACCATATGCCGTTATCGAAAAAGGCGCTCGACCGAGCTGAAAACAGTTTGTCGGGACGTTCATCTCGGACTCGTCGTCGACATGATGGAACTTGAACGCCGCTTGCATTGATATGAAATCGACTGATGAGGCGGCAGCCAGACCTGTCCGCTATCGATCGGTCCGGGCGCCGTGGCATGCGCGTGAAGTCCCGGCCATCGCCAGCGACCCGCGCTACCCAAAGCGTTGAAATGCCCTGTCCAGCAACCGTCCACCCGATTTTCGAAGTTCATGAACGACATAAATTGCACTGCTGCATCGCAAGCCTTCACATCTGCAACGTCGGTAATCGCACTGCATTGCTCTGGGTCGGGAGCCGCTCAATGGCGAAAGCTCGGGGAGGCCCTTGGTTTGCGCCACGCGTTCGTCACGCCCGAGCATTACGGCTGCGAAAGCACGGGCCCATGGAGCGGCGAGCGCGCGTTCACACTTGCCGACGAGGCGGCGAGGACCGTGGGCATCATCGATGCCTCGTGCGGCAAGGTCCATCTCGTAGGTCACTCGTATGGCGGTGGTGTAGCGTTGCGTGCAGCGCTCGAGCGACCTGAACGTATCGCAAGTCTGACGCTTTACGAGCCATCGGCGTTTCATCTGCTCAAGATGATGGGCTCGTACGGAGCGCATGCGCTCGCAGAAATCATTGCAATTTCGAAGCGCACCGCCGATGGCGTGAGCTGCGGCGACTATCGGGGCGCCGCGGCTACGTTCGTCGATTACTGGAGCGGCTTGGGCGCGTGGGACGCGCTGCGGCCCTCGGTGCAGGCCGCGCTCACACGCTGGGCTCCGAAGGCACCGCTCGATTTCCGCGCGCTGCTCGACGAGCACACGCCCGCCAACGCGTACGCCACGCTGCGTGTTCCGGCACTGATCATGCGCGGACAGCACGCACCCGTTCCAACGCGCGCGATCGCCGAGCGGTTGCCGATGCTGCTGCCAGCGGCGCGCCTTGCAGTGGTCGAAGGCGCGGGACACATGGGGCCTGTCACGCACGCCGACAAGGTCAATGCGGCCGTCGTGCGGCATATCGCCGAAGCCGATGCGACGATCTGAACCACGGGAATCAATCGGGATGTGAAGCCGGGAAACCGGTGGCTCTCGAACGTAACCGCAAAACCTTGCGGCAGTTCAGCGTAGAAAGGGGTGGCCGCTTTGCTGCGGAGAGCCGTCGCCAGAACGGCCAACCGACAACTCACGTGAACGACCGCTCATGGCCGAACCCGGTCCGACAGCAAACTTCGGCGAGGGGCTGAACACCGCCGGTCGCGATCGGCGACACCCGACCCATCTCCGCCATAGGCAACGTCAGTATCAACGTCTGCAGTTCACCCCAAAACAGCCACCTAACTCTCACAGGCGCGGTTCTCGAAGTCGGAAACAGCAATGAATGGGGTTGCGGCACGCCCTAATGGAGCCCTTGTCCTAGCGTAAGAGCTCGACAATCACGACATCAGTGTCGTCTCGCGCCCTCAGCATGAGCCGCGTTTCATCGCGAATGGCAATGCCATCGCGTCGCGCCAGCCTGATCGGCCCTACGTCCAGTCGCCCATGATCCGCAACCAGATAAGCCGAACCGGGCATCGGCAAAACGTGCTGCATCGCCGTGCCTTCGCGCAGCGTCGCGATACGCACACGTGCGTCGGCGTGAATGGGCAACGCGCCGGCGCGGACATCCTCCGGATCGCCGCTCGCCAGCGTAACGAATCGGCCCTCGCGA
This sequence comes from Paraburkholderia sp. Cpub6, assembly GCF_014201065.1. Lineage (NCBI taxonomy): Bacteria > Pseudomonadati > Pseudomonadota > Betaproteobacteria > Burkholderiales > Burkholderiaceae > Paraburkholderia > Paraburkholderia sp. Cpub6. The sequence continues at coordinate 14,609 of NZ_JACHDM010000045.1, forward strand.
CATCCGGGCGCACAGACTCGCGTCGCGCAGCGCGTTGTACTGGCAGGTGTGTGCGGACGGAGCCAGATCTGGAACTGCCGCGCGGGTGTATTTTCCTCGTTGCGCTCGGCGTGATGGATCGCTGCGCCGGCACTCATCACATGGACGGAATCGGCGACCAGACGCGCGCGATTGCCCGTGTCGTCTTCGTAAGTGATGGCGCCCGAACGCACCCACGTGACGATCTCGACGTCGCGGTGAGCATGCGGGCCGAGGCCCGAGTGCGGCGCGAATTCAACGTCGTTCCACATATAGAGCGGACCGAGCGGCGCATGGTCGGCGTGCCCGGAGTCGCCCGCGCGGAAATGCTGGCGGACATCAACGCAGCCGCGGCGGATTGCGCCAAGCGCAAGAAAAGGCCGATGTTCCATCATGATGGCGCTCGATTCGAGGGGCGCCGGGCGTGGGTCGCGATCGTCGAAGACCGCATCCACCGCACCCCGCGCGCCCGAGCCACGCTCAGATTTGCTGCTGGCCGCCGTCGACGAACAATTCGATGCCGTTCACGAAGCTCGCGTCGTCCGAGGCCAGGAACAGCGCCGCGCTGGCGATCTCGCCGGGCTCGCCGAGGCGCCCCATCGGGATCTGGGCAGCCAGGTAATCGGCGAGACCCTGGCGCTGGGCAGCATCGTCGCCGGCGAGATCGAGCAGGCCGGGCGTGCGAGTCGCGCCCGGGCTGATCGTGTTCACGCGGATGCGGCGCTCCTTGAGGTCGAGAATCCAGCTGCGTGCAAAGGCACGCACCGCCGCCTTCGAAGCCGAATACACGCTGAACGCCGCGGTGCCTGCGCTACCCGCCGTCGAGCCGGTGAGAATCACCGATGCGCCCTCGGCGAGCAGCGGCAGCGCCTTTTGCACCGTGAACAGCACGCCCTTCACGTTTCGGTCGAAGGTGTCGTCGTAGTGCGCTTCGGTGATGCTGCCAAGCGGCAGCATCGAACCGCCGCCGGCGTTCACGAACAGCACGTCGAGGCGCCCCTGTTCTTCCTTGATTTGCGCATACAGCGCGTCAAGTTCACCGAGCTTTGTGGAGTCCGAACGTACGCCGGTCGCCTTGCCACCGGCTTCGCGAATGCCCTTCACGGCGTCATCGAGTTCAGCCTGACGGCGGCCCGTGAGATAGACGTGCGCACCTTCGGCCGCGAAGCGTTGGGCGGTGGCAAGACCGATGCCGCTGGTTGCGCCGGTGACGAGTGCGATCTTGTTGTCGAGTTTGCGTGCCATGGTATTGCTCCTTTCGTTGGATCGGTGAGGGTTGCGTTGGTGTTGCGTGCTGCGATGTGAGGAGAATATCGACGGCCCGATCTTTTCGAAATAGAATTAATCGCAAACAAACGTTGCATAATTGAAAAGATGAGGGAAATGGCTCAACTACCTGATTTCGAGGGGCTCGCGATGTTCGCGAAGGTGGCCGAGCACGGGTCGTTTGCGGCTGCCGCGCGCGCGACGGGGGTGTCGGTCGCCACGGTCTCGCGTGGTGTCGCCCGCCTGGAGGAGCGGTTGGGCGCACGGCTTTTCAATCGCACGTCGCGCCAGCTCTCGCTCACCGAGTTCGGCCGGACAATCAGCGAGAAAGCCGGCGAGATCTATCGCCAGGCCGAGGAGGCGGAAAGCTCGGCGCGCGAAATGTCGGTGCAGCCGCGCGGGCAGGTGCGTCTGGCCGTGCCGATGTCGTACGGGCTGCGTTGGGTTGCGCCGCTGCTGCCGGGCTTCTTTCGCGCGTATCCGGAGGTGTCAATCGACCTGCATCTATCGGATGCGTCGGTCGATCTGGTCGCCGATGGGTTCGACGCCGCGCTGCGTATCGCCGCGCTTCCGGATTCATCTCTGGTCGCGCGGCGGCTGTGCGCGGTCACGCAATTCGTGGTGGCGTCGCCGGAATATCTGAGGCGTGAAGGACGGCCCACGCATCCGCGCGAGTTGGCCGATCGCCCCTGTCTCTCGTACGCGTACCGCGCGCGTAGCGCTGTATGGCGCTTCACGAACGACGCAGGTGAGGAGGAGCCGGTGATGCCGACGGGCCCGCTGCGCGTGACGAACGCCGATGCGCTGTTGCCCACGCTGCTCGACGGCCTTGCGATCGCCGAACTGCCTGAATTCATCGTGGGCGAATATCTGGCCGATGGCCGCCTCGAAGCGATCCTCACCGACTGGTCGCTGACGAAGGGCGGTCTTTACTTCGTCACGCCGTCGGCGCGCGCGCGGCCCGCGAAAGTCGCGGCGCTGTCGGATTACTTTGCCGAGCACCTTTCCGAGCCAACATGGCGATGGCCGAAATGATGCATCGGCGCAGTGGATCAGCCAGCGTCCATCATTGCATTCATGCAATGATGGATTTCAAACGATTCCATTTCGCAAATATTGTCCGATCCGTATTCTCCTTTCCACCGGCTGCACGACATCACGTCGCAAGCCACTCAACCAAACGAAAGGAGAATCACGATGAACACGCAAGCCACACCGAACACGCCCGATACCGCGACTGTTGCCTTCCTCGACGCGCTGAACAGCGCCACCGGCCCGGCAATTGAGACGCTCACGCCCGCCGAAGCGCGCGAAGTCCTGGCAGGTGCCCAGCGCAGCGCGCCGGTTGACGTCTCGGGCATCGACGTCACGCGCCGCACGATCGAGCAGGACGGCCTGGTCGTGTCGCTTGTCGTGGTCAAGCCGCAGGATTCGCGCGGTGTGCTGCCCGTGTTCATGTTCTTCCACGGCGGTGGCTGGATTCTCGGCGACTACCCGACGCATGAGCGTCTCGTGCGGGACCTCGTTGTCCAGTCGGGCTCGGCGGCGGTGTTCGTCGAATACACGCCTTCGCCCGAAGCGCGCTATCCGGTCGCGATCAACGAAGCCTACTCCGCGACGAAGTGGGTTGCCGCACATGGCGCGGAGATCGGCGTCGATGGCACGCGGCTGGCAGTCGTGGGCAACAGCGTTGGCGGCAACATAGCCGCGGTCGTCAGCCAGATGGCGAAGGACCGTCAAGGTCCGGCAATCCGCTTCCAGGGCCTCATGTGGCCGGTGACTAGCCACGTGTTCGACAATGCCTCGTACGACGCCTTCGCAAATGGCTACTTCCTGAGCCGAAAGCGAGCGCAACGAACGCTACGCGTCGCCGCTGCGCGCCTCGCTCGACGCATTGAAGGGCTTGCCGCCGGCGCTCATCCAGACGGCACAGTTCGACGTGCTGCGCGATGAAGGTGAGGCATACGGATATCGGCTCGACCAGGCGGGCAACGACGTGACGACGGCCCAGTACAAAGGCACGATTCACGACTTCGGCCTGCTCAACGTGCTTGCTGCCGACGCACCGACGCGTGCCGCCATTCAGCAGATGGCGACTGCGTTGAAGACGCATCTGCAATGAATCGCATCCGTTAATGCTTTTATCGAGCCGATCATGAACAACGCTAAACAACTGCTTTCCGCTTATCTCGAATCGATTCGTGACCCACGCGCGGCCGCCGCACTGTTTGCCGACGATGGCGTGCTGGAGCTCCCTTATCTGAAGTCGCTTGGCATCGACGGGCGTGCACAGGGGCCAAAAGCGATCGAAGGCTTCATCGCCTCGCTGCTCGCGAAAGTACCGGATTTTTCGTTCAGAAATGCGCGGCTGCTGATCGAAACGCCTGAGCAGGTATTCGCCGAATATGAAGTCGAAGCGCTCGTGCCATCGACGGGGAAAATCTATCGCCAGTTGTACGCAGGGCGGCTGGTGGCGCGCGACGGAAAAATCCTGCTGTTGCGCGAAGCACTGGATACGATGGCTGTGGCACACGCATTTTCGATGGCGCAGCCCATTTGAAGATATGACGATGAAAGGCCGCTTTATCAATCGAAGCGGCCTGATAACGTTTCATCCCGGCTGCCGCAGTTGGCCGCACCCGGCCGGACGACCCGTGGGTATATTCAAACCGGTGAATTGGAGATGTTGCCGAATCGCTCCACGACAAAGTCAATGAAACTGCGAAGCTTCGGAGACATCTGGCGATCACGCAAATAGAGCAGATTGATCGACCGGACCGGGGGCCTATGAGACGGCAGTACCTCGAGCAACCGGTTCGTCTTGAGATCTGTGTCCACGAGAATGGCGGGCAGCATTGCGATGCCCATGCCAGCAAGCACGGCCCTGCGCAGGGCGTCCGCATTGTCGATCTTCAAGCGTCCATCGATGGGCACACTTACGCTTCCGTTCGGTCCAGACAGCGTCCACTCGGGCTGTGCCGCGTGCATTTCGGAGCGAAGTGGATAGGCGTAGGTGAGGCATTGGTGGAAGCGAAGCTCCTCCGGCGTCGCCGGTACGCCGTTCGAATCGAAGTATGCGCGCGACGCACATAGCACGAGGCGATACGGCTGCAGAGGACGTGCAACGAGGTCATGGTTACCCGGCGTACCGATGCGAATGGCCGCTTCGAATCCGTCCTCAATCAAATCCGTCAATGCATCGGTGGCGACGACATCCAGCCGGACCTCGGGGTAGCGTCGGCAATAATCCGCAATTGCTGGGATCAGACACTCGTTGCTGAAAATCACAGGTGCAGTGATGCGCAAGCGTCCGCGCGGGGTCGCAAGATGATCGAGCGCCAGGCTTTCGGCGTCGTTGACAAGGCCGAGAATTTCGACACAACGGTCATAGTAGGCCCGCCCGAACGCGCTGATCTGCTGCTTGCGCGTGGTGCGGTGGATCAGTCGTGTGCCGAGTCGGGCCTCCAGCGCCTGCAGGTGGTTGCCGACCATGGTGGGCGACAGATCACACGCGAGCGCGGCGGCCGTCAGGCTACCGGACTCGACGACGCGCACGAAAACAGTCATTGCCTTGAGGAGATCCATTACACAATATTAGTGGGTTCTGTGCCAACCCGCACACGCTTTATCAATGATAACGGGGGAATTAAAGTGCGTCATGGCCAACGCTCGAACGGTCCCGTTCGTATCGCGCCCAACCCGGACCGCTCATCATGCATAGACCCTCGACGCGATCGCCGCGCCTCGCCTTGCTCGCCGCCAGCCTTGGCTTCGTCATCATCTGTCTCGACGTCACAGTGGTAAACGTCGCGCTCGCGCGCATTCGGGAAACCTTATCCGTCAGCGCCGCGGAGCTGGAATGGGTGCTCAATGCCTACACGCTCGCCTTTGCCTGCCTTCTGCTCAGCGCAGGCGCACTCGGTGACCGGCTGGGGGCACGGCGCGTGTTCGTCAGTGGCTTTGCATTATTTACTTTGGCGTCGGTGGGATGCGGCTTCGCAACCGGCGCGGCCACGCTGGTCACGGCGCGGGTGGCGCAGGGCGTCGGGGCTGCGTTGTGCGTGCCGTCGTCGCTATCGCTGCTCAACGCGAGCTTTCCCGACCCTCGGGCGCGAGCCAGGGCCGTGAGTATCTGGGCCGGAACGGCCGCGCTCGCGCTCGGGGCCGGTCCGGTCGTGGGAGGGGGGCTAGTCGACTGTTTCGGCTGGCCGAGCATCTTTCTGATCAACGTGCCGTTCGGTGCTGCCGGCATCTGGCTGACGCTAGCCCATGCGCCCGATACTGTCCGTAACGCAGCGCGCCGCTTCGATCTGCCGGGGCAGATATTGGCGGTGGTTGCGCTCGCCGCGCTGCTGTTCGGCTTCGTCGAAAGCGGAAGCCTGGGTTGGAGAGGTCCGGCTGTGCGGACGGGTATTGCTTGTTCTGTCCTGTTCGGCCTACTGTTCGTGCTGGTGGAAAAGCGGCAACGGCATCCGATGCTGCCGCTTTCACTATTCCAGATACCGGCCATCAATGTGAGTTCGGCGATCGGGCTGTCGCTCAACTTCGGCTATTACGGGCTGATGTTCGCGATGAGCCTCTTCTTCCAGAGCGTGCGGCACTATACGCCGCTCGAGACCGGCCTGGCCTTCTTGCCGATGACCGCCGTTGTGACCGTGGCGAACCTCGCGTCTGGCGCCCTCACGGCACGGTTCGGCTACCGTCTTCCGATGGCGGTCGGGCAGGCTCTGGCGGCGGCCGGCTTCCTGTCGCTCGGACTGATCGAGGTCAGCAGCGGTTACCTGGCGATTACGGCACCATTGCTGGCGATCGGTGTCGGTGTCGCGCTAACGGTTCCGTCGATCAATACTGCGGTCCTTGCGAACGTCGATCCGCGATCCGTCGGTATTGCTTCAGGCGTGCTGAACACGGCGCGCCAAATTGGAGGCGCACTCGGAGTAGGTGTCTTCGGATCGCTTGCCGACGGAACGGCCGGCAACCTGGTCAGCGGCCTGCACGCGGCCGTCATGATGGCTGGGGCTTTCATGGCGGCGGGCGTGGTGATGGCGATTACCGGTTTGAAACCGGCAGGATCGGTGGAACGGCTCGGAGCGGCTCGCCAGGGCGTTCGACGGTGAGCCCGTTGTTGATGTGATCGGCTCTCAGCGACCCGCTTCGGCCCGTCGTCTCATCGAGACTACAGATGCCGCTTTCAATGTACAACAGACACTCACGCGGTGGACTACCCGCGCAGCAAACCCGGGCATTCCCGACCGCCGTGTCAGTTGTGCGTTCGCGATTCGCATGATTATGAGTTCTTCACGAGAACCTCGCGCTATCAGGAAGTGCTCCGCGCGACATCTTGATGGGGACCAACGGGAGGGCCCCAGGCTGGCCGCTCGGACGAAACAATGGGGCGCTCAATAATGAACTGTCAGCGGCTCCGGGTAGTTCTGCGTGAGCGAGTAGGTGCTTTCCGCCTGCCAGCCTGGTACATTAAAGGGGAACGGAGAAGATGAAAGGCAATGGGCGTCAACCAGTGACGACTTCACGGTGATGTTCGTTGAGTAGGTGTCGGCTGCCACGTACACCGCCGCGTCCGCACCCTGTCTAATGACTGAGGCGGGTCTCAATTTCGCGAACAGATCATCAATAACAGGTACCCCACTGCAGTCCGAAGTTGGATATTTAGCGGGGTTGAAGTCGCCTGCCCACTCATACTGGGACGCAGAAATCTGGCCACCGCTGTTGGACGCCCGCTGAATCGGTACGAGAATGGTGGCTCCGTTAATGTTGAGAACGACGCCGGCCGTCCGGGGAGGGCTCGAGACCGAGATCAGTGGCCCGACCATCTTACCCTGAGCGTCGAAGACCTTCAGGACGCGATGCTCTCCGCGTTCGCCATTTTCCCGGCCGTCGGAGCGGTCGCCATCGCCACCGTATGAGAGTGACGTTACGCTCAAACCGAGCAAAGCAGCCACAAGCGATTTTGCGCATTTGATATCTCCTTTTGTCGGTGACGCGGTCAGTCGGCCCCGGGCGCCTGAGGTCTTCGCGTCCTCCAAGGAAGGGACGTTCCACGTGCCATTGATTGACGCGAAGCTCATCCGGGGCGGGCCAGCGAGCAGAGTGGTACGGGAAATGCGGTCGCCGCTTCCGGTGCGATCGGTGCGATGCGTCTCTCCTGCCGCCGTCGAGAAGCGTTACCTTTCTGTGCGGCGGTCTGACGGACGAGCAAAGAGGTCAATCGGATAGTTAAACATAGCTGCTGAGTCGAGCTAAGACAAGGCGGTTTGTGGCCTCTTCGAGGCGGCCAATAGTCGGCAGGTATTGTCGATTTTTTAATTGGCGCAGGCTAGACGCTTAACATAAGGATGACTGATTGTGCGGCAATGCGATCCAGCATCGACTGTCCGTTACGGTTTCCCACGCCTTCCCACGCCTGTTTGCGGGCCTGCCCTTCTATTGCGCCTTCGCGTGGTAGCGGCAGTGGCCAACTCAATTCCCCCAGCCGCCGTCTACGGCGGCACATCGGCGTCGCGGACGTGCCGCTGCTGGTCGGTTACGGATGGCACATTACGACCGCTCCTCTGCGTATGCTCCGACGTCGTGTCTGCTCTCGAATGCGAAAGAGACGTTCGAGCGTCCGCGTCGAGACACTCCCCAATGTCCCTTCATGGCCGATCGCGGCGGATCCGCAGGGGACCGTGGCCACGGGTTTTGTCGCAACGGTGACGGATGCAATGCGGTCTAGGCTTCGCAGAATTCAGTGATTTATGAATTATTTGGCTCTTGGTTCGACCGGAATGGAGGCAACGACGCGAGGTATCGCTCACGCGGCGATCGTGTATCGGCTGGCCGATCCGAGTTGCTAGCAATCGGGTTCCGCACGCGGTGCTGCGAAGCCCAAGCCTCTCGCATACGTTGGTACTCGGCTACATCATCCCGCTCGCGACACGGGATTGTGTGGCCAGTGAATAACTTCTCGATGGCCTCCCGGATCATCTGTTCGTCGTCCGCTTGGCTCGACGAGGAAGCAAAGACTTCACTGGCATGCTGCTCGTACTTCGAAGCGACGTGCAGAAGCATGGAGCGTTCGGCCTCGTCCAATTTCTCCGACGCAACGACGACCACGGTTACGCCCGTGCATCCGGTGATGCCATGGGCCAAATGGTCTCCCGTGCGGGCTTCAATGTTCGTGGTCTTGCCGAACTTTGTTTTGCCGTTGTCGAAACGAAAAGCATATAGGACCGAAAATGCCCCATTGCCAACCGAAGGTGTCCGCGAGCAACGGGATGAGCCAGATCGTTGCGACCGTGAGGATGAAGCCGACGGCAAGCTGCAGTGTCAGGGCTGTCCCTACATAAGATTGGTCTGCAAGCTCTGTCACCATCGCAGAAAACTGCGCCGAGTCCGCGACGACCGTGAAGCCCCACACCAGGCCCACAAGGAGAAGAAGCCACGTGGACGAGTCGAACAACAACCCGATGAGCACGCAGCAACTCCCGGAAATAGAAACTGTCGCTAATACTGGAAGGGGGATGGAATGCCGGTCTGCGCGGCTAAGTGCAGGCTGCCGTCACGCGCGTTCATCATGCCGCTGGCCGCGACCTGCGCAGTCGTGGAGGTCTCGTGCAAAATCCAGGCCGGTGTTGGCTATCGCCGCAAGACGTTATTCATCCTGGCCCGGCGTCCTGCGACCGCGCCGCATCGAATCGCACCCGGTTGGCCGCACCGCCGGACAGCGGTGCGGCAGCTTACAGCAACAGCAGCGTGGCGGACACGACGCACGTCGGCACGACAGCAGCGATCAACAGGCCGAGCAGGCTGACTGACCCATCATGGAATCCCTTGTGCACGATGGCGAATCCTGCAGGATTCGGCGCGTTGGCGATCACTGTGAGACCGCCTCCAGCAACTGCGCCGGCCAGCAGCATGTACTTTGCCTGGTCCGGAAGGCCCGCGATCCGCGAGCCGAGATAGGTAATCGCCGCGTTGTCCATGATCGCCGTCAGGCCAAGCGCGCCGGCATAAAGTGCGTAAGCATCGAGCGATGCGACGACCGGCTGCAGCCACCATTGCTGCAAACCCCCGAGCACGATCAGGCCGCCGAGAAAGAACGCGACCAGCAGGCTCTCGCGCAACATCAGCGGCGACTGGTACTGCTCGTATGCCTGCGTGAAGCCCAGAAAGAAAAGCAGGAGGCCGATGAAGATAACCGGGTGATGGGCAGACAGCACCACCGCGACGAGAAAGCCGGTGTGTATCAGCGTGACGCCCGTCGGAACGGGAACCGCGGCGGCGGGCGCGTCGTTGCGCTCTGCGTGCTTCGGGAGCTTGCGGTGCATGAATAGCAGCAGGCCTGTTGCGTTGACCAGCACGGCAATGGCCGCCTTCCAGCCAAACTGCGCCGCCATAAACGCGCTGTCCCATCCCCAGGCGGCGGCAACCATCAGCACCGGAGGCGCGGCATAGGCGGTCAGCATGCCGCCGACCGACACGTTGACAAACAGCACCGCGAGCGTGAGATATTTCCAGTG
>NZ_JACHDM010000046.1:0-22728 GCF_014201065.1 Paraburkholderia sp. Cpub6
TGGAAGATGCCCGCCAATCTCCGCTGACCCTTCTCCCTGCCACACAATTTACGCCTCAGAGCACCTCTGAGTGGCGTCGTTCGTGGACCGCATACCCTTCTCCAGGCGCTGGTCTTCGGTCTTGCAGTAACCCACCGGCGCCGCGACAATGAGTTCGCCGCGTTTGGCCTTCTCCCGACGAGCTTCGAGCGAACGCTGACGCAACAGATCCAGCTCGTATTCGTTCAGGCTGCCCTTCAAGCCGAGCAGCAAACGATCGTTGCTCTGCCGCGGTGAGTAGACGGTCTCCTGATCGACGAGCACCGTGTCGACGACGCGGCACACCTCAACCAGTTGCTGCCACTCGCGACTGTTGCGCGCGAATCGTGAAACCTCGCGAGCGGCAACTGCGCCGACGTGCCCAAGACAGACCTCTGCGACCATCCGTTCGAAGCCCGTGCGCGTTTGCGTTCCGGCCGCAGAGCGTCCCAGATCCTCGTCGATCACCTCGATCTCGTTCCAGCCCAACTGATGCAGACGATCCTGCATCGCATACTGCAGCTTCTGGCTCTCCAGATTGTGGCTGACCTGATAGGCCGACGACTGGCGCACGTACAGCATGGCCTTGCGCGCCAGATGCTGCGCCCGAATCTTGTCACTCATCGCGCACCTCCGGCTCGTGTACGGCGGCGAGCAGCCCGCGACGGTGTTGCCGCAGCAGTTGCGCCAGCAAACGCACCGTCTGCTGCCGGACCTCCTGCGGCAGGTGCGCCCATTGTGGTGTCTTCGGAAAGGGACGGAACAGGTCGAGTTGACCGCCCGGTTGGGGGTTTGTCTGGCGTCGCATCAGCACCTCCTGTACGGAGCAAAGGATGGTGCTCGGCTTGTACCATACCGCGCGGCGCGGCAGCAGGCGCCTGCGCCAGCAGGTACTTCAGTTCCCTCAATGCTTCACAGCTGACGGCGGGAGACGTTGCCGAGGTAATGCGACAGCAGGCAACGGGATCGAACATCCATTGCGGCACCTCCAGCAAGCCTGCCGTGTCGAACGACTCTCGCCCACAGCGCAACACTGACTCGGCGTTCTTCCTCTCTATCGTGGTGAAAATCCATACCGTGTGCCCGTACCACGGATGCCAGCGGTAGAGAACCTCCTTTGATTCGCTGATATGGGCGTTGTGTTGACGGCTTTTACAACGCCGTACGCTTGCATTCGACTTTGGGGTATCTGTCGCCCGTTGCCTACGAGGCGAAACCGACAGTGAAAGAACCTATCTGCCTGTCCGAAATAACTTGGCCACTACAGAACGGCCTTGATTCCGCGTCGGCTTCAGTTGTCATTTGCCACTACTGCATGCTGACCTGTGTTTGGGATAGCATGAACACGGGATCGTAGGGCCTTACGTTGAGCGCGCGAACATTTCGTCACCTTCTTCAGCGTGCGCACCGTTACTTGCCGAATGCTCCCGCGATGCTCGCCAACCAAAGCCTTGCTCGATTGAGTTGCCTTTTTTTCTGCGAGATGGCGTAACCCAACTGGGGCGTTTGTCTCGACCACAGCCGAACGCCGCCACAGAAGTTTCGTTGGCTGACTAAATTCGCGGTCAGCTACGGCCGCCTAACACGGTCCATTGATCGTATCGCCTTGGCAATGAAGTTATGCGTTGGGACCAATCATGGAGTGTGGCGTCTCGTTGCTGGGTTTGGGGCTTTTGCGAGCGCCCGTGCTGCCGAGATTGTTGTCGTGATGGAAGCGGTCGTCGCACTCTATTCTCGTATTCCGTGGGCACGCGAGCTCTATCGCCTACCGGGGGCGCCCGCGTTTTGGACCATAACCGCTGAGAATACCTCGTACCTCAAATTCGACTTTGACGCCTTGCTGCGACGATCATAGAGTTAACCAAATCATTCAGGAAAAGAGGCGGGCTTGATACGCGAAAACCATGACGTCATCATAGTTGGCGGCGGTGTTGTCGGCTGCGCATTGGCGCACGGGATGCTGGGGCGAGGGAAGCGTGCGCTTGTGCTCGACGGCGGTGATTGCGACCCGCGCGCGTCGAAAGCGAATTTCGGTCTTGTCGGCGCATACGGGAAGGGATATGGCGCGCCCCGCTACCAGCAGCTGTCACGCGAGAGCGTCGCACTTTGGTCCGTTTTCGCAACAGCGCTGCACGATGAAACTGGCATTGATGTCGAGTATGAAAACGATGGCTGCTTGCGCTTTTGCCTAAGCGAAGCGGATTTTGAAGAGGAAGCCGAATTCCTCGCGAGCTGGAATGCGCAAAGCCCGAAAATCGACCCGTGTTCGCGCATGATCGATCGATCGGTATTAGAAAGGCTGCTGCCTGGTACACGGCTCGGGCGGGAAGTGGTGGGGGCTGGAATTGGCGTTGCCGATGGCCATTGCAATCCGCTTAAGCTGTTGCGGGCGCTGCAGCAAGCCATTGAGTTACGTGGCGGCACTCTAGCTGGCAATCACACGGTGTCGAAGATTGAGCCATGTCCTGACGGTAGTCTTCGTGTTCATGTGCAAACCTCGACAGGTCCGCGTTGTTTCGAAACGGGACAGTTGATCATTGCGGCCGGGCTTGGTTCCACAGCCCTGGGGGCAATGGTGGCGCTCGACGTCCCGTTGCGTCCCCTGCGTGGCCAGTTGCTGGTCACTGAACGGCTCGACCCAATTCTGCGCCTCCCCGCTAGCGGCATTCGCCAGACTCGCGACGGTACAGTAATGATAGGTGTAAGTCATGAGGAAGTCGGTATGGATCTCGGTACTACTACCTTCACCGCCGCCAAGATGACAAAGCGAGCCCTACGAATTTTGCCGGACCTTGCTATGGCTCGCCTTGTTAGGCATTGGGCATGTCTGCGCATCATCACCCCGGACGAGCATCCGGTGTACGCACAATCTTCAACGTATCCCGGTGCCTGGATCGCGCTCTGTCATTCCGGCATCACCCTCGCGGCGGTTCATGCTGGACCAGTTGCGGATGCTCTCGCGCGCAACGTACTGCCAGAAAACTTCGAGTTCTTCCATCATAGGCGCTTTGATGTTTCGCAAGTTATCTAGTCCCGCCGGGGACGCCGTGGTCACGGTATCGATCGACGGCAGGCGTGTGAACGCCGAGCGAGGCGAATCCGTGGCGGCTGTCCTCGTGCGCGAGGACAACCCCGTCGCTCGCACCACGCCGCGAAGCGGCAGTCCACGCGGACCTTTTTGCATGATGGGTGTGTGCTTCGAATGTCTTGCTGTCGTCGATGGTGTAGCGTCCACGCAGACCTGTCTGACGATCGTGCGCGACGGGATGCGCATCCAACGCCAACACGGTCGCCGCAATCTCAGTGAGGCGATCGCTGAGTCAGAAGACGGTAGTGGCGATCTTCGTAGTGGTGAGGTGCATTCGTGATGCGAACGTTCGATATTCTGATTGTAGGTGCAGGACCTGCCGGCATGAGTGCCGCAATACGTTCTGCTCGTCTTGGAATGACCACGATTCTCGTAGACGAACAGCAGGCACCGGGCGGTCAGATATGGCGCGCCATCGAAGAAAACGTCCGACGCGGTGTTCATCAAGGGTTAGGCGCTGCGTACAGCGCAGGCGCGGCAGTGGTACAGAACTTTCGCGAATGCGGTGCGCACTACTTGCCGGAGACCCGTGTATGGCAGATCGAGCGAGCGGCTAGCCCGGGGAAACCGGCCGGTTCCGGGGAGTGGATTGTCTTTTTGAGCCGCGCGGATGGCGCCGAAAGTATTCGCGCGCGCCATGTGTTACTAGCGACGGGCGCACAGGAACGCCCCATGCCTTTCCCAGGTTGGACGCTTCCGGGTGTAATGACAGTCGGCGCCGCGCAGATTCTGCATAAAAGCGCTCACCAGATACCCGATCAACCCGTCTGGATAGCCGGTAGTGGTCCATTGCCACTGCTCTACATGACCCAGCTGCTCGACGCCGGCGGTAGGATCGCAGGTTGGCTTGACACGACTCCCCGCGGCGCCCTCCGTCGGGGCGTTCGGACTCTACGTGGCGCAGTTGACGGCTGGCATGATCTCCTTAAGGGGCTACTGTGGTCGGCAAGATTGCGCGGGAGGGGGTTCCCCATTGTTCGAAACGTCAGTAGCCTTCGCGGTTTCGGTATCGGCCGTCTTGAACAGATTGTCTATCGCACCGAGAACGGGCTGTCGGGCGATGTGGCTGCCGACATTCTTCTGGTTCATGAAGGCGTCGTGCCGTCTATACACTTCACTCAGGCGATGGGATGCAGCCATCGATGGAACGAAGCACAACTTTGCTTTGAGCCCGAAGTTGATACGTGGGGTGAAACCAGCACGACTGGTCTCTATGTCGCAGGCGACGGCGCCGGCATCGGCGGCGCGAAAGCCGCGTGCACACGCGGTGAACTTGCTGCTACCGGCGTCGCGCTTTCCTCGGGCGCACTCTCAGTCGAGCGCGCAAGCGAGCTTGCAGCGCCGCTGCATCGGCGGCTCGGACATGAGCTGGCGATGCGGCCTCTGCTTGATTCGATCTATCGGCCGCGTACGGAGATTTTCACGCCGCCCGATGAGACGATTGTCTGTCGCTGCGAAGAGGTAACCGCTGGCGATGTACGGCTGGCCGCGCAGCTCGGCCAGCCGGGGCCGAACCAGCTCAAAGCGTTCACGCGCGCGGGCATGGGCCCTTGTCAGGGTCGTCAATGCGGCTACACCGTTGCTAATTTGCTTGCATCTGCGCAATGTCGCTCCGTTGCTGCGGTTGGTTTCCAGCGCGTGCGGCCCCCACTAAAGCCGATAACACTCGCGGAGCTCAGTGCACTTGAAGAGTCGTCATGAGGGCGTGTGGGCATGCCTCGGAGCTCACGGCATGGCAATAAGAGAGTGTGGGTGCGGATGTTTCAGGTCCCGGAAAGGTGGAGCGTGTCGCGAGACTAATCGGATTTCCCCCTTTCTGAGAAGCGTGCGCCGCTGCACACGGCGCTCGTCGTCGAAGTTGCCGTAATGTCGCACATTGGACGTGAGCCGCAAGCAATCATTCCATCAAGCTTTCGCGTTTATGATCTGATGGGGAGGGCTTGCTGTTATTCCCCGACGGGCACTAATAGCGGCCCAATAGTTCTCCGGGATCATTCATAACGAATCTCCTGAAAGATTGATGTGAGCATGATGGTTCTTCGTCCAGTTGCACAGGCCAGATGCGCTTTGCCGATCGCTGTTGTCCGGCGTGGATTTCTGGCTGGTTGTACGACTCCGGATCAAGGAGAAAGTGTCTCATTAACGGACATCCAGATCGGCGGTGCCGTCTGCTTGTACTACCAGGTGTCTGACATGATCGGCACAGCCCCGTTGCCTTTGCAGCACGGCGCACGCACCCTCGACTTACAAGAGAACTGCCTGCTGCAAAAGTTCCAGCGCCTTCAGTTCGTCCAGTCGACCCGTCCGTGCCTTACCTGCCAGCGTCTTGATCAATGCTTCGGCGATTGGCGCGATGCCGTGAAGATTGTCCAGGCTTGTCGCGGAAGCGGGTTGCGTCGCCGGATCTCGCTGCGACGTCGCGGCGACTGGCAGCGGCTCACTTTTTGCCGCTGGGACGGACGGTAGCCCACTATCGCCGTTGGCGGCATTGCGACCGGCTGGCTCGTCGGAGGCATCGCCTGAATGATTTCGCTGGCTGACACCCATCCCGTTCGCTTCTACGGAATCTGCGGAAACAGGCGAGGCGCTTTCCAGAGCGCTCGCGACACCCGTGCGCGGGCGTGGGCCGCGCACCTTTGCCTTCGCATCTGCCGCCTTTTCCCGCAGGCTTTCGCTGGATGCGTTGGCGAGCGGCTCCTGTCGTTCAACAGGCTCGCGACCGCGCGAAGCAGGGGTCAGCAAACGCGACACCGATTCCGGAATCTCCGCTTCGGATCGCGGCGTATCCAGCCAGCCAGCGGGCAGGCCAAGCCGCTCAGTGAAACGGTTTGCTTCAACACTGTCCATGCGCTTCTTGCCATAAAGTCGATGGGCCATGTTCGATCCGCTCATGGACATCACCACACCCAACCTTGCTTTCGATCCGTTGCGACCCGTGAGAACGTGGAGGTTATCCCGTCGAACTTTTGCGACCGTGGCCTCGTCTTCCAGCGCCAGCGGTTGCTGCTGGATTGCTTCAGACGCTGCTTTCTGTTTCGATCGCGAAGCTTTGTGCGGTACAGCGGCGTCGAGCTGCAGGGTCGTTTCGCGTCTACTGCTCCTGGCGTTCCCCGGCGACCCGCCAGTTGCTTTCTTCGGCATTTCCGTTTCCTTGGACAGGTTATCTTCAGTAGATGATGGTTGGCCGCCGTCCGGTGCAAGCACCGTGTTGGATTCTTCAGTCACGATTTCCCGCTCATCATCCAGGCTCGCGAAATCAAGCGGCGACTTCAGGCGCGCTATGGTTTCGACCGAGAGAACCGGATGGGGCTGGTCAAAGAAGCCGTGCGGTAGCCCAAGCGTGGTTTCCATGTGAAATGCGGTCTCGGGCGTGAACCGTTCACCTTTTGTCAGTTCAGCCACTCGCGTCATGCTGGATTGAAGTCCTAACGCGATGTTCTCAGCACCCACAGCATCGACGAGGAACTTGAAGGAACGTGTTTTGAAAATCGAAGCGGTTTGTGCGGAGTCTCGAGGCGGCGCTTTCGCGTACGGTTGCCCCTGCCGGTTGGCTGGAGATTTTTTCACGTGACGGGGCTGACGTTGCGCGCTGTCACGAACTCCCGCATATCGTCCGCGGGTTTGACTCATAAAGTGGGGCTCCGTGCGGTCGTTGATGTTTGACTTCCGGACTATAGGCGAGGCAATGATGACATCACGCGTCCATAATTTCGTCAGCAGCTCACGTCATTTCTCCTCGTGCACGCCGATTTGATCTGACTGTTTTTGAACCGGTAGGCACCTGTTTGCTGGAAGCTTTTGTCGGCTTCCTGGCGACCTTTGGTGCGTTCTTCTGAGCGGCGGGAACGTTCACGCGCGTCTTGATAGCAGTCGGTGTTTTTTTCTTGGACCGACGAGCTTTTTTCAGCTTCCGTTCTACCTCGGCGAGTAGCTCGGCGGGCGAGCATTTCAAAGCGGTTGCCAGTGCGAACAGCATCGTTAGCGTTGGCTGGTGCTGGCCGAGTTCCAGCATGCTGACGTAGTTGCGACGTATATTGGCCTCGAAGGCGAGCTGTTCCTGCGTTAGCTCGGCGTGAATACGGCGCTCGCGCAGAAGGGCGCCAAAGACTTCGGCCAACTCCAAATTTCTCTCCCAGTGAAATGGGAGTACTGTCCAATCGGCGCTATAATTTGTCTTCCCAGTACACTGGGAATTAGATGGTTGGTATGTTGGCGAAGTCCTTACCCAGTAAGGATGTGAGAATTTTTTGATGTCGGCGTACGTGCGCGAAGCGATGGTGCTCCCGAAGAAAGCGCGCGTCGGCATCAGGTGGTTGATTTATCGCGAAAGCGTTTGAGGTCGTGGTTGAATGTTTGTGACTAGTGAAAAGAACCGTTTGCCTTCGTCGGCAGTGCCGTTTGAGCCTGAGGGCGCAGGGGTGTGGGGGGTTATCTCGCAATTGATCCCGCGGGATGTACTGATCCTCCGGGTCTCGCCGCGGGGTTCGCGGGCCGTGCCGACGATTGTGATGATGGACCTGAGCGGAAGCGCGCCGTCGCTTGACCAGTTCGCGGGCGGGGATGTCGTACTGCGCGACGCGGCCGTGCTGAGCACGAAGCTGGCACGGGAGGTCGACCAGTGGACGCTCGAACCGCTGAGCGAGATCCGGGTGAGGGCAACCGAGCCCGAACAGTACAGCCAGGGCGAGCGACTGGTGACGGTGACCCGGTTCACGACGTCGGCAGGACGCACGTTCTCCGTGCCGTACGCGCTGGCGACGCGCCCTGCGCGCGGCAGGCGGTTATGGCGGGCGAAGGCGCCAGCCGTCGCCCGTCGCTGACCGGGGCTGGCAGCGGATGCACATCCGGAGGTGGGGTGATAATCCGCCTTATCGCGGCCAGCGCACCACCGGCGCATCGGCTGCGGCCTCAGAAAGGGATCGGCATGAGCAGACGCAGGCGGGCGACAGCGCTTCCAGACGAAACCGCCGAGGCGCTGCGCGCGCGGCTGCGGCGCTTCGTGCGTGCGACCCGCGACGACGTGACCGGGGCCGTCCCGATCCCGTTTCCCGCACACGTGACGGTGCTCGCCGGGCCGCTGCGGCGGATCCGCGGCGCGCGCGAACACCGCATGGTGCCGGGGCCGGAGGTGCGGGCCGGGTCAGACGCGCGCAGGGAAGACGGCGACAAAACCCGATCAGCCCCGGGCGGGTTCGCGCTGGATGACACGGGGCGAGCCGACGGCCAAATGACGAAGTAGCGGACATGACGGATACACACTTTCACGGCGCATTGCGCTGGCCACTGCCGGCTGAACCCGAGCCGCAGGCCGGCTGGAACAACCGGTATTTCCTCGACACGGAATTCACCGACTTCCGGCAGTGCCAGCTGCTCAGTCTCGCCCTCGTGGGCGAGAACGGGTACGAGTTCTACGGCGAGCGGACCGATTTCGATCCGGCGTGGTGCAGCGACTTTGTCCGCGCCGTGGTACTGCCGCAGCTCGGCCAGTTCGAGGGGCGCGCGATGCCGTTTGCAGCGCTGCGCGAGGCACTGCGCGCATGGCTCATAGCGGTGCCGGGCGACTCCGGGCCGGTGCTGTGCTACGACTACGAGACGGACCTGGCCCTGTTGCGGTTCCTGCTGGGCGGCCCGCTGCCGCGTGGCTGGCGGCTCGAGAACATCGCAGGCACGCGCAACCCGCAGCGGCGCGCCGCCTACTACGCACGCCATGGCGGCGAGCACCATGCGCTGCATGACGCGCGCGCCAACGCCTATGCGTGTACCGGTTGAAGCCGGGCGGCTGCCGGCCGGGCCGTCGTCCGGTCTGCGGACGTGCGGACGCATTTCTTCGCTCAGACAGAAACAGCCTCATGAGGGGGATCAGGATGGCCGGGATGCGTGTGTGGATTCCACGATCCGACGTACCGCGGATTGCACAGCGCCTGCGGGACCGACGCAAGGCGTTAGCGATCACACAGGACGATCTCGCGGTCAGGGCGGGGGTGGCGAGAGTGACCCTGGTGCACCGGGAGCAGGGGCGGTGGCCGCACACCGTCGCAGCCGTCACCGTGAACGCGCTGGAGGCGGCCCTGCAGGTGCCGCCGGGATGGCTGCTCGGTCCTGGGACGCGACCGTTGCCGGACCCCGTGTTCAATGCAGCGGATGCCGTCGCCCGCGAAGGAGAGGGTGACAGCGAGACGCGCATTCCCCCGTCCCGGTGCCGGGAAATCGGCCCCCACGCGCGGCGGCTGCGCAGTGAACTGGGCCTGGGCGTCGCGGAGGTGGCGCGCGCCTGCCATGTGTCCCGTCCCACGCTGTTGCAGTGGGAACACGGGACGTTTCCGAAGGCGCTCACCGTGGCGCGCCTTCGCACCTGGGAGCGCGCCCTGCTGCTCGCGCCCGGGCAACTGCTGGCGCCGCCGGCGTCGCATCCCGGGGTAGGCGATGGCCGCTGGCGTGTGACGATCGGCACTGAAACGCTCGCGGCTGCCATCCATCGCGTCGCGGCGTGCCTCGCCACCCGCGGACGCAACCTGCTCCAACCGGAGCAGCCGCTCGATGCACAGGCCGCGCGCGATGCCGACCTGCTGGCCCACCGCTATGGGGTGGGCGCGCATCGCTGGCCACTGGTCGACGTGGCCGTCTCATACGGGATCGATCCGTCGCACGCACGCCAGACCGTCGCGCGCATGGTCGCGCGCGCGGCCGGGTTCGCCTTCAGGATTGCGGTGCTGGATGACATGCTGGCGGTGGGCGCGGCGGGCTTTTCGTTCACGACCGCCGTTGCCGATGGTCGCATGCGTGACCTGCTGGGGCCTTCGCTGTCCATGGAGCACGCTGCGGCATTCGCCGGCGACATACTGTCCCGGCGGATCACCGGTGCTGATCCTGGCAAGGCGGTGGCCGGCACCCGCGGGCCGGCGAAAGCGGCGAACCCTTCGCTGGCCGCGGACGTCGTCTGTGTGGCGAAGGAACATCGCCTCGAGAGGTCATAAGCGGCGCAACGGGGCGTACGCAGCGTCGCGCCCGGCCGGCAGGACGGGGTATGGCGGAAGGAGAACGCGAAAGCCATCGAAAGCGACAACGCCTGCGTGGCGCAGCAGGGGCTTCCACGCGACGGCTACTGGAAGTTCTGACGGGGCGTTCTGCTGACCGGGCGGAGCCACCGGGACGACCTGATTTGCTGGGGGGCAGGCGATCGCGGCGCAGGTCCGGGTCCTCGACCCGATGCGCGCCCGCGCAACTGCGGTACCGGATGACAAGATCACAAGGAAAGGCGAATGCTTCGAATCACCATTGAATTGCTGCCCGGTGGACGGGAAGACGGAAAGCGGGTCATCGCGACGGCGGACATCGCGCGCGTGAGTGGCGGCGCACTCGCGGACTACAGGGTGGCCCTGGACGATGCGGTGCTCCGGCAGGTCGGCGAGCGGGCCACGGTGCGCGGCTATCCGAGATGGGCGGGCAGCGTATGGGATCTCGTTGCGCGCTGTGTTGCCGCTGCGCTGAATCAGGGCCGCGAAGCCCTGCCACCGCGACCCGCGCCACCGCAGGTGACGGTTCACGTGAATGACGCAGGCTACCGTTACGTGCGTCTCGAAGAGATTCCCGAGCCTGCCAGAAAGTACTTCGACAGGAAGCTGGCCGGTTCGGGCATTCCTGACCACGGCTGTGCTTTCGCGCACGACTGGTTCGACTTTCTCAACGGCCAGCGCTGATGCCAGAGCGGTGCGCCGTGCCTTGTAGCAAGTTGCAGCCTCGCGCACACAACATGTCGATCAGATCGAACCAGCCGTCGCCGCACTCGAAACCCCACAGGGAGAAAACCGTTGGGACGGTATCCAGATCATCAGCGACTGTCGGGTTGACGTCGAAGATGAGCGGGTATTTTGCCCGCAGGATGCCTGACAGTTCCTCGCGCACCGTTCTCTCGCTCCCATTCCTGTACCGCCATTGCAGCAACGGGATCGATTGTCCCATAGTGAAAGGCTCTCCGGAACCCGAGTGCGGTGCACGGTCAGTGATGAGCGATGATGGCGTTCTCGAATGCG
The DNA here is from genome assembly GCF_014201065.1 of Paraburkholderia sp. Cpub6. Taxonomy (NCBI): domain Bacteria; kingdom Pseudomonadati; phylum Pseudomonadota; class Betaproteobacteria; order Burkholderiales; family Burkholderiaceae; genus Paraburkholderia; species Paraburkholderia sp. Cpub6. The sequence continues at coordinate 11,137 of NZ_JACHDM010000046.1, forward strand.
ATGTAAATTTTATAAGCGTCAGGCAGCACGGCCGCTCGGCCAACCTGCTTCTCGCCATACACCCTATACGCCGGGCATCGGAGATTGCGACAATGGCGCTCCCTGGAGCATATTGCGGTTATCGACTCGAGTCTGTCATGGCCGCATTCAGATCGGCTGCTCCATCGGGAAGAAGGAATAAGGCCGGAGCACCTCGCGAACATTTCTGGCCAACCGGGATCGCATGATGAACAGTGAAATGAGAGGCGGCTGTCAGTGACGCCGCAGACCGCATCCAGTATCTGCGCGATTGGCCGCCGACAATCAGGGCATCGGCTAAACTCTCGCAAAAGGGACAGGGATTCATGAGTACCAGGAACCACATCAGGTATCAGGCGAAAGAGGGTGATCAGCCCGGCTGGGATCTCTACACCGAGATTTTCGAGCCGGAGGACGTCGTGTATCTCGAGCTCAACGGAGTAGCCGCTGAAGTCACGATGCTCGGCAACATTGAGCGCGGCCCGGGCGCGGTGCTGTTGCGCCTGCCGGTCGACACCGCGAAGCAGCTTGGTCTGGTGCCGCCGGACTGGGAAAAGTCGGACTGGGCGAAAGGATAGGTCATGCGCGAATTCCGGGACAGGACGGTGCAGGAGGTCGCGGCATGCACATGCGACCGCTGCGGCCGGCGCATGACGCCCGTTGACGATCAGTGGGAGTGGTACGAAAAGATGTCGCTCGATTGGCATGGCGGCTTTGGCTCGATTTTCGGCGACGGCGCCCATGTGAGCCTTGACCTTTGCCAGCAGTGTGTCCGCGATACGCTGGGGCGTTGGCTTCGCGTCGATCCGCCGTCCGGACCGGATGGCTCAATGCAAGCCCTGAAGGGCGTCGTGCCCCGACCCAATGCGCCGGTATCTGTCGACAGGATGAATCCCTGGGAATTTCACGAGCGCGACTAGAGGGCTTACCGCTCCATGCGGCTCCGCGCGTCGCTCAGACTGCCGATCATGGATTGCCGTTTCTCACGGGGCATCCCGAACTCACCGTCGCGACACTCAGGCGGCTCGTTACCTTCGGTTGAACAGGTTAGCCTTATCGCTGAACGAGTCTTGTCGACCGCATCGCCGCCGGTGCGACGTTGGGAGTTCAAGCGCAGGTAACAAGATGGACCGGTCGTTCATGACGGCGCCTCAGAGGCAGCAGCTCGGCCATTGCAGACGCTCAGCTACCGACCCTCATCGGGCGGCTGCACGGTACTAACCGGCCGTTCGCCCGAGCTGGCTCCGGAGCGACGACTCTCACATCGGCGAACGCGTACTTACGACCCGTTGCAGCCGGTCGAGCAGTCTCTGTTCTAAGGGTAGGTATCGGAGTGGAACGGTCATTCCGTGCCGTCGCCTGGCGGGCAAGTCATCGGCCTCTGCGGACGCTTAGACCCGTGAGTTGGTGAGGCGGCTTACGCCGTGCAAGGATGACGTCTTGCTCGACCCTCGAATTGCTCTCGAATTTAAGTTTGATTTCTCTATAAGCAATCAGCTTGTCGTTCACCAGATCGAAAGGAAGCGCCCGCAAGGTTAGGGATGGTGTTCAGAACTCGTTTTGCCGCACTGAGCCATCCACATAGGGCCGATGCGGTGGAAGCGGTGCGGCACCTGGCTCGAATGCAGCGCTACGTTCGGCATAAGGAAGGCGCCGATTGCCTGCCCGCGCGGGCGGCTTTTGCGCTCATGCAGCGGCCTCGCGCATCAGTCGTTCGCGCGTCATCCACAGATTGCTTAGAGCGAACAGCGTGTGCAACTCTGCGGGTTCTTCATCAAGCCGCGATAGCGCACCTTTAGATGCCACCGTGCGCGGCGATGAACATGGCGACGGCCGACCGGCAATAGGATTCGATTTCGTTGTCATCCTCTGCTGTCGCCTCATCGAAGCGTGCGACAAGCAGAAGATCGGATCCTTTGAAAAGCGCGGCAAACAAGCGGGCGGATCGGAGAGCATCGGGTACGTTCAGAATCGCTTTCGCGTGCAACTGACGCAACACGGCCTCGATTTGGGCGATGACATGGGCGGGCCCGGCTTCGTAATGGAGCTTGCTTAACGACTTTTGATTCGTCTTGTCGGCCAAAACCATGGCTTCGACACTGCGGACGTCCGGGCTCAACAGCGTGCGAAGCAGGGATGATCCCACCGCCATGAGCTGATCTTCGGCTGAACCGTCGACGCTTTCAGAAAGGGCCTGGGGTGCAAATTGATGGCAGTGGGCCACCATGGCCGCGCTGAACAGCGCCTCCTTGTTCTCGAAGTGCCGATAGATGCTGAGCTTGGATATCTTCGCCCGCTGCGCGACCTTGTCCATGGTCGTCGCTTGAAAACCCAATTCCACAAAGAGTTCGCAGGCGGCGTCGACGATCGTTTGGCGAAGCGCCTCGTTGGCGGGCCGGCCGCGCCGGCTCTGGCTGTTTTCGGTCACAATAATTCCAGTACTTGACAGTATTCAAATTCTCGCACTACGATACCGCGCAGTATCTTAAATGTGCAAGCCAAGGATAGGTTTCAACCAGTTGCCCAAATCAGGTTTCCCCGGGGCGCCTGGCGATATCGAATGCGGGATTGTGGGGCCGATCAATACAGCCATCAGCAACTTTCTCGCCAATGCCGAAGCCCTACTCGCTGACCGTCTCAAGCGCGTATCGCTGGACGATATTGCACACCACGCCCAGCCCACCCCTCCAATCACAACACGGAGCCCATCACCATGGATGACGTCATCATCATCGGCGGCAGCTTTGCCGGCCTCGCCGCCGCCCTGCAGCTCGGCCGTGCCCGCCGCAAGGTCACGGTTCTCGATACCGGCCGGCCGCGCAACCGCTTTGCAGGCCACTCGCATGGCTTGCTCGGCCACGATCACAAGCCACCGCTGGACATCCTGGTCGAGGCGCGGCAGCAGTTGACGCGCTATCCAACGATCAGGCTGGTCAATGCCCGGGCCGAGAGCGTGTCTGGCGCCATCGACGATTTCTGCGTCGTCACTGACGATAACGAAAGCCTGAGGGCGCGCCGCCTGATCCTGAGCTATGGCGTCGCCGACCAGATGCCTGATGTTCCGGGCTTTGCCGAAAGCTGGGGCACGTCCATCGTGCCCTGCCCCTATTGCGACGGCTTTGAAGTCGCCGGCCAGCATTGGGGCCTCGTCTGGTCCAGCCCGCAGTCGCACCAGTCTGCCAGGCTGTTCCGCGATTGGACGGACAAGCTGACTGTCTTCGCCGATGGTCATGACATTGCGCCCGATATCCAAGTCGATCTGGCGCGTCGCAACATACCTGTCGTCGATGGCCGGATCGTCGAGATCGCCCATCACAAGGGCCATATCAACACCGTCAATCTCGATACCCGCCGCAATGTCGCGGTCGACGTCCTGTTCGCCCATCCGCGCAACAAGCCGTCCGCACGCCTGCATGAATCACTGGGCCTCGCCACGGTCGATACGCCCACCGGCATCGTCCTCAAAGTCGACGAGCGCCGCCAAACCAGCATGCCCGGCATCTACGCCGCTGGCGACCTCGCCACGCCCTTCTTGCCCTCGGTCACCCAGGCTTCATCGCAGGGCGCGATGGCGGGTATCTTCGCCCAGCAGTCGATGGTGGTTTGAGAGCACAGATCCCTGCTCTTGTTGCGTCGTCGCCTTCGAAAAGGTTGGCGTAAATCGACGCGGCGAAAGGCGGATCGTCGAGTCAAGGAGATGACATGGCAAAGCAAAGTGCTGATCAGGTGGGTGACTGGAATGGTCAAAGCGGGGAGCGCTGGGTCGCCAACCAGGCGCGGCTCGACGCTCTGGTGGCGGTGTTCGGCCAGGCCGCGATCGAAGCCGCCGCGCCCGCGACGGGTGAGCGCGTGCTGGACATCGGCTGCGGCGCGGGTGCGTCAAGTCTGGCTCTGGCCGCTCGCGTCGGCGCGGGGGGCCAGGTGCTGGGCGTGGACATATCCGAACCGCTGATCGATCGAGCGCGCGCGCTTGCGCGCCACGATACGCCGGCCCTGTTTCAGGTGGCCGACGCCAGCAGCGCAGAGCTGCCCGAAGGCGCGTTCGACATTCTGTTCTCGCGTTTCGGCGTGATGTTTTTCCCCGATCCGACAGCGGCGTTCGCCCATATGCGACGCGCGCTCCGGCCGGGCGGCCGGGTCGCTTTCGTCTGCTGGCGCGGTGCGGCCGAGAACGATTGGATGCGACTGCCGGTGGGCGCGCTCAAGGACATCGTCCCGCCGAGCGCGCTCCCCGATCCCGAAGCGCCCGGCCCGTTTTCGTTCGGCGACCGGGAGCACGTGGCGCGCATCCTGACGGCGGCCGGTTTCACCGAAATCGTTATCTCGCCCTTCGACGCGGCCGTCCCATTCGGCGAGGGCGAAACGCGGGACGCGGCGATCGACGACGCAGTGAGGATGACGCTTGAGGTCGGCCCGCTGTCGCGTGCGCTCGCTGGTCAGCCCGACGACATCCGCGCCCGTGCCTCCGCCGCAGTTCGTGCCGCCTTCGCGAGCCTCCCCGGCGAGGGGTCGGTGATGATCAACGGCGCGGCATGGGTCGTCATGGCACGAAATCCGGCAAGCTGACAGGGATTAACAGGGGAGATGCCTCCGCTCGGTGGAACAGGGCGTCTTTGGCCGGCCAGATTGATGTCCCTTCTGGCCGCTGAACGAGCGCTCGCCTTGCGACAATCAGATGGCCGGTTGCGAAGCAGAGCCGACGCCTGAGCGGCCTTCCGGCGGCGCATGTGACCGGCAGTTTGTGGCCGACCGCTGTCCGACGCGGAAGACCATGATCGACCCTCAAGGGACGGTCGATTTACCTGAAAGCGGACCCTCAGCAAGCACTCAACCGACGATCTCCGGTTGAAACGTCAAAGCAGCGGCTTGCACATGTGTTCCTCGTCATAGAACCGTCCGTCGACTTGCATAGCACGCGGCTCTAATCCGAAGGTCTGAAAACCTTGCGATACATAGAGACTTTTTGCAGCAACGTTTTCTGCATTTACGCATAGCATCAACTGGATGCTGTTCCATTTCTCAGTTGCGTGCGCTGTCGCAGCCGCCAGAAGTGTTTGGGCAATTCCTTGCCCGCGGTACGAAGGGTTCACGAACACGCCCCAGATCGTGGCCTTGTGGGTTACCTGGTGCAGCGGCTCGCGACGTATGCCCGTGATGCCGGCCAACACTTCGCCGTCGAAGGCGCCAAAGACGGCCTGTGTGGGCGTCGCCTGAATGCGATCGGCGGTTTGTTCGATCGACCGCGCCATTTCCTCTTCGCGCGTTGGCCATATCGATGTAGGAGAGCTTTCCACGGCGAGAAGACGCAGTGATTTGAAAAGCTCGGCGTCGGGTGCAACGAGAAGGCGGATATTGATCATGCCGATGCTGGTAGTCGTTGACTGAAGACGCCTACGTTACCTGATAGGAATAACGCCGAGCAAGTTCTCACTCCCTATCTGGGCCATCCGACGTAAACGATGGGATTGTTGACGATCTGTGAGTTCCGCCTGAAGGTCGGCTTCTGGCCTGTCAGGGTCTCGTGCATTTTGAATATATGGCCGATGCATCGAAATTACAGGTAGTGCGCATCTGATCGCAAAGGGATAAGCCGCGAGACACCAACAACCCCAAGCGGTCTCGAACCAAGCTGGGATTTATTTTGTATCGGCGCGAAGCGACGTGTCAGGCTGCGATGTGTTTCTGCATGAACACACTGAGTGGGTCGTTCGCGTACGCGCCAAACGGTCCCCGACGCTCGTAGCCGGTTGATGCGTACAGCGCCAGCGCCTCATGTTGGTATGGTCCGGTTTCGAGCTTGATCAGCTTGCAGCCACAGTCTTTTGCCCGTGATTCAAGCTGCGCCATGAGCTTCTTCGCGACACCTTGACCTCGGCCGCGAGGACTGACGTACATGCGTTTAAGTTCGCCGAAATCAGAATGGAGGACTATCGCCCCACAGCCGATTGCCTGGCCTTCACTGTCCCGCGCAACGGCGAACAGGACATTGGGAAGCTTCAACGACGCGAGGTCGAGAGAGTGCCTGCTCTCCGGCGGGTACAGGGTATCTTGGTACGCGTCCAGATCTGCAATGAGGGCGATTACGTCAGGTTGATCGGGTGGTTCGAAGGCAATAGTCATGAACGTGGGTACATGGCGAATGGGGAGTAGATTGCCGGACGACGAGCGATGACGGCGGCTATCTGTATTCATTCGGCTATTGTCAACGATCCTTCGGGGGTTGTCGAAGCTCTCAAATTGGCCGATCCGCGCCCGACGACCGAGCGCGACGCTCATCCTGGCCGCGCGTGCAATGCAAAAGGCATGTGCCGACCCACAGGAGCCATTCATCACTTTCCCAAGCGGACGTTCGCAAGTGTCCGCGTAGGCGCAGAGGTGCCAGCGGTTAGGATTTGCTGCAGAACTTGCCGTACGGCGTCCGATCGGTAATCGAGCGCTTGTTGAGCGAGGCGTCTCGAAGCGCCGTCGCGCGGTCGGTCAGCGGTTTGGCTTCCGCGTAGCGTCCTGCTCCAGCAAGGGCGCGCGCGTACTCGTTCAGAATATCGGAATACGCGACAGGTGCTTTGTCCGCGACATTCGCTCCGTCCAAGAACGGCATTGCGCGTTCGAAGTATGCGGCGGATTGCGAAAACTTCTTCTGGTCCAGATTCAACCGAGCCAGTTCGATCAATGACAGAAAAAGAGGTTGGCCTGCTTGTTTGTCAAGCTGGTAAGCCGCGTTAAGTTCGCGTTCGGATTCGTCAAAGAAACAGGTGACGCCCAACGAACGCCCGTATTCGTAGTGTGCGATAGCCCTGCTCGCTGGAGGCAAGTCCGCCTGATCAGCGTTCAGCGTTGCACGGGCAAAAGCTCGACGTGCGGTGTCCCAATCGCCGCGCCGCTCGGCTGCCGCACCAACCGCAGTGTAATTGGTGGCCACCCGTTCGCTGACTGCCGAAGCGCATCCGCATAGAACAACGCTTAGGATGAGAACCGCGACAATCGCCTTCATGTTTTCTCAATGACAGGGATAATTGTTGTCGAAATGAACGTCACTCAGACGGATCCACGCAGTGCCGCACATAACCCTTTTTCAAGGCACATGTGAAAGACTGTCGTATCAAATCTAACGGCTCGTCAGAGAGAAACTTGAGCGTAGCGCCGATGGTTCATTGCAGAAATGCTGGGTCAAGTTCATACGGAAACAACGGAAAGCGTGCGCCACGCGTGGGCTTCGTTTGTTGACGATCCAAGTAACCCTGTCGACCGGCCGCTTCTGGCCGGAAGTACGCATTGACCCAACCTGCAGGAAAACTGCCGATGACGACTCCAATGCCCCTCTGGAGAGAGTTCGCTGAACTGGCGCAATCGGCCATCTGCGGTCGTTCGTCTGTGCATTCACATGGACATTCAAACGTCGCAATCCCCTGATGGCGGACATTGAGGTGCGGACTGGATCCAGCAATTCATCGACCATCCCGGTCCATCAGGCAATCGGCGAAGCTTCCGGTGTCGGCAGTCTTCTTACTGGAATGTTGAACGGGTCGATGTCAATCCGCAGCGGAGGTCGACTGTCAGAGGTCCTCCGACGTTGGTCGCGTCCAGCCCACGAGGTAGATTTTAGCAATTGGCCCGTGCGTAGTCCTACAATCGGCGGTGTCGGAACACGCCGACAACCATTCGATGGTCGAAAAGCCCTTCTGGCTCACAACGCTTCATTAGCTGCCGCCTCGGTAAATATCAAGCATCAGTGCTGGGCCGCCATTTTTCTGAAAATCTTCCAGCTCGCGCATCACTTGCGCACGTGTTTTTCCAACGGGCACGGAGGGTGCCGGTGTGACGGCCGGAACCGCGACCTCTGAAACCTGCGGGGCGTTGCCATCCGTTACCGCCCCCTGCTGGTTGATCGCCGTTTGGGCGAAGCATCCGTCTGCTGTGACTCCAGCTATCAGGGCCAGACAGACGGTGATCGATTCATAAAGTTTCATGGGAGTACTCCCTCGGAGTTTAAGAGATCGGCCTGTGCATCTTTCGCCGACCGACAGCAGTCTTCGCACGAACAGAGACAGGTTCGGCTCGTTGCGACGATCAACCGATCTGGATGCACTCGACGAATGCCTTTCCAGCGTTGCTGTCATATTCATTGTTGGTCAGGCGAAACGCCGTCACAACGCACATGCGTAGGCGACGGACCAGCAACGCAGACGAAAGATGTATGCAGTCCCGCTGGCTCATCCCGGGGACGTATCAGCTATTCGCCTTCAATGATTGCGGAGCGCCATGCTGAACCTTCCAGTGCGGGCAAGGACACATCCCGTAGTTGATACATTTGTGGCTGATCGTAGAAACCGCGACCTGTTATTCTGTTTTTATGTGGTTACGCACGATGGTGTTGTGCGCCCATGACCACCGGCGCCCCGTTCGCTGGAGTGTGCCGTCTTACTCCGTTAGCCACTTTCGGTGGGGATCTGTCTAACCCGTGGTGCGCCGATACAGCCTCTCGACGTCGCGCACAATCCGCCCACGGTGGCTTTCCCGGTTCAAGCAGCCTTATGAGATTGTCAGGCTTCGTAGTACGCAGGTTCAGTTCGGCGGCTCAGGAACACGCGTTCCGGATGGACTACGCGAGGCGCTTCTTCGGACAGCGGAGGCTCGCCATCACAATCTTCACCGCGTTGTGGGTCGTGTTTTCCATCCACGACCTCGGGCGGTTAGACGTACTCGATCCCTCCCATCTGCACCACAATGAACTCATTCTCCTGAGAATCGCCGGGACGATCGGCATGACGGTGCCCGTGCTGTTGTGGATCCCACACGCCACCGACGAGCGCTGGGCCGTCGGGCTGCTCAGTGTCTGGACGCTCGGTTGCTGGTTCGCGGTCCTGAGAATGGTACAGCTCTATCCGGGCGACCTAGCCTGGCGGGAAGCTTACCCGATCCTGACGTTTGCCCTTTTCATGATATTCATGGCCTTCCGGCTTCGCGTCATCACGGCGGCGTGGCTGATCGGGCTATGCGTCGTCAGTTACCTTGTCATGCTCTATCTCAAGCCCGGTGGCCAGAGCGTCGACGCGCGCGTGGAGTCGGTGATTGCGCATGCCACGATGGTGCCAATGATGTATATCGTCGGTTTGCTAGTCAGCATTCCGCTGGAACGTGCCGCGAGGCGCGAATTCATGTATCGGCGCACCTTGCGCGCGGCCAAGGCGCGCGTCGAAGCGGCGTCGCGCGCAGTCAACGAACAGAACCTACGCATGCAAGACCTCGTCAGGGAGAAAGAGCGGTTCTTCTCATCGGCGTATCACGACATCCAGCAACCTCTCGCCGCAATCAATCTCTTCATTCGAAGCGCCCGGACGAAGGCCAGGGACGGATACGCCGTGGATCGCGACCTGGATGTCATCGAGGAGACCGCGTGCGACCTTCTCGATATGTTCAAGGACATTCAGGACTATAGCGAACTGGGTTCATACGTTCCGCACCTGGCGCCACTCGATACGCAGACCGTGCTTATGGAGGTCTTCGAGCAATACCTTGAACCGGCGAGATCGCGAGATATCGAATTCAGAATCAGCGAGCGTCGGCGCCACCCTCCACCCATTGAAAGCGACCGCTCCTTGTTCAAACGAGCATTGGCCAATCTTGTATCGAATGCGATCAAGAACACCTCCGCGGGGGGAGTCGTAATCGGCTGGGTGCTGATTGGGGAACGGCTTCGCATTGACGTATGGGACACGGGCATCGGCATCTCGCCCGCGCATCGGAATGCGATATTCGCCGAGTACTATCAGATTAACAACCCTGGCCGCGACCGGTCGAAAGGCCTTGGACTTGGGTTGTCTATCGTCAATCGGGTTGTCGGAATTCTGCCTAAGCACAGCATGCGTTTCTGGTCGGTCGAAGGGCGCGGGTCACGCTTCTCCCTGTACGCTCCGATATCGCAATTAGCACCCGTGATCGTGATGGAAGATCAAGCGAACGCAGCATGCACGTCCATCCTTAACGGCAGATACATCCTGCTTTGCGACGACGAACCGACCGTTCTCGAAGGTCTGCGCCGATTATTCCTCAGTGCTGGCGCATTGGTGGATACCGCCGGATCAATGGCGGGATTCGAAGCGATTCTCGCCGACGATGGCCGCGCACCCGACATCATTGTCACGGATATCCGGTTGCGCGACGGGCCGACTGGCATTGAGGTTGCCGAACGGATCAGGCAGCATTTCGCCTGGGCGGGCGTGCTTCCCGTCGCATTCATCACTGGCGAACTGGTGTCTCCGCACGCACTTCGCGATTTCACCGAGCCGTTCGTGCTGTTGCGGAAGTCTTCCACGCCGGAAAGCACGCTCGCTGAAGTCAGTCGGTTCGTTGCTGCCCAACGGCCGGCGGGCTTCGATCATGTACGGGATCCGTGACTGGCGGGACGCCAAGTTTGATCCCTTTATCCGCCAGCATGACGATGAGTTCCGTACGGCGCCGCAGATTGAAATGCGCGAGCAAATGACTGACGTACTTTCGTACCGTAATGTCTTCGAGCCCCATTCTCAGCGCAATCGCCTTGGACGGAAGCCCGCGCACCAGCCACGCCAACGTTTCGAACTCTCTCGGAGTGAGTCCCAGCTCGGATGCGCTGCTCATTTCCGAATTACCGCTCGGCTGTGCCTTCCCAGGCCCACTTACCGGAGCCCCGTCCGTGCCCATGTCACGCCTGAGCCTCGCGATGCTGGCGGCGGGCAGGAACACGCCCCCGGCAAGCACTGCGCTTATCGCTGCATGAAGGGCTTCAGGAGGTGACGACTTGGGTACATATCCCATCGCGCGAAGTTCGATGCACCGACTGATGGTTTCCACGCTCTCATCGGCGGATATCACGATCACCGGTAACGACGGGCGCGACTCCTTCAGTGTGGCAAGCGCGCCGCAACCGTGGCCGTCGGGAAGATCGAGATCGAGAAATGCGATGTTCAGGAGCTCGCCAAGCGCATGCTTCACGCCTTGAGACAACGTACTCGCGTGCAGCAACTCGATGTTCGGAAAGAACTCTCTCAGCAGCAGCGCCAATCCGGCTCTGAACAGCTCGTGATCGTCGACGATCAGTACGCGCATCTCATCGTCTCCCAGGACCGCTTTCGAAGCGAGCTGCAATTACACAGCTGATGATGCTACCTCCGTAGCAGTCGTCCGCTATGTTCAACACGAATAGTACACGCAGGGCCCCTATGTCACGGACGGTGGCGACTGACCCATGTGGCGTTGCCTCGAAAGTGGCGGTTTTCGCCCGTCACCCGACACCCACCGCCTGACCTGATGGGCGAACGGCTGGAGGACTTTGAAAGGAGCCGTTTAGGTCGCGCGAGAGCGGGGGGCGGCAGTGGGTCGACCTTCGCCTGTCGGCGAGCCGACGAGCCACCGTTCAGCAGTTGATAACACCGGCGAATGTGATTGACGTGTAGAACGGTCTCCAAGCATGGGGCGCTAAAATTGTACGTCGCATTGGTCCGTCCGTTCCGTGGAACCGATTGCCCCATCCCGATCTATCAACGGCAGGCAACCATGAACACTCACTACGCGTGTTTCGTTCGTCCGGCGCTGGCT
>NZ_JACHDM010000047.1:0-20239 GCF_014201065.1 Paraburkholderia sp. Cpub6
GCGTAGGTTTCGCCAGCTCCTACCGCACCCCTTAAGGGGCTGGCAGCGCTCGCGATGACCGTCTGCGCATAGTTGCGACCTGCGCATAGGGGTCGCTATGCAGAGGTTTACATAGCGACCCTTCTCGGCCGCTCGGGCTGTCGCCGACTGAATGGCGGTTCGCAGAGTATATCGGCCTTCCAATTGATCGGTGTCAGGCGGATCGTTGGCCGGATGTGCTTCGCCAACGAACGTTCGCGATTCCCGGCCATGCGTACGGGTAGCAAGACGGCTTTCGGTCGTACGCTCTGCGTGAATCGGTGCATGTCATCCGCCGGGAAGAACGACCACGGCAGGGCGAAACTCGCGAAAAATCTGTCTGCCGCGTCTCGCGACGCGGCAGACGCTCATGCAAGCGTCGGTACGGTGGCTAAGGTTCAGTGCCCGGTGACTTGCCAGGTCAGAACGGGGTGCGTCGCTCCGGGCGGCATCGTCCATGCGCCGTTCGGCCCGAAGTCCCAGCCAACAAAACTGGCCGGGTCGCTCATCTGGGCCGTAGTGAGCCCGTTCGACGCTGGCAGGTTGCCGCCGCTCGACGACTGTCCGGTTGTCTGTACGTTCCAGTAAACGTCGCTCCCAATGATGCCACCGCAAGCGGGTGCGCAGATGCCGCCGGTCGTGGTCGAACCGCCGGTCGTGCTCGAACTCACGGGACCCGCAACGAAAGACTGAGTGATCGTTCCTTGGTTGATCGTTTCTCCGTGTCCCACGTACGTTGCGCTTTCATTGTCCAACACAAGTCCTCCCGCGGAGACGTAGGAACGTTCAGATCCGGTGACCGATCCGGTTGTGTATGACTCAGTGATCGTGCCTCCGTTAGTGAGGGCCAGCCCGGCGGCACTGCCCCCCTGGAGGGTTGCGCTGCTGCCCGAGCGCGCGATCAGCCCGTCGTTCTCAGCGACAAGTCCGGCGATCTCGGTGTATGCATTGCTGACCACTGTGCCAAAGGCCCCGGATGTAAAGACGTTGGCGATCGTTCCGTAGTTATAAAAGGCCAGTATCCCGGCGCCGAGGGGTAAGGTTTCAAAGGGAGCCGTGAGGCTCACGTTCGAGTTGACGTTCACGTCGCGCACGACACCGGTTGCGCCAATATCACCAAATATCGCGACATCGCTTGGCAAGACGTTGGAAATCGTATGCCACATACCGTCGAACTGGCCCGTGAACATAACCGGAATGAACATAACCGGACTCCCAGGGAAGGGAGGACCAGCGAGCGTTACGAACGCGAAATTGCTCCCATCGATGTCCTTGCCGAGTGCGTAATTGCCGGCCAGATTGTTCTGGATGTTCTGCAAGTCCGTGATCGAATTGACGAGTTGATAACCAGTTATCTGTGTCACGAGCCCGCTGTAAAGCGGTGCGCTCCATACCGGATTGGCGACAAGCGTGCCGGGGCTGTAACTACCGTTCATATCGTAGAGCGCGCTGACGATGCCCGTACTCTTCGACCAGTCGATCGTGCCGTTGTTGATGACGCTGGCACCGTTGTCAGTTCCCGACGCGTCGGCGCGCAACGTCAGGTTGCCCGCACCGCAGTTCGCGATGGTCGTACCCGTCGCTACCGAGACATCGTGGTACGCGGCAAGCGTGAGCGAAGCCGGACCGGACCAGCGCAGGCTCGACGCGACGCCGAGGTCGCCCGTTGCGCCGTTCGCGCCCGTCGTGGTCACGTCGACCGAAGTGCCCGCGTTCAGACTGCGCTGCAACGCATGCGCTGCGACATCATCGATGGTGAAAGCGGGCGTCGAGAGATTCCATTGGCCTGCATCGACCACCGCGTGCCTGCCGAACGCCAGTTGTGCCGCGTCGGTATCGACCGTCCCGCCGCTGCCGTCGGCGTTCCTGGCCGTGATCACGCCCGACTGCTCGACCCGGCCGCTGTCGGCGACGAGCCACACATGTCCGTCGCGGTTCGCCGTGCCCGTCGCGCGGATGCGCGCGCCACCGCCGGCGAGCGCATACACGTTGCCATCGGCGGCCTGGAGGCTGATCTGGGCGGCTGCGATGCGTCCCCCGTTGACGACCAAACCATCGCTGCCCGTCTGCACGAAAACCTGTCTGCTGCTGGTCGAGTCCTGCAACAGCACCTGACCGCCTGCCGCCAGTTCCACCGTGCCGGCAGGCGCTTTGATAGTGCCCGCGTTGACGACCGCCTGTCGCGCGATCAGGAACACATCGCCGCCGCTCGAACTGATTTTGCCCAGGTTGATCACGCTCGCATTGGAATCTCCCGACAGCGTGAGCGCGCCACCCTTCATGAACGCACAGTTGCAGACATCGAGTGTAGACGCGACGAATCGGCCTCCCGTGCTGATCACGCCCGATGGCCCCACGACGATGCCCTGCGGATTGATCACATACACGCTGCCTGTTGCGCCGAGTCTGCCGAGGATGGCCGACGGCGAGCCGCCCGTGACCCTGTTCAAGGTCGCGCCCGTGCCGTTGACGAACGTAACGCTGTTGTTCCCGCCGACCGAAAAGCTGTCCCAGTCGATCACACCGCGGGTCGAACCGGGTTGGGTGATCACGAGGCTGTTGCCCGCGCCCGCTATCGTGCCCGTGCCGGCGACGTAACGGCCGCCCTGCGGCAGGCTGCCCGCCGCGAACGCCACGGGTGTCAGGCAAAGTCCAGTCAGCGAAATGCCAATGGCGAGCCAGATGCGTCCGTTTGACTGTTGACGATGCGGTGCGCGTCGCGCGGACCACGGTGGTTCTGCACGTGACATACAGCCCCCTTTCCGCATGCATGCGGAATGGCCGCCAACGACCCGCGGAGCCGACCGGAGACGCGTGAGTCGCCGTGTCTGAAGAATAGCAGTTGGCGTCGCGCATGCATGCCGATATCTCAGCGTTTGGCACCTTCTTATGGGGACTTTTGTGCCACTTCGCCAGGTCAGAACGCGGTAACCATAAGGGAAACAAGGGAAGGTCCAAACCAAGGCTGTAGATATACCGAACCCGAAGAAGGCGGACCAGGAAGATCAGTTGTGTTCCGGTGGCCAATGGCCGCTGGCGGCTGCAGAACCGACGTCTAAATGTCTGGTCAACAGTAGCGGCGAATGACACTTCCTGGCCGACAGCCGCCCGACGTTGGCGACCGGGACCAACCTTCTCGGCCGCATTAGCGATTACGCATCAACCCGCCTTCAGCCGCAGCGCGGGGTTTATATATGCCGAGCGCTGACACGCGAGCCTTGGAATGGTTGACGACCTATTCAAGGCGATCGATCTGTTGAAGCGCCGAAGTCAAGCGGGACTGATCCAGCGCAACGGCGGCAGGTTAATATCGCCGCGCGCCGACCCTGCGTCGTCCTAAAATTGTAAGTACGGTGTGGGGGCAACATGAAACATGGACTGGTATTTGGGCTGCTGAGCGGTGCGCTGCTTGTCGGTTGCATGTCCGCCGGGGTCGAAGTGAGGCCTGAACAGATGGCGATCTTCAGGCGTGGCGTGACGACGCTTCAGGAAGTGACAGCCACGCTCGGCCCGGCATCAGTGCAGACCGCGCTCGACGATGGTTCGATGCTGCTCGTGTACACGTATGTGACGTCGAGGCCGCACCCCGAAAACTACATCCCGATTATCGGGGCGCTGGTTGGTGGTGCCGACACGCACACATCGGCGGCGGTGTTCCTGTTCGATGCGCGCGGCGTCCTCAAGAGTGCGAACACCACCACCTCGAACGTCGGAACGGGCCTGAGCACCGAACTGCAGCACAGAGCCCCCGCGTCAATTGTTGAGGCGCCCGTCCCGGGCAACAACAATCCGCCGGACGCCGTGCAGAGCGTTGAGCGGCCCGTCGTGGTCAAGAGCATTTCGCCGGCCGCCGCTGAGAGCGTCGAGCCACTTCCGGAAGAAGAGGGCCAACCAGCACCGGAAAACAGCGTCGAACCGCCACCAGAACAAGGCATCCAGCCGTCTGCGAGCAGCTAGCGCCGAACCTCGGCCGTCCACGACGCGCGCCGAGCGTTCTGTCGTCATGCCGATCGCAGCTGCGCGGTCGAAGGCATCGACGCGCGGGCAGGCGAGCCTTCCTGCTGTCGATGTCCACGTAACGTTGAACTTCACATACCCACCATATGAGGCTTTGCGGCGAAACCGTCCAACGAACGCAGCTTCTATTGTGTTGCATCGACCGGTTGAATCCGCAGGGTGCAACCGACGCAATGCTGCCGTTCGGAGCTCCGGCAGGGCAACGACCGCTTCCAATTTTGCAACAGCCATTTGTCCGCTCGGCGCGGGCGGTAAGTCATCGCCCATTCCCGCACCCATTAGCCGGCCCACGGCAGTCGCGAAGCCACGAGCACGAAGTTCCTGCTGCTGATTGAAAATGCGTTGGGCGCGATGCCGGCCTCACGACCTGACACCCCGTTTCCTCGCGATAGCCCAGTTCCATCGCGAAGCGGCTGGTGGATTCAATGCACGTATTCGCCAGCAGGCCAATAACAATCACTTGGGTAAGACCTTGCCCATCCCGAAGATGCGGGAAAGCCGGAACAGGCTGCTGGGCCTGACCGCGCGGCACCGCATTCCCGCGCCGAAGGAAAGCAAATTACTCCCGCAATTGGATTTCGTATTTGGACCGACCTACGATATGCCTAATGTCGACGACGGCGGGCGTTGCCAGCGCAGGGGTGCCTTCTACGTGCGTCGACGCTGGTGTCCGCCCGATGCCAGGCCAATCGTCGACGACGGTGTCCAGATTCCCGAGCCGGAGAGTCGCTGCAACCGTGCGCGTACCGAACCCGGGTCCGACGTGCTCCCCGTGCGGGACCAGATCCGAGCGATGCTTCGCGGCAGCCGATCCTGCCCGGCAAATCGCATCTGGCTCTCTTCGCTACGTGTTGCTGTCGGCAAACCTGAGGGCCGCGTTGCGGCCTAAGCAATGGGAGGTTCACATGAGCAGCGCTGCAGTCGGGACCCCGAACGTGCGGGGCGTGGACATGAAGCTCGAGGTCATCGTCATCCCTGTTTCCGACGTCGATCGTGCCAAGAGCTTTTACGGCGGCTTGGGGTGGAGGCTTGACGCCGACTTTGCCTCCGACGATGGCTATTTCCGCGTAATCCAGTTCACGCCTTCCGGTTCCGGGTGCTCGGTCATCTTCGGCAAGAACGTCACAGCGGCCACACCCGGATCCGCGCAGGGGCTGTACCTGATCGTTTCCGACGTCGAGGCGGCTCGCAATGAACTGCTGGGACGGGGAATTGAAATCAGCGAAGTGTTCCACGACGCCGCGGGTGCGTACGCCGGCCCGGACGAGCCCTACCTGTTTGGGCGGATACGGCTCGGCGGTCCCGACCCCGAGCATCGCAGCTACCGCTCGTTCGCCTCGTTCAGCGATCCGGACGGCAATGGCTGGCTGTTCCAGGAGCTCACTCACCGGGCGCCTGGGCGCGTGGACATAGACGCCACGACCTTCACCTCGTCAGCGGATCTCGCGGCGGCGCTCCGACGGGCCGAGGCGGCGCACGGCGAGCACGAGAAGCGGTCCGGCGGCCAACGCGATGAGAATTGGCCGGACTGGTATGCGAAGTACATGATTAGTGAGCAGGCAGGCAAGGACTTGCCTTTGTGAGCTTCCTGACCTCTGCGCGGAACGGGATCCACTCTATGCTTGGCCACCTTGATACGAAGATGCTGCAGATACGCCAATGGCGCCATCCCAGTGGCCCATTTGAAGCGACGGTTGAGCGTGCGTTCGCGGACGGCGAGCGTGGCCGCGAGCTTATCGAGCAGGAACCCGTCCTGAAGCGTCGCTTCCATACGCTGCTGAGCTCCCGGGACAAGCGGATCGGCATGTCCGTATTCCTTAAGATGCGTCGCGTACGAGGGTGAGAAGTCCGGTTCATATCGATCAGCAGCGATTTCGCGATTCTCGCTGCGAGCCACGACGTTGAGATACGACGTGACCGAGTCGCCTTGGGAAAATGCCGTCTCCCGAAGTCAGGACTTCCCGGGCTCGACGCGTGCCCGAACATCTCATCCGGCATCTCTCGGCGATGGGCGCGCTGCACGCTCAAGGCCGTTACGACCGTCTCACCGACGACCTGTTCAAACTCACCGGGAAAGCGCCGACGAGCATGCACGAATTCGTCGAACGAAATGCCGTCGAATTCGCTCGCGCATAACGACATGCGCTGAATCAGCGTTGCCCCGATGCACGCGCGGACAAGGTCCTTTTCATCTGGAGTTCTCATGTTAAATAATAAAGCCCTTCCCCAGTCCCCTTCCCGCCGCCGCTTCGTGGGGGGCGCGGCGGCCAGTGTCGCAGCGGCTTCGCTGAGCCAGCTCGCTTTTGCCGAAACGAACACATCGATTGTTTCAGTCACGAAGGCGGCAAACGGTGACAAGGACGCGATTCGACCGCTGCGTGTGCACGTGCCCGAGGCGCAGCTCACCGATTTGCGCCGACGCATCCGGGCGACGCGCTGGCCGGAACGCGAGACCGTAGCCGACGACTCGCAAGGCGTGCCGCTCGCGCTGACGCAGGAACTCGCGCGTCACTGGACCACGGATTACGACTGGCGCAAGTGCGAGGCGAAACTGAACGGCTATCCGAATTTCATCACCGAGATCGACGGGCTCGACATTCACTTCATTCACGTTCGCTCGAAGCATGAGAGCGCGATGCCGCTCATCGTGACGCACGGGTGGCCCGGTTCGGTCATCGAGCAATTCAAGATCATCGATCCGCTGACGAATCCGACCGCGCACGGCGCGAGCGCGTCGGATGCCTTTCATTTGGTCATCCCTTCCTTGCCGGGCTACGGGTTTTCAGGCAAGCCGACGGCGACCGGCTGGGGCCCGGAACGCACCGCGCGCGCCTGGGTGACGCTCATGAAACGGCTCGGCTACGACAAGTTCGCGGCGCAAGGCGGCGATCTGGGCGGTGTGGTCGCGAACGTGATGGGCAAGCAGGCGCCCCCCGGATTGCTCGGCATTCACGTGAACTTCCCGGCGAGCGTTCCCACGGATATCGCCAAAGCGCTGCAGGCCGGCGATCCGCCGCCCGCGGGACTCAACGATGAAGAGAAGCATGCGTACGACCAGCTCGCCAGCGCTGCTAAAAAGCGCCGCGCATACGCGCTCGAAATGGGCACGCGCCCGCAAACGCTCTATGGCATCGCCGATTCCCCGATCGGTCTTGCCGGCTGGCTGCTCGATCACGGTGACGGCTACGTGCAACCGGCCGCGGCGCTGACGTCGGCCGTGTTCGGGCGCGACGTCAACGGCGAGTCGTCCGGCGCGATGATGCGCGATGACGTGATCGACGACATCACGCTCTACTGGCTGACGAACACCGGCGTCTCGGCCGCGCGCTTTTATTGGGAATCACACTTCAACTTCGTCGGCGCGGCGGACGTGTCCGTGCCCGCCGCGGTGAGCGTATTCCCGCGCGAGAACTATCAGGCGCCGCGAAGCTGGACGGAGCGCGCCTATCACAATCTCATCTGGTACAACCGGCTCGACAAGGGCGGGCACTTCGCGGCGTGGGAACAGCCCGACCTTTTTGCCAAGGAAGTGCGTACCGGGTTGAGGTCATTGCGCACATAATCGTGGTCCGCGTCGCCATCGTGTAACAAGCGGGTCACGGGCCCGTCTGTTTCGCGATCTCTTTGACACGATTGCCACGTCCCTCCAGCATCAGGCACGGAACCTCCGGCCGCAATTGGTCTACGGCCTTCGCGGGGAGCTGCCCATCTATCAGGGAACGGGCAGTTGAACCTGGAAGAGACTTATCCGGCGCAACACCGGATGGTGAGGTTGACGTCGAAACGTTCTATCGCGCGATCTATCCCGCCGATCGCGGCTACATCCAGTGACCGGATCTGAAAGGAGATCGGTCATCGAAGCGGTGCCGCGGCAGATGCTCGGAACGTCTGTTCATGGCCGAGTGGAGGCGGTGCCCCGGGCAATTCGCTCGCCGGAAACCGGCCATTGAGCGAGGGCAAACGAGACCTTGGCTGATCAAACTGGATGTCGACCTCGACCGGCGGCTCCTGGCCGGCAAGCGCCCGACGACCGAGCGCGACAATCGCCTCTGGCGCGGTCGTCATGCAAAGGGCATAAACGACCCAGGGTGTGTGGAAACTGTGCAGAACGGCAATACGACGCGTGGCTCCTGCGCGGCCTCGCGCGTTTGACTGCCTTCGGAACCAATATCACGACCATGCACCGTCAAACGGACCTGATGGCTTCCAGCAGGCTCTTCTGGCGTTGTTTCAGCACCTACGGAGCGCTTACACGCTGGCCAACCGCATTGCCTTAATCGTCTTCTTAAAGCCCAGGATTCTCAGCACTCGCGTGAGATTGTAGGCGAGGACGTTCAAACTCATTTCGGTACTGACGTTGGCCAGCCTGCGAGTCAGGAAGTGCGTGTAGCCCATCCAGTGCTTGAACGTACCAAAGACATGTTCGACGGTCCGCCTACGCACCGTCATCGCATCAGGCGTTCTGTCCAGCCGACGTTGAACGGCCTCCAGAACCGACTCATGCTCCCATCGACTTATCCGTCGTTGACCGCTCGGAGTGCACTTTGGTTTCATCGCGCATTGCGAACAGGCGCTGCTCCAATAACGGTGTAGCTGCAGCCCGTGTTCCTCGCAGGTGTAACGGTAAATAGCCCGTTCTCCAGCGGGACATTGGTATTCGTCGTCCCGCGCAATGTAGATAAAGTCTGCTTTGTCGAATCGGCCGTGGAATTTCGCGCCTGATGTCGTGGGCTTCGGCAGCATGACCGCAATCCCTGCATCCGCGCATTCCTTGATCTGAGGTCCGCTGTAATAGCCACGATCGGCGACTGCGCGCAGTCTGGTCTTGCCCATCGCATCGCGCGCAGCCTTCGCCATAGGACTGAGTTGTGCGCGGTCACTGCCAGAGTTTGTGACTTCGTGAGCAACGATGAGGTGGTGTTTGGCGTCAACGGCCACCTGTACGTTGTAGCCCACCATTCCTGAGCCCTTACCGCTAGTCGCCATCGAACGCGCGTCGGGATCAGTCATCGAGAGTTGGCCGTCAGGCTCTGTTTTCAGCTGCTCCTTGATCCGGTCGAGCTTGTGCATCTGCTCGCGCAAGCGTGTGATCTTGTCTTGCAAGCGGATGGTCTTTGCTTCCAGTTCAGCGGGTTGCGTACGGTCAGCAGTCTCCAGCGCGTTCAGATACCGCTGGATGCTCTCCTCGATCTGCTTCTGGCGCTTATCAACCTTGCCCTCTGTGAAGTTGCGATCACGAGTGTTGACCGCCTTGAACTTGCTGCCGTCGATGGCCACCAGCGCTTGCGAGAACAGCTTCAGCTCACGGCACAGAACGACGAAGCGGCGACATACGTTGCGAATCCCAGTGCCGTTGTCACGACGGAAATCAGCTATGGTCTTGAAGTCCGGCGCCAGACGACCCGTGAGCCACATCAATTCAACATTGCGTTGGCATTCACGTTCCAGGCGACGGCTCGATTGAACCCGGTTCAGGTAGCCGTAAATATAGATCTTCAGCAGCACGGCTGGGTGATAGGACGGACGCCCTGTAGTCGATGGCATCGCGCCGTCGAAGCCCAGTGATTCAAGGTCAAGCTCTTCAACGAACGCCTCGATGATCCTCACCGGATTGTCCTCAGCGACGAAGTCATCAAGGCATTCCGGAAGCAGCGTCACCTGCTTGCGATCTTCACCTTCTATGAATCGCTTCATCCGGTCACCCATGCTGAATGAGTTAATCCAGTTTAGGCGATCAATGCGTTTTCACACAGCCTCGACCCACTGCCGCCGTTCGGCCCGGCTTCATCACAAGGGCCGCTCTCCAATGTACATCGGCCATTCAGGCGGCCAAATCGGCAGCTTGCTGCTCGACTAGCGAGATACCTTTTTGCTCGCCCGCGTTGCACATACGCGCACTCCGACTTCACCGTAAGCCGCCGTTCAAAAGCATTCGCCGTGCGTCAGCGGCTGCTTTGTAGCGTTATTGCTCAGCGTGTGTTACCGGCCACAGTCGCCGTTCGGCGCAACACATAAAGTCGTCATTCCGCTTTGGGTCAACGGCCGTTCGAAAAAGCAGCACGCGTGATTTCCGGCAGTGCACCATGCACCGTTACGGAGGTTCGCCGTGACCTCATGATTTGCGTGCCCAAGCGAACTTCTACGCTGAACGGACGGAACGCGTTGCCCGCCTGATGGCGGGCCTGTTGGCGTAAGCCGGCGACGCTGGTTCTCTACCATCAGGCGGCAGTCTGACGCACGGCCCACGCCGGACGTGGTGCAACGACGGTTCAGCGCCGACGCACCCAATCGGCTGTGGGTCGCGGATGCGACCTACGGAGATCGAAGACCGTGCCGATAGGCGTTTAACTGTAGTTGGCCGGTATTCTGCCCGTAGGCGGAATAATCGCAGTTGCGTTTACGCCTATGTCGATCGCGAAGATTTGCATGATCTCACGGTATGCGACTTTTATATCATTCGGGTCGCTGACAGTCTCGCTGAAGCATCGGTTCCATTCCGGCGTCCAGTCTGATCGGGCTTCCATCCGGCGACGTGGAGATGTTTTCAAAGTGGCATCGATGCCCCATCCATTAAATGCCTGAAAGCACAGATCCTGAAATTTCATACAGGCGGAACAGAGCTCGTGTGAAAACAGTGGGGAAGCAAGATAGATCTTCTTGTCGATCACGCGCTTCAAGGCGATCACCTGTGGAGGGTCAAGGTCGCGCCAGCAACCAACGAAAGTGAAATAGCAGAGAAGATCATTCAAGTACGGTACCAAGTCATCGTATACGGCAAGTCGCTTTTCGACGAGCTTCTGGCTGCGCCATTGAACATGTTCGAATCGTCTGGTGACACGGTGGATATAAACACCGATTCCCGCGACAGCGACCGGACTTAAAACGCCCGTAATCAGCTTGGCAACTTCCAATATATTCCAAGGCCCAGCATCCATATGAAACCTCATTGCAAGGTTGATTTGAGCGCTGCGCTACGTTGCCTTGTAGAGCTATCGATTCATGAACGGGATATAGGCCACGCTAGGAAGCGCTGGACGAGCGGACTGAGACGATGGGTGTCGATCATCGTCTCGTTGGGGGTGCGGACCGGGGAAGATTCTGAAGAAGAGCACGTCCGGCCACTGTAGGCCGGACGCTATGCCCCTGTCAGGGCGCCATCGGGATCAGACCATACCCGACTTTGTACGACGCACCTTGCCTTGACATCAGGCCCGTTTCTCTCTTATATCCGACACCATGGTCGACAGAATTCGGAGTTCTCGCGGACAGCTTTACCATATCCTTTGCCGTGAAGTTGAATTCGTCGTCGCCGAGTGCGGAATCGGCGAGACCAAGGAAGCCGAACACGTCGTCCGCAATGATAGGCGCCATTTTTTCAATGAATGGCGCCGCTATATCCGCGACGGTTGGTCCCACGAGTGGCACGGACCTGATCTCGTCTTCCAGCCATTTGGCGGCCTTCATCGCACCGTCTTCCATGGACTTTTTAAGTGCATCGGGATCTGAGGAAGAGCCGTGCTGCGTGAGCACCGTCTTGATCCGCAGACCGAGAGGCGGACCACGATAGATCTCGAGAAGGTCCGGATGCCCGCTACCCGCATTGACGCCATTATAGATTTGCGACCGCAAAGCCAGATAACTGTTGGGTCCGACAACACCCATCGTGACATAGGGTGAGTCCGAACCCCAAAGTGGATTATCGGTCTCGCCGAAGCAAACCAGCCCGGTATAGTGCACGATGACGCCGGCCAGTTCGATTGCTCCGGTGTCGCCCCAGAAATAAATCGCCCCGTGCTGGAAGGTATTGACCCGTCCCCCTTCCGACATGTTTCCCTCGTCAGAGGTCGGAAACCCTAGCCACGAAGTAGGTCCGCCCATTTGGTCATACCTCTCGCCAATCTTTCCGTAGACGAAAGTGGTGTTCAGGTTTGCGTCGGCGTAAATTGTCCCCCCTCCTTCGTATCGCTGGAGGTGCCCGTTCCCTACGGCCACCGTAGTGCCAATCGGGTTCCCCGGGCGGCCGAGCTGTTGCCATTTGTGATTGATCGCAAGGACCCACGGGCTCAACTCCGGGGGAACTGGGTGGGGGTGCGGCACCGGCGTCACGCCGCCGGTAACAATTGGCGCCTTGGTATCGAGTGTCATTCGTATCTCCTTTTGATAAGTACGCAATTAAAAGTTACGTTATCTTCGCCCGCGACCGCCTTAATTGGCCGGGCATCCGACGTGGTACGGTGTGTTCTCTCGAACCCAGCGATCGACGCACGAGCGTTCGATTTCAATAATCGCGGACGAGGGATCGCTGCGATCGCGAACGAGTCGTTGAAGCGGGCGGGAACCCCCTATACATTGGGCGCACAATTCGCATTCGTGCCCACTAAAATTAGCTGAGTTCATCGCCCGATTTACCCCCAGCGCTGGGGGCTTAATTGACAGCGACGCACAAATTTGAATTCTTACTTCTGGGATATTCGCCAGCGGGCATACGGCCACGCGGCAAGTCGTGGAATGAATCCGTCGGGGCGACCGACTGATTTTGCCTATAAGGTGCACACGCCATGTCAAGGACTTCAAGCACAAAGCTCGGAGCACACATTCGGCACGTGTGCGCACTGGGATTTGACAGCGCGACCATCATTCCGTCCGTTGTGGCTGCCACGCGTGAAATCGTCGGAGCCGATTTCGGTCACTTCATGTGGTCGGACGAGAGATTTGCGATATCGAGCGTCTATAGCGAAATTGATGAAGCCTACAAGACCTTGGGCGCATATGAGCACCTGCGCCGTACGGGTCATGTGAGTCAGCTTATCGGTGACTTTTCAGAGTGGATGAGCCTGAGTTGCGGCTTCACGAACTCCGACCACCTCGGTCCTGCGCTCGAACGGAGTGCTTTCTACGGGGAAGTGCTATCACCTACCGGAGGCCGACATTTCATCAACGTTGTTGCGCGGCACGGTGCACGGGGCTGGGGATCTTTGATTCTCGTTCGCGAAAAAGGGCGGCGCCCTTTCACGGATGCCGAATATCGGCTTGTCGACGCTTTTAGCAGGCATATTGGGAACGCAGTTCGCCATGGCAGCGACAGTGATGGCCCGTTTGCGGATGGAGCGAGGTCTGGGATACTTGTCGTGGATTGGAATGGCCGCATTCGGCACCAAAGTCGTTTTGCCTACAGACTAATGCTTGAATCCATTGACCGAACATGTTCCACAGGTATAGGAGATGACAATCTACCTTCAGAACTCGCTTCGGTGGTTCGAAGCTTGCGTGCGATCGAACGCGGCTTAGCGGTCGGCCCGGCAGTCAAAGAGATCACCAATAGATGGGGCCGGTTCACCTGGAGCGCTTACCCGTTGAATGACCTCGGCTGTGTTCTTCACTGTCAGCACCAGGAGCCGATCCTGTTGCAGGCGTTACGTGCGGCGCGGAGCGCGGGGCTAAGCGACCGCAAGCAGATTGTCGCCGCGCGCCTGGTTTGCGGCTCAAGCTACCACTGCATCGCCTGCTTGTTGCGTGTGAAGGATAGTACCGTCGCGGACTGTGTGAGAAACATCTATTGGCAACTCGGCGTGAGTTCCGTGAGCGAACTCCGGCAACGGCTTCTCAATACCCGCGTATGAGACCACGCGAGCCGTCGAGTGTCGATGGACGCCGTCCATCGGGCATCCACTGCCGTTCGGCGGGCAGCGGTTGAACTGGCCGGGACCTGACGGGCGAGTTGCGCACCGTTCTTATGCAAAGCTTCACCTGAGGCCGAAGAAGCAACACACACTCTGTCTTGGCAATTGAATGGCCGCTAGTCGCGCTGAGCCGCCTTCTGAATGTCTTAGCGTCGTTCCGAGCGAATGTCCCATCATGGCCGGTTGCACCCGCTGAACCAGGGAGTTCGGACCTCAGGGTATTCATGTTGCGCACGTGATCCGCGAGGCGATGCTTCGAGCATGGTATCCAGCGCTTGCAGCATAGAGCCCTCACTTTGGCGTGGTCTCCAACCTCACCCCTGCTCGTACAAAAAGCCGCCATGCATATACTTGGTAGCTTCCGCTCCAAGCGCGAGCACACGTGTATCCGACGCGAGGCCGCGCTCGCGCAGTTGCGCGAGCGCGAGCCAGATCGCAGCCGAGCCAGTATTGCCGACCCGGTCGGCATTTACAAACACCTTGTCAGATGGCACGTCGAAATGAGCTGCCAGTTGCACGCCAATACGCCCGCTCGTCTGATGCGGAATGATCCAGTCGACCTCATCTAGCGCGACACCCTGCTTCTCCGCCGCCGCAACCCCTGCGTCGAACAGCACCGTGCCCGTCTGCGCGATCCGCTTATAGTCGTGAACGAACGCGAGCGGCAACGCGCTCGGCGCGGAACAATCCGCGCCGCCCGCGCGCATCTCGAGCCCCGGTGCCTTGTGCAGGCCGAGTGCGCCGAACCACACGGCACGCAGTCGCGATGTGCCGGGCCGGGCCGGCCCAAGCACAACCGCCGCCGCAGCATCGCCCATCTGCGCAAGGTTCACGCGCTGATCACGATCGTGCGCCGCAGAAGCCGGATCGAAGAACAGCGAACCGGTCTCCGAGCCTACGATCGCGACCGGCCGCGCATCGGGATCGGCGAGCATCCCGAACGCGATCAGCAACGCGTTCGCGAACCCGGTACACGCCTGGCGCAACTCGACATGCGGGCCCGCGTAGTCCAATTCGTCCGCGACCAGCGCGATATTCGACGGCAGCGGTTGCGCGGGCGTCGCCGTGTGACCGATCAGATAGCCAAGTTCGCCGGGATCGAGCCCGGCCTCGTCCAGTGCGCGACGCACGGCGCGTGCGGCAAGTTCCGGGTTGCGAGCGCCGGGAAGTGGCGCCTCCGCGCGCGCCCGGAATGCGCGGCTGACGTGGCGCGTGTCGATCGAAAGGCGGCGCGCGGTCGCGATCATCGCACGTGCGCTGAGGCCGGGCGCAAGCGCTCCGACCCGCTCGAACAGGCTGCGGTTGTCAAGCGGTGCACCGGGCAGCGCGAAACCTGTGCCAAGCACCGTTACGCTGCCGCGCGCATACGCATTGCGCTTCGTGTCGTGCGCGCCGTCCATTAAAGCAACCCTCCAGGCAAGCGCGCCACGTCGCGAATTAGCGCGTCGGGGTCGACGCGCAACAGGTCGAACGTCGCACCGCGCAGGCTCAGCAACGCCGCGAGCGCCTCGCGCGCAGCGGCGCCCGAACTACGCAGCCGTTCGGCGCTGCCGCGCTTGCTCACGATGGTACGCGTCACCGCGACGTGGCGCGCCTCGTCGCGACGGATCCTGTGAAACAGCTGCACCAGCGCCGGATCCTGCGCGAGAGCCGTGCGCGGCGACGTGAGTCGCGACAGAACCGTACAGACCGCCGCATCGACCGCAGCGATCCGCGCAAGATGCAGTGTCTGATCGCGCGCGAACATGCGCAGATGAAAACGCCGCGCCGCGCTGCGCAGCGCGGCACCGTCAGCCGATTGCGGCAGCCGCTCACACAGTTGCTGCAGCAGCGCATCATGCACGCGCTCTTCGGCTTCGATCATGTGCAGTGCGGCCGCCTCGGCGCGTTGCGCAGGGTCCACATCCGCGCGGCCCGCAAGCCGACCGAATGCAAGGGTGGCCGCTTCCTCTCCACAGCGGAGCAGCGGCAACACGTCGGCGAGCGCCCGCGCGGTCCGTTCATCGAGCCGAGGCGCCGTGACGTCTGCGCTGCGCGAGCGGGGTGGCCGCTGCGGCACCGTAAAACATGCAGGTGCCGCGGCGGTATGCGCTTCATTGTCGAGAATTGCCATAGCCAATTGCGCCTCAGTCCAATCGCACCTGGCGGCATGCTCGACTGCGGACGCAATGAGCACGCCGGGCCGTGCGCACTACAAGCGGGTGGTCAGGTCCGTCAGCCAGTCCGGCGAGACGGCGAGCACCAGCGCTTCGAACTGGTGGTCGAGACCGGTGATGATCAGCAGCCCCACCGCGATCAGCAGGACGCCGAAGATGCGATTGCCGTTGCCGCCGACGCGCATCAGCGCTTCGCGCCAGCGCGGCACGAAGCCGCGTGCAGCCAGTGCGATGACCACCAGCATCGTCGCGATGCCGGTCCCGAATGCCAGGATGGTCAGCGCGGCCACGCCGACGTCATGCCCTGCACTCGCGAGCGCGGTCGCCGCTCCGAGCGTCGGGCCGACACAGGGACTCCATACGACGCCGAGTAACGCGCCGATCGCGGCCTGGCCCAGCACGCCATGGCTTTCGAGGTGCGTCTGGCTGCGGCTCGCCCACGCAGCGACGGGTGCGAGGATCCGGCTGAACGCCACAGTTGTGCGTTTGAACAGCATCGCGAGGCCGGCCAACACGATCACGACCGCGCCGGTTATCCGCACGACGTCCGCATCGATCCCGCTCGACACGCCTGCAATCGCCACCGCCAGCGCGACCGACGTGAACGACACCACCAGCCCCACGGCCAGTGCGAGAGGTCCCCAACGGTTGTTCTGGGCCGCGCTGCCGAGCACGATCGGCACCAGTGGCAGTACGCACGGCGAAAGTATCGTCAGCGCGCCCGCTGCATAACCGAGCGACAACAGGTTGAGAAAGGCCACCATGATCAATGCACCGCACTATCGAGCAACGCCTCGATCTTCTCGGAGTTGGTCTGAAACGCCAGCCTGCCGGTCTCGGTCTGCCCGCGATACGCGATCAAGGTGCCCTGCTTCGATACGCCAAGGCGCCTCCATTCATCCTTTTGCTTGTCGTAGTTGAGTTGAAAGACGACCAGCTTGTCATAGCGTGGCGAGGCGACGATCTTCTTGATCGTGCGGTTTTGCGATGCGCAGACTGGACACCACCAGGCTTGCACGTCGACCAGCACCGGTTCGCCGGCGGCCTGTGCAGCAGCGAACGCGCTGCTTTCGAACTCACGAAAGTCGGCTGCATGCGCGGGGGCTGCGACCGAAATGGCAGTGCACACTGCGAGTGCCACACGCGAAGTCAGCTTCATCGGATTCTCCTGTAAATCGATGACTGGCTCCGTTGGCGTCACGCATGCGAGCGAACCACTATCGCTGTGAATCACGCGGAGTACGGAGTCGGCCGATTCAGCCGTTCATGCCCTAAATGCTGTGCGGCGAGCGTCTTGTTGCGACGGCGGTACGGTTAAGTCGGCGGACAACGGCCGCAATGACAGGCGGGCGATAAAAATATCTTTGCGAAGGAAAGACGATCGTCGCAAAGCGGGGTGATCGTTCCCTTTCGTGCGGAACATGGCGGTTAGGCAAAGCTTGCCGCGCGGTGCATTGCCAACTTCGCTAACGTCAACAGCATCACTGCTGGCTTCCACCCCGAACCGTTGAAATTCCTGTCCAAAGCGGCACAGGCTAAGCCAGAGGTCGTCTGGCCAGCCATTGCGCGCCGACTAGGGATGCAACGAAAAGAGAGCGGGACTTGGCATCTGCTCAGCTGGCTTCGAGGTGGCAAATCGATACGTCAGACCGACAAGGCGGGCCTTGACGCCATCCCGGCGTCGGTGGTCTTTGAATGGGTGGATGTCGACGTTGGAGACCGCGCGTGGCTTCTTGCCGAGCACTGCCCGCCGATCATCTCCAGACCGGATGAGCCCGCCACCTCTGCGCGGCAAATGCTTGAATGTTACGGGGCAATAGAGCAGGTTCGATGCAGCTTGCACGCTAACAACTTTTCTGAGGGTTGGAGCGGGCCAGCCTGCGAGCACTACCGTCGAAAGCTAGCAGCTCTGGACGCCCATTTCGAAGTCGAAACCAACGACAACGTCCGCATGTGGCTAAAGGAGCATCGCGAACAGCTTGAGCGCAGCATCGAACGAGAGGTGGAACGCGAGCTCCGCGAAAGCGAGTATTGAGGCCCGCTACTCGTGGTCTACACGCGAACCTCGTGCGATGAGGCGTGCCGGGGGCGTTCTACAAGATCAGGGCTCTGTCAGCCCTTTCGGCTACCACATGTCGTCGTGCGCGTGTGGCATGCCTCCGTAGACATGTACGACTTACCGCGTCGTGTACGGAATGACTATTTGCCGAGTGGACTGGACGTCCAAGTGTCTCAGTAGGTGTCTTCGCGAACGGCGGTTCTCGGCCGATTTCCGCCCGAAGCTACGGTAGTGATCGGCAACGTGACCCATGAATTTTGCACTAGGTCCAATTACCGTTGCGGAGATTTACGGTGTTATGGTTGGCCGACATCAATTGATGGACTCGACCAATGAAACCACCGCTTGGCGCTGCTCGGCGGCGACGACGCGACGGCCAGCGACCGAACGCTTGAAGGTGCGGGCTACTTCCGCTTCGATCTGTTCCCATGCCGCGCTCGATATTAGCGCGAGCTCGCGATGCAGGTTACGCATGCTGGGGTTTGTCCTTGAGCGAGCCTATCTTCAGTGAGCCGTCCTCGGATATGGCGGCGTCTGTTGCAGCCGCCTCGGGTGAGAACGTGGCCGGCGCGCCAGGGGCAACGAGTGCCTCGAGCATGTCGGCCGAAGGGATGAAGAAAAGACTGCCGATCACGGCCCGGCTGAAGTCCAGCAGGCGATCGTAGTTGCCGGGCGGTCTCCCGACGAACATGTTTTCAAGCATCTGTTCGATCGGCGCGGGCGAGCGCGCATAACCGATGAAATACGTGCCGAACTCCTTTTCGCCCACGCGTCCGAACGGCATGTTGTCGCGCAAAATCTTGATTTCCTCGCCGCCTTCGTCGAGCGTGGTCAGTGAGCTGTGCGAGTTCGACGGCTTGACGTCGGGTTCGAGCTCGATATCCGAGAGCTTTTTGCGGCCGATGATGCGCTCCTGCGTTTCGACGGGTAGGGCATTCCAGCCCTGCATGTCGTGGAGATACTTTTGCACGACGACGTAGCTGCCGCCTGCAAACGTAGCGTCTTCATCGCCGATGATCGTGAACCTCGTGGCGTCGCGCCCCTGCGGATTTTCGGTACCGTCGACAAATCCAACCATGGCGCGCATGTCGAAGCTCCGGAAGCCGTGAACTTCGTCCACTACCGTCACAGCATTGCCAAGCCTGTCGAGCAACTGCGTCGCAAGTTCAAAGCACAGGTCCATGTGGGACGCGCGCAGGTGCAGCAGGATATCGCCCGGCGTGGATACCGCCACCCGATTGCCCGCGCGGATCTCGCGGAACGGGTGCAGGTTCGCCGGCCGTGGATCGCCGAACAGCACTTCCCATGCGTGCGCTCCGAACCCGCAGACGCACGAAAGCTCAGCCGAGGGCACACGCTTGCCGACGGAGCGTACAAACGCGGCGACGTCACCGCACCAGTTACGTATCGTGGAGGCGTGCTCTTCACCGGGATTGATCGTGGCGACGATGAAGATAGCGCTTGCAGTGACGGGGTTCACCACAGCCTGTGGCTCGGGACAGGTTTTTTGCATCAGGTGGCTCCGGTAGAAAGCGTGATCCGTCCGCCAGGAGTGATGGCCGGACGGTCAACTGGCTGACTGACGTCATTTCGACGGCTATCCCGCATGCTCCGCGGCCCAGAGTGTACGTGAACTGAAGAGCCGGTCTTGTGCATGCTGCCACAAAGTGGCAGGCATTGGATCGGAAGGTCACTGATCATCTGGCGACGGAATCACGGTCGAATCAGCAATCAACGTGGACCGGAAATGGGGGCAATCGCGTGCCTCCGAGCTTGCAGACGTGGGCTGGGATAAAACACCCCAAAGAGATGCTTGCGTTGGGACATCCGGCAGGTCTCGGATGTGGAGCGGCCGTTCGAATGTCGGCATTCTGGAGCGAGCGAACGGCAGCTATTGGCCGCACTGAGACAAAGCGGCGCCGTGCTCAAGAGGTGCGCGAGACCGTGGCGGCCGCCCAGTGGCGGTATTCATCACGCCACGGAAACCGCGGTAGGGTGCTGGGTGAATAGCCAGGGTGACGGGTCTCCATGCGCCCCACTCCGCACCGCAAGTTATGGAGGGCTTGCCGCGCTTCTGAGAGCGTTCGTGGAAGACGGTTCGTCGGTCGGCGGCCATGAGCCCATGATGAAGGCGATCAACGCGCACGTTGAGCGTCGTGCGAATCTAGATGCGCAAGGCAGGCCCATTCGCAGATGATTTCGGATGCTGTCGACCGTATGCGGTCCACGAACGACGCCACTCAGAGGTGCTCTGAGGCGTAAATTGTGTGGCAGGGAGAAGGGTCAGCGGAGATTGGCGGGCATCTTCC
>NZ_JACHDM010000048.1:0-18229 GCF_014201065.1 Paraburkholderia sp. Cpub6
GACGGGTCACTGCCGCAGCAGGATGCCGTGGCGGCACCGGCGCCAGAACCGGTGCCGGATGAACCCGTAGACACGACAGC
This sequence comes from Paraburkholderia sp. Cpub6, assembly GCF_014201065.1. NCBI lineage: Bacteria > Pseudomonadati > Pseudomonadota > Betaproteobacteria > Burkholderiales > Burkholderiaceae > Paraburkholderia > Paraburkholderia sp. Cpub6. The sequence goes on from NZ_JACHDM010000048.1 coordinate 81, forward strand.
GCCGGTGGTTCCACTTCGCCGCCGCTCGCGCGAATTCCCTGCGCACCTGCCACGCGAGGTGGTGGAGCACAAGCCACAGGACTGCGACTGCCCCGAATGCGGCGGCCGGCTGCGCAAGCTCGGTGAAGACGCCTCCGAGATGCTGGACTACGTGCCGGGGTACTTCCGGGTGATCCGCCACGTGCGCCCCCGGCTGAGCTGCAGCCGTTGTGCGAAGGTCGTCCAGGAAGCGGCGCCGTCGCGCCCGATCGCACGCGGCATGGCCGGTGCGGGTCTGCTGGCACAGGTGATGGTCGCCAAGTACGCTGACCATATGCCGTTATACCGGCAGGCAGGAATCTATCGCCGTGCCGGCATTGAACTCGATCGTGCCACGCTGGCCTCGTGGGTTCGCGAGTGCGCCGCACTGCTGCAGCCGCTGGCGGATGCCGTTGGCCGGTATGTGCGTGAGGCGCAGAAAATCCATACGGATGACACGCCCGTCCCGGTGCTGGAACCCGGACGCGGCAAGACACGTACGGCACGCTTGTGGACGTATGTACGCGATGACCGGCCGGCGGGCAGCCGGGCACCCCCGGCAGTCTGGTACCAGTACTCGCCCGACCGCAAGGGAGAGCGACCTCGTACGCATCTGCAGGGCTGGTCGGGCATCCTGCAGGCAGATGCCTTTAGTGGCTACGATGCGCTGTACCGCGATGGCACGATCATCGAGGCAGCGTGCTGGGCGCATGTGCGGCGCAAGTTCTACGACCTGTACGAACTGGAGCGTTCGCCGGTGGCACAGGAGGCACTCAGCCGTATCGCGGCCCTGTATGCCATCGAGCGCGAGGTGCGCGGCCGCAAGCCGGAGGTCCGGCAGTCCGTGCGCGTGGCGCGGGCATTGCCGCTCGCAGACACACTGAAGGACTGGCTGGAACATACGCTCGCGCAGGTCTCGGCGAAGTCGGGCCTTGGCAAGGCAATCCGGTATGCGCTGGGAAACTGGCCTGCTCTGGTGCGCTACTGTGAAGACGGGCGCATCGAGATAGATAACAACACCGCGGAGCGATCGATCAGGCCGCTGGTTCTCGGCAGGCGCAACTATCTGTTCGCGGGTTCTGATGGCGGTGGACAGAGTGCGGCGGTCATCTACAGTTTGATCGGAACGGCACGCCTGAATGGCATCGAACCGTATGCATACCTGCGCACGGTGTTCGGGCGCATCGCAGAGCATCCCATCAACCGGATCGACGAGTTGCTGCCGTGGCGTTTGATGCCGCTGGAGCAGCCGCTCCGGCAGGCTGCATGACGATGGCATCGACTCGCAAACCTGCGTTAAGCGCGGTCAATTCACAGGTACCGGTCTACCAGTTGCACATCGAGCTGAAGTATCTGAAACCGGCGGTCTGGAGACGGGTGCTGGTCCCCACCTCGATCAAGCTACCGAAGCTGCATGTCGTGCTGCTGTGGGCGATGGGCTGGGACGGCGGCCATCTGCACGAATTCGTGTTCGGCGACATCAACTACGGGGTGCCCGATCCGGACTTCCCGAGTGACCCACCGATGCTCAACGAAGCGCGGGTGAGCCTGGGCCGTGCGCTCGGTGCACTGAAGTCATTCACCTACATCTACGATTACGGTGACAACTGGCAGCATCGTGTGAAGGTCGAGAAGGTCCTGCCGCCTGATCCCGAGTTGCGCTCACCCATCTGCCTGGGCGGCCGCAATGCCTGTCCGCCGGAAGACGTTGGCGGCGTACCCGGCTACATCGAGTTTCTCGACACGATCATCGATCCCGCTCATGAGGAACATCAGCGGTTGCTCGACTGGTGTGGCGGTAGCTTCGATCCTGCTGCCTTTGACCTCCAGGACGTCAACGAACGCCTCTTCGAGATCAAATTCTGATCGTCAAGGCGGCCTTCAAATGTCGCTTACGATCAGGGTCGGCTCATGCCTTTTGCATAGCTCGCGCGCCCGAGACGATCGTCGCGCTCGTTCGTCGGGCGCTGGTCGGCCACAAGCAGTCATCCGGCCATCGGATACTGCTGCCATTCGAACGTCGGAAATAGCTCAAGAGCCGACTGATAAACTGCCTAGCTGAGCTTGGACTGGCAGCGGCTTCATTATCGCCCCAAGCTCGGACCGACGGGAGTCCTCTCCTTCGCATCATTACTCGAATAGTGGTTCGTTTTGAGCGGTTTCTGCGCTTTCCGGCGTCGATCAGCACTCGGCCCCGTGGCGGGCTTCTGACGGTGGAAACGACGCACTTGGCGTCTCCGAGCCGGCCGCGCAACCGGCCGCCGATAAACCTTTCCTCCCGGAGTGACGCGATTCACGAGGCGGCAGGTCTCTCAGAAAGTAGCCGATGACAATAAAAAGGTGCGACACGATGGATGTCGCACCAATACGCGTTTCTCTCGCAGCAGCGTAAAACTGTCCGTTCGTTTAGAACGAGTGCTGAATGCCGGCGTAGACCCCGGACTGACTATGTCCCGGGAGGGGATGTCGGTGGCGACGGATGTTCCCGGATTGTTCGCGTTCAAGCCGAAGTTGGCTGACTTGCTATTCCTCACGGTGGCCAATTGGAGGTCAAGCAACGTGCGCTTTGACAGGTTGTAGGAACCTCCTATGGTATAGATCGTCGCGTTTCCGGAGCCGTTGTTTCCGTTGACGTGGTAGGCCGGCAGCAACCAGAGCAGCGGCAGGCGTCGCCTGCCAAGTGATGCCTCCCCATCCTTTAACCGGGCCCGGCGCTCGATCGGGCAATCGGGTCTACGTTTATTTACGAAGATTCTGACAGCGCTTTTCCACCTGACCGACCATTCTTTTGAATGTCAGTTTCCAGCATGCCAATTCCGCAGGCTGCCCGACTCGATGTTTCCCGCTCGACGTGGCCCGTTCTCCGCGACAATGGCACGCCATTAACGGGCAGTATTTCGCAGAGTAAGCGAGTCGCGGTGACATCTAGCAGATCGCCCTCCGTTGCACATTGAAGTCCGAACTTCACCTTATCGGTTCGTGGACGTAAAGTCCGGCGAACGCGTTTAGCGGTCGGCTCTGCCGGTTTTTACTATAGACGACGACACCTAAGGTTGCTCTGCAAAACAAGCTACGGGGAACGACAAATCATCTCCGGATAGTCTATCCTTATTCGGGATAAGGGAAGCCTCTGCACCCGCGTTTAACAGGGTATGGGCCACCGTCATTGATGTTTGAGAATGAGGAGGAGCCGCAATGTCTCCCCAGGTTCTAAAAGTGTTGTGGATAGAGGGCGCGCTAGCGGTCGGAAGTGCGATCGCGCTGGTTGCCACGGTATTGTGGCCTCAATGGCTGGAAATGACCTTGGGCCTGAAACCAGACGGCCGGGACGGATCGAGCGAATGGGGCCTTACCTTCGCCCTTGCCACGCTGACAGTGCTCTTTGTAGTCCGGGCTGGTTGGACATGGCGCAGGTACCGCACCAGATAGTATTAGCCTATCCGGGCAGCGTGCTGGAAGTCTGCCGCGCTTACATAGGCAGACTTTCTTTCGTTCGAATGCGCATCCCGCATTCGCCCTTTCCGCTAAGACTATCTCAAACAGCTTAGTCCTCGTCATGTCGTAGATGATGATCTCCAAACTGGATTGGCGGCTCGTGTATAACTATCGACGCGGCGACGTGGTCGGATCCTCTGTGCGCCCAGACCGTCACGCGCAAGCGTTCATCCCATACGCGCTTTGCCAATAGGGCGATGTGCTGTTCCCGGCTATGGAAGTGGTGCTCTCCATGGGGAGTACGCAAAACAAAGCCGTCGAAATCACCAAATTCATCGTAGGCGAGTCCAACGATTTTACCCGTATACCGCTGTTTTTCCATGCCCGCAGGTGTGGGCTCGATTGTGCCTGTGGGAGATGGCTTTATCTGGCTGGGATCTCCGCCGAAAGCCTTGACCCGACCGGCGATTACATCGAGATACCTCGAGAACACCGGATGCCAGCGACTGGTCGATGAGATGGCGCCGGCAATCCAACGCAGTAGCGCGAGGTTTCTTTCTTCGGTAAGACGGAGTGAGCCTTTTTGCCTGACGGGGATGTTGAGCTGAAAGGCTCCCATGACACGGCGCCACTGCGAGTATTCGTATTTGATCCCACCACGTCCTCCGGCGTGCACCTGCGCACTTGAAGCGTTGCCTCTCACCTTTCCCCGCGTTCTGGCGACTTCACTGCGTTGTGCGCGGAAGGCGTTGGTGACTTGCCGCACGACTACTGTGAATCCCTTCCCATGCCAATGTGAAGACGCAGGTTCAACGGTGATCAGACCCGCGTAGTTGGAACCCGACGCGGGGGGAATCGGGACATAGGTGACGCCACCTGTGCGACATTTGAGCGTGTGCCTGTCATGCCGGGTCAGTCCATGCGTAACATACATCCTCGACGCGAGGCTCAGGATTTCGTCTGCATTTGCGGCGGGGAGATAAAGTGTCCCGACGCTCCCATCGGGGGTACCCCCCCAGTCGATCATCAGTTCGTCCACCATCTGGCCAGGGGCAAGTCCGACCGGTGTCGGGCGAATTTCGAAAGTGGTAACCGCCGTGGCGGACCCAACATCGCTCCACGCAAGATTTCGTTGCGCAAGCTTGTCCCAGTTTGACGGATCTTTCCCGGGTGGGATGGTGACTGGATCGAATGCGACTTCTGCGATGAGGCACTGGTGCAGGCTTCTCAAAATTGCTTGCTGGATCGGTAACGCCGGATTGGAAATACTTTGGAATGGCCCATCCGGATGCAAGGAGTCAACTTGCGCGGGCAGCACGTTCTGCGATTGGTTAATGTCAAGCCAGGAACCAAAGAAGGTATCGACTTCCGAACCGTCGCCATGAGCAACAATCCGCTGTACGTTTCCGAAAATTGTTCCGCTGCCGTCGTCACGGGAGTCGACCTGCTGATCCATGCCTGAAACGGTCGAATCTACGCGCGGGAGCGCAAAAAACGGGATGGTTACATACTCGTTCCCTATGATCCCCGCCAAGGGGATTGGTTGACCGGCCGGATTGGATGGCGCGCGCCTGTACTGGTACCCTGGCGGATAGTCAAAAGCGCCCGACGTAGTCTGCGCCTGAAAGAGCCGGAAGAAAACGCGGACATCCGACGCGCCAATCAAGCCGACATAGCGCACCCTTGCAAGAGCGAAATTGTAGACGGGTCGCTGTTGATTATCCGTCGCATAGAGATATAAAGCCGACTGTTCCTCGTCGGGCGAAAGCACGCTTGAATCATCGAAGGACTGACTCGCCGCGGTGCCGCCGCCGTTGGTAAGATTCTTGGCGACTTGCTGGATAAAGTCCGTGGCCGCTGTCGCGCCGTTACCCATGGTCACGCCGAACTTGGATTCTCCAGGCCGCATCACAAATACACGCAGGTCGATGCTGAGCCAGGTGGGATCACCATGCAGCACAAAGGGGTCAGGCTGTTTAATGAGTTCGATTTGGGCAGTTGCGGATACATCCGCGACAGTAGCGCTAAGTGTCAAAAACTCGGTGGATCCCGCAAACGCAAAAGCCGGGTCACTCGCGTCTGGACCAAAATCGATATCAAAAATGAAAGTGAATCGTTGAACCTCGGGTCCGTAGTCTCCGTTTCCCGAAAAGTTTCCCGTGCAACTGACCGTCATACCAGGGCCGGGTGCGGCGACGTTGATAGTCGATCCGGTTCCTGTGACATTTATCTGTGCGGCCGAGTAACCATCAACGACGACTCGAAACGCGTCTGGAATAACGGCGTTGGCGCCGCCAGCCAATTTCCGCCGGGCATCGACTTCGTCCTGGCCCAAGGTACTTCGGTTGACAATGATTTCGCACCGCCGCTGCGGAACAATCGCAGTAAAGAGCTCCTGGATGCCAGTGCGCGTATCCGTCCATAGCGGATAGAATCCGTTGCTATTGGCGTCGAGACCCATGTAGTCGCCAATAAAGGTGACGCTGGAATTACCATGCGACCATGGTGCATCTACCGTGGGATTCCATGGCTGATCGGTCACAGGGTAATGGACAAACGAATTCCCTCCATCGAACGACTGAGCCATGATGACATCGATCAACGGCGTCGTGGGCTTGGGGCCGAATTCATAGAACGAGCATCCGATGACACCATCAGGGTTGTCGATGATCTGTGGATGGAAATGGTGAAGAGTTGACGACAGCGGTCCTGTGAGCAGGGGGCGACCAGATGAGCCTGTCACCCACGATGCTCCCCGATCGTTTGACTGAGCATAGTAGATGCGGGAAACGCCTTCGCGATAGTCGGCCCAGGCGACCATAACGGTCGAGCCGAAAGCACAAGCCGTCGGGTCGGTAAGTACACGGAAATTACCGCCCGGAAATATTGGAAAACCTCCCGGTGCCGGCAACGCGTCACTGAGCGTCGTGATCCCCGTCGCGGGCGATGGAGTCGGCTGGAACGTATCACCACCATCTCTCGACACCGCCAGCCGGATTTCGTCACCTGAAATTGATGCGACAAATATTGTCCCATCTTCCGCTACGTCTATCTCAGGGTACATTGAACCGTTAGCGATGGCGCCGCCCGAAGGTGAGGCCGCTGCTCCCGGTCCAATCCATGTCGCGCCGTTGTCCTTCGTGCGCGCGAACAGGATTGTTCCCGAGTTCGTATCGTCCCATACCGCATACACGTTTCCATGGTGAGGACTTGCGGGATTCGAATCACCAGAGGCCCATTGCTTGTCGTCTCCGGTACTCTGATGGATCATCTTGGGCGGGCTCCACGTCTTGCCGCCATCGGTCGATTTGTATATAACGATGCCGATCGTGTCCCAGGTCGGAGGATTCTTACCCGCAAGTCCAACGAGAAAGACGTTCCCGACATCGTCCCACGCCATTGTGGGATCGGTCATGACAGTAAATCCCGGCATCGCGAGCGCTGCTGAATCAGTCCATGACAATCCACCGTCGGTCGAATACTCGGTCGCAAGCGTGAAATCGTATGTCTGAATGTTGTTGAACTTCTTCGACGCAGAGACAACCTGAAGCGGATTATGCGGATTGATGACGAGGCTGGACTCGCTGCGCGCATTGTTCAAGCTTATGTCGTGCGTCACCTGGATGTTTGACATGTCGCCTCCGGTTCAGCAGTTTCGGCGTGGTGGACCTTGGGAGTCCGCTCACGTCACATTACTAACTCAGGGCGTACTGGCTGGGACCCTGGATGGGCACTTCGCTTTCCCTGCTTCTTTCGATATTCCGGAAACCGGGATAGTTGCTCAAAACGACGAAGCGGACCGTAAACAACGATTCATGTATCCGTCGAAGACAGACCTACAACCGGATTCTAGGTCACAGTGGATGCCTTGCAAGCACGACGCGCCTGGTTTATCGATAATTAATATCAACCTGTCACCACGCCGCTGTTTGTGGTTGCCTATTTTCGGTTTTCCGATGACCACCAGACACTCGCTGGCAGTGCAGTGGCACGTTTTCGGTAAAGGTCATCCGTTCGTTGGCGGTCCCGCGCGATCGCGGCTCGGCAAGCTAACACCACTTGCAATATTGCTCAAGAACCTTGGTTCCGTTTCGCTTCGCACTTGTACTAGCATAAATCTAGACTTCAGTTCATCGTGCGCCTTCACGTAAATATTCGAGCAACATGCGACGGCAGCGTAAAGCTCACGTCGATGTGGGACTGGGTCCGGACCCATCCCGCGATGACCCGGTGCGACCTCAACGACCCGAACACAAATACCCACAAGATTCGCGACGATTTCAAGCGCCAAGGCTGGGACGTAGTAGTCGCGGGCAACCAAGTTCGGATCACACCTCCCGCGTCGGCTGAACGTGTCGCCGAGGTGCTGGGGATGCCGGAGTCAGATGATTTCGTCGACCAGGATGAGGAAATCCAAAATGCATGGTTTTCCTTCGAACGCGAACTGCAGGCGTTTATCGCAGGAAATCTCGCCACGATCGATGTTGGCGGAAAGCGCCTCAAGCTATATTCAGACGAACGCAGTCACGGCATCGAATATCCAACGGATGTCGGCCTCATCGATATTCTCGCGCGCGACGAAAGCGATGGCGCGCTCGTCGTATTCGAACTGAAAAGAGCGACGTCGCCGGATCGCGCGGTGGGTCAAATCGCCCGGTATATGGGATGGGTTCATGTGCACCTCGCCAATGGACGGCCTGTGCGCGGGGTGATTGTTGCCCGGCAAACCAGCGAATACCTTCGGTACGCGATGATCGCCGTCCCCGATTTGTCCGTCTATGAGTACAACGTCAAATTTGCGCTGACGCCGGCGCGTGCGCCCAGCGCCGATTGAGAGCGCCACGAGACACATGTTTTAGTGTGCCAGGCGCTACGCTAGGCGCATGACGGTCGACCGCTAAGCATCATACATTGACAATCGCTAGTGCCATTCGCCGACGCCGATTTGCAAATGGCGAAAACCAGCAGGCAACCCACCGCCCCCCAACGCCGAACGCGTCGGCTAAGGCCGATGACTTGTCCGCGAGCGACGGTACGGAACGACCCTTCCACTCAAATACCTGCCCTTGCAAATGCGACGGCTTGACCGGCAGCAACGGGTCGGCTACGGCCGACCGTTTGGGGCTGCAGTCGGCCACAATCCGCCGTTCACATACGTCGTCGGCCGGACGTTCAGGCGTCGGCTCTACCCGGCGGATTCAACCGGTCGATGCAACACAATGAACGTCGCATGAGCGGCGGGAGTGTTGCAAATGAAACAGAGGCGCCGGATCTATTACAGCGAAAGCCAGAAGGCATTGATGTGGGAACGCTGGCGTAAAGGCGAGTCGTTGCAGCACATCGCCGAGCTATTTGACCGCAATCACTCGTCAGTACAGGGAATTCTGGCGCAAACTGGAGGAATCCAGCCGGCACCCCGCCAGCGATCCAGGCTGGCGCTCACGCTTGCCGAACGCGAGGAGATTTCGCGAGGCCTCGTCGCGGGCGATTCGATCCAGTCAATCGCCCAGCGACTGTCGCGATCACCGTCTACGATCTGTCGCGAGATCAAGCGCAACAGTGGGCAGGCCGGCTATCGGGCCAGCCAGGCCGACGAGCTTGCATGGGATCGGTCGCTGCGCCCGAAAGTCTGCAAACTGGTCGAGCACCGGATGCTGGCTCATATCGTGGCCAACAAGCTCCAGTTGCAGTGGTCGCCCCAGCAGATTGCTGGATGGCTCAAACGCGCCTGGCCGGGCAGCGAGGACTACCACGTGTCACACGAGACCATCTACCGCAGTCTTTTCATTCAGGCACGGGGTGCATTGAAGAAAGAGCTGCTGGAGCATTTACGGCGCACCCGGGCCATGCGCCGCTCGCGCCATCACACGCAGAAAACGGACGATCACGGCAGGATCCGCGAAGCGGTATCAATCCGTGAACGCCCCGCCACCGTGGAAGATCGCGCGGTGCCGGGACACTGGGAAGGCGATCTCCTGTGTGGCAGCGGCGGCAGCCAGATTGCAACGCTTGTAGAGCGTCAGACACGCTATGTCATGCTGGTGAAGATCGCGAGCAAGGACAGTGAATCGGTTGCCAATGCGCTCATCAAACACGCTGGAAAGCTGCCTCGGGAACTCTATAAATCGCTTACGTGGGATCGGGGAACAGAGATGGCGGACCATAAACGGTTCACCATCGCCACCGACATTGCCGTGTATTTCTGCGATCCCAAACACCCCTGGCAACGCGGCTCGAATGAAAATACCAACGGCCTGTTAAGACAGTACTTTCCGAAAGGCATCGACCTGTCGGTCTACTCACAGGCCAAACTCAACGCCGTGGCACGAAGGCTGAACGAGCGACCACGAAAGACCCTGGATTACGAAACACCGGCTGAACGATTCCATCGAACTATTGCATCGACCGGTTGAATCCGCCATTTCAGACCGGGCAATCTGTGATCGGGTCCGACGGACTCGGCACATGGACGCCCCCGGTTTGCCAAGCTTTCAAATCGTGAAGGCTGGAAGGTAGATTGCAGCCGTACATTCGGTACTTTCGCATGGGAAGTACGATCACCCGACAGAGATGGCGTTGCTGCAGTGTCAATCAGTTGACGAACCCACGATCGGAAGGCTGGTCATCTGGGACATTTATGGACATACAGCCGCGAGCAAGGTCGCGCCGCGAATCGTCGATCTACGAACCGCAGATGTATCGAATCAGCCGCGAAGCGATGCGGACCAAAGGGTTTGCTTGCAAGGAGGAACGATGTCTATGAGTCGCACACGTTACACAGTGTAGAGTTGCGTCCCAATCTCGGTCCCTTCGGCGTAGACTTTCAGCGTGACGTCGCCATGTTTCGCCTCCTTATTTTCCTTGAGCAGTTTACAAAGATAGAGCACAACATGAAAATCTTCGGGAACTATGCAACCATGGCTTCCGATGTTACCTCGGCCATGGATGGCAAAGCCAGTCCTTCCGAACATTTCGTTCCCAGCGGATGGAATCAGTCTAATCCAATTCGCCTTAGATTCATGCAATTGCAAAAAGTAAGTCCCCTGAGGCAACGGTCCAAACATACGGCTTCCTGGTCCTCCGATATGAGTAGCCAGGGAATTATTTGCTAGCAGCCTATTTACCGCGCCCTTAACCTTTGATCCAGATCGACCTCCCGATCCCGCTGAAGCGCATATATGGTGTCCTGCGATTTTTCCCTTCAGGATGCCGGACTCGATGTTGTACGTAAGATCTGCCATGATGGATCGGCTCCATTTAGTGGTCCTTTAAGGACGGCACTATCAGTATCTGCTCATACAGCGTTGACCAAGTGCATTCTGTGCGGCAGCAAACATGTGTTTTCTTTCCGTAATACCCAGCCGCGACACAGTCGAACTCGCAGCGGATCTGGCTGAAAGCAATCAACAGAAGCAAATACGTGGGCGGCATCAATGGAAGTAGTCGCTAATGTTAGGGTAACTGCGTTGACCTGAGAAACGGGAACTGACGCAGCAATCGGTCTGGTCTCGATCGTAACGTCAGCTGAGCCACGCACGGTAAAAATAAACGCGCGACGATGCGCAACCCGAGTTCTTTGCCTGAAGCAAAAGAACAAAGGCATGGCAATCGTGCAGAGGGTCAACAACGATGACGCGTATCCTCGCACGGCCAAGCTGACACACGGGTGACCGCCAGACTGATGATGCAGACGTCTTAGCTTCCTCCTCCGTCTCCAAAGAGTGCGAACGGTGCCCAGAAAAGGGGGTGGGCATACGACACGATCATCTTGCCATCTCTGAACCGTCCAGATTTGTCGATCATCGCTATCATGGCTTGCCGCAATGCTTGTGCGCGTCCCAGCGTCGGATCCGCCTTTTGAAAAGAGAACAGTTGGGTTGTCAGTTCTTGGGCCGATTCGGTTTCCACTGCCCAATGCGTCGCAAGCAGAGCGCGCGTGCCCGCGAAGAAAAAAGCCCGCCCGAGGCCTGACACCGCCTCGGAACCCGCGCCATCGGCCGCTGCGGTATTGCAGGCCGACAGCACAACCCAGTCGGCGTCCAGTTTGAGCGCGAGCACATCATCCATCTTGAGCAGCCCATCGCCCGTGCCACCCACCACGCGTGGGTTGGACAAGGCCAGAGCAGGTTGCTCGAGCCCGTCGAGGTCGCCAGGCACCAGTCCGTGCGTGGCAAACATGACGATACGGCGATCGGCGAGCAACGGGCTCTTCGCCGCCCTTACCGTCGCAGCCGCGCCGAGCAAGACGTCCGAGCTTTCATCCGCACCAAGCGCACGGGCGACGTTGCGCACCTCGTCGGCCGTTTCCGGGAGAGGCATCAGATCGTCCAGATGCGCCGAGACGAGCGCCTGGTTGTCCAGTGCGCCACGATTGGTGATACGTGTATCAAGTACATGGATGGTGCCCGCACCGCGTTGGCTCAATTGAAGCGTTCTGGCTGGCTGATCTGCGCTAAAGAGGGGGTCGCCGAAGCCGATGAAATTTTTGCGGGTGCCGGTCACCTGCGATACTCGACGCAGACTGACGAAGGCCGCTGCCGACGGCACGCTCGAAGTGGCGTGCGTGCGGACCAGCCATGCGACCTGCCGATAACCGTCGAACATCGCCTGACCGTCGGTCCGACGCGCCGGCAAATCCACGGGCAGTAACGCAAACGGCACGAAACCAAGCGCTTCGTCAGGGACGATGACGAGCGAATGCGCGTGCTCCCATCCCGGCCGTACAGGTTCGAGCACCTGTTTGTAGATGGCGTGGCTCGCGGCGAAATCGAACGGCTTAATGCTTGCGAAGGTATCGCCATGTATTTCGGTCGTCGCCCGGACCGACGCCACAAGGCGGCCAATTTGCTCACGCCCGCCGCTGGACGCGCGAAACATGATCGAGCCGGAAGGATCGACACTCCAGATGTATGTGCGATCGCCGGTGAGGAACGTCATAACCAGCGCTTCGTCGGATTGCAGTGCCTTCGCGACCGCGCTCACGCCCACGCTTGGCGATTCCAGTGCGTCGCCGCGCTCGCCGAGGTGCGCGGTTAACTCCTTGTGGACACTTTCCTGTTCTTGCTGAGTCTGCTTCAGTTCGTCGACGAGATTTGCCGTGATCTGCAGGATCTGCGGGCTCGGTCGAGTGGCTGACAGCGTCGCGAGATGAACGCGCAATGCACTCGCGCGCAAACTGAGATCCTGTTCCTGACGAACGGTGTTTCCTGTTTGCGACGACGAAGCGGCGGCTCGCGCGGACGAAGCCTGAATCGCTCGACGCACCTCGCCTTCGCGTGCCGAATCTGCCATGACAAAAGCTTGCTCGGCCATCTGCCGCCTCGCGTTGCCATCGCTCGCGTGCGCAGACGCGTCGAACAGCATGCCGACGTAGCATTCCGTCAGGAGACGGTAGCGCACATGGTCGAATCCGTTATCGGCCCCAGGGTTCCTGGCGTGTTGTGCAAATACGTCAAACTCCGCGATCGCCGCGGCACTCTGTCCGGCATGCACAAGTGCGAACGCATGAATCGCGCCTGCCTCGACCCATTCGCGGCTGCCTTCGCCGTACATGCTGCGCCGCAGTTCCACCAGGTTACTCGCGAGCGGAAGCGCCCGCGCGGACTGGCCATTCGCGGCCAGAGACAGAATCGCGTCCGGGGACTGCTGAAAGAGCGATCTCGCGAAGAAGTCGTCGTCAGGCAGCGCCGCTTTCGCCTGCTCAAACGATGCAAGGCTCCTGGACAAGTCACCTTCCGCCAGAAAGATTCGCCCTTTGAAATGCTCAATCAGGCGGCGTTGACGTGCATTGGGTGGCACCTTCATCTCGTCCAGAATCGCTACGGCTTCGTCACTGAGACGAAGCGCATCGGCAATGTGATTGCGGGCATAAACCGCTTCGCCCAGGGCAAGAATGGCGTCGACGGTATCAAGGTTGTTTCGCCCCACTCGATGAAGCAGCGTGCGAATCACCTGACGATCTATCGCCTCGGCCTCGTCATATCGCCCCTGCATCACCAGATTCGTGGAAAGATGCAGCAACCGTTTCTCAATCCAGTTGGGCGTCCGGTCTTTGCGGGCGCTGTCTTCATACGCGGTAATTGAGTCGCGTATATACGGCTCGGCTTTTCGCCACTGCCCGTCCGACTCCAGTATCAGATATTCGACTGTCGGGGCGCGCCACTCCTGTGGCGGATCGGATTGGTTGATGCGGGTCATCAATTGTTGGGCTCGGCGACCCGCATTGCGAGAGTTGCTCGTGTCGCCCATTGATGCATAGATGGCACTCAGCGTTTCATAGTTGCCGATTGATTTCGGCACCTCGCGTAACGCCTGTTGCATGAGCTCGATGGCCGTTTCGAAGTTGCCGGCCGCTGATTCCGCGTTGGCGAGTTCGCGTACCACGTCACGTCGCACACCTGAGACGCGAGTGGGCACCGTTTGCTCATAGGCCGTACGCAGATCGGCGAGCGCCTGTTCGGGACGGCCAATCTGTTCGGCTGCACCCGCACGTTTCCAATAGAAGGTCACGGGGCTTTGACCTTCCGGCGGCGCGCTTGCTTCGGCCATCGCCGTGAGACGTTGCAGCGTGGCCTCGTTGCCCTTCACGGTGCGGATTTCCGTGAGCATGTCATTCGTGTTCCGCGGCGGCTGCAGGATCGGCTGAGCGGATGTCGAGAGCGGCATCTTTGCCGCCTCGTCGTGGCGTGTCAGCGCGCCGGACGAGCAACCGGTAAGCAGCACCGTGGTAAACCACAATGCGAGGCGCACGTTCGATTTCGCTTTCACTCGCCTCCTTTGGCCGAAGCAACGCCAAATAAAGGTCGTTCCTTCAGCCTTATTCTCTGCGTATGACGGTCGGTTCTTAGTAAATGGTTCGTTCCCACCCGTGACGCGTCGATCCAGTGTAGTCACGGAAGCTTACGAGACAACACGAAAGCACTTACCGAACGCTAGCCAAGTAGACTATTTCACCTTGGGCGAGTTGACCGTCGGAAAAGGAACGTTTGCAACGTCTGCATACATACGGGAGAGCCGCGATGCGTACACGCGCTCATCTATGTCTCGAAACATTTCGTCGGACCGGTCCCGTCTTCGAAATGTTCGCTAGCGTACATTTCGAACAAATGACCTCGGCATACATATAGTTGGATGCACCCCGTCCGGGTACGCGCTGGCGAGCGCATTGCATTGCATCGCATCGCCGCAGCGTCTCCAGTATGTCATCCGGTGCCACCTCTCGCCGGACAAGTCCCAGGCTCGGAAGACTAGTCGAAGTTCCTTTTGCCGATGGCTGTGCGGCCGGCAATGATCGGAAGCCAAGCGACAGCTCGTGGGAGGGCCGACATTCGCGGTTGTCGAAACGCGAATGTCGGGAAAGCATCTCGTAACCGCCTCACCAACGCTGGTCTCCGGCTGTCGAGAATGGCCGAACTGTACTCGACGGTCCTCGGGCGAATCTCCGATGCACGCCATTCATTCGGGTGACGGTTTCGCAGGATGGGTGAGCGGCGACAACTTGCCCGCTTCGCCGGAAAGAGGCGCGACAGAAAGTGGCCGCACGAATGCGCGTGCAACATCACGTCGTGCGACCAGCGCTGACTGCACTAGAGTTCAGTTTGTTCGGAAATCTCCAGCGCGTCATCGACTTCAATGCCAAGATACCTGATTGTGCTTTCAATCTTGCTATGGCCGAGCAACAACTGGACGGCTCTGAGATTCTTGGTCCGTTTGTAAATCAAGGTCGCCTTCGTACGGCGCATCGAATGGGTGCCGTAGACTGTCGGATCAAGTCCAGTTGCGCTCACCCATCGACTTATCATCCGGGCATACTGCCGGGTGGAAAGATGCGGGGACGCCGACAGTCGACTCGGGAAGAGGTACTGCTCCGATCGCAGGGCGGCCTTGTCAAGCCACGCGCGGACTGCCGACCGGGTCGGCTCACTCAGCTCAAATTGGACGGGACGCTTGGTCTTTCGCTGAACGACTTGCGCCCGCGGCAAGACCTGGTTGACGTGAGTGACATCGCGAACTCGCAGACTGACAAGATCGCAGCCACGCAGTTTACTGTCGATTGCGAGGTTGAACAAGGCAAGATCGCGGACAGCATGAGCGTTCTGAAGGTGGATCCGGATGGCCCAGACGTCTTTGGGTCTGAGCGGTGGCTTCTGGCCGACCAGCTTGCCTTTATTCCACGCTTCACGGGATTGTTCGGTCTTCATGGCAGACTCCCACAGGGAACGATGGGAGTTCCATTGTGAAACTACGCTCTCGCCACTGTTCACGATCGTGCCGATTGTTGCCGCCAGCGCATTCCCAACCATCGTGACTCAACGGCTGGTTCACATCGAAATTCGACCAGATGAGTGGCAGAGGCGTTTCGGCCTTTGCCGACGTTCGACGAGGCTCCCTTGGACGTCAGCAATATGACGGGTCGCCGACGGTGACGGCGTCGTGCAGCGGGACGACCGCTTCCGGCATCAGCGAACTCACACTCCCGACCCGGAGCGCTCTCTCGCACTTTGGCGGCGAATGTCCGCTGAGCTTCCACGGACCGGACGCTCACAGACGACGGTCCTTATCCGCTTATCGGCTTTTCATTCCGGCCCGCGCATCAGAGGAATGCCTATAATGTCAGCCTTTGTTTTTGGGCTGGAGCTTACTCCCAGTCCGACCAGCCACTCATTGATAGTGGCGCCGATGACCTCAGGATGATCCTCCTGCAAGTAGTGAATTCCGGCGCCAAGCTCAACTACTCTGCAGTCCTTAAGTTTCTTCGAAAAACTCTCGGCGACGGTCGGCGAGACCAGAGAGCCTGGATTTGCAGTGAAAAGCAGCTTCGGATAAGACGACTGTGCTAGAGCACGATGTGCGTTCTCCAAGGTTAAGTACACATCCGCCGGTTCTCCAGCGATCGGCAGTTCATTCGGGAAACGCCAGGTTGGTCGACGCGACTCGGGAGTTGGAAATGGTGCTCTGTAAACCGACATTTCCTCATCCGTCAGTTTTCGTACGGTTGCAGCGGGAAGAACCTGCTCTACGAATGCATTTCCTTCAAGAATCATTTTTTCACCCACGCCAGGCGTCCTGAACTTCTGAAAGGTTTCGCGTGCATCCGCGTGAAAATCCTCCCAGGTAGGCATTGGCCAGGTGAACTCCATAAAAGCTAGCCCACGGATAAACTCCGGCCTTCGGGCAGCCAGGTGAAATGCCAGTGCGGTTCCCCAGTCCTGCGCTATGACAAATGTTGACGAGATTCCAGCGTTATCGAGGAACGCATCCAGGTACCGAACATGATCCGCAAACCGATACGCAATGTCCGGTTTTCCCGATTGACCAAACCCGATGAGATCCGGCGCGATGCAGTGCGCCACGGGTGAGACCAGGGGAATGATGTTCCGCCATATGTACGACGACGTTGGGTTTCCGTGCAGAAAAAGCGCGACCGGTGCTTCGGGATTTCCCGCTTCCCGATAGGCCATGGTGGAACCCAGCACATTCACTCGCGGCAATACAACGTCAGAAAGAACGATCATTTCTGCTCCTTGAATATGGTTTGGAAAACGATGTTCTTGAAGCGATCGAGGGCGGCAGGGCCGCGTTCCACCTTCATGCGAAGAATTGCGCCTTCCCAGGAAGCCAGGAGAAATTCGGCGAGATCCACCGGATCGAACGTTGAATCGATTTCACCGGCGGCTTGAGCCTCGGCGATGCACGAGGCAAATGGAGCACGCCATTCTTGGAATATCGCCTCGAGCCTTTCGCGCAAGAGCTCGCTTTGAGAGGCGGTCTCAAGACTGAAATCGCCGATCAGGCAACCGCGATTCCATTTGTCGTCTGCCAGCACGCGGCTGATGATGTCCAGATACCGCTTCAGTCGCTGCCGGGGAGTAAGTGACTTGTCGTTCAAAGCCTCTTTGACTAATCCCTTGGTGTGAGCAAAATAGCGGTCCAGCACTTCCTCCGCAAAAGCCTCCTTGGAGCGGAAGTGATTGGTGAAGGAGCCGTGCGGAGCACCTGCCGCTGCGCAGATATCGCGCACACTCGCCCCTTCGTATCCCGACCGAAGCATCACCTGGAGGCCGGCAGCGAGAATGTCTTCGCGAAATGATGGTTTGCTCATAATAGAAATACAGTCGTACGTATTCCAGTACAATACAGTCGTGCGTATTTACGTGTCAAGTTCTAATTTAACCGCCCGGAGCCTGCCCATCGCATGTACCGTCGCCTGGATGGAGCCGCATTAATTTGACCGGCAGCTACGCGTGGCACGGCTAGCGGGGCTTCCGGCCGTAGCAGGCGATAGATCGGCACGCCAAAGCCTTCAGTGGCAAGGATTCGTACAAATTGGCCCGATAAGCCGCACCTTCATCTCCAAGACGATTGGCTTATCGACGCCCGTTTGTCAGCCGTGGAACGGGCATTGCGAAATCCTGAGCTTCGTCTCAACCAGGGAGTCAGCCAGGGCTGAGGAGTGGCTTCCATTACGGGATCAAACGGCGGCTCGGCAACTCTTGAGCAGACATTCGCCAATGAATTGCGGAGGACCGTAGATGGCCGACTCCAGTCCACGATGCTCACTGCCCACGCCGCGCAGCAGGAAGATGGGTGGTGTTCTTGCAAGTAGACGAGCGCAACCTCTTGTGGCACCGGGGCTGACTCGATGGCCCCGGGCTCGCCGCACGTCACATCATTCCGCTGTTGCTGCCAGTACTGCC
>NZ_JACHDM010000049.1:0-16337 GCF_014201065.1 Paraburkholderia sp. Cpub6
CCGCGCGTTCTTCCGCACTCAAATGCTTGTAGTTCTTCTTCATCGCAACACCCTACCTCATTCAAGGTGTTGCACTTGGAACTAGAGACTAAGGTGCGTGACCTCCGGCATCTGTTAACGTGAACCGCTGATCGAAACGATTCCGGGAGCGTCCGCGACAATCGCACGCCCATGCGTAACCGAGGGCTTCGGCCATTTCGTAACCGTTTGAATACGACTTCAGCCTGTCGAACGGAAACCATTCGCCGGTTTCGGCGTTCAGTGCCATTGCGGACGGCATTGGCGGGAAGTTTGAGTAGATTGAATAGGTGATACGGCAAAGTTGGCACTCTTCGTTGCCCCCGGTTTCATTCTGTTTCTGTTGTTCCATCTGGCCTCCTCTGATTCTCCAGAACAAACCCGACGAATTAACCATCGAAAGCAGTCACGGTCAATACCTTTAAATTGAGATTTAAACTTTTTGACAAATATTTACAATGATTCCGGGCATTTCATTTCCAGGCGTGTCCTGCCGGTAGCGCGGCCGAATAAAACAGTCGGCATTCCTATCTCGTTATTAAATTGACAGTTGTTGACGCTGTTCTTTGACCCGGCGCGTCAATTCCGACGCTTTCGCATGTCGCGCTCGATGTTTTTCTTGATCTCACCGTGTTCCTGGTATTTGCGGCGCGGCGTCACTGCGCCTTCGGCGCCGAAAGTCGACGTGAAGCGGGCGGCTATGGCTGCGGCTTCGGGTAATCTGCTCGTGTTCGACTACTCGAAGTACCGCACGGTCCGACTACACAAGCTTGCGACGCTCGAGTCGTTCGCTCTCGTCGTCACGGACAACTGACTAGCGACGGGCCGCCACCGAGCTGCATCTCGCATCCGCTGAATAGCCGACATTCCGCTTTCAGCCGCAGCCCCTGAAACCCAATACTTCGCTACTGCCGCGCCGTCGCAGCCCCGCCCTCCTCCGGCGCCGATGCCGAAACATCCATCTTTGCACCACCCGCTCAGAAAGCCCGCCAACGGCAATGGCGAATGGCAGCGGTATATGTTCATCGATTATCTGCACTCCCCGTTCGGCATGCAGCTCACCGGCGACACACTCTATGTCGCCGATACCGATGCGATCCTGAAGTTTCCATACAAGACGGGCCAAACCACCATCAGCGAGCGCGGCGTCGAACTCGCCGATCTCCCCGATACGATCAACCATCACTGGACCGAAGCCCTGCTCGCCAGTCGCGATGGCAAGAAGCTCTATGTGGGAGTCGGCTCCAACAGCAATGTCGGCGAGAACGGGCTGGAGGTCGAGTACCGGCGCGCGGACGTACTCGAAATCGATACGGCGACGGGCGCAAGCCGCATTTACGCGGCGGGCATTCGCAATCCGACCGGCCTGCAATGGGAACCGACGACGGGCCGGCTCTGGGCCATCGCGAACGAGCGCGACGAGATCGGCCCCGATCTCGTGCCCGACTATCTGACGTCGGTGAAGGAGAATGCTTTCTACGGCTGGCCGTACAGCTATTACGGCCAGCACGTCGATCCGCGTGCTCAACCGCAGCGTCCCGACCTTGTCGCGAAGGCGATTGCCCCAGACTTCTCGATCGGCTCGCATGTCGCGCCGCCAGGACTGACCTTCTATACCGGCAACAGCCTGCCCTCGCAGTATCGCGGCGGCGCGTTCATCGGTGCGCATGGCAGTTGGGACCGCTCGCCGTTGAGCGGTTATGTGGTGTCGTACGTGACGTTCGAGAACGGCAAGCCCGCCGGTGCGCCGAAAGACGTCGTGATGGGCTTTATGTCGCCGGATCAGAAGGAGTTGTATGGCGCGCCCGTGGGCGTCGCCCAGGATCGCGACGGCGGCCTACTGATCGCCGATGACGTCGGCAACACGGCGTGGCGCGTGACGGGCGCGGGCGGCTGATGCGCGCATCGCGATCGCCTGCCGCGTGGATGCACCGTTGCGGACACCGCGACCCAGTGATGACTTCCCCGGCGATCCACTGGTCCAACCGGCGGCGCTTGCTGATCATGCTCGTGCTGAGCGGATCGGCAATGTGGTATGCCGACGACCGTGCGCCTGCCCGACGTGCAGGTGCCGGGCACCGAACAGCTGTCGCGTTTCGGCAGCAAGTACGCGGACGAGCCGGGCTCCGATAATCTCGCGGGCGTGAAATCGCCGGCCGTCGACGCGATCCTGCGCAAGGTGCTGGGCGCGCAAACGCGCGAGCAGCTCGTCGATGCGACCCACGCGCTCGACCGGGTACTGATGAACGGCTATTACGTGATTCCGCACTGGTATTCCGCGGTTCATCGCATCGCGTACCGGAACAGCCTCGCCTATCCGGCGAAGCTGCCGCTTTACTTCGCCGCCGACGAATGGGTACTGTCGACATGGTGGCAGAAGACGGCTGGACTGAATCTTGCATCTCCTCAATGATTGGAGGAACACGATCATGATCAGACTACTCTTTGCAATCATCATATCGGCCGGCCTGGCGGGCTGCGTCGTCGCCCCGCCGCCGCCCAGCTATGGCTACGGTTATGAGCCAGCGCCCGCCTATGGCTATGCCCCCGGGTATTACGTCGCGCCGTCCGTGAGCCTCGGCATCGGCATTGGCGGCTACTGGGGTGGCCATGGGGGCCATTGGCACGGTCATTGAAACAGCCGTTCCCGAAAGTCCACGAGCGCTCTTCCGAACCAGGGTAAACATCCATCCTCCCACGAAGCACTTCAAAATGGTTGGGGTACGGAGTATATTCGCGTTCAGCAGATATCTACTGAACGGAGGAAGACGTCATGCAATTTCATCTCAACGGTTTCCGGGTCGGCGATCCGACGATCGAGCCAGTCATCGGCAATGCGCATGCGGCGCAGATGCCCGAGACGGTCGACGTGCTGATCGTCGGCAGCGGCCCTGCCGGACTCGTACTGGCGGCACAGCTGTCGCAATTCTCGTCGATCAGCACGCGCGTCGTCGAGCGTCGCGACGGACCGTTGCAGATGGGACAGGCCGATGGTGTGGCGTGCCGTACCGTCGAGATGTTCAATGCGTTCGGCCTCAGTGACCGCCTGCTGCAAGAAGCCTATTGGGTCAATGAAACAGTATTCTGGCGACCCGATGCAAACGACCGCGGCGCGATCAGTCGTACCGGCCGAGTTCAGGATACCGAAACAGGCCTATCGGAATTTCCGCACGTCATCGTCAATCAGGCCCGCATCCAGGAATATCTGCTCGACGTGATGCGCCGCTCCGCGCGACGGATCGAACCGGACTACGGCCTCGAAGTGGTCGACGTTCAGCGCGACGATACGCACGAATACCCGGTGCTGGTCACGCTGCGCCATACCGATCCCGCGCGGCTCGACGAGACGATGTCCGTGCGCGCACGCTATGTCGTCGGTTGCGACGGCGCTCGCAGCCGCGTACGCACCGCCATCGGACAAACGCTGCGCGGTGACGCGGCCAACCATGCGTGGGGCGTGATGGATGCGCTGGCGGTCAGCGACTTTCCGGACATCCGGCTGAAAGCGGCGATTCAGTCCGCGAGCAGGGGCAACCTGCTGATCATTCCGCGTGAAGGCGGATATCTGGTCCGCTTCTACGTCGACCTCGGCGATGTCACCCCGGAGAACCGCGACAGCATCAAGCAGATCACGGTCGATCGCATCATCGAGACGGCGCAGCGCATCCTCCATCCCTATACGCTCGACGTAAAAGAAGTGGCGTGGTTCTCGGTCTATGAGGTCGGGCAGCGCCTCACCGACCGCTTCGACGATGCCATCGCCGCCGACGGCACTTCGCGCGAGCCTCGCGTGTTCATCGCGGGCGACGCCTGCCACACGCATAGCGCCAAAGCGGGTCAGGGCATGAACGTGTCGATGCAGGACGGCTTCAATCTAGGCTGGAAGCTCGGCGCGGTGCTGGAGGGCCGCAGCGACGCCGCTCTGTTGCGCACGTATTCGGACGAGCGCCAACCTATTGCACAAGAGCTGATCGATTTCGACAAGGAATGGTCGGCGATGATGGCCGCGCCGCCGAAGGATCCCAACCGGCCCGAGGCGGGCGGCGTCGATCCCGCGGAGCTTCAGGCGTACTTCGTTCGCGCTGGCCGCTACACGGCTGGCGTCGCAACGCGTTACCGGCCGGCCACCCTGACCGGTGAAGCGACGCATCAGGCGCTCGCCAAAGGCTTTGCGATCGGTACGCGCTTTCACTCGTCGCCTGTCGTTCGCCTCGCTGATGCAAAACCGTTCCATCTAGGGCATGCCGCGCAAGCGGACGGCCGCTGGCGCCTGTACGCTTTCGCGGACGCGTCGCGTCGTGCGCTGGATGCGCTGTGCGAGCATCTCGACAAGTCGCCCGATTCCGTTTTGAGGCTCTGCACGCCGAAGGACGCCGACGCGGACAGCGTTCTCGATCTGCGCGCGGTGCTGCAACAGCCGCATCGCGAAGTCCGCCTCGAAGACGTCCCCGCCCTCCTGCTGCCGCGCAAGGGCCGCCACGGCCTCATCGACTACGAAAAGGCATTTACGAGCGACGCGACGACTGATATCTTCGACGAGCGCGGCATCGATCGCGAACAAGGTGCACTCGTCGTGGTACGTCCCGATCAATACGTGGCCCACGTTCTCCCATTGAATGCGTATGCGGAGTTGAACGCCTTCTTTCGGGCCATCTTTCGCGTGCGTTAAACCACAACGAAACCCAAACCTCCGAAATTGCCGATCAAACCCGAAGACGCCGGCGCGCTCCCCAAATTTACTGGCAGCCTGGTGCGCCGTGCCCAACAGCGCCATGCAGCGGTCTGGCTGAGCGAGGTTTCCGCGGAGATCACGAGCGTGCAGTACGCGGCGCTCGAGGTCTTGCACGAGACGCCTGGCGTCAGTCAGCGGCAACTCGGAGACAAACTCGACGTGGATCGTTCGACGATTGCCGATCTCGTTGCACGCATGGTGCGCAATGGCCAGATCGAGCGCGCGGATGATCCTGTCGACAAGCGCAGTTATGTGCTGTTTCTCACCACTGCCGGTAAGAAGCAGCTCTCGGCCTTGCGTCCGCGCGTCGAGCAGGTCGAGCGCGTTCTCACTGAAAGGCTGACGGCAAGCGAATTGGCGCAGTTGCGCCGGCTGCTTTCGGCACTGTTGCCGCCGCGGGCTTGATGCGCTTGCTCCTGAAGACCGCCTGCCGTCGCGGTCTGCCAGACAGCGCCTCCATTTCGGCTCCCATAGCCCCCTCCCCGCCGCCGCCTGGTTAGAACCGGGTGCCTTTCCAGAACAAATGACGGACGACGCACGCGAGCCCGCACATCTGCTCCGGCACGCAACCTGAACTTCGCCGCGGCGAACAATCCCGACGTGATCCGGATCCTGATCGAAGAACTCGACAAGGTCGATCAGTGGGGCAAGCAGAACAAGGATCAGCTCGCCAGCGAACTCGCGCAGCTATGGGGTCTGCCGAAGCAGGTCGTGGACGTGGCGGTGCAGCGTCAGCAGTTCGGCACGCAGCCGATTACCCGCGCGATTCTCGGCGAGCAGCAACAGATCGCCGATACGTTCCTCGATCTCGGCCAGATTCCGAAGCACGTCGACGTGCTGAAGGCGGCGCCTTCGAATCTCGCGTAGGCGTATGGGCGGCGGAACGACGCCGCACCCGCGTCAACGCTCGGAGACCGGCCGCGTTGGCGTAGCCTGTTGTTCCTGCGGGGCGTCGCTGTGCTCCGTCATACGCCGCACCGAACTCACGCCGGCCGCGATCAACGCGAGCGCCGCGGCAATGCCGGCAATCAACGTGAGGTGCTGGCCATGCACGAGTCCGAACACGATGGACACCGCCACCGCGCCGCTCGACTGGCCGAGCAGACGACCCATCGATTGCAAGCCGGACGCGCCGCCGCTGCGATGCCGCGGCGCACTGCCGATGATCACGCGGTTGTTCGGCGACTGAAAGATACCGAAGCCGAGGCCGCAGACCGCGAGCCGCCACACGATGTCGAAGCGCGTCGCCGTCTCGCCGAGCTGGCAGAGCATCGCGAGTCCGCACCCGAACACCACGAGCCCGACGCTGCTGATGCGTCCCGGCGCCCACCGATCGGACAGCCGGCCCGCGACCGGTGCGATCAACGCGGTCACGAGCGGCCACGGCGTCATCAGAATGCCTGTCTGTGTTTCCGACAGCTTCAGCGTCTGCTCGAAGTAAAACGGCAGCACGATGTACGCCATCGTCTGCGCCGCGAACGAGCAGATCGACGTCGCCATCGACAGTGAAAACACCGGCATGCGCAGCAGGTCGATGGGCAGCATCGGTGTCGCGAGCCGGCTTTCGCGTCGTACGAACAGCACGCCGGCCACCAAGGCGATCGCGACCATCACGGCGCCGCGCTGCGTCGCGCCCGCCTGGTTGAATGCCGCGAGACCGGAGATCAGCAGGCCGAATGTGAGCGCGTTGAGCAGGACGCTCAGGCCGCTCAGGCGAGCCCCCGAGGTCGGCGTCGCGGGCAACGTGCGCGCGCCGATCGACAGCGCCAGCACGCCGAGCGGCACGTTGACGAGGAACAGCCATTGCCAGTGCGCGACCGACAGAATCGCCGACGCGATACTCGGCCCCGCCGCCGACGAAACGGCCACCACCAGCGACGAATAGCCGACGCCGGCGCCAAGCCGCGCCTTCGGGAAAACGAAGCGCACCAGCGCGATATTCACGCTCATGATGCCGGCCGCGCCGAAGCCCTGAAACACGCGAGCGACCGCAAGCACCAGCAGCGTGTGCGCATTCGCGCAGGCGAACGACGCCAGCGTGAAAAGCGCGAGTCCGTAGCAGTAGACCCGCTTGTAGCCGAGGCTGTCCCCGAGCACCGCGAGCGGCAGCAAGGACACCGTGATCGCCAGCTGATACGCGTTGACGACCCAGATCGCGTTTGCGGGCGATACCGCGAGGTCGTTGCTGATGGTGGGCAGCGCGACGTTGACGATCGAAGTGTCGAGCACCGACATCGTCATCGCGATGGCGATCGCGATGTACGCAAACGCACGTTGGGGATTGGGCAGGCCGTCGGTCATGGTGCAAGCGGGTCGAGAGAAAATGCGCGGGCGACTGCGTGCGGCGCGGGCGCCGTCGCGGGTGCATTGTTGCAACTCCGACTCGCGGGAGCAAGGTTGCACTCGATACCGGAATAATGGCTACCCGGCTTGTCTCCCCGGGGTCTTGCAATTCGCGAGCGCGTGCATACGCGCGCTCGTCAGGCATGACACGTGCAACACCTGAATCGGGACACAGTCGACGTTACTGCGCCGCACGTTGTAAGTCTGTAGGGATCGTCGCCGCTATCGGCGCCGGCGAAGCACGCATGGAAACGAAACGCCCTTTTTTCACGATCGGCCACTCGACGCGTCCGTTGCAGGAATTCGTCGACTTACTGAAAGGCGAGCAGATCGCCTTGCTCGTCGACGTGCGCAGCATCCCGCGCTCGCGGACCAACCCGCAGTTCAATCGCGACGCGCTGCCCGCCTCGCTCGCACCGGAACATATCGACTACGTGCATCTCGCCTCGCTCGGCGGACGTCGCAGCAGGCGCAAGGATGACGCGCCGTCGCCGAATGCGTACTGGACGCATCCGGCCTTTCGCAACTATGCCGACTATGCAATGAGCGACGCGTTCCGCGAGGGACTGGCGCAACTTCTGACGCTCGGTCATCTGCAGCGCTGCGCGATCATGTGCTCGGAGGCGGTCTGGTGGCGCTGCCACCGGCGTATCATTACGGACTATCTGCTGATGCACGATGAAACCGTGCTGCACATCATGGACGCGCATCACACGAACGCCGCCACGATGACGCCGGGCGCCGCGCCCCAGGCCGACGGCACGCTGATCTATCCGGCTCAGGCGCAGAACTGAGCCGACTCACGACACGACTGCGCACCAGTCACCTCGCACTGCTTTATGGCTGTTACCACCAAACGTCCGTCGAAACTCGACACGTCGCTCGACACGCTGCTTCACGACATCCGCGCCTGCACGCTGTGCGCACCCATGCTGCCGCACGCGCCCCGCCCCGTGCTCGCCGCGTCCACGCGGGCGCGTATTCTGATCATCGGACAAGCGCCAGGCGCGCGCGTGCATGCGTCGGGGGTGCCGTGGAGCGACGCGAGCGGCGCGCGTCTGCGGACATGGCTCGGCGTCGACGACACCACCTTCTACGACGCTTCCAGATTCGCCATCGTGCCCATCGGCTTCTGTTTTCCGGGCCGCGGCGCGAGCGGCGACCTGCCGCCTCGGCCCGAGTGCGCCGGCCGTTGGCACCGCGAATTGCTCGCGCAAATGCGTTCGGTGAAATTGACGCTGCTGATCGGACAATACGCGCAGCGCTTTGGCCTCGGCGACGCGTTTGGCCCGACCTCGACAGAAACGCTCGTCAGGTGGGCCGAGTTTGGACCGCATGTGATGCCGCTGCCGCATCCGTCGCCGCGCAATATCGCGTGGTTCAAGCGCAATGCCTGGTTCGAGGGCGCGGTGCTGCCGACGTTGCGCGAGCACGTGGCGACGGTGTTGGCGGGCGGCGAGCTTTGAGCGCCGCGCACCCATCTGCGCGATCAGCCGCTCGTGGTAAACACGCATCCTGACCCGGCGTCCCAATCTTCGGAACGGTTACGGGTATACATGGATTAGGAGTCGCTACCGCACTGCACTAACATTTTTGCGGTACCGCACGGCTCGTATCGAGCGCTTCCGAATCGGGGTTGCACGTCCCACGCCAAACTCTCGCGCTGCCCCGCGAACTCCCGGTGCCGTCCAGCATCTGCACGCAATCGACGCGACGTCGACCACATCGACCAATGAAGACAAGAACCGGAGGATCAGATGGCACAGCAACGGGATGACGATCAGAAAAACAGCGGCAACGGTTTCAGCACGGCGCGGCGGGGGCTGATGCAGGGCGCGGGACTCGGCGCAGCGCTTTCGCTGATGGGCGCGCTAGGCGGCGCGGGCGGTCTGATCGGCACCGCGCAGGCAGCGCAGACGGCTTTTCCGTCGCACAAGAAGTGGAGGATCGTGTTCGTCAATCACGTCACCACCAACCCGTTCTTCGTGCCCACGCAGTACGGCATTCAGGATGCCTGCTCACTGCTCAACATGGATTATCAGTGGACCGGCTCGGCCACTTCGGACGCGGGCGAAATGGTCCGCGCCGTGAACTCGGCGATTGCCGCGAAGGCCGACGCCATCGCGGTGCCGATCGTCGATCCGAGCGCTTTCGACAAGCCCATCCTGGCCGCGCTCGACGCCGGAATTCCGGTGTTCGCGTACAACGCCGACGCGCCGCGCGGCAAGAAGAATCCGCGCCTCGCGTATATCGGCCAGGACCTGTATCTGTCGGGCTACCAGATGGGCGAGCGCATCGTCAGTCTGATCGACAGCGGCATGGTCGGGCTGTTCATCGCCACGCCGGGGCAGCTCAACATCCAGCCGCGTCTGGACGGTGCGAGCGACGCCATCAAGAAGTCCGGCAAGAAGATCGACATCCAGACCGTGGCCACGGGCGCGACCGTCAACGAGGAGCTGTCGAAGATCAAGGCGTTCTACCTGGGCCACCAGGACCTGAAAGGCATGTTCGCGGTGGATGCGGGTAGCACGCAGGGCGTCGCGCAGGTGATGAAAGAGTCGAACCTGCCGTCCAAAGGCGTGCACGGCGGCGGCTTCGACCTGCTGCCGACCACGATCCAGCTGATCCACGAAGGTTTCCTCGACTTCACCATCGATCAGCAGCCCTACGTCCAGGGTTTCTATACGGTGATGCAGGCGTTCGTGTTCCTCAGCTCCGGCGGCCTCGTCGGCCCGGCCGAAATCAACACCGGCCTGAAATTCGTGACGAAGGATAACGTCGAGCCGTACCTGAATACCTCGACGCGCTTTGAAGGCAAGACCGACAAGGAGCAAATCGTTCCGAGATCCGGCCCGATCAAGTCCTGATGAATACAGTGAACGAAACCAGCAAAGCGGTCCGCGCGCCCCGGCGCGCGGGTGTTTCATTCGCGTCTCAATGGGCGGCCGAGCTGCGCATCCTGCTCGTGGCCGTGCTGCTGGCCGCCTACTTCGAATTCGCGAACCACGATTTCCTGCTCACCAACGCGAGCCTCGTCAACCTGTCGCAGTTCATCGCGCCGGTGGCGATCATCGCGTTCGGCGAAATCATGTTGATGATCGGCGGCGACATCGATCTGTCGGCGGGCATGGTGTTCGCGTTCGCGCCGTTCATGATGGTGTTCGCGAATGACGCGGGCGCGCCGATGTGGCTCGCCGTGATCGCGGGGCTCGTGGCCGCGGGAATCGTCGGCTTCGTGAACGGGGCGGTGTCGGTTTGGCTGCGGCTGCCCTCGTTCGTTACGACGCTCGGCACGCTCTTTCTGATCAACGGTATCACGCTCACGATCTCGCGCGGCACGCCCGCCGCCACGCCGGGATCGCCCACCTTCGCCGGGTTCATGGGCGCGTGGGGCTACAGCGAGATCATCTGGACCCTGGTGATCGCGGCCGCGATGCACGTGCTGTTGCGACATACACGCTGGGGCCTGCATACGCAGGCCGCGGGTGCGAATCCGCTCGGCGCGAGCGAGGCCGGCATACATGTGAAGCGACTGCGCCTCGGCAACTTCGTCCTCGCCGCTGTGCTGGCGGGCTTCACCGGCATGCTCGAAGCCTTTCGCATTACCTCGATCGACCCGCAGGCCGGCGGCAACCAGATCATGTTCCTTGCCGTGGCCGCCGCCGTGATCGGCGGCACGCCGCTCACGGGCGGCTCGGGCACCATCGTGGGCGGGCTCATCGGCGCAGCGGTGCTCGGTATTCTGAACGACGGCTTTACACTGATCGGTATCAACGCGTTTACGTTCAACATCATTCTTGGCGCCGCGATTCTGGCGGCGATGATCTTCAACATCCACGTCGGGCGCATTCGCCGCAAGGGTGGACGATGATGGACCAATCGCAAACCTCCTCCGCGGGCGCCAATGCCACGGCCGCTGCGCGCAGCGCGCCGAACGCCCCGCTCGCGCTGCGCGGCGACAGCCTCGTCAAACGCTTCGGCGCGGTGACGGCGCTCGATGGCGTCTCGCTCACGCTCGGCAAGGGCGAGATCCTCGGCATACTCGGCGACAACGGCGCGGGCAAGTCCACGCTCGTGAAGATCCTCACGGGCTTTCATCAGCAAACGAGCGGCACGCTCCATATCGACGGCGAGGAGACGCTGTTGCGCTCGGTCGATCATGCGCGTTCGCTCGGCATCGAATGCGTGTATCAGGATCTCGCGCTCGCGAATTCGCTGAGTATTTACCACAACATGTTCCTGAACCGCGAAATCGTGCGGCGCGGGCCGTTCAGGCTGCTCGACCACAAACGGATGCGCGAGCGCGCGGCGCAATGCCTCGACGATATCGGCGTGCACGTGCCTTCGGTGGATTTGCCCGTGGAGCGTCTTTCGGGCGGCCAGCGCCAGGCGATCGCCGTGGCGCGCGCCGTGCATTCGAACGCGAAAATCCTGTTGCTCGACGAACCGCTCGCCGCGATGGGCGCGCGCGAGGCGGGACTCATCATCGACCTACTGATGCGCTTGAAGGAAAAAGGCGGCCTCTCGATCATCATGATCATGCACAACTATGCGCAGACGCTCGATATCGCGGATCGCATCATGTTGATGCAGCGAGGGCGCGTGACCTACGAGCAACAGAGCGCGCTGACTTCGGTGGCGGAGCTGATGGACATCGTGCAGCGGGAATACCGGGCCATGCGCGCCGGCGGCGCACAGTGAGCCCGCCACGGCCCGCGACACCGCGCAACTCAGATCAGAAATCGATCTTCGCGTTCACGCTGACCATGCGCGGATCGCCCGCGCGCGATGTAGTCCGGGCACTGGAACATCCAGTAGCGGCGATTCGTGATGTTGTCGATCGCCGCGCGCAGCGTCACGTCGTGCCCACCGATGCGCGTCAGATAGTTCGCCCCGATGTTTACGATCATGTGCTTCATCGACGGCCTACTGAATCAGCGGACCGTCATTGCGATTCAGGAGGCGCTGCGATGCTTCGACAATGTGGACTGGTGATGGGCGCCGTCGTTCACTCGCGACGCACTCTGCGCCGATACCGTTATGTGTTCATCGTACGAGAGCCGCAGGACGAGAAACATGATCATCGGCGACACCGGCGAAAGATGCCGCAGAAATGACCCGTAGTCCGGCTCGAAAATAGCTTGCGTTGACAGGAAACTGACCAGAAAACAAAAACAAAGTGTCTCGAATCGGCCCACCGGAAATAGCGCCGCCGCGGAGCGATAACGCATAAACACAATCGCAAAAGTGAAAAACACGCCAATGCCGCCCAGCATTTGCAGCGGAGAACCCGACGTAATCAACCGCACCGGCAAAACGAAGGTCGCCAGCGTGATGGCGACGTTCGCCACGCCAATGAACATACCACTGCCTGGAATGAACTGTACGATCATCGACCCCACTTCCTCCGGGTCCCGCCACTCATTGGCGTTCTGCCTTGCGAAATCCAGTGATTCGCCATAGGCCTTCTGGAACACGAAGGCGACCATCACAAACATGGCCAGCGCGAAAAAGATCAATGAAACCGGCCTTCTGAAGCCGTTTGGCGCGATATAAAGAAACACGGTTGCGGCCAGTGTAATGCCCCAATACGATCTGAAGTACACGGCTACCAGCGCTGCCAGGACGACAAACAAAACCAATATCGCACGCGACGAGTTGTAAAACAGCATCAAAAGAACCAGAACCGAAATGACGATTTCTTTCGATGGAACGCCGATGTAGACGGTCTGATTGGCGAGCCAGAAGGCAACCAGAAAGAACTCGGCCGGTTTTAGCGAAGTGAGCCCGGAACGCCAGATGGCGACAAACATGCCGATAGTCGATGCGAGAAATCCTATCAAAGAAATGGAGAAACTCTGGAGACCGAGAAAGTTGAACAGCCACGCGAGATTGTCAAATGAGTCGCCAAACGCCCTGAAAGCCGTGACGGTCTTCATCCGGTCGAAGATCACCAGTTCATCCAACAGAAAACGCGCCGGCAACGTGCTGTCGTGAAACGCGGAGATCGCATAAAGCGCGATGAACAGAATGAACCAGACCGCGGCCGACACGCCTGGACTCGCATTCCTGCCGATGATGCCGGGGAGTTTTACAATGCGCATTCTCTTTCCCTGAACAAGTGAGCGACTCGCCTCGCGGTGGAGGAGCTAAACTTGCAGCGTCGCTGATTTTTGAGCGCAGAGATCACGGCGCTTCAAAACTAGGTTGGCGATCCAAATAAGCGTCCGGCTCCTTGCCGATCTTGAGCGCCTGGTAAGTTCCCACACTTGCCACAATCGTTCCACAGACGCTGAGCAGAAGAAGCGAGTGGATGAACCCGACGCCGAGGAATTGAGCCGTCGCAAAGATCAGGAAGATCGATACGGCATTGACTGCTTGAATCATCAAGTCGATCTTCAGCCGGTTCGCGACAATGAATACCTGAGCCATCGAGCCATAGATCGCCATCGTGATGAAATAGGGAACAAAGATCAGGTACACAGACATCGACGGTTCCCATTCGTCGCCCATCTTCATGTGGATAATGAGGCTAAGGCCTGCATAGCACGCTGCCACCAGAGAAATGCTGATAAACGTCAGCATAGTAAAAAACTGTTTCGAGGGATTCACTCTGTCTTTTCTGTGGCCGTCGAAATAATCGATCAGATCGCGGCGGAAGACGGCGCCCAAACTTTGCGACAAGAGGGACGCAGGGAAGTACCCCACACGATACGCCAGCGCAAAGATGCCGGCGTCACGATGATCGAAGATCATCGGCATCAAAATGGCGGACGCATAGATCACGAATGAATTCAGCGTAGTGGTCGGCACACCAAATTTTGCATACTGGATCTGAAGCGCGGAGAACCTGATGAAGGCCAACGGGATCATGCGACGCGCCGAGTAAAGGCAGATCGCCACGGGCACAACGGTCGAGGCCAGAAAAATCCAGCTATAGATGTTGAATACGGTGGTGCCTGTGCACTCCCCTTTCGAAAACATCATCATGCAGACGAAGTAGACGGCGAACGCGGCATTAGGGAAGAACCGGATCGTCGCGATTTGCGCGTACTTTCTTTCGGTGGTGAGTGCTCCGCACAACGCCTGTTGCAGGAACACGCCAAGTGCCAGACCGATAACAGGTATGTATTCCGTATGCCCGGCCGCTGCCGTGGCCACCACGAGCGCCACGCCGATCCCTATGGCGACCGCACTGGAACTCGTCATTGCGCGCACGGCCTGGGCCTTGTCCGCCGCCATGCACGCAACCTCCAGACGCAAGCCGATCACCGACCCGATAAAAAGACCACCGGCCATGAGCTGGCTGAAATACCCGAGAGCCGTCGGCCCGCAGAACTTCCCGATCAATAGAATCGAAACGAAATTGAGCGCCTGACTCAGTACGACTCCAGCGATACTTACGATCGAATGTTTGATATTCACAATTTATCTACGTCGAAGTCCGGGTGAATTTTTCATCGCTCTACACGACGATGGTTCTCGTCTGAAGGCTAGCCTTTCTGCGTCTTTCCGCTGGCGGGCAATGCGTCGAGATAGGAAGCACTGCGATAGAGGCCTGCGCGCGCGCCCAGACTATAGCGATAGACATCCGTATCGATCGCGTTGAAGATCACGCCCTTCACCCGGGCATTCGCCTGCTTGAGCTGCTTGGTGGCCTCCACCACCTGCGCAATGGAAGTGGTCTCGAAGCGGGTCACCAGCAACACGGTGCCGCAGCTATCCGCAAGCGCGGTCGCGTCGGATACGGCGAGCACCGGCGGCGTGTCGATCAGCACGATATCGTATTCGCTCGTCTTCGCGAGGAATTGCTGCATGCGTTCGCTCACCAGAAGCTCGGCCGGGTTCTCCGGTATCGCTCCGCGCGCAACGAAGTCGAGGCCCGGACGCACGTCACGCATGATCACCGGGCCGGACGTCACGTCCGACGTCAGATAGTCAGCCAGGCCGGGGCTCGAGTCGAGACCAAAGTATTGCTCGAGATGACCTTTGCGCAGGTCCGCGTCGATCAGCAACACCCGCTTGCCGGCCGCCGATACGACCGCCGCCAGATTCGCCGAAAGGAACGACTTGCCCACCTGTTCCGTCGGCCCCGTCAGCAGCACGCGATTGTCGCCCGACTCCGATTCCAGCATGGCAAAATGAAGCGCGGTTCTGAGTCGGCGCAGGCTTTCAATCGACGGGTCGCGCGGAAACTCGCTCGCCAGCAGGAACTTCTCGCCAGCGGGCAGCTTCGGCGTCTTGCCGATTCGCGCGACTTTCGCCTGCGACAGCGGCACGCTCGCATAGACGTTCAGGCCCGTTTGCTCCTCGATCTCCTGCGCGTCGGTCACGCCCCGATACAGCGCCGTACGCCCGAACGCCGCACCGACGCCCAGAATCAGGCCGCCCAACGCAGCATAGATAATCACCAGAAGCTTGTTCGGCTTGATCGGCTCTTTCGGCACCACCGGGTTATCGATCAACCGCACCGTTCCAACCTTGCCGGCGCGAACCAGTCTGAGCTGTTGCATGTTGTTCAGCATGCCGACGTAAAGCTCGTTGTTCACGTTCATGTCACGGGTCAGGCGCACCGCATTCTGCTCCAGGTCCGGCAACGCCTGTTCCTGCTGCGACAAGCTTCCGATCCTGCTGCTCAGCATGCCGATCTGCTGATCGATCGCCTGGATCGCGGGGTGACCCGGCGCGTAGATCGCGCCCATCTCCGCGCGCTTCTGCTTCAGTTCGAGCAGGCTGCGCTGCGTGGCTACGCTTTGATCCAGATAGGCCTTGCCCTGCTCACTCAGATTGAACACGCCCATGCGGTTGCGCATGTCGTTATAGCGTCCCTCGGCGCGCTCCAGGTCGCTCCTGAGTTGCGGCAGCTGCTCGCTCAGGAACGCAAGCGACTTCTCGGCTTCCGCCGCCTTGCGCTTCAGATTCTGGTCAACATACGCATTGCCGATTTCGGCGAGCGTGCTGGCCGTCAGCAGCCGCTCAGAGCCCATCAGCGACGCGCCGATGATGCCGCTGTCTTTACCCTTCTGCGAGACCGTCAGCCGGTTTTGCAGGCTTTCCACCGTCTTGTCGCGCGACTGTCTCTCCAGAATGAATTGCGTGCCCGGCTTTGCGTTCAGCGAATCGACCTGCAGCGTGATCGCGCCATCGGGCAGTTTCGTGTCGAGCTTTTCGCCCACGCGACCCTCGATCGGCTCGCTGAGATCCGACTGCTCCAGCCGGTAGCGTCCGCCGTCCAGAACGGTCA
>NZ_JACHDM010000050.1:0-15883 GCF_014201065.1 Paraburkholderia sp. Cpub6
TCCATGCTGGCCTCCGTGTCGGAAATCGCCGGGTGTGGCCCTGTCCACACCGTGCGGCTCTGGCAGCAATGCTAACCCGCGTTTGATTCCTCACGACGGGCCAGCCTTTGCCTCACGGGAGTCATACTGTCTAATGGGTGTCAACGATCTGGCCCACGGTCGGGCTCGCTTCGACGAGATGTCCGCTCCCGCCAACACGCAGCGTTTGCTGCGACGATCATGTAGGGACGCGTATAACGGATCAGTGCGTTTTCAAACCCGCCGCCGCCATGCAGAACTTGATGATCTCGGCGGCGATCAGCACCGTCGAAACGCTTGCAAGCCAGATGACGAAAAGCCATGCAGCGCGCTTCCATAACGGCGAACGCGTTTGCGCTGCGCCATCTCCCGATCCGGGGTGCGCCATCCTCTGCTCCTCAGTGGTAGCCCTCGCCCACCTTGACCTTGCCGCGGAACACGTAGTAGCTCCACGCGGAATAGCCAAGGATGAACGGCAGGATGAACAGCGCTCCGACGAGCGCGAAGCCCTGGCTCTGCGGCGCGGACGCCGCGTCCCAAAGTGTCACCGACGGCGGAATGATGTGCGGCCACACGCTGATTGCCAGGCCGCTATAGGCGAGAAACACGACCATCAACGTCAGCAGGAATGGCGTCGCCGTCGCTCCGCGCGCGATTTCGCGCAATACCGCGAAGAAGCCGAGCATGACCATCATAGGCACCGGCGCGAAGAAAAGCAGATTGGGCAGGCTGAACCAGCGGCGCGCGATCTCCGGATGCGAGAGAGGCGTCCATACGCTGATGATGACGATCATCGTCAGTAAAGCCCAGGCCAGCTGTCGCGCGAGATCGTGCATCTGACGCTGCAACCGGCCTTCCGTCTTCATGATGAGCCACGTGCAGCCCAGCTGCGCATAGCCGACGATCAACGCTATGCCGCAAAACAGCGGAAACGGCCGCAGCCAGTCCAGCGAACCGCCCGCATAGCCGTTATCGACTACCGGAATGCCGTCGATGAACGCGCCAAGCACGACACCTTGAGAGAAGGTTGCGACCAGCGACCCGCAAATGAACGCTTTGTCCCAGATGTGCCGTTTTGTATCGCGCGCCTTGAAGCGGAACTCGAACGCCACGCCGCGAAAGATCAGCCCCATCAGCATGAAGATAAGCGGCAGGTACAACGCGCTCAGGATCACTGAATAGGCAAGCGGAAACGCGCCGAACAATCCCGCGCCGCCGAGCACCAGCCACGTTTCGTTGCCGTCCCAGACGGGCGCGACCGTGTTCATCATCGCGTCACGCTCTTCTTTGTCCTTGATAAAGGAGAAAAGAATGCCGATTCCGAGGTCAAAGCCGTCCATCACTACGTACATCATCAGCCCAAACGCAATGATCACAGCCCAGATCACAACGAGATCTATTCCCATAGCTCGGTCCCTCAGTGGGTGCTACCGTTGCCATCGTTGTGCGGGCTCTCCGTTGCAGCCGACAGCGGCCGCGCCGGCGTGCGCTGCTGCCCGGCTCCGCCATGCGTCTGCTGCCTGCCTTCGTCGGTGATCGGCCCCTTGCGGACCAATCGCATCATGTACATGATGCCGAGGCTGAACACGAAGAAGTAGACAAGCACGAACAGCACGAGGGTCAATCCCATTTGCGCGGCGTTTTGCGGCGACGATGCATCGGCCGTTCGCATCACGCCGTAGACCACCCACGGTTGCCGGCCCATCTCGGTCGTGATCCAGCCCGCGATCAATGCGATCAGCCCCACCGGACCCATCCACTGAACCAGCGTGAGGAAACCGCGCGATTGATAGAGCCGCCCACGCGCACGCAGCCAGAGACTCCAGAGACCGGCGAGAATCATTAGCAGGCCCATGCCGACCATGATTCGAAAGCTCCAGAACACCACCGTCGAATTCGCTCTGTCGCCCGGTGGAAACTCCTTTAGCGCGGGCACCTGCTTATGAAGACTGTGTGTCAGGATCAAGCTGCCCAGCACCGGGATTTCGATCGCGAAGCGCGTCACCTCCGCCTGCATATCCGGCCAGCCGGCGAGGATGAGCGGCGTCGGTTGCCCCGGCACGTTCTCCCAGTGTCCTTCGATGGCGGCGATTTTCGCGGGCTGGTGTTCCAGCGTGTTCAGACCGTGCGCATCGCCCACCACGGCCTGGATCGGTGCGACGATGAGCGCCATCCACATCGCCATTGAAAGCATCGTGCATATTGCGGGGTTGTCGCGTCCGCGCAGCAGATGCCACGCCGCCGATGAGCCCACGAAAAACGCCGTCGCGAGAAATGCCGCGATGGCCATATGAGCGAGCCTGAACGGAAACGACGGGTTGAAGATCACCGCGAACCAGTCCACCGGTACCGCACGCCCGTTGATGACCTCGTAGCCTTGTGGAGTCTGCATCCAGCTATTCGACGCCAGAATCCAGAACGTCGAGATGAGCGTGCCGATCGCCACCATGACCGTGGAGAAAAAATGCAGCCCTCGTCCGACCCGGTTCCAGCCGAACAGCATCACGCCGAGAAAACCTGCTTCGAGAAAGAAAGCAGTAAGGACCTCGTAGGTCAGCAATGGCCCGGTAATGCCGCCCGCGAAGAACGAGAAGCGGCTCCAGTTCGTGCCGAACTGGTACGCCATCACGATTCCGGAAACTACGCCCATTCCGAAGTTCACCGCGAAGATTTTCGACCAGAAGTGATAGAGATCGCGGTACGCCTCCTTCCCGCTCTTTAACCACATCCCTTCCAGCACCGCGAGAAAACTCGCGAGTCCGATGGTAATGGCGGGAAAGATAATGTGAAAACCGACCGTGAACGCAAACTGCATGCGAGCAAGAACAAGGGCGCTCGAACTGTACATGTCCACCTCCTTGGTCGGGTTCATCGGTGTGCACAGGTGCGATGGTAGCTTATAACAATTCGCCATTACAGCAACGGCGTTTTGTGGTTTTCTGAGGCGCCCCCAATCAAGGTCACCCCACTTACCCAAATGTCTCTCGCTAACCGTCAGCTATCACGCCGCTTTGGCGAGCAAAGCGCGCCCGACCCTTGATCCGTTCGGCTTTCCGAGTGCACGGCTGATGAAGTCACCAGCTGTCAAGATCGCGTCGATATCGATTCCGGTCTCGACGCCGAGCCCGTTGAGCATATAAAGCACATCCTCCGTTGCAACATTGCCCGTCGCGCCCTTTGCGTACGGGCATCCCCCTAGACGGCGCTGTCAGCTTGGTGGGTAGGCGGCGGTAGAATGAGGCGGTGAAAAAAACGAAATCGCTTTATCATGGCCACCGCTTCCCTGCTGTCGTGATCAGCTGCGCGGTTCGCTGGTATTTCCGGTTCAGCCTGAGCCTGCGCGACATCTAGGAGTTGTTGCTCGAGCGCGGCGTCGTGGTCACGTACGAAACAATCCGTTGCTGGTGCGACAAGCTCGGCGCTGAATTCCCCCAGCGCGCCAAGGCCGTGCAGGCGTGAAACGCGGCGAAGAACTCGACCAGCTGCTTGCGGTTCACCTTCTTACGAAACACGGCCTTTCCGTGCTGGTCCTGACCGTGAAGGTGAAACAAATGCTTGCCCATCGATTCCAACGAGCGTCACGTTCTGCATGATGGCCTCTTCAAAAAAGAAAACGCGCTACAAGCGTAACCCGCGCTCGTGGGGCGGAGGGGGCCATCTCATTATTCCTGACACCTCCCGGGCAGCAGGCCATCAAGTTTCATCTCACGCACGGCCCGGTGCGAAGCGGCATACCCGTCGAGGGCGACCGTCTCCGGTGGCCGGCCCTGAGTTTGATCGCCTTGATGAATAAAGCTTTTGCCGCAGCCACATCGCGCTTTGCCCTGAGCATAAACTCTACCGTCTGGCCGTCCCGATCCACCACCCGATATAGATCGCTATTTGCGCTATAACCCAGCCTATCACCATGAAATCATCCGCTGCGTGACCTGATCGCGAAAAACGAACCGATGCAGTAACGCCCCTGCGACATGCAGGCAGATCAGCGCGAACAGTACCCACGCCAGCACAGCATGCACATCGCCCATTTCGTGGCCGAAGGAAGAGCCGGTCGGCGATAGTGCGGGCAGTGGGA
The DNA here is from genome assembly GCF_014201065.1 of Paraburkholderia sp. Cpub6. Lineage (NCBI taxonomy): Bacteria > Pseudomonadati > Pseudomonadota > Betaproteobacteria > Burkholderiales > Burkholderiaceae > Paraburkholderia > Paraburkholderia sp. Cpub6. The sequence goes on from NZ_JACHDM010000050.1 coordinate 4,094, forward strand.
TAGCCGCCGAGAGCAGTGTGACGTTCCAGCCACGCGAAGAGGCGCTAATCCAGCCAAGCAGGGGCACGACGATCAGCAGGGCATAAAGCGCAAACTGCGTTAGCGACGAGATGATGCGCAATGGCCGTGCAATCTCGATGTCTGGCGGTCGATGTGAAATACGCCACACGACACGGCACATCATGACTGCGAGCAGCGCCGTGCCCACTAACAGGTGCCCGGCAATCAGGCCGACCGGCTTCGTGTCGCGATGAACGCCCGGCATGGTCCAGCCTAATAAGAATTGGGCAGCGACGAGTGCAGCGATTAACCAGTGAAGAAACCGCGAAATGCCATCGTAACGGGCCGGGACTGACATACTCACCTCGCTGGAAACGAGTGTGGACCGGCTATCGATTCTACGCCAAGCGCAATACCGACAGTCGTACAGTGGGTGGTGCATCGGTCAGTTCGTTCGTTGGCATTCGAATGCAGCGGTATCGATTCCGAAAGGCGGTGGTACTTCAATTCGGCTGCGTGCTGTAGCGCCTGCGACAGTTGGCACCGGTGCATATTTGCCTCTTTTCGGATGCTAGTCCGAGAGGGGCTTGTAGTTCTCGATGACGGTGCCTCAGCCGAACCGGTGTGCGGGTCGTTCCACATGGGGCAAGACGAGACACATATTGAACCGAACGATTCCGTACCGACGTCGCGCTGCGCACCTAGTCCCTGCGGGCCTCGCGGTGGCCTGGCCACCTCAACCAGCTTGTTTCGGTGTTCGCGGGGCCAGCTTGATTATTTGACGAAATCTGTGATCAAGTCTTGGCGGGGACAGCGACACAAGGGTTTGAACCGTTCTTTGTTAGCGACAGCGAGGCAGGTATCAGACCTGACCATGCAAGCAGATTGAAACGTCAGTTGGCCCGGTTGGATGAGGCGCAGTCACCTCAGGATATGAATATGCCGGGCTGGAGGTTGTATCCATTGCACAAGGACCTGGAGGGCCACTTTTCAGTCTGGATCAGTGGAAATTGGCGAGTTACCTTCACTTTCTAAGGAACTGACGCGATCCTGGTCGACTGCCAGGACTACGACTGGGTAATCACCCAATTTCTCGCATTTTCAATCCGCCCATCCGGGCGAAACGCTCAGGGAGGACGTCCTCCCTGAGCTTGGTTTGACCGTCACCCAAGCCGCGGCCCACCTCGGTGTTACGCATGCGGCTCTGTCGCGCGTGCTGAACGGTCATGCCGGCATTTCCCCGAAATGGCTCCACGCCTTGAGGCGTGGCTTGGCGTTGAAATGGGGGTGCGCCGATCTCTGGATTGCAGGGCGGCCCCTGCTCAACCGTGCCTGAATCCGGATTGCCATTCAACGTGTACAGGCAATCAATATTTTTGCGCAGATAAATTCTGGTTATTACGTTTTATGAAATAGACAGTTACAAAATAGGTGTTTACCCTTAATTACTATTTCCTTACACTTGCCTTAAGGGTTGAAAACGAGCACAAGCTTGTAGCGCCCAACCGACAAACCAAGGAGGTAGTAATCATGAGACCCATCGTTAGACTCGCCGCCTTTGTGGCTGCCATGGCCTTCGCTGCTCCGATTACGGTTTTTGCCGCAGCAAATGTCGGAGCAAACCATCCACTGACCCGCGCGGAAGTCCGTGAGCAACTGGTCGAGATCGAAGCGGCCGGTTACAACCCGGCCCGTGCGAACCCGCGCGAATATCCGGCGGACGTCCAGGCTGCTGAAGCCAGGGTTGCTGCGCAACACGCGGGCACACCCGGCGTGAGCGGCAGTCATCCAGTGACCGTCGTGGCAGTCAGTGAAGACGTGATTGAGATCGAAAGCGCTGGCGACACGTCCGGAGTGGGCGGCGTCGTAAGCGGCTCGTCCGCAGCGGGCGGCCATGCCTACACGAGCGAGGCAGCTCGCACCGGTCCGGGCTCGGTCTACTTCGGTCACTAACCGGCTGACAGGCGACTGACCGACCGTCTGCCTGTCTTGCCATAAAAGTGCGCAGAAACACTGCGCACCCGCATCTACACCAACTGGCTCGCCATCAAGATAACCTCAGGTGGCGGGCCAGTGTCCTATCCGGACCTCTCCCTCCAGACGGTTCAATGTGGCGACGCACCGGCGCAGCCAAGCGCGGTATGGCTGACGACGCAATTGCAATCACTGCGCTCAGCACGCGTCGACGAGACCGCAAAACCTGCACCCGCAGGACCAAAGCGGTCGTAAGATTCTTCGAGTGTCCGATGCGGAGGCTTCGCCTCAGATAACATTGCAGCGAAGCAAGATGTGGCATCCAATTGAGTTTGCCGGTCGTCCTCGGCCCGTTCGCGATGAAACTACTTCCAAAGCCACTGAACACCCGCCTGCAACTACGCAAGAAACTGCGTCGCGCCAGTGGCTTTCAAATCGCCATTGCTCATCGTCTGCGACAGCTTAACGTCGAGGATTGGCGCACGGTAACTACCGGGCAAAGCTTTTATTTTTCGCCTGAATACCTGCAAATGATTGAAATGGCAGGTCCGGCCAATCTCGAGCCGCGCTACGCCTTGATCTCGGATGACGACGGACCGCTGGCCACAGTCTGCATGCAAATCGTCCAGGTGAGCCTCGAGCACCTTGGTGAACCAGGCAAGCGCAAACTCAAAGTGCCACTCAAAGAGCGAATTCTTGTCTGCGGCAACCTGCTTAGTTACGGGCAGCACGGCGTTTGTTTCGCGCCCGGCAGCACTCCTGCAGAACTGTGGCCCGCCGTGGCGGAGGCACTCTATCGTACCCGCCGATGCGAAAAGCTGGATGGTCAGACCAACGTGATTTTGGTTAAGGACATTCTGGAGGCCGACAAAGCACCCAGTGCCTGCCTCGGAAAACTCAGCTATTCTGCCGTCGAAACCGAGCCCAACATGGTGCTGACGCTACCCGAAGGCGTCCATACCCACGATGACTATCTTGCCAGCCTTGCTTCCAAGTACCGCAATGCCGTCAAGTCCCAGATCTACAAACCGTTCGATGCGGCTGGATTCCGGATCGAACGCCTTGAGAAGGTGGCCTCGGTTGCCGGACATCTGCAAGATCTTTACCTGCAGACCCGCACCAATGCGAGCTTGCGCCCGTTTATGCTGGATCAGGAATACTGGCCAGCTTTAGCGCTAGCTGCCGGCGCGCGTATCGCTTTCCACGTCGCAGTTAAGGGTAGCCATATTTATGGCTTCGTTGTCACGCTCAAGGATGCGGAGACGGCGGTCGTCTGGCACATCGGTTTCGATCGCGAAGCAGCCGCCAATGGTGTGCCGCTTTATCTGCGCCTTCTGCATGCGTCACTGACGCAGGCAATTGATTTCCGTTGCCGACGCGTCTCTTTCGGCAGAACGGCGCTCGCACCCAAAGCGCGCATTGGCTGTCAGCCGCAGCCGATGCAGATTTGGGTGCGCCACCGCCAGCCTCTGCTAAACCAGGCCATCAGCCCTTGGCTGCGACTGATCCAGCACGAAGAGGCGCCGGAATGTTCTCCTTTCAAAAAAACCACGAACCACTCTGAAGAGCTTTGAGATTCATATAGCCGTACATGGACTCCCACCTATGAGCAAGATCGGTGCGCATTTTGAAGGTCTCGAATGCGTCTGTACATTCGGCCTTTGATGTGCCTGCCATCAGTAAGCGCGCGATTTCGCACACCTAGCTTGCGCTGTTGAGAATGCTCACGATTGCGTCCGCAACCTCACTTTGCGGACGCAATCCATGACAGAAGATGACCTCAGCTTTTTGCCCCTACGCGTGACGCGTGTTGGTGCCGGCGGCAAGCGAAGCTTCGATCCAACGGACAAACGACGACTCGTCGAAGCCTGTCTGCGGCCAGGCGCTTCGCTATCGGGCCTCGCCCTTAAGGCTGGTGTGAACGCCAACCAGCCGCATAAATGGGTCCAGACGCGTGAACAGTGCCGGCCCCCAGTCAGGCACGACCTGCCGGTCGCATCGTCAGCGTTTGTGCCGGTTGTCGCAATCGACGAGCCAACAGCGTTGCTGGCGCCCGCGTCGCACCGCGCCACCGGAGCAGAATCATCCTGCGTTTCGCCACGCTCAACACGAGTGGCACGGCTGTCGGCTCAGTTGCCTAACGGCGTGAAGCTTGAGCTCGAATGTTCAGCAGACGACGTGGCAATCGTCAATGCCGTGGTTGCTGCATTGGGAGCGCGTTGATGTTCCGCTTCGACGCGGACCTGACGGTCTTCCTGCATCGCGAACCGATCGACTTCCGCGCCGGCATCAACAGCCTCGTGACGCTCTTCGAGCTGTCCATGCAGCTCGATCCGTTTGCACGCGCCGTGTTCGCCTTCCACAACCGCAAACGCAACCGGGTCAAACTGCTGTTCTACGATCGCAACCGTTTCTGGATGATGTTGAGGCGCCTCGAGGAAGACCACTTCGTATGGCCACGCCGGCAGCAGACCGTCGTCAAGCTGACGAGCGAGCAGTTGCACTGGCTCCTGGAGGGCATCGGCATTGATGCTGTACGCCGCCATCCGGTACGGTCGTACCATCTGTCAATGCCGCCCGTAATTTCCCCATTCATTTGCGTACTCCTCTCGGAAAACGGGTGTCGGAATCCTCGTTTTACTCCAGGAGACTTACTTCCGCGGCCCCTCCATAGTATCTAGGCAAGCTCTGGCACCACGGTGAACAAATCGCCAACGAGGCCGTAATCGGCGACGCTGAAAATCGGCGCTTCTTCTGGATCGCGACGATGACCTTCGAGTCCTTCATGTCGGCCAGATGCTGAATCGCGCCTCAAATGCCGACCGCAACATACAGTTGCGGCGCGACGATCTTGCCGGTCTGGCCGACCTGATCGTCGTTCGGCACGACGCCCGCATCAACGGCTGTGCGCGAGACGCCGAGCGCCGCACCGAGCTTGCCGCCAGCGGTTCCGGCACCTTCGTGTAGTTCTCGCCGCTGCCCAGACCCGGTCACCCGACACGATGATCGTGGCAAGTCGGCAAGATCGGCGTCACCATGGACTGAACCGGCGACCGGCGCGAAGGACGACGAAAGCCCGTCGGCGCTTTCGTCGTGCGCGAAACCCGCTTGCGCAGCGGCGTTTCGCGTTACGCGTTGCGTTCAGCAGAGCGGCGTCACCACTTCCACTGTGCGCCGGCCAGTACGCCGTAGTCGTGCTCCTTCGAGCCGGCGTTGGCCGCAACTCGCGCATACAACGTCGACAGCCGGGTCCGTCGCCAATCCGCGCCGATGCTCACATGCGCGATGTCGCGGCTTGTCGGCGAGCCGAAGACCTGCCACGTTGCATCGGGTGCATTAACGAACGTCGCCGCAAGCGCCTGCGTCGTGCCGCCGAAGCGATGCTCCCACGCGACGCCCATGCGCCAGTCGAGCGTGCGCCCGAACAGGCTGCCCGCGTTGCTCGTAAAGCGCAAGCCCACGACCGACGACACCGCATTGCTCTTTGCGGCCTCGTAGTCGAGGTCGACGTCGCCGCCGCCATGCTCGGCAAAGCCCTGTTGCATATAGTGGCCCGCGCGCACGCCGATATACGGCTGCCAGTTGCCCCAGGCGAACGGGACGCTCAGCCCGGATTCCAGATACGCCGACACCGCCGATGTATGGAACGTGCCGTCAGCGGTGCCGCCGAGCACGCCGACCGTCGCCGTACGCGTGAGGTCGTTGTCCCAGTACCCTGCGGCGACGAGACCGTTGACGTAAAACGGCGCCGACGCCGGACGCCAGCCGCCGTACACGAGCGCCTGTGCACCGTCGCTGCGCGCATTTGCGGAGCGGCCGCTGAACTGGATCGTGTCGTCGTTCAGCGCGACGGCGGCGCCGAGTCGCACCGTGCTCGTAACCGCGCGGTCGTAACCCACCGTCACGCGTGCGGAGTGCTCGCTGTACGCGCCGGCACCGAGTCCATCGTCACCCGACTGGTGCGCGTGGCTGTAGTCCGCACTCGCCCACAGGTGGTTGTGCGTATCGGCTGCCGCCGAGGTGTCGACGAGGCGCTGCGCGACCATGTCCTGCACCTGCCCGACGCGCCGCTCCGCGACCTGGCGGAATACGGCAGCCTCGTCGCCGGCGAGCTGCGTGAGCGCGGCGCCCGCCTGAGCGTCGGATGCCGTCAACAGCGCAGACGTCACCGCGTTGCCGCCCGCCGCATCGATGCGTGTCAGTGCATTGGCCACCTGTGCCTGGTTCACCGTGTGGGCCGCGGCCGCAAAGCCCGCAGACCGGAACGCCGCGTTCTCGTTCAAGGTGAGCGTGACCGCGCCCGCCGTATACGATAACGAAGGATTCAGATACGCGAAGTTCGCATTCACCGTCGTGAACGCGCCGCTCTCCGAGCCCGTGTACGTCAGGATTGTGTAGCGCGCGCCGGCCGAATAGCTACCCGGTTGCGCGGTCAGCACGAGCGTCGTGCCGTCCGCGATCTGCAGACTACCGACCACGGTCGTCACGCCCGAAAGCCCGGCCGCGTTTACCGTCACGTTGTACGTCGAGCCGTGTGCGAAGCTGAGGTCGCCCTGCACCGCAAGACCGACGCCAGGCGTTGCGGCGGCGAGCGTCGCGCCCCCGCCGACCATCAGCGCAGACGCGACCGTGCCGCTGCCGCTCACGCTCGCGCCGGTCTGCAGTGTAAGGTTCGCGACGGTGCCGTCGACCAGCACGGATCCCGACGACACAGTCGTGTCCTGCGCGTAGCCGCCTGCTTCGATCTGCTGGAGGCCGCCACCGGTGACGAGCGTCCCGCTCGCCGAACCGCCGGACAGCACGAGCTGCGTGCCGCCAGCGAGCGTCGTCGAAACGGCACTGCCCGCGGCATCGACCTGCTGCAGCCCGCCCGCGCCGACGCGCGTGCCCGACGCGAGGCCGCCGACCGCCACTTCCTGTGTGCCGCCTCTGTTCACGACGGTGTCGTATGCATAGCCTTCGGTAGCACCGTCGACGTACTGCAGGCCCGCACTGTTGACCGTCGTTGCATACGCGATGCCGCCGGCGAATACCGACTGCTTACCGCTTGCGTTGACCACGGTACCCGACGCGACGCCGCCGGACGACACGTTCTGTGCGCCGCCCGCGTTCACGACCGTATCCACCGCGGAGCCGGCGGCGAGCACCGTCTGCGTGCCGCCTGCGAGCGTCGTCGACACCGCGCTGCCCGCCGCGTCGACCTGCTGGAAGCCGCCTGCGTTCACGCGGGTGCCCGACGCATAGCCGCCAAGCGCAACTTCCTGCAGGCCGCCGTTGTTGACGATGGTGCCGTACGCGTCTCCGTCGACGGACTGCAGGCCACCGCTATTGACGATGGTGGCGTACGCTGCGCCGCCCGGGAACACCGACTGCGTGCCGCGCGCGTTGACGACGGTGCCGGACGCCACGCCGCCGGACGACACGTTCTGCTCGCCTGCGCCGTTCACGACCGCATCCAGCGCCGATCCGCCGGCCAGCACTGTTTGCAGGCCGCTCGCGTACACCAGCGTCGAGCGTGCGATGCCGCCGGACGACACTCGCTCTTCGCCTGCGCTGTTCACGACGGTGCCGCTCGTCTGCCCGCCCGCACCTACCGTGAGCAGTCCGCCGTTCAATGTCGTGTCGGTTGCGAGCCCGGCCGCGCCGACCTGCGTCTGTCCGCCCGAGATCACCGTCGAGCTGGACGCCGAGCCCGATGTCACCGTCTGCACTGCACCGGAGGACACCAGCACACCGCTCACCGCGCCCCCGGAAACCACGTTCTGCACGCCGCCGGAACGAATCGTCGCGCCGACGACCGTCGCGCCCGCTACGACGTCCTGCGTGCCGCCGCTGCTCACGACCGTGCTGATCGCCGTGCCGCCCGACGACACCCACTGCGTGGCGCCATCGTGGACGGTAGTGCCGACGGCAGAGCCGCCGGCGAGCACGTCCTGTTCGCCGCCCGACGCGACGGTGGACGAGATCGCGGTGCCGCCGGACGACACGTATTGGGTAGCGCCCACGCCCAGTTGCGAGCCGACCGCCGAACCGCCGGCGAGTACGGTCTGCGTGCCGCTGGTGACGGACGTCTGCACCGCTGTTCCGCCGTCGCCGACGACCTGTGCGCCGCCTGCCGACACCACGGTGTCCGACGTCGATGCGCCGGCGCTGACGGTCTCGCTGCCGCCCGCATGGACGACGGTCCCCGACGCGCTCGCGCCAGAAGTCACGTCCTGCACGCCGCCCGAATAGACCTGCGTATTGAGCGCCGAACCGCCCGCCACCGACTGCGTGCCGCCGCTGTTCACCGTCGTTGCGCTCGCGGCGCCGCCGGCCGACACGCACTCTTGCCCGCCGCTGCCGACAATCGTGTCTACCGAACTGCCGCCCAGCAGCACGCTCAGCGACCCGCCGTTTTCGAGCAGCACCGACGACGCGACGCCGCCCGAAATCGAGAAACTGCCGGACGCGTTGGTGCCGCTGTCGATCTCGTCGCCGGTCGAAGCGGTCAGGCTGGCGCCCGACGCCATGATGATCTGGCTGTTGCTCACAACGACAGGGTCGATCACGCTGCCGCCCGAGCTTACAGTGAGCGCGCCGTCGTGGACGAGCTCCGTCACGTACGCTGTTCCGCCGGACGACACCGTGACGGCGCCGCCGCTCACGAGCGTGCGGCTCGTGTAGCCGCCGTCGAGCACGTTCTGCGTACCGCCGCTGAACACGACTGTCCGGAATGCGATGCCGCCGGAAGACACCGTCTGTACCGCGCCCTGGTTCAGTTCGGTATAGCTCGTGTAGCCGCCTGACAGCACCTTTTGAGCACCCCAGACGAACGCATCGCCTACGGTGCCGCCCGACGCAACGATCTGCGCGCCGTAGACGACGGTCTGCTCGCTCGAGCCGCCGGCCGAGACCACTTCCATGCCGCCGCTGCTGACCCATGCGCTGCTGGCCACGCCGCCCGACTGCACGTATTCCGTGCCGCCGCTGCCGACCCGCGTATTCAGCGAACTCCCGCCCGCGGTGACCGTCAGCGAACCGCCGTTCTCGACCATTACCGCGCTCGCCACGCCGCCGACGATAGAGAACGTGCCGACGGCGTTCGTGCCGGATACGATCGCGTCGTCGGTCGTCGCGATCAGCGCGCCGCCCGAATCGATGGTGAACGTCGCGCCGCTCGCAACGTTGAAATGAAAGGCGCTCCCGCCGGTGCCGACGCTCGCCACGCTGCCGCTCGCGAGATTCGCGCCGACGACCTGGCCGCCGGAAGAAACCAGCACTTCGCTACCGGAAGTGAACATGGATCCGTAATTGGTGCCGGCCCCCGTGACGTACAACGTCGCGCCGGACAGGAACGTGTCGTCGTCCCATGAATCGGGCAGCGTCGCATGATAGCCCCCGGCGCCGACGGTCCCGTTTGCGTGCGCTGGCGTCACCATCAACGCGAACTGCGCGACAGGCACCGGCAGCGAGCCGAGCAGCCACGTGATCAGCCGAGATGCACGGACCTTTCGTAACCCGAAACGACGCATGCCGAATATGCGTCGGCAAGTCAACGGTCTCATTTTTCCCCTTCTTTTTATGTTGTTTACTTCTTCGTTATTCCGCGACTTCAGGTCTGCTTACCGAACCCCGGTATGCGCCGGATCGTCTGCCTGACCTGCTCGGTGGTGATGAGCCGCGTGCATTCGAACTGGCGCGGCGTGCCCGCATGACGCGGACACCATAAAAAATCCTTGTGATCGAAACGCGCGCGCACGTCGTTCCAGCAGCTGTTGCAGGTGTGGAAATTGATGATGCGATACGGCGTCGCGAATTCGTTGAGCGGATGCGTGAAGCCGCTGATCATCACGACCGGCGTGCCGACGGCCCATGCAAGCCACGACAGCCCGCTCGACAAGCCGATGAAAAAATCGGCGTGCTTGAGCCAGTGCGCGCGCTCCGCGAGAGGACGGTCCCCGGTTTCGTCTTCGACCCCGTGCGGCAGGTGATTCCACACAAGGCCGGTGCCGTGCGTCGCTTTCTGGTCGATGCACACGACACGGTAGCCATGCTCCTTCAGAAACCGGACGATCTCCCGCCATCCGTGCGGATGGTTCCAGTATTTCGCCTGCGTCGAACTCTGTACCGCTACGCAGACATAGCGTTCCGCAATTGGGCGTCCGTCGTCGGGGACGTCGATCTGCGGCGGCGTTTCGGCCGGATCGACGCCGAGGATGTACGCGGCCGTGCGATGCAGGCCCACCAGCTGAAAGTCAGTCGGCTGGTGCACGAACGCCTGATCGCCGAAAAAGAGTCCAATCCGGTAAGTCGCATAGAAACGCTCGGGCTCGACTTCATCGGGCGTGATGAATTCAATCTCGGGATAGCACGCGTGAAACAGCGGGATCACGAGCGGCCCCATCGAACAGGTCAGGCGGCAGCCATGCTCGCGCTGAAACTTCACCGCATACGGAAACCAGCCGATGATGTCGCCGAGCGTGCCGACCGGAAACTCGATCAGCACATCACGCCCGCGCGCATCGAAACGATGCTCGAAAACCCGCTTGCCTCCGCTGTCGACCTCGATCGAGAACGGCACGAAGTATTTTTTGCTGCTCGCGACGGAGCCCGCTGCGAAGGTGGTCTCGAACAGCAGATTACCGGTGGCGGTGTCGGAAAGGCGTACCGTCCATGAGCCCATGTCGCTCGCTGGCAGCACCACGCGCGCGCCGTCGTTGAAATCGAAGCGGACGCCATGCGCGGCGCACTGCGTAGGCTGCGCCGCAGGCAACCGAAACGTGATGCTGGTCGACGATGACTGCACTTCTGCGGGCGCAGACGCGGCTGCGTCGGCTGCCGCGTTTTCTGCTGCAGGTGAGCTGCTCACGCTGGCGGGCGCACTGCCGCCCCTCTCCGACGCCGCTTGCCCCGACTGGTGTTCCAATGCCATTGTTATTCCCCGAAAACTGCGCCCGCAACAGCCGGCGCGCGCGAGACTGAAACACCCGCGTGCAGGTAAGCGGTCAAAGCGTTTTTTAAGCCGCTAATTATAGGGGGTGTGGCGGCAGCGGTCACCAGCGGGTATCTGCATTGCGGATTGCACTACTCGTGGAGAGTGACACGCTGATGAAAAAACAGAAGTCCGAAGTCCGCGCGCATCTTCGTGCGAATGGCCATTCGAATGACCGTTCCGGTAGCTTCGTGTAAATATGACGGTCAACTTCAAAAACGGATCGATGCCGGATCGGGCCAAATGCTGGCGTATCGCACAGACGAACGCTTCTGACGTGCAGCACGCGTTCATAGGCCTCCTCGCCGCGCAGGCGTTTACACACGCGGACGCGGGCCGCGAGGACCTCGGGCGACTCGTGCGCTGTTCCGAGCAGGATCTTCTTTTCACATCTGCTGTGACCAGGGCCAATGTTAGCCGACGCGCGATGTCGGTCGGCGCGCTGTGTCCGTTTAGCTGTGTGTCTAGTGCCATTCGGCGAAAGAGCTTCAATGTCACTTCATGGCCGCGCGGTGACATCCGGGTCAGTCCTCGATCTTGAAGTTGACCCAGAAAAACGGACATCTATCCTTTGGAGAAGGAGGTGCCGATTATGGGCAAGCATCGTACCCCGTACCCGGCGGAATTTCGGGCACAAATGGTCGGGCTGGTGAAGGCCGGACGCAGGCCGGAGGAACTGGAAAAGGAGTTCGAGCCGACTGCACAGACCATCTACAACTGGGTGGCGCAGGCTGATCGCGACACAGGTGTGCGGCATGACGGTCTGACCACAGCCGAACGGCAGGAGCTCACTCGGTTGCGTCGTGAAGTCCGGCAACTGAAGATGGAGCGCGACATCCTCT
>NZ_JACHDM010000051.1:0-15552 GCF_014201065.1 Paraburkholderia sp. Cpub6
TCTCTCTTTTATTGCGTTTCGCTACGGTCATTGATGCTCCTGTTGCTGGCAGTCTCCTGCCAAATGACCGTTTACACAAAACTTTTTACACCCTCGTTGCCGCTAACGAGATCTTCAAAAAATGGCCTTTCACTCGAGGCCACTTATCCACATCCCCCTTTGGACAACTTTTGTAAAAACAGCCGAACACATTGTGGGCGAAACCTTGATAAATGCGCCGCGTTAACCGGTCGGCTAAAACTTCTCCCTGGCTCCGCTAACCTGTCCGCCCGCGCTCCCAAGGGTTATCGATTCTGCAGCGCGTTGATCCGTAAACGAACTTCCACGTTATCCACAGCCGAACGCCCCACTTGTTAACTATTACTACGTATACATATATAAAGACTATAAAAACCGGAGAAGCACGCCGAAACACGTGCAACGTATACGCACATAACGACAGCAACATCGCAGGACGCAGAACCAGCGAGCACCAACCCAGCCACCCACACCTCACCCCAACGGCAAACAAATCTCCGTAACCAACTCCGCAGGCGCAGTCTCCTTGGGACTGTTCAAATACTCCTCAAACACCGGCGCATCCGCTGCCTCCCTTCCAGACTGCACGAGCCAGGTCCCGTACAACCACTCATAAGCCGCTCGCATATCGCTATACGGCCCGACATGCCGCAACACCGCATATTCCCCACCGCGTATACGCGTGGCAGAAACCGCCCCACCCATCCCAACAGCCGAAGCCACTTCAGCCATCACCGGCCCCGGCAACAACACACCCGCCTTCGACCGCAACGCCTTCTCCTCGACCACTCCCGGATCATCGAAGTAAACCCCGATCATCCGCATCTGCGCCTCGAGCAGAGTATGTTTCGCAAGCCACCCCAACAAAGCATCAAAAGCCTTTCCGATCTGCATATAAGGTCCGACATGATCGACCGACAAAATCTCCATCGGCTCCACATAACGAATCACGATCTCACGAATCATCGTCATCTGATCGTCTCCTGAAAGCGCCGGCCGAAACCGGCTATGCGTGCCTTGCCTGCGATACTGCGCCGGCGGCACACCAAACACCGCGCGAAACGTCCGCGAAAAAGACTGCAAACTGCTATACCCCGAACGCTCGGCAATCTGAGCAATCGGCATCGAACTACTCGCAAGAAAACCTGTTGCGCGATGCAACCGTAAACGCCGCACGGTCGTCGCGACCGTCTCGCCATACATCGCCTGATAAATCCGGTGCCAGTGATATGGCGACAGACACGCAATCTCCGCAAGCCGTCCTATATCGTGCGGTTCGTCGAGGTGATCGTAGATATGGTCGAGCACGCGTGCGAGTCGCGTCTCGTATCGAGCCCGATGGTCTGATTCGTTCATGACTGGACCGCAGAAAATTGGCGCGAGAGGATGCGAACAAAGTATCACGTCAGCGAGTGTCGGCCGTTTACCAAATCCTGCGGATTTCAAGCGGTGCGCACAAAGGGGATTGAGCGCCTGTTGACCGCGCCCCGTGGACGCGAGCAGGAGCGCCAAATACAGCATCGGCAAACAGCCCCAATCTCCGCAACGTGACGCTGCCGCCGTTTGGCGCTATCGTGTAGTGAGCAGCACCAGCACCGGCACCAAGCAACCTGCAGCATATAAGCGCCGTTCCCATTCCTACCCGCGTTCGCGCGAGGCGATGGAGCCGCAAACATGAGCTACACCGAGTCGATCGGCAGTCGCACGTACCGCTTCGCCGACCTGAAGACCCTGCTCGCGAAAGCGAGCCCGCAACGCTCGGGCGACCAGCTCGCAAGTATCGCGACAGCGAGCGAAGAAGAGCGGGTCGCCGCCAAAATGGCGCTCGCCGAGGTGCCGCTACGCACGTTCCTGAACGAACCGCTGATCCCCTACGAAACCGACGAAGTCACCCGCCTGATCATCGACGATCACTCGCCAGCAGCCTTCGCCGAAATCTCCCATCTGACGGTAGGCGACTTCCGCAATTGGCTACTCAGCACCACAACCGACACCGACGCACTCACCCGCATCACCGAGGGCCTAACACCAGAAATGGTCGCCGCCGTCTCAAAGCTGATGCGCAACCAGGACCTGATTACCGCCGCCCGTAAACGCCCGGTCATCACCCGCTTTCGCAACACGGTCGGTTTGCCGGGCCGCATGTCCGTACGCCTGCAACCGAACCACCCAACCGACGACGTCAAAGGCATCGCCGCCTCGATGCTCGACGGCCTGATGTACGGCTGCGGCGACGCGCTGATCGGCATCAACCCCGCGAGCGACAACCTCGCCGCGATCACGAAGCTGCTGCAGATGATCGACGACTTCCGCCAGCGCTATCAGGTACCGACGCAGTCGTGCGTACTCACGCACGTGACGAGCACGATCGCCGCGATGGAAAAAGGCGCGCCGGTCGATCTCGTATTCCAGTCGATCGCCGGTACCGAAAAAGCGAACGCGAGCTTTGGCATTTCGCTCGCGCTGCTGCAGGAAGCGTACGAGGCGGGGCTGTCGCTCCAACGCGGCACCGTCGGCAGCAATCTGATGTACTTCGAAACGGGGCAGGGCAGCGCGTTGTCGGCGGATGCGCATTTCGGCGTTGACCAGCAGACCTGCGAGGCGCGCGCCTATGCGGTCGCGCGCAAGTTCAAGCCGTTTCTGGTGAACACGGTAGTCGGTTTCATCGGCCCCGAGTATTTGTACGATGGCAAGCAGATCACGCGCGCGGGTCTCGAGGATCACTTCTGCGGCAAGCTGCTCGGCGTGCCGATGGGTTGCGACATCTGCTACACGAACCACGCCGAAGCGGACCAGGACGACATGGACAATCTGCTGACGCTGCTCGGCGTAGCGGGCATCAATTTCATCATGGGTGTACCTGGCGCGGACGACGTCATGCTCAACTATCAGAGCACGTCCTTTCACGACGCGCTGTACGTGCGCGACGTGCTCGGTTTGCGCCGCGCGCCGGAATTCGAGGAATGGCTGGAGTCGATGCAGATCATCGACGCACGCGGCGCGTTGATCGGCGCATCGGCGCGGCAACCGCTGCTCGAGAGCGCGCGCGACTGGATGGGGATCGCATGAGCGAGAACGACGTACTCGACAAGGACCCGTGGAGCGCACTGCGTCGGTTTACGCAGGCACGCATCGCGTTGGGCCGAGCGGGCAACAGCCTGCCGACCGCACCATTGCTCGCGTTCAATCTCGCGCATGCGCAGGCGCGCGACGCCGTGCACCATCCGCTCGACGTGGACCCGCTGCACGCACAGCTGCGCGCGCAAGGTTTCAACACGCTCGACGTGCATAGCGCCGCGCCGGATCGCGAGCATTATTTGAGGCGCCCTGATCTCGGGCGGCGTCTGTCGGAGGAGAGTCGCGCGACGCTTGCTCGACTGCCATCGCAATCAAGCGATGTGCTGTTTGTGATCGGCGATGGTCTATCGGCGTTCGCCGCATCGAAGCAGGCTGTACCGTTGCTGCAAGCTATACATCCAAAGCTCGCGGGTTGGACCATCGGTCCCGTAGTGGTCGCGCGTCAGGCACGCGTCGCACTCGGCGACGAGATCGGCGAATTGCTCGACGCGAAAATCGTTGTGATGCTGATCGGCGAGCGGCCGGGTTTGAGTTCACCGGATAGCCTCGGCATCTACGTCACGTACGCGCCGAAAACGGGGTGCAGCGACGCCCAGCGCAACTGCATTTCCAACGTGCGCCCGCAAGGCCTCGACTATCCGCAGGCCGCGCACAAGCTGCACTATCTGCTCACGCAGGCGAGGAAGCTGGGAATGACAGGGGTGGGCTTGAAAGACGACAGCGATGAGCTGCTAGCCAGCGCTCCGACGCATCCTGCCGTGAACGACGGTTCAGCGTAGGAAGCAACGAGCGTAAACCTCGCACGCCCACTCACTTCCGCAACAACCTCAACCCATTGCCCACTACCAGCAAACTCGCACCGACATCTGCGAACACCGCCATCCACATCGTGCCGAAGCCCATCAACGTCAGCACGAAGAACACGCTCTTGATGCCAAGCGCGAGCGCGATGTTCTGCACCAGCACCCCGTACGTCGCCTTCGACAAGCGGATAAACGCCGGAATCTTCCGCAGATCGTCGTCCATCAACGCGACGTCGGCGGTTTCGATCGCGGTGTCGGTACCCATCGCACCCATCGCGAAGCCGATGTCAGCGCGCGCGAGCGCGGGCGCATCGTTGATGCCGTCGCCGACCATGCCGACCGTCGTGCCATCGCTCGACCATTGCGTGAGCGCGTCGAGCTTGTCCTCGGGCAACTGATCGCCGCGCGCTTCATCGACGCCGACCTGCTGCGCGATCGCCTCGGCGGTATGACGGTTGTCGCCGGTCAGCATCGCGGTGCCGACGCCGAGCCGCCGTAATTCGGCGACGGCGGCGCGGCTCGTTTCCTTCACCGTGTCGGCGACCGCAAACAGCGCGAGCACGCGCTGCGCATCGGCGAGCATCACGACGGTTTTGCCGTGCTGTTCGAGCGCATCGAGACGCGCTTCGAGTTGCGGCGAGCAGCGGCCCAGTTCCTCGACCAGGCGATGATTGCCGAGCCAGTACCCGATACCGTCGATATCGCCGCGCACGCCGCGTCCAGCGATCGCTTCGAATGCGTCGACATGTAGGTGTTCGACGCCGTCGTCATTGGCGGCAGCAGCGATCGCCATCGAAACAGGGTGGTCGGAGCGGCCCGCGAGGCTTGCCGCAAGCGTACGGTATCGGAACGTTTCACCCGCGTCATCAACCACCTCAAACTCCGTCTGCACTGGCTTCCCGTGCGTAATCGTCCCGGTCTTATCGAGCGCCAGCCGGGTCAGCTTGCGACCCTGTTCGAGATAAACGCCACCCTTGATCAGAATCCCCTTGCGCGCCGCGGCCGCGAGCCCGCTGACGATCGTCACCGGCGTCGAAATCACCAGCGCGCACGGACACGCGATCACGAGCAGCACCAGCGCCTTGTACACCCACGCGTGCCACGCTCCGCCGAACACGAGTGGTGGGACCAGAGCGACGGCGAGCGCAATCGCGAACACGATCGGCGTATAAACGCGCGCGAATTCATCGACGAAGCGCTGCGTCGGCGCCTTCGTGCCCTGCGCCTCCTCGACCGCGTGGATGATCCGCGCGAGCGTCGTGTTGCCGGCGGCCGCCGTCACTTGATAATCGAACGAGCCCGCCTGGTTGATCGTGCCGGCGAATACGGCGTCGCCGATCGCCTTGTCGACGGGCAGGCTCTCGCCGGTGATCGGCGCCTGATCGACGCTCGAGCGGCCCGCGACGATTTCGCCATCGAGCGCGATCCGCTCGCCCGGCTTCACGCGCACGAGCGTCCCGGGCACGATCGCGTCGACGCGGACGGGCTGCCACGCTCCATCGGGCTGCTGCACGCTGGCCTGTCCGGGCGTGAGCCGCATGAGCCCTTCGATCGCGTTGCGCGCGCGGTCGAGCGAGCGCACCTCGATCAGCTCGGCGATCGTGAAGAGCACCATCACCATTGCGGCTTCGGGCCACTGGCCGAGCAGCGCCGCGCCGGTCACGGCGATGCTCATCAGCGCGTTGATGTTCAAGTTGCCGTTGCGCAGCGCGACCCAGCCCTTGCGATATGTCGTGAGGCCACAGGAGGCAATCGCGACGACCGCCATACCCGCCACCACCCAGGCCGGCGCGCCGAGCCAGCTAGCGGCTTCTGAGGCTCCCGCGACGATGCCGGCGAGGATCAGGGGCCACCACGGCTTGCGCATTGCGTCAGTGGCTGCCTGGGGCACCGCGTTGGCGTTCCCACCCTTTCCGGCGTCGCTTGCCAGTTCGGGCGTGAAGTCGAGCGAGCGCAGGGCGGCGAGGACCGACTCGAGCGCCTCCGGCGCGTGGACGACAGTCAGCACGCGCTGCATCAGGTTGAAGTCCATGCTACGCACGACCGGCATACGGCCGAGTTTCTTGCGGATCAGCGCTTCCTCGGTCGGGCAGTCCATCTGCAGGATGCGGATTGCGGTGCGAAGGTCGTCGCCGAGGGCTTCGGTCGGAGGCAGGCGCAGCGACGCAAGCGCAAAAGCGCTAGCGGCGCAGCAAGCGACAGCAGCGTGATCATGGGCGTGGCCGTGAGCATGGTAGCGCCGCGCATCAACGTCGCCGCAACCCCCGTGTGTACAGGCTTCCTCCCGTTCCGGACGATCGGTGGCAATACGGCTGCTGTCAGGCATTGGTGGCTTCCTCGTGCGATTTGTGGTCTAGTAAACACCCTGAAGCCACTACAAGGTCAAGGCCGCGTGGAGGAAGGGTCCATGAAAATCGGCGAACTGGCGAAAATCGCCCATTGCACGACGGAAACCATCCGTTTCTACGAGAAAGAGCGCCTGCTGCCCGAGGCGGAGCGCACCGAAGCCAATTACCGCAGTTACACGGCAAAGCATGTCGAGCGCCTGCGCTTCATCCGCAATTGCCGCGCGCTCGACATGACTCACGACGAAATCCGCGCATTGCTGCGTCTGACCGACGCGCCGGCGAACGGCTGCGGCGGCATGCATACGCTGGTCGACGAGCACATCGCGCACGTCGACACGCGTATCGAAGAACTGCAGCAACTGAAGGCGCAACTGACAACGCTGCGCGACCAATGCCACGGCGAGCATCCGGTCGAAGACTGCGGCATCGTGCACGGCCTGACCGACATGGATGTGGCCGTGCCGCGTCCGCGGCATACGCATCTCGGCTGACGCCATGCTTGCCGTCGAGCGCTATCGCGTCACGACGCAGCGCCGGCGCGGCAACCCCATACACGGCAAGGCCGCATGTGCGACCTTGCCAATCGATCATCGAATCCAGTTGGAGAATCAACGTGTTTACCTGTAGAAACCAGTCCTGCGGCGCGCAGTGGGAGCAATCCGACGTCGTCATCAAGAACGAAGGCCAGGGGCTGCTGTTCCGCTGCCCCCTGTGCGGCGCGCGCAATTACGTCGAGCGTTTCGACGGCGACGACGGCGAGGTGCTTTACGAGCAGCTACCGGGCCGCCCCGACCAGGGCCCGGTGGCCGAGTAATCGCGATTCCTACAGACAATCCTATGAACAGTCCCACCCCCGCCGGCGCCGCATTCAGCGAGCTGCCGCTACCGCCCGCCACGCTCGCGAACCTGACGCAGCTAGGCTACGTCGAGATGACGCCGATCCAGGCCGCGAGCCTGCCGATCGCGCTCGCCGGTCAAGATCTGATCGCGCAGGCGAAAACCGGCAGCGGCAAGACCGCGGCGTTTTCGCTGGCGCTGCTCGCGCGCCTCGATGTACGCAAATTCGGCACGCAGGCAATGGTGCTGTGCCCGACGCGCGAACTCGCCGATCAGGTCACGCAGGAAATCCGCCGTCTCGCGCGCGCGGAAGAAAACATCAAGGTGCTGACCTTGTGCGGCGGCACGCCGATGCGTCCGCAGACGGCGAGCCTCGAGCACGGCGCGCACGTCGTGGTCGGCACGCCGGGCCGCATCATGGATCACCTCGAACGCGGCAGCCTCGATCTGCAATCGCTGAACACGCTCGTGCTCGACGAAGCCGACCGCATGCTCGACATGGGTTTCTTCGACGACATCGCGAAGGTCGCCAGGCAATGCCCGAAAGAGCGCCAGACGCTGCTGTTTTCGGCGACGTACCCCGAGGGCATCGCGAAGCTGAGCCAGCAATTCCTGCGAAACCCGAAGGAAGTCAAACTCGCCGAGCGGCACGACGACAGCAAGATCCGTCAGCGCTTCTACGAAGTGACCGAAGACGAGCGTCTGCACGCGGTCGGTCTGCTGTTGAATCACTATCGTCCGGTCACCACGATCGCGTTCTGCAACACGAAGCAGCAGTGCCGCGATCTGCTCGACGTGCTGCGCGCGCAGGGCTTCCATGCGCTTGCGCTGCACGGCGAACTCGATCAGCGCGAGCGCGATCAGGTGCTGATCCAGTTCGCGAACCGCAGCTGCTCGGTGCTCGTCGCGACCGACGTCGCCGCGCGCGGCCTCGACATCGCGCAACTCGAAGCGGTGATCAACGTCGACGTGACGCCGGACCCGGAAGTGCACACGCATCGCATCGGCCGCACGGGCCGCGCCGATCAGGAAGGCTGGGCACTGAGTCTCGCGAGCATGGACGAGATGGGGCGCGTCGGTGGAATCGAGCAGGCGCACAAGCGCGACGTCGAATGGCACAAGCTGGCCGAACTGAAGGCGGGCAACAACGAACCGCTGCTGCCGCCGATGGAAACGCTGCAGATCCTCGGCGGCCGCAAGGACAAGATCCGTCCCGGCGACGTGCTCGGCGCGCTGACCGGCGACGCCGGCTTCGCGGGCTCGCAGATCGGCAAGATCAACGTGACCGACATGTCGACCTATGTCGCGGTGGAGCGCAGCATCGCGCGCGAGGCGGTGCGCCGGCTCAGCGCGGGCAAGCTGAAGGGGCGCAAGGTCAAGGTTCGTTTGATGGACGAAGCCTGATTCACCCGAAGCTCCGGCTTTCCTTGAAAGTCCAATAACTCGAAAACGGCCGCGTCAGCGGCCGTTTTCGCAACCGGGCCGCTCAGCATCACATTCCTTCATACCTACGCAGTTACCCGCATTCCCCGAAATCCGCACCGCGTCCCCGCAAACCATGAACCCGCCGGCTTAGGCCCGCGTCGAGCGGCTTCGCGCGAGCCATGAAGAAAACGCATGCCGCGCATGACAAAGTTTCGATTGTGAGCGTTCTTTGGCTGATGCCTAATCACCCCACCGGAAGGAACGCCCCGCCGCCGCCATTCGCGCGGCCGCCGGCGGGTGTAGAAAGGGAGAAAGTCTTATGCAGAGCGCCATGCAAGCCCGCTCGAAACTGCCGGACGTCGGCACCACCATTTTTACCGTGATCGGCCAACTGGCCGCGCAACACGATGCGTTGAACCTGTCGCAGGGCGCGCCGAATTTCGCGCCGGACCCGAAGCTCGTCGACGGCGTCGCGCAGGCGATGCGCGCCGGCCACAACCAGTACGCGCCGATGGCCGGCATCGGCGCGCTGCGCGAAGCGCTCGCCGACAAGGTCGAAACGCTGTACGGCGTGCGCTACGACCCCGCCAGCGAGGTGACCGTGCTCGCGAGCGCGAGCGAAGGTCTTTATTCGACGATCAGCGCGCTCGTGCATCCGGGCGACGAAGTGATCTACTTCGAGCCGTCGTTCGACAGCTACGGCCCGATCGTGCGCCTGCAGGGCGCGAAGCCGGTCGCGATCAAGCTGTCGCTCGATCACTTCCGCGTGAACTGGGATGAAGTCGCCGCCGCGATCACGCCGAAGACCCGCATGATCATCGTCAACACACCGCACAATCCGACCGCGACGATTTTTAGCGACACCGATATCGAGCGGCTGAAGGCGCTCACGCGCAACACCGACATCGTGATTCTGTCCGACGAGGTCTACGAACACGTCGTGTTCGACGGCGCGAAGCATCAGAGCATGGCGCGCCATCAGGAACTCGCTGAGCGCAGCGTGATCGTGTCGTCGTTCGGCAAGTCGTACCACGTGACCGGCTGGCGCGTCGGCTACTGCCTCGCGCCCGCCGCGCTGATGGACGAGATCCGCAAGGTCCATCAGTTCATGGTGTTCTCCGCCGATACGCCGATGCAACACGCGTTCGTCGACGCGCTGGCCAATCGCGACAGCTACCTCGGCCTGTCCGACTTCTATCAGAAGAAACGCGATCTGCTCGCGCATGCGGTGCGCGAATCGCGCTTCGAGCTGTTGCCGAGCGAAGGCAGTTTCTTTATGCTCGCCCGGTTCCGCGGCTTCTCCGATGAAAGCGACAGCGATTTCGTGCTGCGCCTGATCCGCGATGCGCGCGTCGCGACGATTCCGTTGTCGGCGTTCTACACCGACGGCACGGATTCGGGGCTGATTCGCCTGAGTTTCTCGAAGGACGACGCGACGCTGCTCGAAGGCGCGCGGCGTTTGTGTGAAATCTGAGCGCGCGAGAGCACACTCGAAGTATCGAAGTCATCAAAGTATTCGAAGAATGAAGGGAGATGTTATGAAGTTGCTCAAGTGCTTGTTGGCGCTGGCCTGTGCCGGCGCGTCGCTCGCAACATCGTCGGCCGCAAGCGCCGCCGATACCGCGACGCTGCGTTTCGGCCTCGAAGCGCAGTACCCGCCGTTCGAGTCGAAAGGACCGAACGGCGAACTGCAAGGGCTCGATATCGACGTGGGCAACGCGGTCTGCGCGGCCGCGCACATGAAGTGCAAGTGGGTCGAAACCTCGTTCGACGGCCTGATTCCGGCGCTGCAAGGCCGCAAGTTCGACGCGATCAATTCAGCGATGAACGCGACCGAGCAGCGCCGCCAGGCGATCGATTTCACGACCGTTGTCTATCGCGTGCCGTCGCAGCTGATCGCGCGCAGCGACAGCGGTTTGCAGCCGACGCCTGAGTCGCTGAAGGGCAAGCGCATCGGCGTACTGCAAGGCTCGATTCAGGAGACCTTCGCTAAGGTGCATTGGGAACCGGCCGGCGTGATCGTGCTGCCGTATCAGGATCAGAACCAGGTCTATGCCGATCTGACGGCTGGCCGTCTCGACGGCACGCTCGTGCTCGCGCCGGCCGGACAAACGGGCTTTCTGTCGAAGCCCGAAGGTAAGGGCTACGCATTCGTCGGTCAGCCAGTGCGTGACGACAAGATTCTCGGCAGCGGCATCGCATACGGCATTCGCAAGGGAGATACCGCGCTGCGCGATCAGTTGAACGCCGCGATCGCGAAGGTGCAAGCCGACGGCACGGTGAAGACGCTCGCCACGAAATATCTCGGCAATATCGACGTCAGCGCGAAGTAATCGCGTCGCGTTCGGGCGGCGGCGCCGTTTGCGAGCGGCGCCGCGCGTTCGCTTGTTGGCCATGCGTTTGACGCCTACGATACGTAGGCTTCGCGAAGTCGGAGACAACGGCGAAGTCGGCGGATCAACCGGAGAGCGCGCATGAGCGAGACGATCGAAGCGGCAAGCGCTGCGAACACCGCACGCGCAAAAGGCGCAGACGCGCCGCGCTTCTGGCGCAGCGCGGCGCTGCCGTTCATCGAGGCGCGTTCCATCGACGATGGCCGCAAGGTCTGCTACGCGAAACATTCGCACGAAACGTTTTCGATCGGCGCGGTGACGGGAGGCCGCAGCGTGTACCTGAACCGCCACGCGCGGGAATGGGTCGGCGCGGGCGCCGTCGTGATGATGAACCCCGACGATGTGCACGCGTGCAACCCGGTTGCCGGCGAGCGGTGGTCGTATCGGATGCTGCACGTCGACGTTGCGTGGTTCACGAAACTGCAGCACGAGCTGGGCTTCAACGAGAACCATGCGTTCCGCGCGTTTTCGCAGATCATGACGCTCGACGCCGCGCTGTTCGACGGCCTGAACCGGCTGTGCGCGATTCTCGCCGGTAACGACGACGACAACGACACGCTGCGCAAGGAAAGCGCGGCCATCACCTTCTTCTCCAGCGTGCAGCAAACGCTCAATCCGGCGAGCCTGCCGGAGCGTGCCGTGAGCGGCCAACTCGCGCGCGCCGCGGAGTACATCGCCGAAAACTGCACGCGCGCGCTGAAACTCGACGATGTGTGCGAAGCCGCCGGGCTGTCCGCGTCGCACCTGATACGCGCGTTCAAGCTGCGCTACGGCATGACGCCCCACGCGTATCTGATCAACCGACGCATCCAGTACAGTCGCGCGCAACTGCGTCGCGGGGCACTGATCGCCGATGTCGCGCTCGATGCCGGCTTCGCCGATCAGGCGCATTTGCAGCGCACCTTCAAGCGGCTAGTGGCGGCGACGCCGGGCCAATATCGCAGCGGAGCGTGACGCGGCACGAAGCCGCGTCGGGAAGCAGGCGCGGCTCGCGTCACTCCACGAGCAGATACATTGCACTGAGCGCGAGCAGCGCCGCCATCACGCGATTGAACACCCGGACCCGCTTCGCTTCACGCAGATGCCTGCGCAAAAACGTGCCGGCATACGCCCAGCTCGCGATCGATAGATAGCAGATCACGAAGTACAGCGCCGTGAATTGCCAGACGAGCCCGCCGTCGCCGCCTGCCGCATACGCGCCCATGCCGGCCAGCGACGCGAGCCACGCCTTTGGATTGAGCCATTGCATGGCCGCGCCGTGCGCGAACGACGGCCCGCGCGCCGGCTTGTCCGCGCCGAGCTGGCCGTTGTCGATTGCGAGCTTGTAGGCCATGTAGAGCAGAAAGCCCACGCCCGCCCATTTGACGATCTCGATCAGATTGGGAAAGCGCGCGAGCAATTCGTCCAGGCCGAGGCCGATCAACAGAAGCAGCAACGTGAAACCGACCGTCGCGCCAGTGACGTGCCGCAGACTCGCGGCGAGCCCGTGCTGCGCGCCGGCGCTCAGCGCGACGACGTTGACCGGGCCGGGAGAAATGGAACTGGCGAGCGCGAACGCGGCCATCGAGAGTAATGCGGTCATCGGATGCCTCGAAACGTGAGTGTGCGAATGGATTGCGAGGCTCAACGGTAACGAGGCGGCGAGGGCATGTATTGAAGGAAATTGCCCAATCGATAAGAAGGTAAAACCGCTGCGGCTTCAACGGTTCACAAAAACATTAGGCGATGACGCGATGATTCGATAACAAACACGCGTTTGAATTTAAAAAAGAAATACGCGCAAACGTTACCGAGGAAAAACAATTTTTGAATTATCAGGTAAATTCTATTTATCGAAACTTATGATATGCCCCTATGCAGCGGGCGATTATTCGACCCGATAAACAGTCCGAAGCCTCGAAAATGCGTGATTCCACTTGCGTATGGATTCGCTATCTGCTGGGTGCTCTGTCTCAACAAACCGGAAGCGTAGTGAGCACTTCGACAAACTGAGTCCCGCCGTTGGAAACGCAGAGCACATGATCCACAAAAGAAAGGCCCGGTTTCGCGTCCTGATCGCACGGGCGCGCAGATGGCGGATGCCACGCGATGGCGTCATCTACGCGGGATGCGGCGTGGTGCTCGCAATGCTCGCGCTGTGTGGCTACGCGCTGTATCAGAGCCGCGAGGATGCGATTGCGCGCGCACTCGATTCGACGCGCGATGTCGCGACGATCACCGAGCGCGACATCGCGCGCAATTTCGAGCTGTACGCGCTGTCGCTGCAGGCCGTCGCCGATGGCCTCGGGCGTCCGGGCGTGCTCGATTCGCCGCGTTTGCGGCGCGAGATCCTGTTCGATCGCGCGGCGACCGGGCAATACGTCGGCGCGATGGTGGTGATCGACGCACTGGGCAACGTCGTGATCGATTCGGATAGCGACGTGCCGCGCGGGGGAAACCTCTCGGACCGTCCGTACTTCAGGATTCATCGTGAAGATCCGGATCTCGGGCTCGATGTCAGCGCGCCGTACAACTCGAGACTCAGACCCGGTTCGCGCAGCATCGCGCTGAGCCGGCGACTGTCCCGGCCTGACGGATCGTTTGCGGGAATCGTCGCGCTCGGTATCGATCAGGAGTATTTCACGAGCCTGTTCGCGGATCTGCGGATCGGGCAGCATGGCTCGGTGTCGATCGTCAGAACGGACGGCACGATCATCGTGCGACGGCCCGACGATCGACACGTGACGGGCAGCGACATCAGCAAGACGGCGTTCTTCCAGCACCTGCTCGCGAAAGACGAGGGCAGCTTTATCGCGTCTTCGCCGCTCGACGACGCCGAGCGGCTTTACTCGTTCAGACGGATTCCGCAATTGCCGCTGATCGTGCTGGTCGCCGAGGCGACCGACGATATCTATGCGGGCTGGTGGGGGCGCGCGCTGACGATCGGTTCGCTGATGCTGATCTTCGGGATCGGCGTGATCGTGTTGGCGGCGTGGCTCGGCGCCGAGTTGCGGCGTCGACAGCGGGTGGAGCACGAGCTCGAACGGCTTGCCGGCACGGACGGACTCACCGGCCTGCCCAATCGCCGCGCGCTGTGCGAAACGCTCGAGCGCGAATGGCTGCGCGCGCGCCGCACGGGCAGCGTGTTATCGCTGCTGTTCGTCGATATCGATCACTTCAAAGCCTATAACGATACGTACGGTCACCAGGCCGGCGACGTCGCGCTGACCGCGGTCGCGCGCTGCATCCGCAGGGTGATCAAGCGGCCGGGCGATTGCGTCGGTCGATACGGCGGCGAGGAATTCGTCGTGGTGCTACCGGATACCGACGCCGCCGGTGCCGGGGTGGTCGGCGAGAACATCCGCGTGGCGATCGGCGAGTTGGGCATCGCGCACCTGGGCTGCGAGTTCGGTCGCGTGACGGTCAGCATCGGCGCGACCACGTCGCGGTCGGATCGGGTGACGGATGTCAGCGTCGTCGTTCGGGCTGCCGATGAGGCGTTGTATACGGCGAAGGCCGGTGGCAGGAATAGGGTTGCGCAAATGGGAGTTGGGTGACCGATCGCTCCTGATTTTTCTGCACCGGAAATGAAGAAGGGTTGCGACGCTTTCGCGTGCAACCCTTTCTGATTTCCGCGACGTGCTACCTCGCGCGGTTGTCGATGCCTGGATTAGAACGAGCCAGCGATAACGCGCACCAGCCCACTGCGCAGCGGCGGCGCTGCTTCAGCGAACTCGAGATTCACCTTGTTGGCGACGCTCAAGATGCGGGTCTGATACGTACGGTAGTTCGTATCTTCGCTGTAGGTCACGGTTGTGCCGCCACTGTTGCCTTGGTGCAGGTTGTGTGTGGAGTTTTCGTGGCTCGCTACGCCACTGTGCTGGCGCTCCTTGATTTGCACGTCGGTAATGGCGGTGTAGTACACGTCTTTAACTGCAGCGTTGGCGACCAGTTCAATCAGGCCGCCCGCGAGGGCCGCGCCAGCGATCGGCGCGGCATGCGTGCTACCAAACGATGCCGCGGCGGCCGCGCCAAGAAAGGCACCGCCAAGAGGGGCGCCATATCCGCCGAATGCTTCCTGGGCCGCCGACGGAGCGACCTTGCCTACCTGCAGGATGTTTGCCTGAAGAATATATTGCGCATGGTCGGGGTCTCCGACGATGCGGTATCCCTTGCCCGAGACGGCCGCTTTCACGTCAGCCGCGATGTCGAAATCAGGCTTGTCGGAGGTATTGCGGATCTGCACGAACACAGTCTTTTTCGAATCGGCGACCGGGTCCAGGAAGATCGTGTCCGACATCTTTGTCTGGACATCGAGGTCGTGCTTGCTGATCGCAACCTGGGTCGCCGCACAGCCGGTCAGCAAGCTGGTGGTGCCGGCCGTAGCCAGAAGAACTGCTGTAAGTGCAAGTTTGTTCAATTTCATAACTTCCCCTGTGTTTCTGCAGCAGATCACTACGGTCCCCTGCTGCACGCTGGCCAATCATTTGAATTAATTTCTTCTCAGATACCCGTCCTTGCATTCTTGTGAGGAAAGGAAGGGCATGTGGAATATCGGCCGCTAGCTTGAGAATCTTTAGAGCGTGTTAGGCACTTTCTGTCAGACCTGGTAACCTGGCGGGATGATAGAACGCAAGCCATACCCGACAGATGTTTCGGACGAGGAATGGA
>NZ_JACHDM010000052.1:0-14688 GCF_014201065.1 Paraburkholderia sp. Cpub6
ATCATGGTTGAATCGCAGCGCTGCATCGGCGCGAAGACCAGTACCGAGCTGCGCTACTACCTGAGCTCGTCAGCCGGCAGCCCCGAGCGGGTGGCTCGCCCCTGCCAATCCGGCTAAACAGCCAGACGACGTCAGTCTGCCGCTACGACGTGCAGCAATTCATAGCCGAAACGGTCCAGTTTACGCGCCCCCATGCCCGGAATCCCGCGCAGATCGTCGATCGAATCGGGGCCGAGACGGGCGATTTCCGCGAGCGTCGCGTCATGGAAAATCACATAAGCCGGCACTCCGTCGCTCTTCGCGGTTTCTGTGCGCCACATGCGTAGACGCTCCCAGCGGGCCCGCTCGCGAGGGCCCATGCCAATGGTCGGATCGGCGCGCTCGCTCGTACGACCCGACGATTGACGCGTGCGTGTCGGCTTGACGTAGCGACGCATCGTCACCTTCTGCTCGCCCTTGAGCACCGGCTTGCTCGCCTCCGTCAGCACGAGCGAACCGAAGCCCTCGTGGTCGACCGTCAGGTAACCGAACGCGACGAGTTGGCGAAAGATCGCACGCCACTCCGGCTCACCGAGCGCCGCGCCGATACCGAACGTGGTCAGCTTCTCGTGGCCACGCTGCAGGATTTTTTCGCTGCGGTTGCCACGCAAAATATCTATCAGGTGTCCGGCTCCGAAATGAAAGCCGCTCGCACGCTGCGCGCGAAACACGCACGACAGCGCCATCTGGGCCTCGCGCGTTGCATCCCAGGTCGGCGGCGGCTCGAGGCAGTTGTCGCAGTTGCCGCACGGCTGGCTCGTTTCGCCGAAGTACGCGAGCAGGCGCACCCGCCGGCAAGTCGCCGTTTCGCACAAACCGAGCAGCGCATCGAGCTTGCCGGTCTGGACCCGCTTGTGCGCATCGTCTGCTTCGGATTCGTCGATCATCTTGCGCTGCTGCACGACGTCGCCGAGCCCGTAGGCCATCCACGCGTTCGACGGCAGTCCGTCGCGGCCCGCGCGGCCGGTCTCCTGGTAGTACCCTTCCACGCTCTTGGGCAAATCCAGATGCGCGACGAACCGCACGTCGGGTTTGTCGATGCCCATGCCGAACGCAATCGTCGCGCACATCACGATGCCTTCCTCGCGCTGGAACATCTCCTGATGTTTCTGGCGCACCTCGAACTCCATGCCGGCGTGGTACGGCAGCGCGCGCATGCCCTTTTCCTTCAGCCACTCCGCGGTTTCCTCGACCTTGCGGCGCGACAGGCAATAAACGACGCCCGCGTCGGTCGTACCGTCGGCTTTCGTATGCTCAGCGCGGATGAAGTCGAGCAGTTGCGTGCGCGCGTTGTCTTTTTCGGCGATGCGATAGCGGATGTTCGGCCGATCGAAACTCGACACGAACACGCGCGCATCTTCGAGCGCGAGACGGTGGATGATTTCGTCGCGCGTGATCGCGTCGGCGGTCGCCGTCAGCGCGATGCGCGGGACATTCGGAAAGCGCTCGTGCAGCACCGACAGCTGAATATATTCGGGCCGGAAATCGTGTCCCCATTGCGACACGCAGTGCGCTTCGTCGATCGCGAAAAGACCGATGCGCGTGCGTTCGAGCAGTTCCTGGAAGCGCGGCGTCATCAGCCGCTCCGGTGCGACGTAGAGCAGATCGATGTCGCCGTCGCGGAGCGCCCGCTCGGTGGCCACCGCCTCCGCGCTCGACAACGTTGAGTTCAGGTACGCGGCCCGCACGCCGACTTCGGTCAGCGCGGCCACCTGATCCTGCATCAGCGCGATCAGTGGCGACACCACGATGCCGGTGCCAAAGCCGCATTCGCGCCGCACCAGCGACGGGATCTGATAGCACAGCGATTTGCCGCCGCCCGTCGGCATCAGCACAAGGCAATCGCCACCGTCGGCGACGTGCTCGACAATTTCGCCCTGCTGCCCTCTGAACGCGGGATAACCAAAGACTTCATTGAGGATTTCGAGCGGTCGGGACATGTATTTGAGAGAGACGGCGAAAGGAACGGCACGCAGGCGGTGAGACGAATTTTACCAACCCATTCGTGCCGCGCCCGCGCTTTGCGACAACGTTAGCCATCGGGCCTAGGACTGCTCCGGCACGTGGCACCCATGCACGCGCAAAAAGAGCAAAAAAAAACCGCTCAGTCGAAACTGAGCGGCCTTCGTGGCTCGTGAGGCAAGGCGGCTTGCGCCGCCAGCACTTACTCGCCCGAGTGTTGCTGTTCGGCAGCCGGCGTTTCCGGCGTACCGAATTCGAACGACTCTTCCGCTGCGATCTGATCGAAACGCTCGCGGTCGGCCAGTTCCTTGCTCTTGCGCGCCTTGTGGAACGCGAGACCCGTACCGGCCGGAATCAGGCGGCCGACGATCACGTTTTCCTTCAGGCCACGCAGGTCGTCGCGCTTGCCCATGATCGCCGCTTCGGTCAGCACGCGGGTCGTTTCCTGGAACGACGCCGCGGAGATGAACGAATCGGTCGACAGCGACGCCTTCGTGATACCGAGCAGCACGTTTTCGTACGTTGCCGGACGCTTGTCTTCCGCGATCATACGGTCGTTCTCGTCGAGCATGTCCGACCGCTCGACCTGTTCGCCCGGGATGAAACGCGTGTCGCCGTTGTCCGAAATCTGCACGCGGCGCAGCATCTGACGCACGATCACTTCGATGTGCTTGTCGTTGATCTTCACGCCTTGCAGACGGTACACGTCCTGCACTTCGTCCACGATGTAGCGCGACAGCGCCTCGACGCCCTGCAGACGCAGGATGTCGTGCGGATCCGCCGGTCCGTCGACGATCATTTCGCCCTTGTTGACGACCTGACCATCGTGCACCAGAACCTGCTTTTCCTTCGCGATCAGGAACTCGTGCTGGTTGCCCTCGAGGTCCGTGATAACGAGACGCTGCTTGCCCTTCGTGTCCTTACCGAACGACGTCGTACCCGTGACTTCCGCCAGGATGCCCGCGTCCTTCGGCGAACGTGCTTCGAACAGTTCCGCCACACGCGGCAGACCACCGGTAATGTCACGCGTCTTCTGCGATTCGGTCGGGATACGTGCGAGCACTTCGCCGACCTGCACCTGCTGACCGTCCTTCACGGTGATCAGCGCGCCGACCTGGAAGCCGATCTGCACCGAGTGCTCGGTGTTCGGGATCTTCACTTCCTCGCCGTTCGCATCGAGCAGCTTGACCTGCGGACGCACCGTCTTCGACGCCTGCGAACCACGACGCTTCACGTCGATCACGACGAGCGTGGACAGACCCGTCACGTCGTCGATCTGTTTCGCGACCGTCACGCCTTCCTCGACGTTCTCGAACTTCACCGTACCACCGTACTCGGTGATGATCGGACGCGTCATCGGATCCCACGTGGCCAGTTGCGTGCCAGCCTTGATCTGCGCACCGTCGAGCTGCAGCAGCGTGGCGCCGTACGGCACCTTGTGACGCTCGCGCTCGCGGCCGTGATCGTCGGTGATCATCGCTTCACCCGAACGCGAGATGACGATCTGCTCGCCCTTCGCATTCGTGACGTAACGCATCGTCGACGTGAAACGCACCGTACCGTTCGACTTCGCTTCGACCGACGATGCCACCGCCGCACGCGACGCCGCGCCACCGATGTGGAACGTACGCATCGTGAGCTGCGTGCCCGGTTCACCGATTGACTGCGCCGCGATCACGCCGACCGCTTCACCGACGTTCACCATCGAGCCGCGGCCGAGGTCGCGACCGTAGCAGGCCGCGCACAGACCGTAGCGCGTTTCGCAGGTCAGCGGCGTGCGCACGCGCACTTCGTCGATGCCGAGGCGTTCGATGTCTTCGACCGCGTCTTCGTCGAGCAGTGTGCCCGCTTCGAACAGCGTTTCCTGCGATTCCGGGTTGACGATGTCAGCCACGGCCACGCGACCCAGGATACGGTCACGCAGCGCTTCGACCACTTCACCGCCTTCCACGAGCGCCTTCATCGCCACGCCGTTCGACGTGCCGCAATCCTCCTCGACGACGACCAGATCCTGCGTCACGTCGACGAGACGACGCGTCAGGTAACCCGAGTTCGCGGTCTTCAGTGCCGTATCAGCCAGACCCTTACGTGCACCGTGGGTCGAGATGAAGTACTGCAACACGTTCAGACCTTCGCGGAAGTTCGCCGTAATCGGCGTCTCGATGATCGAGCCGTCCGGCTTCGCCATCAGACCGCGCATACCGGCCAGCTGACGGATCTGAACCGCGGAACCACGAGCGCCTGAGTCCGCCATCATGTAGATGGAGTTGAACGACTCCTGACGCGTCTGGTTGCCGTCGCGGTCCGTGACCGGTTCCGTCGACAGCTGCTCCATCATTGCCTTGCCGACCGCTTCCGACGTCGCCGACCAGATGTCGACCACGTTGTTGTAGCGCTCCTGCGCAGTGACGAGACCCGACATGTACTGACGGTCGTATTCCTTCACCTTCTTCGCGGCGTCGCCAACGATGGTTTCCTTCTGCGGCGGTACGAGCATGTCGTCGACGCAAATCGAAATACCAGCGCGCGTTGCCAGACGGAAGCCCGACTGCATCAGTTGGTCGGCGAAAATCACCGTCTCACGCAGACCGCACTTGCGGAACGCGGTGTTGATCAGACGCGAGATTTCCTTCTTCTTCAGCGGCTTGTTCAGCACCGAGAACGGCAGACCCGGCGGCAGGATTTCCGACAGGATCGAGCGGCCAACCGTGGTCGCATACAGCGTGATCTTCGGTACGAACGCCGGCGCGCCTTCCGACTTGTCTTCGTTGTGGACCATTTCGGTGATCCGCACGTTGACGCGCGAGGCCAGTTCGACTTCCTTGTTCTCGTACGCGCGCAGCACTTCCGACACGCCCGTGAACGTCAGGCCTTCGCCCTTGCCGTTCACCGCTTCACGCGTCGCGTAGTACAGGCCGAGCACGATATCCTGCGACGGCACGATCGACGGATCGCCGTTAGCCGGGAACAGTACGTTGTTCGACGCGAGCATCAGCGTGCGCGCCTCCATCTGCGCTTCGAGCGACAGCGGCACGTGAACGGCCATCTGGTCACCGTCGAAGTCGGCGTTGAACGCCGCGCAAACGAGCGGATGCAGCTGGATTGCCTTACCTTCGATCAGCACCGGCTCGAAAGCCTGGATGCCGAGACGGTGCAGCGTCGGCGCACGGTTCAGCATGACCGGATGTTCGCGGATCACCTCTTCGAGGATGTCCCACACCACCGGTGTCTGGTTCTCGACCTCCTTCTTCGCAGCCTTGATGGTGGTAGCGACACCCATCACTTCGAGCTTGTTGAAGATGAACGGCTTGAACAGTTCGAGCGCCATCAGCTTCGGCAGACCGCACTGATGCAGCTTCAGCGTCGGGCCGACCACGATCACCGAACGGCCCGAGTAGTCGACACGCTTACCGAGCAGGTTCTGACGGAAGCGACCGCCCTTACCCTTGATCATGTCCGCGAGCGACTTCAGCGGACGCTTGTTCGCACCGGTCATCGCCTTGCCGCGACGGCCGTTGTCGAGCAGCGAGTCGACGGCTTCCTGCAGCATCCGCTTTTCGTTGCGGACGATGATTTCAGGCGCCTTCAGCTCGAGCAAACGCTTCAACCGGTTGTTACGGTTGATCACGCGGCGATACAGGTCGTTCAGGTCCGACGTCGCGAAACGGCCGCCGTCGAGCGGGACGAGCGGACGCAGTTCCGGCGGCAGCACCGGCAGCACTTCGAGGACCATCCAGTCCGGCTTGATGCCCGAACGCTGGAACGCCTCGAGCACTTTCAGGCGCTTCGCGTACTTCTTGATCTTCGCTTCCGAGCCGGTGTTCTTGAGCTCCGTGCGCAGCAGCTCGACCTGCTCGTCGATGTTGATCGCGCGCAGCAGTTCGCGAATACCTTCCGCGCCCATCTCGGCACGGAATTCGTCGCCGTATTCCTCGACCTTGTTGTAGTAATCCTCTTCGGTCATGATCTGCCGCGCTTTGAGCGGCGTCATGCCCGGATCGATCACCACGTATGCTTCGAAGTACAGCACGCGCTCGATGTCGCGCAGCGTCATGTCGAGCACCATGCCCAGACGCGACGGCAGCGACTTCAGGAACCAGATGTGCGCGACCGGCGAGGCCAGCTCAATGTGGCCCATTCGCTCACGACGCACCTTCGCGAGCGTCACTTCGACGCCGCACTTCTCGCAGATCACGCCGCGGTGCTTCAGGCGCTTGTACTTGCCGCAAAGGCATTCGTAGTCCTTGATCGGACCGAAAATCTTCGCGCAGAACAGACCATCGCGCTCCGGCTTGAACGTGCGGTAGTTGATGGTTTCCGGCTTCTTGACTTCACCGAACGACCACGAACGGATCTTGTCCGGCGAGGCCAGACCGATCTTGATCGCGTCAAAAACTTCAGGTTGTTGGACTTGCTTGAATAGATCGAGCAAAGCTTTCATCGCTTCTCTCCAGTAGTCCGATTAGTTCCGGTCCAGGTCGATGTCGATACCCAGCGACCGGATTTCCTTCACCAACACGTTGAACGACTCAGGCATGCCGGCATCGATCACGTGATCGCCCTTGACCAGGTTCTCGTAAACCTTGGTCCGGCCCGTCACGTCGTCCGACTTCACCGTCAGCATTTCCTGCAGCACGTACGATGCGCCGTACGCTTCGAGCGCCCACACTTCCATTTCACCGAAACGCTGGCCACCGAACTGCGCCTTACCGCCCAACGGCTGCTGCGTGACGAGCGAGTACGGGCCCGTGGAACGCGCGTGCATCTTGTCGTCGACCAGGTGGTGCAGCTTCAGGTAGTGCATGTAGCCGACCGTCACCGTACGTTCGAACATCTCGCCCGTGCGACCGTCGAACAGACGCACCTGGTTCTTCGACGGCGTCATGCCGAGGTTTTCAGCGATGTCGTCCGGGAACGCCAGATCCAGCGCGCGGGACATTTCTTCTTCCGTCGCACCGTCGAACACCGGCGTTGCGAACGGCACGCCTTCGCGCAGGTTCTTCGCCAGTTCGAGGATTTCGTCGTCGCTGAAGCTGTCCAGCTCTTCGGCGCGGCCCGATTCGTTGTAGATCTTGATCAGGAATTCGCGCAGTTCAGCGATCTTCGCCTGACGCTGCAGCATTTCGCCGATACGCCAGCCGAGACCCTTCGCGGCCCAACCCAGATGCACTTCGAGAACCTGACCCACGTTCATCCGCGACGGCACGCCGAGCGGGTTCAGAACGACGTCAGCCGGACGGCCGTCGGCCATGTACGGCATGTCTTCGATCGGCACGATCTTCGACACGACACCCTTGTTACCGTGACGGCCTGCCATCTTGTCGCCAGGCTGCAGACGGCGCTTCACCGCCAGATACACCTTGACCATCTTCAGCACGCCCGGCGGCAGTTCGTCGCCTTGCGTGAGCTTCTTGCGCTTCTCTTCGAACGCGAGGTCGAACTGGTGACGCTTCTCTTCGATCGAGTTCTTGATCGCTTCGAGCTGGGCCGCTGCTTCTTCATCCGCGAGCCGGATGTCGAACCAGTGGTAGTGGTCCAGATCTTCGAGGTAAGCGCGCTCGATCTTCGTGCCCTTCGCGAGCTTCTTCGGACCGCCATTCGCGACCTTGCCTTCGAGCATGCGCGCGAGACGCTGGAACGCATCACCTTCCACGATACGCAGCTGGTCGTTCAGGTCGAGACGATAGCGCTTCAGTTCATCGTCGATGATCTGTTGCGCGCGCTTGTCGCGCTGGATGCCTTCACGCGTGAATACCTGCACGTCGATCACGGTGCCGCTCATGCCCGACGGCACGCGCAGCGACGTGTCTTTCACGTCCGACGCCTTCTCACCGAAGATCGCGCGCAGCAGCTTTTCTTCCGGCGTCAGCTGCGTTTCGCCCTTCGGCGTGACCTTGCCGACCAGCACGTCGCCCGCTTCGACTTCCGCGCCGATGTACACGATGCCCGACTCGTCGAGACGGCCAAGCTGCACTTCGGCGAGATTCGAGATGTCGCGCGTGATTTCTTCCGGTCCGAGCTTCGTGTCGCGTGCAACGACGTTCAGTTCTTCGATGTGAATCGACGTGTAACGGTCGTCCGCAACGACCTTCTCCGAAATCAGGATGGAGTCTTCGAAGTTGTAGCCGTTCCATGGCATGAACGCGATCAGCATGTTCTGGCCGAGCGCGAGCTCGCCCAGATCGGTCGATGCACCGTCCGCCAGCACGTCGCCGCGCGCAACCTTGTCGCCCATCTTCACGATCGGACGCTGGTTGATGTTCGTGTTCTGGTTCGAACGCGTGTACTTGATCAGATTGTAGATGTCGACGCCGACTTCACCCGCGACCGCTTCGTCGTCGTTCACGCGAATCACGATACGGCCCGCGTCGACGTAATCGACCACACCGCCACGCAGTGCCTGAACCGTCGTGCCCGAGTCGACCGCCACGGTGCGTTCGATGCCCGTACCGACGACCGGCTTTTCCGGACGCAGACACGGGACGGCCTGACGCTGCATGTTCGAGCCCATCAATGCGCGGTTCGCGTCGTCGTGCTCGAGGAACGGAATCAGCGAAGCTGCGACCGACACGATCTGCGACGGCGCCACGTCCATGTACTGAATGCGGTCCGGCGTGACCATCAGCGTTTCGCCCGCTTCACGCGACGACACGAGTTCGTCGGTCAGCGTGCGGTCGTCGGCCACCGCCGCGTTCGCCTGAGCGATCACGTAACGGCCTTCTTCGATCGCCGACAGATAGTCAATCTGGTCGGTCACCTTGCCGTCCGCCACCTTGCGATACGGCGTTTCGAGGAAGCCGTATTCGTTCAGGTGCGCGTACAGAGCGAGCGAGTTGATCAGACCGATGTTCGGACCTTCCGGCGTTTCAATCGGGCACACACGGCCGTAGTGAGTTGGGTGCACGTCGCGGACTTCGAAGCCTGCGCGCTCACGAGTCAGACCGCCCGGGCCTAGTGCAGAAACACGACGCTTGTGCGTGATTTCCGACAGCGGATTGGTCTGGTCCATGAACTGCGACAGCTGCGACGACCCGAAGAACTCGCGAATCGCCGACGAGATCGGTTTCGAGTTGATCAGGTCGTGCGGCATCAAGTTTTCGCTTTCGGCCTGGCCGAGGCGTTCCTTCACAGCACGTTCGACACGCACGAGGCCCGCGCGGAACTGGTTCTCAGCGAGTTCGCCGACGCAGCGCACACGACGGTTGCCGAGGTGGTCGATGTCGTCCACTTCGCCCTTGCCGTTGCGCAGCTCGACGAGGATCTTGATCGTCGCGAGAATGTCGTCGTCCTGCAGCGTCATCGGACCGACGATTTCATCACGGCCGACGCGCCGATTGAACTTCATACGACCCACCTTCGACAGGTCGTACGCTTCTTCGCTGTAGAACAGACGGTTGAACAGTGCCTCGACCGCTTCTTCGGTCGGCGGCTCGCCCGGACGCATCATGCGGTAGATCGCGATACGTGCGGCCATCTTGTCGGCCGTTTCGTCGATACGCAGCGTCGACGAGATGTACGGACCCTGGTCCAGATCGTTCGTGTAGAGCGTCTGGATGTCCTTGATCTTCGCTTCGCGCAGCTTCTCGAGCACCGATTCGGTAATTTCGTCGTTGGCGTTCGCGATGACTTCACCCGTATCGCCGTCGATCACGTTCTTCGCGAGCACGCGGCCGAGCAGATAATCTTCCGGCACCGAGATGAACTTGGTCTTCGCGTTATCGAGGTCGCGAATGTGCTTGGCGTTGATCCGCTTGTCCTTCTGGACGATCACGTTGCCATCGCGGTCCGTGATATCGAAGCGCGCGACTTCACCGCGCAAACGCTCCGGCACGAATTCCATCTGCGCGCCTTCCGGCATCAGCGTGAAATTGTCGAACACGAAGAAGTTTGCGAGGATCTGCTCCGGCGTCAGGCCGATTGCCTTTAGCAGGATCGTAACCGGCATCTTACGACGACGGTCGACGCGGAAGTACAGCACGTCCTTCGGGTCGAACTCGAAGTCGAGCCACGAGCCACGGTAGGGAATGATACGTGCCGAAAACAGAAGCTTGCCCGAGCTGTGCGTCTTGCCCTTGTCGTGTTCGAAGAAAACACCCGGCGAACGGTGCAACTGCGAAACGATCACACGTTCCGTGCCGTTGATGACGAACGAACCGGTCGGCGTCATGAGCGGGATTTCGCCCATGTATACTTCCTGTTCCTTCACTTCTTTGACGACCGGCTTGCTCGGTGATTCTTTGTCGAGCAGCACCAGACGCACCTTGGCGCGCAGCGCCGAGCAGTACGTCAGACCGCGCTGCTGGCATTCCTTGATGTTGAATGCCGGCGGCGACAGCATGTAGCTGACGAACTCAAGACGCGCGAAGCCGTTGTGCGAAACGATCGGAAAAACGGAAGTAAACGCGGCCTGCAAGCCTTCCGGCTTGCGTTGCGTAGATGACGTATCTGCTTGCAGAAACGTGCTGAATGATTCAAGCTGGGTAGCCAGCAGGAAAGGTACTTGGTGAACGATGGGGCGCTTCGCAAAACTCTTGCGAATACGCTTCTTCTCGGTGAAGGAATATTGCATACGATCTCCGAATCACGGCGGGCATAGTTGTCGAGGCAGGATACCTTGATGAGACAACCCGAGTGTTCACCGACTGAGACCCGATGGCCGTCCGATGGCTTGAACGAGCCTAGAAGCTTGGTGGTTGGCCGCTACCAACCGCTGGCTGACGGCAGCGGATGCCTGTGTTGCCCGCTACCCGACCAAACTTGCCTTCTGCAGTCGCTTCAGAAGACAAAGAGAAATGCCGGTCAAAATTACCGTGGGCGTTTTTCTTTGGCTTCTGGGAATCACATTCCTGCCGGCATACGCCCGCAAAAACGCGTCCTCCACAAAGCACAAAAAGGCCGGCGGTGAAAAACCGCCAGCCTTCGCACAGCGCGTTGAAGCTTACTTGATTTCAACCTTCGCGCCGGCTTCTTCCAGCTTCTTCTTGGCTTCTTCAGCAGCAGCCTTGGGCACCGCTTCCTTAACGGGCTTCGGTGCACCGTCGACCAGATCCTTCGCTTCCTTCAGGCCGAGACCCGTCAGTTCGCGAACAGCCTTAATGACCGAAACCTTGTTTGCACCGGTTTCGGCCAAGATGACCGTGAATTCGGTCTGCTCTTCAGCAGCAGCAGCGCCGCCTGCTGCACCTGCCGGGCCAGCCACTGCAACAGCAGCTGCCGAGACGCCAAACTTTTCTTCGAACGCCTTGACCAGTTCGTTCAGTTCCAGAACCGACATCGAGCCTACGGCTTCGAGGATGTCTTCTTTTGCGATTGCCATTTGAAATACTCCTAAATTGAATTCGGATACAGCCAGCGATCAATCACGCTCGACTGAAGTGCATTACGCAGCGGCTTCTTCGCCTTGCTTCTTTTCTGCCAGCGCGGCCAGAGCGCGCGCGAAGCCAGAAACAGGTGCCTGCATAACGTACAACAGCTTGGAGAGCAGTTCTTCGCGGCTCGGGATGCTTGCCAGCGCTTGCACGCCAGCCTTGTCCATCACCTTGCCTTCGTAGGAACCAGCCTTGATGACCAACTTGTCATTGCTCTTGCTGAAGTCATTGACGACCTTAGCAGCAGCAATCGCATCTTCCGAGATGCCGTAGATCAGGGGGCCAGTCATCTGCTCTGCCAGCGGAGCAAACGGGGTACCCTCGACGGCGCGACGCGCCAGCGTGTTCTTCAACACGCGAAGGTAAACCTGTTGCTCACGCGCTTTCGCGCGCAGCTTGGTCAGATCGCCAACCGCGATTCCACGATACTCAGCCAGAACCACGGTCTGAGCTTTCGCGACTTGCGCGGCAACCTCAGCGACGACGGCCTGCTTGCTTTCTTTGTTTAGTGGCACGGTTAACCTCCAGATTCGATACACGCAGCGTGCGCCTTGTGTACCGCATTCAATAACGGCGTCCGACCAGTCAGGAGTATTTCGACCGTCAAAAATCCGTATCGCTACAGACATCCAACGGCTTCATCACTACAAAACCTTTTCGGGTTCGCCATCTGCGTTGGCTTTACATTAAGGACCCGCCTACTTGCTGCGTGCCCACCAACGGTCTTTGACAACCGGTCGCGCGATGCAGACTGCCACCTCGCAACCGCCCAAAGCCCTTAAAAGCCGCCCCAACTCGCGCTGGAGCGGCGAAATTCATTACTGGGCAGCGATCGACGTCTGGTCGACACGAACACCAACACCCATCGTGCTCGACAGAGCGACCTTGCGCAGATACACGCCCTTGCTCGTTGCCGGCTTCGCCTTCTGCAGCGCTTCGATCAGCGCATTCAGGTTGTTGCGCAGTGCTGCCGGTTCAAACGAAGCACGGCCGATCGTTGCGTGGATAATGCCGGCCTTGTCGACACGGAATTGCACCTGACCAGCCTTGGCGTTCTTGACCGCGGTCGCGACGTCCGGCGTGACCGTGCCAACCTTCGGGTTCGGCATCAGGCCACGCGGGCCGAGAATCTGCCCGAGCGTACCGACGATACGCATCGTGTCCGGCGAAGCGATCACGATGTCGAAGTTCAGGTTCCCGGCCTTGACCTGTTCGGCCAGGTCCTCCATACCGACGACGTCAGCACCAGCGGCACGAGCCTGCTCAGCCTTTTCGCCCTGCGCGAACACAGCGACGCGGACCGACTTACCGGTACCAGCGGGCAGCACGACCGAGCCGCGAACCACTTGATCCGACTTCTTTGCGTCAATGCCGAGTTGCACGGCGACGTCGATCGACTCGTCGAACTTCGCGCTTGCGCATTCCTTCACGAGCGACAGAGCGTCTTCGATCGGGTACAGCTTCTGACGATCCACTTTGGCTGCAAATGCTTGCAGACGCTTCGAAAGCTTAGCCATTTACACGCCCTCCACGGTGATGCCCATCGAGCGGGCGCTACCAGCGATCGTACGAACCGCTGCGTCCAGATCAGCAGCCGTCAGATCGGGCATCTTGGTCTTGGCGATATCTTCAGCTTGAGCGCGGGTGATCTTGCCGACCTTGTCGGTATGCGGCTTGCTCGAACCCTTGTCGAGCTTCGCTGCCTTCTTGATCAGAACCGTAGCCGGCGGCGTCTTCAGAACGAACGTGAAGCTCTTGTCCGCGAATGCCGTGATCACGACAGGAATCGGCAGACCCGGTTCCATCGCTTGAGTCTGCGCGTTGAACGCCTTGCAGAACTCCATGATGTTCAGGCCGCGCTGACCCAGTGCCGGACCAACCGGCGGCGACGGGTTGGCTTTACCTGCAGGAATCTGCAGCTTGATAAAGCCGATAATTTTCTTTGCCATTTCGAGAACCTCTGTGGAACGCCGTCTTACGGGCGGACGCTCAGTGAGTAGTAGCGCGTGTTCGCCGACAAACTGGCTAGTTACGCTCCTCAACGGCCATTACGCGGACCGTAAGCGCGAAATACGGAACGCACCTAACGGTGCGTTCCGTAAAATCTAGACTACAACTTTTCGACTTGGCCGAATTCCAACTCGACCGGCGTTGCGCGGCCGAAGATTGTAACGGAAACACGGACTCGCGACTTTTCGTAGTTCACTTCTTCGACGCTGCCGTTGAAATCTGTGAACGGGCCTTCTTTCACGCGCACCATCTCGCCTACCTCAAACAGGGTCTTCGGACGCGGCTTCTCCACGCCCTCCTGCATCTGCGACATGATCTTTTCAACTTCCCGAGGGGAGATCGGGCTCGGCCGATTACGCGCCCCGCCGACGAAGCCGGTCACCTTCGCCGTATTTTTCACGAGGTGCCACGTTTCGTCTGTCATTTCCATTTCGACTAAAACATAGCCCGGGAAGAAACGACGTTCGGTTACTGATTTGTGACCGCCCTTTACCTCAACAACCTCTTCCGTTGGAACGAGGATCTGGCCGAACTGATCCTGCATACCAGCCCGCTCGATGCGCTCCTGAAGCGCTCGTTGCACGCTCTTCTCCATACCGGAATATGCGTGCACTACGTACCAACGTTTGCCGCTCGGGGATGCCGGAGTATCACTCATATCATTTCCAACCCAGAATCGCCGAGAAAATCGCCCACTCAATGGATTTATCACAAACCCAGAGGAAGATAGCCATCACGACTACGAAGCCGAAGACCACGAGTGTTGTTTGGGTCGCCTCTTTGCGACTTGGCCAAACTACCTTGCGGACCTCTTTGTATGAGTCATTGGCGAAAGCGATGAAACCCTTGCCAGGCGCCGAGAGAAGACCGACTGCGACACCCGCGATCGCACCAACAGCCAAGGCGGCTCCGCGGATGTACCATTCCTGGCCATTAAGCCAGAAGAACCCCACGAACCCGGCCAAGACCAGCAACACACCTGCGATCAACATCAACTTGTCGCCGGATGTATTTACAGTTTCGACGGAAGGATTCGCCATAACACCTTAACAAGCGCCACTACGGCGCGATAGTTGGCAGGGGCAGAGGGAATCGAACCCCCAACCTTCGGTTTTGGAGACCGACGCTCTGCCAGTTGAGCTATACCCCTAAACCATTTGGGGTTGACGACACCGCCAACCCCGATACAACCGATTATCGAGAACTCTCTGGCGTTACTCGATGATCTTGGCGACGACACCAGCGCCGACCGTACGGCCACCTTCGCGAATTGCGAAGCGCAGACCTTCTTCCATCGCGATCGGGTTGA
>NZ_JACHDM010000053.1:0-14597 GCF_014201065.1 Paraburkholderia sp. Cpub6
GGCTCGCACGCTGCCATCGCAACTTCACGCCTGAATTCAGGCGCGTAATTCGGCCGCCCCTTGCGACTCCCGGCACAGTCGATCTCTGTCATCAAAGTGGTCCCCACTACTCGAAGTGATGGGCATCACTTTGGACACTCTCAACGTCGATGTCGATACGGCCTTCAAATGACGCTTACCCCTGATCTGCCGTTCGTTCCAGCGGAGTGACCGTCTCGTGCTGAATGGCTAACGGACGTTGCCCTTGCACTACAGGTGCCCGTAAGAATGAACATATAACAACTGGATCAGGGAATCGTTTCGATTTTTGAAAATCCGTTCACAAGGTTCTGAACGTCCAGCGGCTGCAACGTATAGGAGTTTGCACAATGGTTGTGATAATCAAACAGCCAACGCATTTTTTCCAAAATCGTCTCGTGGGGAGACGTATTGCCTTCAATGCAAGCTTGAACATGTGACGTCAGTTCGCCCAAGGTTGCCTCAGTCAAATAATCAACGAACATCGCACCATCGCGATCCTTGACAACGTTATCTCTGATTTCTTGCTTGAGGACATCATCCGTGCTGTTGTGATGCCACGCGAAATTCAGAACGCTTTCATCAATTACAACTCTCGGAAATCGAGCGATTTTACTTTCGATCAGGTAGGCATTCACGAGCGCCTGTGAAAACATAATATTGGCA
Organism: Paraburkholderia sp. Cpub6; assembly: GCF_014201065.1. Taxonomy (NCBI): domain Bacteria; kingdom Pseudomonadati; phylum Pseudomonadota; class Betaproteobacteria; order Burkholderiales; family Burkholderiaceae; genus Paraburkholderia; species Paraburkholderia sp. Cpub6. The sequence continues at coordinate 685 of NZ_JACHDM010000053.1, forward strand.
TTTGAAAAATGCTTTCCAAATGCGACTCCGCCTCGAAGAAGAATACGTCGCTTTAAAAAAAGACGCTGCAAGGCCGATGCAACTTTTATCACCCCTATTACATTTCTTGGTTCAAGAGCGGCTGCGATGACGATTGAATCTGAAAACATTTTTACGTCGAGCCCATCCTTGTCCACGCTCGCGGCCAGTTCCTCAAAAACACCGAGAAAGACTGGAAGATATTTCGGTTCGTCGCTACACGAATCCTTTTCAACCATCGCCGAAAAGCCCAGAATGTCGAGAAAGCCTACAACGCTATATTCGAGAGTTGGATCATTCATGGTTGTCATTGGACGACTTCAGCAAGCTCATAAAAGAGGTCTCTGAACGAATTCATAGCCGCACTGCGTTGCTCCCAGACGCTTCCGCCCCAGCCCGTCTCCTCTTGAGTGAGCTTCCACACGGCCTTGCCCCAAGTAAGCATCATGGGCGCTAAGCTTGCGAATTCTGGAATCTCCGCTACAGTGGGATTGGCCCAGCAATGGTCCGCAACAATGGATTTATCCTTGGCGGCTTCAATAAGCGAAGGCATTAGTTGACTGCCGGCTCGCTGAGGAATTCGTTTCATCCAATGATCAAACGCTGGCTTAGGCGATCCGCCATATTTCTGAAATCTTTGGACTATGAGCCCTCGAAACTCGGGCTTACCCGGCGCTACGTTCAATCCGAGCTTTTTGAAGTCGTCGACAACGGCCGCGTGCTCGACGATCCATTTGCTAATGATCTGCGAAAGCGAGCCGATCGCCTGAAAATTGAAGCGATCAGGAAAAACAGGCACCATGAAGATGTCCGATGCCAGAAAGCACGCTCTCGTGAGCGCACCGGCACTAGGGCCGACATCGACAAGGATGTGACTAAATTTCTGCTTTTCGCCGAGCCTCCGCAGCATGTCATTAAGCGCGACGTAGTTGCGTTTTTGGTGCAAATCATTCGTAGTGCGCATGCTATGCGCTTGCGAAAGTGTGTCTTCGGACTCACTCAGTGCGATGTCGCCCCGGAACAAAAAGACCCGCTCATCACCGCCGACGACGGGAAGCAATTCGATCGAATCAATATCCACGGTTGAACGATCACCGACGAACCTTGGCTTCAAGGCGTCCAAAATCGTCGTACCTGGAAGCTGATTGTCCGCATCCTGATCGGCCGCCTGTTTGTCAAGTGACTCGATCAGTTGTGACAACGCCAGTTCTGTCAGATTGCATTGAGGATCCGCATCCACCATTAGAATCCTGGTCTGATATTTGTCCGCGAGTGCATGGGCAAGGTTGAAGGTCGTAGTGGTTTTCGAAACTCCACCTTTATGATTGTAAAGGGTCAGAATTTTCGTCATGTTGGTCTCAAATTTTGCGCGAAACGCCTAGATTACACTGGTTCGCGCCTCAAAACTGACTGATTCTGTCGAACAGCACTCGAACGTCTTCCATCCAATCGACATGGGCCAATCAGACGCGATCTGGACCGTCCCTTCATGGCCGGCAGTACGCATTCGCGCAAGTCGCCGGAAAGCTGCCTTTGAGGATTCCGACGTCGGCTCTGTAAAACGTTCATCGAACAGGTCCTATCGGCCACAAAGAGCCGTTCGAAGCTTATAGGCAAAAGCCCGCTCTCAATCGTTCAACGGACGTTCCATCACGGATGGCAAAAGTCCTCGCGGATCGAGCATCACCTATAAGCCGCTCCGTCGACAAGTTCACGTGCTCTCTGCACGGACGGTTCGTGAGAATCGAAGCCGACGAAAGCCGCGCTGGGGTATGCCTGAGCCATCAGTATCGTGGATGCGCCGTGGCCACAGCCGACATCCGCGACTTTCGCGCCACGCCCCTTGAGAATCTCTTGTACTCCGTAGAGCGCGGGGATCCATTCATCCACCAGATGCGCTGCATAGCCCGGACGAAAGAATCGTTCCGTACCCCGAAACAGCGATGGATGATGCCGATGCCAACCGATGCCGAAACCCCTGCGAAACGCGGCTTCGAGTTTCGGCAGGCTGCTGAACATCGCTTCAGCGCAGTCGCAGAAGCCGGGGATAAAAGTCGGGCTCGTTTCTTCGGCAAAGCCGTAACTATTCAGCGGCTGTTGTAAACATTGGCTGAACCTGGCATAGTCTCGGGATGCGCCGTGTCGTTGCCGCCGATAAATTCGGACGCCTGGTCAGATTCGATGGCGTCTTGGGCATTTCTTAGCCTAGGCGGATGACTGAAACTGGTTACCATCGCGCAGCGCGCCGCGGCCGATTCAGAAAAGTCCCTCCCACCATCAAAGGAGTCTCCAGATGCCACTCACCAATGCAGAGTGTTTGGCCATGGATGTCTTTCAGAATAAAAACGTTGGCGCGTACCCGACACTTCGTATGGGCCGATTGCGGGTAATTTCGACGAGAGCCGCACGGCGCAAGGCATCCGCAAAATTGGCGCGGAAGATGCAAAGGTAGTCGACACGCGCGGATCCACCCGGCGCTCTGGAGTCCGCAGCATCACACGCCAGTGGAGGACAGGATGTTGATTTATCTAATTTCGATGGGCCATGTTTTATTCGCATACCTAAATGAGTGCGTCGGGATAGTCCTGAATCGTGCGGAGCACGGCCGGCGCGATGCATATCTCGCGTCTTGCGCCGATATCGGCGAGCTCGAGCGGCGCATGCGCGCGATCGAAGGTGACGCCTGATGCACATCTATCGAACACTGACAAACGATATGGAATTCCGACATGCCGAGCTTGACTTCGAACAATGAGCGCACAGCCGTCATCGCCTTGCATTGCTCGGGCGCCGGCGCAAATCAATGGCGTGCGCTCGATGAACTGCTCGATGGGCGCTATTCGCTGATTGCGCCTGAGCATTACGGCTGCGACAGCGTCGGACCGTGGAGCGGTGAGCGCGCGTTCACGCTCGCGGACGAAGCAGCGCGCACGGTCGAAATAATCGATCGGCAGCGCAGCAAGATACATCTCGTCGGTCATTCGTATGGCGGCGGCGTCGCGTTGCGCGCGGCGCTCGAACGACCGCACGGTGTGGCGAGCATCACGTTGTACGAGCCTTCGGCATTCCATCTGCTTAAAGGGATGGGAACACGCGGCGCGCGCGAATTTGCGGAGATTCTGGGCATCGCGGCGCGTACGGCGGAAGGCGTCGTCGCGGGAGACTGGCGCGGTGCGGCGCGCTCGTTCGTCGATTACTGGGGCGGGCCGGGCACATGGTCATCGCTGCGCCCCTCGGTGCAGGCGATGCTCACCCGCTGGGTGCCCAAGGCGCCGCTCGATTTCCGAGCACTGATTCACGAGCCGACGCCCCCGAGCGCCTACGCGAAACTTCGCATCCCGACGCTCGTGATGCGCGGCGAGCACGCGCCGGCGCCGACGCGTCTAATCGCGGAGACCTTGCCCTCGCTGATGCCGGCCGCGAAGCTGCTCGTTGTGCCCGAAGCAGGGCACATGGGACCGCTCACGCATGCGCAGACCGTCAATGCGGCGATCGCGCGGCATATCGGCGAGTGGGACGAGACCGCGGTCCGACGCGCTGCGGGTTTATAGCATGTGTTACGTGTTCACCCGAGCAATCCGTCACTCGACGGATCGCTCACGGTCTAGTCCGCGCGATCTGCGATCGGCTCAAACTGCCCCGAAGGAGACTTTCGGAATTCCCGTTGCGGCCATTCATATCGACCACTTGAGGCTGCATCGGACGCTTCAAAGCCGTCTGGCCGGTCAAGTCCGCGATTGGATGCCCCCTTTTTTCTCCTGGGCTAAAGAGCGGCCGACGATTGGTCGGGTTTCATTCGACTGGTTGCTCGCTCGTCTTCCTCCCAGTTGTCGATCGGAAGTTCCATCGAAGCACTATGCTTTTGATCAAGTGAGGGGCGAGGCTAAGGCACGCGTACGGCTACCAGATACGTGCGTAAATGCTTATTGATCCCACGCGTCGATTTCGTTCTTGTGGACTGTTCGGTGCGAAGCTTCCCGGTACGGCAGCCCCGCGGCGGGCGTACGCAAAATGGATTTACTCTTCAAGGAGACAGCGTCATGGGCGAATTTGCGATTCGCGAATTTCACGGAAGGCTGATTGGTCCGTCCGACAAGGACTACGACGAGGCGCGAGCGCTTTACAACGGTATGATCGATAAGCGGCCCAAGGTGATCGCTCGCTGCACCGACGCCGCCGATGTCATGGCGGCGGTCAACTACGCGCGCGATAACAACCTGCTTCTCGCAATCCGCGGAGGCGGACACAACGGCCCCGGGTTGGGCAGTTGCGACGGTGGGCTGGTCATCGACCTGTCGCAGATGCGCAGCGTACGCGTCGACCCAGCGAGCCGCGACGTGCGTGTCGATCCTGGCTGCACTGCAGCGGATCTCGATCATGCGACCCACGCCTTTGGCCTCGCCGTACCGCTCGGCATCGTGGGCAGCACGGGCGTCTCAGGTCTGACCTTGGGCGGAGGAACTGGCTATCTCACACGCAAGCACGGCCTCACCGTCGACAATTTGCTCGAAGTGGATGTTGTGCTGGCAGACGGCTCTTTCGTCACCGCTAGCAAGGACAAACACGCTGATCTCTTCTGGGCGGTGCGCGGGGGCGGCGGTAACTTCGGCGTGGTGACGAGCTTTCTATTTCAGGCCCACCAAGCCAAAATGGTGTTCGCCGGTCCGATCTTCTGGGACGCCAAGGACGCCAAACAGGTTATGGCGATGTACCGCGACTTCATCCCAAACGCCCCCGAAGACCTTGGCCTGTTTGTCGGCCTCAAAAGCGTGCCTCCCACCGATCCGTTCCCGAAGGAGCACTGGAACAAACGCGCCTGCGCCCTGATCGGTGCGTTCAACGGACCAACCATAGAAGGTCAGAAGCTCATGGCCTCGCTGCTTGAGACGCTGCCTGCGCCGCTGTTCAACTGGATGGGCGAGATGCCGTGGACTGCCATCAACAGCCTGTTCGACCCGTTCTTCCCGAAAGGCTTGCAGTGGTACTGGAAGGGCGACTTTGTCAAGGCGTTGCCTGACGAGGCGATCGACGTGCACATCGCCAACGCACTCAAGGCACCCACCCCCTTCTGCCTGATGCACCTTTACCCCATAGACGGTGCCGTTCAGCGGGTCGCCAGGGACGCCACGCCGTGGAGCGCGCGGGACGCGTCTTTTTCGATGGTCATTGCGGCGGTCAGCCCCGATCCCAGGGACGCCGAGGCGCTTAAGACGTGGGGGCGTAACTATTGGGAGGCCATCCACCCGTTCAATCTGGAAGGTGCCTACGTCAACTTCATGGACGCCGACGAGGCCGGGAACCGCGTCGAACTGAGCTACGGCGAAAACTACAAGCGCCTCGCCTTGATCAAGGCGAAGTACGATCCCAACAACCTGTTTCGAGTCAACCAGAACATTAAACCGAAAGCGTGAATCTACGCGCGCGGCCTCGCGCGACCGTGCCGCGTGGCGGTGTTCAGCGCGAATGCGCCGCCGACATTGCCGTCGTCGTTGCCGGCTAACTTGCTTGTGTCGCGCGCAGCTTGAAGAGCGTCGAACCAGTACATCTGGAAGATCTGCTTTGCGACGTCAAGTCCGTATGTCGTAGCATTCATTTAGGCCCTCCGTTCCTCAGTGGACGTGTCAAAACTCCACTCCGGCACATTGATGCCGATCGGTTCTGGAGGGCCCCTCAGTTCCTGCAGAACGTCGCGTCCCCGAAGGGAGGGCGGTGTCCATTCCATCTCGACCCAAAGCCGCCGGTCGACTTTTCGGATAGCGGACGCTTGACGTTTGACACGAGGGGCGGTCGACGCTCGCAGCGAGGAAGCCATCCGCCCGAACGCGGGGTTGGACGTCATGCTTTTCTGCCCACGACCCTCGACGACGTCATGCTCGAAAGTTTTCCACTAGTGTGGCAATCTGCACGAACTCGACGTTAGGGCGTACACCGTAGAGACTAGTTACTCGATCGAGCAGTTCATCGGTGAAGAACGCTTTGGCTGCGTCCTCTGACTCCCAAACGTAGAAGTTCGTGGCCTCACGTTTTCCGGGATTGAGCGTGAAAGCCTTTGAGCGTAGGCCTGGCATTCCATCAAACTTTGCACGTGCGGTCTCAGCGATCTTCCCGACGGCTTGCTCATCAAAATTGTCTCCGTAGCAAAACGTAACGAATACACCGATCATGTCACACTCCTTTCGAGGCAGTTATCGAAAGCATGGACGAAAGAGCCCGTCTCGACAAGAACAGCACCCGCTCGGGGCAGCGAATGCAGCTTGGGCCCTGAGCGACAGTATCGCGTCGTCGCGTGTGACGGCCAGAAGCAGTCTCCCGCTTCAGACCTTGTACAGACATTCGAAAGTCGCATCCGCCGGAGGGGGCGGACATTCGGCGCGGGGACGGCAATGGACGACTCATCGGCCTTTGTAAGCGTCGAGCTATGTCGCCGTGAACATTGCTCGATATCCGATTTAGCCGCAATCCCCGGGGCAACAGCGCGGTTTTGGAAGCGCCAGTATGAGTCGCTCGTCGGTCCGTCGGTCGTTGCGGGAAGCGGTAGATTGCTTCCCGACGTAGATGGGTCGAATATCAAGCGGACAGCGGGAGGCTCGGTAACAATCTCGCCCGCTAACGAGGCTTGAGTCAGCGAATTCATAAGGGCTCGCAGTGCATCGGACTGCAACAAGGCTGAACGTAGGGCTGCAACCGATCCCCCGGCTACTGATTCTGCAAATTTGCCAGCAGCGCTCTTGCCGCCTTGAGATCGGCCAAATCGCGGCCTTGCGTGATCACCTCGCAGGCGGGTTGCAGCACGCAGCACGCCTTTCCTGGTTCGCCGCTGTCGGCGAGCAGCCGCGCGAGGCTTATCGCCGATCGGAGCTTCGGCAGCTTCGCGCCTTGCTTGTCGGCAACCGCGATCGCCTCGCGAAAGCACGTTTCCGCTTCAGGGAGCATGGAGCGCGCAAGCATCGCCAGAAGCTCGCCTTTCAGGCGCAGCATCTCGGGGAGCTGGAAGCGTCCGCCGCGCTGGTTTGCGGTGACCAGTGCCCGGTCAATCTCCCTGAGTCCGGCGTCGGGTTTGCCTGCCTTGCCAAGTGCTTCGCCGAGCAGCGCGACGAAGTACGGTAGTCCCATCTCCGCGCCGGTCGCGGTGATCGCCGCGATTCCTTCGCGCATCCGCTCAATTCCTTCGTCGAGATCGCCGAGTTCCGCGAGAGCCCAACCGAGCTGGAATGTCCCCTGGGAAAGCAGCAGTGGCAACATATACTCCTCGCAGACCGCGATCTCGCGCTGTGCCCAATGCTTCGCGGGCTCCGGTTCACGGCGCAGGATGTGCGCAAAACTGTACGCCCAGTGTGCCAGTGCGGTCGTGAGCGGGTGCTCGAGTTGCTGCGCGAGCGTCAGAGCGTCTTCGCAAATCAGGAGCGACTGGTCGGGATATCCGCAGAGGCACTGGGTCAGGGCCGAGAAGCACCGGCAGCACACGCCCGGATCGTGTCCGGAATAGGTGTAAGTCAGTGCGTGATCCCGGTCGCGTTCGTAAAGCGATATCCCCTTTGCAGAGTGGAAATGGGCACTGGCGTATTCGCCCATGAAGAAGCTGTTCGTCCAGAAGAGGTGATGCGTCTCGATGCGAACGCCCAGATCCTTCGAGCCTGCGGTCAACTCGACACACCGATCGCCGAGCTCGCGCGCGATCTTCGACTCGCCCCGGATCATCCGATATTGACCCTCACCGCGTAAGACAACGAACAGCTCGCGCTGGTCGTTCAGCTCTTCGCACAGCACTCGGGCTCGCGTGTATGCGTTCAGAACCTCGCTGGCTGCCCAACCCTTCGCCGCCATCATCGTCACGCCCATTGCCTTCTGATAGTCGAGCTCCTGCCTGAGCCGCGCGTGCGATTTCGGCAAGTTTCCGATGATCTCGAGCCCCTTGTTCAAATACTGGATCGCCTGCTGATACGCAAACCGCTGAATCGCCTTGCCGGCTGACCGATAGAGATAGAGAACGGCCTTGTCCCATTGCTCACCACCGAGCGCGTGATGCGCGAGGCGCTCCACATGCTCGTCCAGGCGGTCCCCATAGAGTTTCTCGATGGTCTCGACGAGCTGCACATGTATCGTGCGACGCCGCTCCTTGAGCACGCTCGCGTACGCGACCCGATGCGTGAGCGCATGCTTGAACGTGTATTGAGGCTCCGGCAGCAAACGTGTCTGATAGAGGAACTCCGCTGCCTGAAGTTCGCCGACGAGCTCGAGCAGCCGATCCCGACCAAGATTGGAGATCGGCTCCAAAAGCTCTACAGGAACGTCCTGGCCAATCACGGCCGCCATCTGCAGCAGGGCCTTCTGCTCGGCCGGCAGGCGATCGATCCGCGAAGCGAGAACCGCATGGACCGTGGATGGAATCTCGAATGTCTCGATCGATCGGACGGCCCAGTATGCGCCGGGACTGCCCGCAAGCGCACCGGTGTCCGCGAGCGCGCGGACCGACTCTTCCAGGAAAAGCGGTGTCCGTCCCGTGCGTTCGATCAGTTGTCTGCGAAGCTCGACCAACTGGCGATCGTCACCCAGCAGGGTGCGCAGGAGGAGGTCGGCATTTTCCGCGCTGAGAGCGCTCGCGCGCAACTGGGAGAAGTAGCTCTTCGCGAACCACTCGTGCCGGTACTCCGGTCGATGGGTAACGAGGAGCAGCACGCGAGAGGCGGCGAGCGTGTCGACCAGGTGATCGAGCACGGCCTGCGTGCCGGCATCGCTCCAGTGCAGGTCTTCCACGACCAGGATCAAGGGCCGCGCCTCGCTCTCGCGCATCATCAGCGCTGTCACCGCCTCCAAAGTGCGCTTGCGCTTTTGCGGCGGGCTCAACATCGACCACTGGGGGTCGTCCGGCGGGAGGTCCAGCAGCGCAGCCAGCGGAGGAAGCGCTGGCGCGAGTGCGGGGTCGAGGGCTTTGACGCCGCGACGAAGCTTTTCGTCCGCTTCCGTCTGCGTGTCGCGCTCCCCGATCTTGAACCACCTGCGCAGCAGAGTCGCAATCGGAACATAAGTCGCCATCGAATCGTATGACGTCGCGCCCGTCTCGAGTATCGTCCACCCGGCCACGCAGCGGGAGTGGACAAACTCGTGCACAAGGCGCGACTTTCCGATCCCCGCTTCACCGACGATCGCGCCCACCTGCCCGGAACCGCGCGCGGCGGACTCGAGCAGCTCTCCCAGCCGGGCCATTTCGGCGGCGCGGCCGACGAACCGCGTGAGGCCCCGTGCAATGCGCGCGTCCCAGCGCAGACGCAGAGCGGACTTCGTGTGAAGCGTGAAGAGCTTCACCGGAGCCGGCACGCCCTCGAGCAGCTTCGCCGCGTGCCCAGAGAGCTCGACGAATCCTTCCGCGCATCGAGCGGTATCTGCTGTAAGGCCGATCTCGCCGGCGGCGATGACAGCGTCGATCTGGCTCGCGACCTGCGGCACGGGACCAACGGCGTCGTAATGGCGCGAGCGCGCGTCGCCGATCGTCCGGACGACCGCCTCACCGGAATGGATGCCGATCCGTACATCCAGAGCCCGATGAGCGCGCGCCGGAATCATCTCCCGCATCGCGAGCGCCGCGTAGCAGGCCCGAACCGCATGGTCCTCCTGCGCCAGAGGCGCGCCGAACAACGCCGTCACGCCATCGGCCCGAACATGGGTGATCGTGCCGTCGAAACGCTGGACCGCGTCGACCATGGCCTCGAGAACAGGGTCGATGCGTTCGAGCGCCGCCTCGGGATCCCGGTCGTCGATGGCTTCACGGATGCGTGCGCAGAGCACAGTGAGCTGCTTGCGCTCGGCGGGAAGCACCGGGGCGGGCTCGTCTGGTCCCTCTCCCGGGGCCAGGGCGGTCCCCGACGGTCCGGCGAACCGCTGGTGGGCGACCGGGGGCGCGATTGTCGCGCGGGGCACGCCCCGAGGGGTAAATTCGCGGTGAATTTCCGCCGCCAGTCGTTGTGTTTCCTCGGCTGGGGCAATCCCGAGTTCGACGCTCAGAATGCGAGCGCACTCCTGAAATTGACGAAGGGCGGCATCTCGGCGGCCGGTCCGCGAATACAGCCTGATGAGCGCAGCATGAGCCCATTCGAGCAAGGGATCGAGCGCCAGCAATCTCCCGGCAATCGCGATCGCGCCATCGAAATGGTCAACTCGCTCGTAGTGGCTGGCGAGTTCAGAGAAGGCTTGCACCGCACACTCGTGATAACGCCGTCGCTCAGCCGTCATCCACTGCTCGAAGTGTTCTTCACGCAGGCTGAACCCGTCGAGCAGTTCACCCCGGTAGAGTGCAACCGCCTGCTCAAGGGAGTCGCTGGAGCGCTCAACCGAGAGTTGCGCGAATCGCAACGCGTCGACTTCCACGGCGCGCGCGTCGAGCCAGATGGCATCTGAGTCTGCATTGAACAGCGGGAGCACGCTCGGCAGTGTCCTGCGCAAGCTCGAAAGGGTCTGCCGCAGACTCGCACGCGCCTGCTCCTCTGCGCTGCGGTCCCAGAACGTTGCAGCCAGTTGCTCACGTGAGCGCAACATGCCGGGAGACAGGGCAAGGTAAGCCAGGAAGGCCTTGCTCTTCCGTGTCGGAAAATCCAGCGGCATATCAGCCCCGGCGAGCTGGATGTTCAGACCTCCGAGGACTGCGATCGTGAGCCGGTTCATGTCAGGGGTGAGGTGAAGTGTCCCTTGAAGAGTTTACTCCTGGCGGGCGCACCGCATTCGATCCCCGCGCCGGTTCTCCCCACACCGGCGTCGCATGCGTTTGACTTCTTTTGACGGCTTTTTTACGCGGCTCAGCACGCAATTCACGGATCAATGACGTCTCCCACGGACACTTCACATCAAATCGATGTTCCGCCGCCCGAAAGGAGGAAGCACGGCGTCTGCCGACAAGGGTCAACGCGATGCTCTGCCGCCGCATTTGGCAGCGCCGAACGGTTTCGGCGCTGCCAGGGTGGCCATGCATGACGTGGCTGAACGGGCGACGCCCGCGGAGCCCCGAATCCAGGACGGAAATCGTTTTTGCAGCGCTGCGACGCAGCTAGCCAGGCACCGCGTCGCGTGCACCCTACGGGCCGAAGGCTCGTTGCCTGGCGGCCCCACATGGTTTCGATCGGACGGCGGGCCTTTCCTGTCCGGGCCGCGTCGAACGTGCAAGGCGTAGTTCAATCTCAAATGACTGGAGAAATTTCAATGGAAATGCTGAATAACGGGCGTCAAATCGACACCGACCGCTACGCCCAGTGCATCGCAGCCTCCAAGCGCGTTCGCTGGGACATCGACCGCGATGTGATTCGCGGTCGATCCTTTGACTTTACCGAGAGGTTCCTGCCAGACGCTCTTTCGAAGGTCGATCGTCTCCTCGTCCTTACCGCTGAGGAACAACGCCTGCTCAGTCAGATTCAGGGCCGGACCTACGCTAACATGTTCGGCTTGGTGGAACGCTTCATCGCGGCCAAGGTGCTGGAGGTGAGCGGCAATTACCGGCTGGGCGACCAGAACGCGCTGGAAGCACTCGTACGGTTCGGTGATGAAGAGCTCAAGCACCAGGAGCTGTTTCGCCGCATCGAGCGCATGTGTGCAGAGGGCATGCCGGACGGCTACGCCTTTTTACCGGAGCCGAATAGCGTCGCATCGCTTGTCCTCGCCAAGTCCACGTGGGCCGTGCTCGCCCTGACCTGTCATATCGAGCTCTTCGTGCTGGCGCACTATCGCGGGAGCATCGGCGACGACGCAAATTCGTCCGAGTTGTGGAAGGACGTCTTTCTTTACCACTGGCGAGAGGAGTCGCAGCACGCGATTCTCGATGAAATGGAGTGGCGACGCGAACACGCCCAAATCTCGTTTGAGGAACGCGACAGTGCGGTGACTGATCTGATCGAACTGGTCGGTGCCGTCGACGGTCTGCTCCAGATGCAGGCTCGGGCCGACGCGGACTACTTCCTCAAAGTTTGCGGAAGATCGTTCTTGCAGTGCGACGAGGAATCCGTGCGCACCGGTCTGCTTGCGGCCTATAGGTGGCAATACATCATTTCTGGCGTGCAGGAGCCCCGCTTCAGACAGATCCTCGGCAGCATGATCACCGAGAACCAGGCGGCTCGCATCGAAACCGCGATGGCGCCAATCATGAGTTGACCAGACACGCGAGTGACCGCGACCTACATTTGTCGCGGTCGCTCGCCGGCGCAGAGACGATGTACCGCTTTCGACGAATCGGCACCAAGCCTTGTCAACCTGACTGCAATGGACGCAAGTCGGCGCGAGGCGCTCAGAATGGAGTTTAATCATGTTGCCATTTCTTTCCCTTCACGCTCTCGCAGCCCAACGCGGCGATGGGCTGCGCCCCGAACTTCTCGCCTTGTTCGAACGCCATGCCAGAGCAGAAGCGGGACTCTCTGCCATCATCGAACCTGTCGAAACTGGGTCCCCTTATCAGGTTGTCGACGTCGTCCCCCAAGACCCTGTGACGAAGCCCGAGGCCGATGAGGCAACGGCGAGCGTCTCGTGCTGCGCCGATTGCGGACGGTAGGAAGGAAGTTCTGAGTGACTCTAACGGGTCGAGAGTGTGAGTTCGCTGATGCGGAAAGCTGCCGTAGGGTTGCTCGATGCTGCCACCGTCAGGAGTCCGCCATATTGCCGACGTAGAAACCAGAGCGCGCCAATGTCGGCATTGGCCGAATTTTTGTCATTAAAGTGGCGGTACCTGGCGACTGCCGGACTCTGATACCCGGTGCCTGATCTCCGGCGTCCCGAGCGGCCGCAGTGGGGCCGGCATCTGCCTAATCAGTCCGGAGAAGAGGGGGATGCCCCCGTCGCCCCGCGCCGACGCCCGGCCAACAAAAAAAGGCCCGGGCGCGGCGGGCCGGAATCCATGTGGAGACATGGAGGAGACGGATTCAGTATAAACCCTGGTGCGATCCTGTGCACGGCCGACGCGGGAAGCCGCACACCGGACCCGGCCGGCGGCGTCACGGCCGGGCAGAGCGGCGCAACGAAGGGAGAACGGGGGAGAGTCCCTGCTGCCAGCGCGGCCTGGCCGTGATAAGCGGCGTTATCGCCGCAAGGCGCTGAATACGCGGCGCGCCGTCACGAAACATTTGACCTAACATGCTCACTAGCCTGCATTCGCGAGATCATTATGAACTCGATACCGGAAGATGAGTATGAATGTTTTACGTGCAACATTCGATTCAAGGGGAGAGTATTCAGTATTACGCGAGAATGGGAGCGGGTGGACTTCACTAAATCACTGCCTGTGATCGAGATTGCTGATGCAGAAGGTCTGGAGTGTTACTGTTCCAGGGCCTGTCTGGAAAAGCGTCGCGATGAAGTGATGGCTAAAGAGGGGGTGCCGATCCGGTACCCGGACATAGGGCCTGTCGAAAGCTGTGCCAAGTGCGCTGAACCCGTCGATATGACCGAGTTTCATCTTACGTACCTCCAGGACGAGTCAGTCGACGAAGGAACCTTCGTTTCACGGACGATCGACGTTGATTATCTGGCCGTTGTCTGCAAGCAATGCCACCCGCGTGGCATTTCCCAATCAGCATATGAAGATGAGGCAGCTTTCAACGTTGAGCGGGCGTAGTAGAAGGCTGCCCCCTGCGCTCATCTGAGCGAGGCGCGAGGTGTCGTGAGCCTCGAGTACCTCCGCCGGATTCGATGAGCAGAAGTTTTCCGCTCGCATTGAAGAACTCCAGGCCACGGTCGAACGGGTAGAGGTATTGTCCTTCTTGCTCGGCTACGCCAGTTGGAGTCAGGCGAGGAGTCTGATGACGCAGGATAGCGGGCGAACCGAGAATAGGCCTAGGGAAACGCTGATTTATTCAGCTCGGTGGTCATCGCTGGCGTAGCCGAGGACGTTATAGAAGAAGGCAGTTTACGGAACAGACTCACGATGA
>NZ_JACHDM010000054.1:0-14480 GCF_014201065.1 Paraburkholderia sp. Cpub6
CATTGCCAGCCATAGGTGTCCACCTCCACGTAGGTGGACACCTATGCTCCTCGCTCATGCCGCCAGCCGATAGACGTCGAAGATGGACCGCTTACTGTCGACCGGAGCACCATATCGCGCGGCGCCAGAGAAATTGGTAGTGGCCTCCCTCGCTGAGCGCCCCAGCGGACTCCGCGTCAGTGTCCGACAACGCAGACGGCTACGATTTCGTATCCGGAGTCGGCGTGCTCGTTTGCCGCTTTTTCCGCTTCCTCATACGAAAGAAAGGACGTGGCATTTTCGATCGCCGATGCCATGCCGATGTCCCCGTCCTCGGCGGTGCAGAGGAACTGCTCACCGGTCTTCACCACGTAGACGGACATCATGTCACCCTCCATGGTTTGCATGGGTAGCTTCCAGTCTGGCAGGCGGGAAGGGTTGCGGGCGGTTCGCTGAGTCTTTCCCGTAACGCCTCCCCGAAGGCACTCCCGCCTCGATTGTCCGAGCGTCATTGCGCGATTCAGTACGCAACCCGGCAGTCAAATTTCGCTGATCCAGTTCCGGACGATTCAGCATTCCAATGTCGCGAGCGCTTCTGGCAGCAGACGTTCGCGATGCGGGGCTAACATCGGTTAGTCACCGAACTTGATTTCGTACGATCACCATCGGCCGCGGTCCCAAGCGGCATGGCCGCCGGACTACGATGCTAATCCGAAACCACGGATCACCGGCGCTTGGTCTGACGCTCGATAAAAAGGGGGCGGCCCACTACAGGGCCGGGTGGTATACTGCTTGCGTCGGTTCTAGGCTTCTCTCATGCCCGTCGTCCCTCGGAGTTCGCGTTCCACGGGCGGCACTTGATTCCCGTCTACTGCTGGTCAGCTCTCTCCTCGTTCCAGAGGAAGCGATATTCCCTCTCCGGACGCCGATTCCGCTAGCTGCGCCGCTGCGATAGTTGCTCCCTCCCGAGCTCTGCGGCGCGCTGCGTCGCCATTTCGTTTGCGGCAATCGCCCATTTGCCACACGCTGGGCGGTCCCCGGCTACCTCTCGTCATGGCTCACACCTTTGGACTACATCATGAGCGAGTACGTCAGAACTTACAGAGGGTTGGAGATCTATCCCCTCGTCTATTCCCACATTCCCCGGGAGGCCGTTGGGTCATTCGACTATGATGCCGGCTTTGACGCTGCCGTCAGGATATGCCGCCGAGGCACCGACGACACACTGACGGCCAGCCGCGTATTTCGGATCCCACATCGTGCGCCGTTTGGCGATGCGGGCGAGGCGCGCAGGGCATCCAACGACTATGCGGAGCGCCTGATTGATGGCGAGGTTGACGGGCAGTCTATGCGTGATCTATGAGCGAACGGCGATACGGTCCAATGCGCGAGGAAACGTGAATGCAGCATCTATGCTAGGCGAGAAGAACTATGAGGTCGTCGCCTCGTCCCGCCGGACGATAAATGGCGCCGTTCCGACCTTGAAGGTGACCCGCCTTTACGACAAGCGGGTCATCTATCCGTTTTGCGGTTGCCCGGACATGCCTCTATTCGACGATCCACAGAGCGCGAAGAATTTTGCCGAGGTGTACGGCTGGCAACTCGTGAAGGGCGATATTGCGGTTCCAGAGTGATCTGAGGGACCACCGTCGAGAGCCGCCGATTACGCCTTTCGGGTTGCATCGAGATAAGGCCAAACGGGCAGGAAAATTTCATGGATTCTCACTGCTGCTAACGGCTATCCGATTGCATACGTTCCGCAGGATACGATGGTGACGAGCCCGAGCGGTTTTTTCTTCCCGAGAGAGGCGACTATTCTTCGTGACGAGCCAGCACGTCCTCATTGACGAGCTGAGCGGCCATTACCCTAACCGCATCGAAATCGGACCGCACGTCGATCCGGCGAACCTCGGTGCTTCCACGTTGATTTCAGTTCCGCTTTATGTCGACCGGCAGGGCAACCGCGCGGCAGGCACGCGACCTAATTGCGAGCGCCTCGGCGTATTTTTGAGTCAACCCATCCCTGCCGAAAGGGGCGTTACGTCGTACACTGTCAAATTCGACATAAAAGGAGGCCATCGTGAGCAAAGCCCATGACGCCAAGAAGACGGAAAAGAAAGTCGCCACGAGAACGCCGAAGGAAAAGAAGGACGCGAAGAAGCTGAAGAAGGAGGCTTCGAAGCGTCAGTGATCTTGCAGTGCCACGAGCGCTGCTAAATAGCCGCGGCACACGGTGGCACGATCGAGGTGAGATCGGACGAACAAGAGATGTCTTCATAGTGCGCCTGCCGCGGCAGCAGTTACCCGGCGAGCGCTCAACCAAGGAAAAAATTGACTACCGTAATTCTGAAACCCGACGAACCCGTGGAAGTTGCAATACGCCGTTTCCGTCGCGCGATCGAGCGCACCGGCTTGATTCCGGAGCTTCGTGCCCGGACAGCCTACGAAAAACCTACCGCAGAACGCAAGCGCAAAAAAGCTGCTGCAGCGGCACGCCTGCGCAAGCAGATCAAACGGTCGTTGCCGCCGAAAAAGCGGTACTGACCGGGAACTGGCGGGCAGCTATGCTGAAGCGGCCGTCTAGTGCCCAGCCAGGTGTCCCGCGTAACCTCCGCATGGGGAACCGGCTCTGATCTGGACCCAGTGGCCGGTTGAATCCGCCTTCGCATACCGGCCACTTGATCTTCTGCGATCGATAGACAGCTTCGGGTCGGGTGCTGCCCGCCGGGCTCGTCGACGCAGCCGGCA
This sequence comes from Paraburkholderia sp. Cpub6, assembly GCF_014201065.1. Lineage (NCBI taxonomy): Bacteria > Pseudomonadati > Pseudomonadota > Betaproteobacteria > Burkholderiales > Burkholderiaceae > Paraburkholderia > Paraburkholderia sp. Cpub6. Next base: position 2,728 of record NZ_JACHDM010000054.1, read on the forward strand.
ACAATGAAGCCGCCTCGATGCTCAAGCGTGCCGTCGACAACCTGGCCGCGTACTTCGGGCGATTTGCCCCGCAAATACTCACCGCAAATTATGGCACGGAGATCTGGACGCTCTTCGAAGGAGGCCGGCTGCATGGCGATGCCGAACTGACCGTCCGCATCGAGGTCGACACGCAACCTGTAGACCTCGATGGCGTGCTGCAGGAACTCGAAGAGACACGTTTTGAGGAGGACGCGCGAGTGCGGCGACAGCAGGAACTGAGCGCAGGCCGGTAACCGTGCTCAATGTCCCCCGAAGATCGTCCGAATGTGAAGGTCTTCGAGGATGTCGCCGCTCGGCCACAAACGGTCGTTCGACACCGATGCCCAAATCGTCGACAATCGGACTCACCAAAACCGACGACACTTCGAAGTGCAACAAATCAACACCGAGTTTGGCCTACTTAGCGTTGTTGACGAGCCCACGTACTCGTTTAAGTCACAAGACAATGCGCGTTCGTATGAGATTGAGGTACTGCTCACGCCAGACACCCCAATATCTGTCCATGGGATAGCCCTGAACGGTAGCGGGATAATGGTCGTTGGCGCGGGTGGAGGCTGCTCATCAGTGCATGGTCATTCTGCGCTAGTGCTCGACGACAAGCTTTATCTTGCGGTCGGCGATCACGTGGCCTGCCTCGCGTTTACGCTGCCGCATCGGCTGGTATGGTCAACCCAAGTAGATATGGCCACGTGCTTCGGTATCCACTGGGAACATGGTCGGGGTGCTCTCATTTCACATGGGGAACTTGAGATTTCTCGCCTGTCACTAGAGGGACAACTCATGTGGCAGGCATCTGGCGCGGACGTATTCTCGGAAGCCTTTCGCTTGCTGCCAGACCACATCGAAGCCGTGGATTTCAATCGAACTGTGTATCGGCTTGATTACGCGACAGGCGAAGCACGAGATAGCTAGCAGTTCTCCTTCACGCTGAACGACCGCTTTCGGAGAAATCGAACGTCCCTTTTGGGTTGCGGATTCAACCGGTCGATGCAACAGTTTGATGAAATCGCTCAGCTGGTGTGTCGAAGTTTAGTGTTTTCCGAGGGCGTTCATTGAGCCGCCTTGCTACTGCATTAAGCCGGGCCTGTGAGTAGACGGAGAGATCGGTACCTTTCGGGAAGTACTGCCTCAGCAATCCATTCGTGTTTTCGTTCGAGCCGCGTTGCCATGGATGCTGCCGATCGCAGAAGTAAACTGCGATGTCAGTAGCCACCGTGAAGCGCTTGTGCCCAGCCATCTCTTTGCCCCGATCCCAGGTCAGTGATCTGTACATGTTTACGCCGACCGAAAATTCAGCCACATCCGATGATGGCTACGTCCTACGCAGCTTCGCACGCCATGTCCACGCTGCCGGCCATCGCGGCGCCTTGACGGTGGAAATCATGGCCGCCTGGGCCCGAAGCGACCGCCACGAGAGCAATCTCGCGGACCTGGGCGCGACGGCTGAAGAGGCTGCGCACGTTCCTGCGCTGGCTGCAGCGGTTCGAGCCGCGCGAGTATGGAGCAGCCCAGCCTCCTCAAGAAGCGCGTCTCACCGCACATCTTGAGACATACGACCGCGATGCACCTGTTGCAGGCGGGCGTTCCGTTCAACGTGATCGCCTTGTGGCTCTGTCACGAGAGCCCGATGACAACCCATCGCTACGTCGAAGCTGACCTCGCGATGAAGGAGAGAGCACTCGGTCGGCTCGAGGCGCCCGATGCCAGGATTCGCCGGTATCAAGCACCGGACGCTTTGATTCGATTCCTGCGGACGCTGTAACTATGCGTAGGTTTCGCCAGCTCCTACCGCACCCCTTAAGGGGCTGGCCGCGCTCGCGATGACCATCTGCGCATAGTTGCGACCTGAGCATAGGGGTCGACTACGGAAACTCGCCCGTCAACGGGAGCCGCAGAGTTCACCAGCGCCCGATGAACTTCCGGGTCCGGCCACTACCGGTATTCGACGACATCCCCAAGATCGTCGACGATCCGCAAAAATCCAGGGCATTGCCCAACTCCGCCGCCCTGGCGGCAGACTCAGAACGTGGACCGCGCATTCAACCAACCGCTCACACGCCCGCGGATGCTTCTAACTCCGCAAGACGCTGGCGTAGCAAGCGATCCTGTTGGAAACGGGCGGTTTCGTCGCGGATCACGGCGACGATGCCGTTGAGTTCATTTTGCGGCGAATGCAGCAATGCAACTGTAAATGCGATCGACATTGACCGTCCGTCTTTATGCACGGAGGGGACACGCAACACATCATTGCCGTAACGGGTTTCGCCCGTGGCCATGGTCTTGTGATAGCCGTCCCAATGGCGGCCGCGCAAGCGTTCTGGAATGATCAGGTCCAGCGACTTGCCGAGCGCCTCGCTTTGCGTAAAGCCAAACATGCGTTCGGCCGCGGGGTTCCAGAACGTGATGCCGCCGCCGGCATCGGAGATGATGATCGCGTCGCCGATTGCGTTGGCAAGTTGCTGAAAGTCGATGGCAGTTTGCACGGCGCCCCTCCAAAGAAAAAACGTGGATTTGAATCGAATGCGGCACCGTCAGAGGCGCCGCATCCGCACATCAGAGCCAGAATCCCGGCCTGCGTGACGCCGCTAAACTGCTTTGACTTCGCGTAGATTGAAGATCTCCTGCTTGCTGTAGCCAAGGCCGGCCAGCACTTCGTCCGTATGCTCACCGAGCAGCGGCGACGCAGTGACCTCCGGCTTCATGTCCGAGAATTTGATCGGGCTGCCGACGGTCAGATACGAGCCACGTTTCTTGTGCGGTACTTCGACGATCGTCCCGCTCGCGCGCAATGAAGGATCGTTGGCCAGTTCCTTCATCGTCAGCACTGGCGCACACGGAATGTCGAACTTACGCAAGATGTCGACCGCTTCGAATTTGGTCTTGTCGGCGAGCCAGGCCTCGATGGTTTTAAAGATCTCAAAGATATGCGGTTGACGCGCTTCAGCGGTTTTATAGGCTGGGTCATCGATCCACTCGGGCTTGCCGAGTGCTTTGCAGATCGGCTCCCATGCATGACCCTGGATCGTGAAATAGATGTAGGCATTCGAATCCGTTTCCCAGCCCTTGCATTTGAGCACCCAACCCGGCTGCCCACCGCCGCCCGCATTGCCGCCACGCGGCACCACATCGCCGAATTCGCCGTGCGGATACTGCGGATATTCCTCGAGATATCCCACTCGCTCCAGCCTCTGCTGATCGCGAAGCTTGACGCGGCACAGGTTCAGCACGCTGTCCTGCATCGACACAGCGACCTTCTGGCCCTTGCCGGTTTTGTCGCGCCCCAGCAGTGCAGTCAGAATGCCGATCGCCAGATGCATGCCTGTGTTGCTGTCGCCGAGCGCCGCGGCACTGATGGTCGGCGGACCGTCCCAGAAGCCGGTGGTGGAGGCCGCTCCGCCCGCGCATTGCGCAACGTTTTCGTAGACCTTCAGGTCGTCGTAGTGGTGACCGTCGCTGAAACCCTTCACTGAGGCCACGATCATCTTGGGGTTGAGTTCGTTCAGACGTTCCCAGGAAAAACCCATCCGGTCCAATGCGCCCGGTCCGAAATTTTCGACCAGAACATCGGATTCGCGGATCAGTTTTTCGAGCACTTCCTTGCCTTCCGGCTTCTTCGTGTCGAGCGTCAGCGACTTCTTGTTGCTGTTAAGCATCGTGAAGTACAGCGCGTCGGCATCCGGGATGTCGCGCAACTGGTTGCGCGTGACATCGCCAGAACCTGGCCTTTCGACCTTGATCACGTCAGCACCGAACCAGGCGAGCAACTGGGTGCACGCGGGACCGGCCTGAACATGCGTGAAGTCGATGATCTTGATGCCTTCGAGAGGTTTGGTCATGTTGGTATCTCCTTGGTTAATCCGATTACTTTTTCATTGCCGCGCTTTGCGGATTCAGATTGGTCAGGCGGCCGCTCTCTGTGCCGGCTGCTTCATCGATAACGGCATTGATCAGGCTCGGTTTGCCGGATGCGATTGCCTCGAGTAGTGCCTTCGTCAGTTCTTCCGGGGTGCTCGCGTGGTAGCCGATGCCGCCGAATGCCTCGATCATCCTGTCGTAGCGCGCACCCTTCACGAACACCGTAGGCGCGACGTCCTTGCCGCCCGTCGGGTTCACGTCGGTGCCGCGATATACGCCGTTGTTGTTGAATACGACCGTGCAAACCGGCAAGTCGTAACGGCAGATCGTTTCGAGTTCCATACCGCTGAATCCGAAGGCGCTGTCGCCTTCGATCGCGACCACCGGTTTGCCGGTCGTTACCGCCGCGCCGATCGCGAAACCCATACCGATACCCATGATTCCCCACGTGCCCGAATCGAAGCGTTTACGCGGCTCGGCCATGTCGATAATGCTGCGCGCGTAGTCGAGCGTGTTGGCACCTTCGTTGACGACGTTGATGTCCGGGCGCGTCTTCAGCACGTCACGGATCGCACGCAAAGCACTGTGGAAATTCATCGGAGACGGGTTCTTGTCGAGCGTAGCGGCCATCTTCGCGAGATTTCTGTTCTTGCGCTCGGCGATCGCACCGGTCCATTCGACACCTGGTTTTGCGAAATTCGCATCGAGGCCGGCGCGAAGTGCCGCCACGCACGAACCGATATCGCCGATCACCGGCGCGGCAATCGCGACATTGCTGTCGATTTCGGTTGGCGAGATATCGACCTGCACGAACTTCTTCGGCGCCGCGCCCCACGCGTTACCCTTGCCATGCGACAGCAGCCAGTTCAGACGCGCTCCGATCAGCAAGACAACATCGGCTTCCTGCAGCACGAACGAGCGCGCTGCCGATGCGGATTGCTCGTGCGTGTCGGGCAACAAGCCCTTGGCCATCGACATCGGCAGATACGGAATGCCGCTTTGTTCGACGAAAGCGCGGATTTCCGCGTCAGCTTGGGCATACGCCGCCCCCTTGCCGAGCAGGATCAGCGGACGTTTTGCGCTTTTCAGCACGTCGATCGCACGCTTGACCGATTCCGGCGCCGGCAACTGACGCGGCGCGGCGTCGACCACTTTCACCAGCGACTGCTGCGCCTTGACGGTGTCTAGCGTTTGAGCGAGCAGCTTGGCCGGTAAGTCCAGATAGACGCCACCCGGCCGGCCAGACACCGCTGCACGGATCGCCCGCGCCACGCCGATGCCGATGTCTTCTGCATGCAGCACGCGATATGCGGCCTTGGCGTAAGGCCTGGCCGCGTTCAACTGATCCATTTCCTCGTAATCTCCCTGCTGCAGATCGACGATTTCGCGTTCGCTCGAACCGCTGATCAGGATCATCGGAAAACAGTTCGTGGTTGCGTTGGCGAGGGCGGTCAAACCGTTGAGAAAGCCCGGCGCCGACACGGTCAGGCAAATGCCCGGCTTCTGCGTGATGTAGCCGGAAATCGCCGCCGCGTTGCCTGCGTGCTGTTCATGACGGAAGCCGATGAAACGCATCCCTTCCGCTTGTGCAAGCCGAGCCAGGTCGGTGATGGGAATACCGACCAGTCCGAAGATGGTGTTGATGTCGTTCAGTTTCAGCGCGTCGATGACGAGATGGAATCCATCGGTCGTTTCGCTTGCCTGTTGTTGTGACGTAGCGTCTGTTGTGGGCTGGTCGGCTTCTGCCATGACATCTCTCCTGGGTAGCGGGGCGTGATGAGTTGGATCGTGAGCGGCGTGCTCACGGGGTCATTCATTCAGACGAGCCGCCGGACGACGGTTGCAGCCGTGCCTCGGCGACGGCCACTCCGGCCGGCGCGCCTGAGTTTTCGATCCAGCGCTTTCTCATGGGGGCGAGAATGAATTTCGCGGATACGGCGGCCGCGATCGATATCACGGCCGCTGAGATAAACACGGTGCTCCATCCACCGTTCGCGGATAGCACCGATGCAACCGGCACCAGCATCGAAGCAGTCCCTTTCGCGGTGTAGAGCGTCCCCGCATTCGCTGCGGCGTATTTGCTGCCGAACGTGTCCGCACAGGTCGCCGGGAAGATCGAGAAGATTTCGCCCCAGCAAAGGAATACGGCGGCGGCGAAGAACATGAACGCGTACGGGTTATGGCCGAACTGCATCAGACCGAGCAGTGCGACGCCTTCGCCGAGAAAGATCATGAACATGGTGTTTTCACGGCCAATGCGGTCCGATAGAAAGCCGCACAGAGGGCGAGTGAAACCGTTGCACAGATTGTCGATGGACAGCGTCATCGTGAGAAGCGGTAGCGTGATACCCAGCAGGCTGACTGGCATTCTGGCGAAGCCGTATTCCTTGGCGATCGGTCCGAGCTGAGCGGTTGCAATGATGCCGCCGGCCGCGACGAATACGAACATCAGATAGAGCACCCAGAACAGCGGCGAACGGATCATTTCGCGGGACGTGTAGTCGATCTTGCTCGCGACAATACGTTTAGGCGCGACCGCGTAGGCAGGCGGTTTAGGCCGTACGAGCATGGTGGCGAGCAGCAGGATGCAGACGCCTTGGAAAATGCCGAAGAACATGAATGTATGCTCGTAGCCCGAACGCTGGATCATGTTGGCAATCGGAATCACCGTGACCGCTGCGCCGGCGCCGAAGCCTGCCGCCGTCAACCCGGCTGCGAGACCGCGCTTGTCCGGAAACCATTTGAGTGCCATCCCGACGCAGGTGCCATACACACAGCCCGCGCCGATACCGGCGATGACTGCCGCGATGTAGAGTTCGGTGAGACTGCTTGCATGAGCATTGATCATCCAGCCGATCGCCGCGCAGAGCGCGCCGCCGGTCACCACCGGGCGCGGTCCGAACTTGTCGACGAGCCAGCCTTCTACGGGAACGAGCCAGGTTTCGGTGACGATGAAGATGGTGAATGCGGTCTGGATTCCCGCCTGGCCCCAGTGGTGAGCGTTATCCATCGGGACGACGAACAGCGTCCACGCGTATTGCAGGTTCGCGACCAGCCCCATGCATAAGATGCCGATCGTGAGTTGAATCCACCGGTGATGCCAGAACGCTGGACGACCGCTCGCCGATCCGTTGGAATGTCCCATGTCTTTCGTCTCCTGTATTTTCCGTCGCACTCGAGCGGCGCGTTGGACTTACGTGATCGAATCGCTTCGTCGCTGCTATGTCTGCGAGCAAAGAGGCGCCAATGGTCGGCCAGAGAAAAGCGCACTAACGAAAGTTCTTACTCGTTGAACGCACAACAGTGGGGGTGAAAGCTATTGGCGTGCAGCGGGTGTGAGGGGATGCTGCGCGAAAATGACGATAAGCGAAAGTTAAAACATTTTATGATTTGCATTAAGCATCCCTAATACAAGGGGCCGACGCATCCGACGAAGAACTTGTGCGCCCGTGTTGTCGCGGCCTTGGATATCGTCATATCTATCGTGATGCTGGACCGGTGCGCGGTGCGACACGAGGGCGAGTGTCTTTCGCATCGTGACTGCGATACACGAAATTACATGTATAAGTGAAAACCTACCATTTCTCGAAAAAACTTTAATTATTGTTTATCTATCCGATCTTCTATTCTCGGTCATGCCATTTGCCGGAAGGAGACGACCATGAACCCCTCTCAATTCGATGCCCGAGACAGCGCGCATGATGCGGAAGTCGAGGCGCAACTTTGCGCCTATAACGCCGCTTTCGAAGAACTCGGCCTGCGCTTCCGTTGGGATGAGCGCACGCTGACGTCGCTGGCCCCAATTCACGGCGAACAGGAACAGATTGCCGCGTACATTGAAGCGCATCATGCGCACTTGCTGAAAGCGTATAGCGCTGAGTTTTTGAGTCGGGCTATTCTCGACAGGAAAAAAGCCCGCTATCCGTCGCGCTTACAGAGGCGCGTCGATAGTGTGCCGAATCCGAGCCACGTGATGCATCAACCACAGATGAACCGCCGGTCCGAGCGCACGTCGTACGAGACAGAGTTGCCAGCGCTGGCTGGCGTGTAGATCGCGCGCTACCTGCACGGCGCTATGGTTTGCATGGCGTGGCCACCATCGGCTTTCTGCAAGTGCCGTGAAACAGATCATGCAAACGAAATCGACGGTGATACTGCTGGCCCTTGAATCGAAGGCTCTCGCAGACAGTTTGATTACCCGACAAAGCACTGATAAGCCTTCCGGATGAACTGCTGTGGAGCGGAAGGAGCGCGAATCGCTTCCTAAGTTAGCCGCGTTTGTTGAACGGCCGTTTTTGGTAAAACTGACGGGCCGTTTACAGGGTCGCGAGCAGTCCCATGGCTGCGCGGCGAAGTCCGGGCCGCATATGCCGATTGCATGAGGCAGTGACCGGCCACATCGAGACAGTCGCGCCGAATCGATGCTTGTCTTTTCTGAGCCACGCTTCGGTCACTCGACACAGCAGTGTGGACTCGTAAGGCGGGGCTTTGGATTGTGCTCGGCAGCATCCCTACGTCAGTCTGGAGGCATGAGCCGCTCCTAGGGTCTGTTTACATATGGAACGCACGTGCGTTGCCGCGAGAAGGGCCGCTCGCAAGGAGCATGACGCAGCGAGCGGCCCTTCTCGCGGCAACCCCAGTTCTGAATTTCATTCCAGGGGAATGCCCGCTATCGGCCGCATGGCGGCGTCGTGCGTCGCTCACGTGGCGCGGCCACGCTGCGCTCCTTACTCCTTGCCCTGCGCCCCGAAGGAAGTCCCCTTGGGGGACGGCCGATAGCGGGCATTCGCACGTGCGTTCCATATGTAAACAGGCCCTAGCACCTCCGCAATGGCACAAGAAGCTGCGGTAGCCCGCATAAGGCGGTCGAAGTCTACGGTGATCCTTCTGTTTTCTGTGTCTATAGAGTTCGCCGTTCGGCGTTGTCCCTGTCACGAATCTAACCGGTTTGGGGCTCAACCACCACGTTGCTTTTTCTGGCGCTGCCCACTGATAAAACAGGAGCTGCCGAGGACCGTCGTCAGCCGAATGCTCGGCTTGTTGCGACAGGACGCGCCCGGGCATGTGGCGGGGCGCGTCCTCCAATGAGCACGCTCCGAGCACTACACTCGTGCGGGAGATATCGCGCTGCAAGTACAACAGTCTCGACCATGAACTACATCGTCTAAGATGTTGGTGTAGTGCTCGTAGCTTGTCACAGCTTTGATGTGGCCATGGACAGGTTAAAGGAACTCCATGCGGGAAGAATTCAAAGAGCGACGCGAGACGCTGTCCGGACGCGAGCGGGACATTCATTGGCTCGTCGACCGGGCCCACGGGCCGGGCTTGACAGTGCTTTCACAATGGGACCGTTGAAGGACCACAACCGCCAAATCGCGGAGCACTCACGTTTGTGGCTGGTGGCGACCACCGATGATCAACTCGTCGCTGTACAAAGCCGCTTGGCTGCGGCCTGGAGCCCCAAGCCCGAGGATGCGAAACCCTGACGAAGTCGGCGGGAATCGCGCGGCCGGCAGTGGCCGAATCATGAGGGCCCAGGCGTTAGCGAGACAACAACCTTGCTGTAGGAAGACCCATGAAGAAAGGAAAGACAAAACTTACCCGCCATGATGCTGAGCGCCTTTTCGAGGGATTGCCCGGCGGCAACGTGAGAGTATCGGGCCGGCCCGAGAACCCATTCGAAGCAGGAGCATTCGACGTGGTCGAGCGCGTCGACGACGAAACCAAACTCTGGAAAGACAACCTCATTACGCTTCCGATGGCGATCGTGTTGCCTGTTGGCTACGAGTCGGTGTCTCGCATGCGCGAGGCGATGGTCCGGGCATGGCGCGTGAAGTGGGTGAGGGAAGGTAAAAACGAGGTTGTCACCGAGTTTCCCGAAGGATGGACAGCCGTTCGCCCGGAAAGCGGCCCCATAGAGCTGAGAGATCCGTCTGGCGTGGTCCGCGCCTTATACGGTTGGGCTGCGGATGCTGAACTCAAAATTCTGCCGCGGTATCTTATTGAGTCACAAGCGAACAGTTCAAGCGGACTATCCAGCCTGCTTGTCCGTGATCGCGGGAACGGTCAAATTCTTGAGCGGTCATCGATCTGGTCCGCTCAGACCGGTACCAATCATCCAGATTGGACCAGGCTGTCAGCGTGGCTCAACTTACGCTATCCGCAACATCGCGACCCGCTGCGGTACTGGAACGATTGCGAGGAAAACATCCAGAATTGAGCCGCTTTGGCGGCGCTGTTCCCGAGGCAAACTACTGCACCCGGCTTGACGGAGGCGAAAGCAGGGCTCACCGCTTGATTGCGGCTTCCGCGATCGGCCATCATCGGACGCTCGCGCGCGTGTTCAGGCAGACATTCGAACGTCGGCTCCTCCCCCAAGAAGCTGCCGTTGAGATGCCGTCGCGTGACGCAGCGGAGCCCGGCTCGTGCAGGCCGCGGGTTCTCAGCAGCGCCTACTGGGCCAGTTGCCAGCGCAGGATCGGATGGGTCGCGCCGGCCGGCATGACCCACACGCCTGTCGGGCTGAAGTCCCAGGACACGTCGAAGCTCGACGGATTGCTCATTTGGGCAGTAGTAAGACCGTTTGATGCAGGCAGTTGAGAGACGTCTCCAGTGCTCGCCGTTTGTGTTGTCGTCTCTTTGTCCCAGTAGACGTTGCTTGCAAGTGTGCCGCCGGCACCATACGCAACGATTCCGCCGAAAATGGGGTGGAAAAACGGACCTTGATAGGAACGTGTTGGCACGTCACCGGATGCAAATGACTGCTCGATCAACCCGCTATTCGCAAAAGCCAGGCCGCCGGCCGCCGAGAGCCCGAGAACGTAACCCGTAGCGTACGATTGAGACACCGTGCCACTGTTGACGCCGACGAGCCCACCTGGCGAGCCGAACGTCTGCGTGACGACCTGGCCGGTCGCGAACGACTGAACGATCCGTCCGAGATTGGCGCCCACGAGCCCTCCCGCGTCACCGGCGTCGCCTACGGTAGCGCTGCTCCAGGAGCGCTCGATCAGACCGTCGTTGGTGCCCACCAGGCCGCCGATCGGCGCGTTCCCATAGTGAGTGGCGCCCCGGTAGCCGGACGTATATGCGTATGTAATCAGGCCCCGGTTGCGCCCCGCCAGAATGCCGAAAGTGATAACAATCGGCACGTTGTCGAGGATGTCGTCTTGTCCCTCATAGAATGCGGTGTTCGTGATGCCGACGTTGCGCACCACGCCCGCAGTCCCGATCTCGCCAAAGAGGCCAATCGCTTTGGTACCTGAGGGCGAGTAAATCTCATTCTGGCTGAACTGGTCGATGACATGCCCCATCCCATCGAACTGACCAGTGAACGGGGTGGCCGCGCTGCCCAGCGGGATGAAGTCCACTCCGCTGGAGTGGGTGGAAGTAAGGATCGTCGCACTCGCATCGATATCCTTGCCGAGCGCGTAATTGCCGGCGAGGTCGAGCGATATGTTCTGCAGATCGGTCAGCGAATTGACGAGCTTGTAGGCGGTGATTTGCGTGACCAGCCCGCTGTAGACCGGGGCGGTCCACGAAGCGTTGCCGAGCAGCGTGCCGGGGCTGTAGCGGCCGTTCATGTCGTAGAGAAGGCTCACGATGCCGGCGCTCTTCGACCAGTCGACGGTGCCAAGGTTGGAGACGCTGCCACCGTTATCGACGCCCGTAGCGTCGGCGCGCAAGGTCAGATTGCCCGCGCCGTCGTTCGCGATCGTCGTGCCGCTCGTGACGGAGACATTGCGATATGCCGCAAGCGTGAGCGAAGCCGGGCCCTGCCAGCGCAGGATCGAAGCGACGCCCAGGTCGCCCGTTGCACCGTTGCCACCCGTGGTCGTGACATCGACCGAGGTGCC
>NZ_JACHDM010000055.1:0-14371 GCF_014201065.1 Paraburkholderia sp. Cpub6
GGCCTGGTTCAATCATCATCGATTGATGGAACCCCTCGGCTATATCCCGCCCGCTGAAGCTGAGGCAAACTACTATCGGCAACTTGAAACAACTGCCGCTGAACCGGCATTAACTTAAACCAACCAGCCTCCACGATTCCCGGGGCGGTTCAAACCGTCTATTCAGCCCGACCGGCTCTGGGCCTGCGAGCGTTGCGCAAGTGTCTTCTATGAATTGACGTTCGTTTGTGCATGATCTCACGACCGACCATAGCTGAATGTCTGCTTTCTATCATTTTGGGTGACCGATCTGGGTCGGTTTGGTGCATTCGCCGTCGGCCCGCGTCCGGCCATGAGCGGTCACTTGCCTGCTGGGTCGTGAAGACGATCCAACGTCGGCAACGTCACCATGAGCGGCCTTTGCGGTTCTGCGCGCCAGGTGTCCACCACGGCGCGGGGTCTTAATGTCAGCCTGAGGGGACACGTCCGGTCGGACGCGCTCGCGACCAATGCGAGCTTCGGCGCTTGAACGTTCCGGGCGCAATTCAGAACGATGCTTTAGCGAAAGGCGTGCATGGAGTCTTCCGCGCGAACGGACTTGCATCGCTATAGCCAAAGCAGGTCGCATGCTTGGTATGATCCGCTGCGCTTGATGCAGGCCGCTTAACAGACGGTTTCATAAAGACTATTTAGCCCGCTGAACGGTGTTCGCGCCGATCAAGCACCAGCGTTGGATGCGGACCTTGCCCTCGCTGCTCGATCAAGGCGGGGGAGTTCGTAGTAAAAGTTTCTCTCCTGATTCTTTGTATTAGTGACGTTGATGGAAGCGCAAGACGGCCAATTTAGCCACCTGCGCTCCGTGCTTCGCTATTTCTGGCCGAAGTAGTACGCGTAGGCGCGATCGACGACGCCATCACGCTTGACCGTGTCGAACGCCTTCGCCCAGGCGTCGCGATCGATTTCCGGCGAATCCTTCGACGCGGCGATGTACAGCGCGCGCCTTGCGAGCGTCTTCCCGACGACGAGATTCCCCGGATGCTTCGCCGCACGCCACGCGAATTTCAGTTCGATGTCAGCGCTGTATGCGGCATCCATCTCGCGTGCGGCGACGGCCTCGGTGACGGCGGCCGCGTTGCTGTAGAGCTCGAGATTCGAGAAGCCGCGCTTCTTCAGTTCGGCGTGGCCCGTCGACCCGCCCACGACGCCGATCGCCCGCAACGCGTTGCCCGCATCATAGGAATCGATGGCGGCGGCGCCCGACTGCGACACGAAGACCTCTTCGATATCCCACACCTTCTGTACCCACATGTAGTTCGGCTCGCGTTCGGCGGTTCGCGAGTACGGGAAGAAGAGGATGTTGTGCCCGGCCCTCGCTTCGGCCTGCGCGTCCTGCCAGCCGACGAATTTCACGGCAATGTCCCGCTTCATCGCGGCGGCCATCTGCCTGACGATGTCGAGGAAGAAGCCGTTGTGGCCGCTATCGGCATCCGGATGGCGAACGGGGTCGATCGTGTATGGCGCGTTGTCCGCAAGCCGGATCTCTTCCGCGTGCGCGGGCAAGGCGTGACACGCGATCGCGACGGCCGCCGCGCAGGCGCCCGTCGTCGCGTAGATGCGTTTCATCGTCATGGTGTCCCCGCGGATTTCGCCGTGGAGAATTGATAGATCGTCGTCGCCGTGAACCGCTCGCCGGGATTCAGCACAGTCGTCGGCCAGTTAGGTTCGTTCGGCGAATCGTCCGGATCCTCGGCGAGCATCGTGAAGAAGCTGCGGAATCCGTAGATTTTGCCGCCCTTGCCGACGTCGGTGCCGGGCAGTGCGTTGCCCGAGTAGAAGTGAATCGCCGGCTCGGTCGTGTAGATCTCCAGCACCCGGCCGGACGTCGGCTCGTACACGCGCGCGGCGAGCCCCAATTCGCCCGGACGCTTGTTCAGAAACCAGTTGTGGTCGTAGCCGCCTTCGGCAGGCGGGTTCGCGAGCTGCTGGCCTTGTTTCAGCTGATCGTCCTTCGTGTAGATCAGGTCGGCAATGCGCGTCGGCTTCGTGAAGTCGAACGGCGTCCCTTTGACGCTGCGACGCTCGCCGGTCGGGATCAGCTTGACGACCGGCGTGAAGGTATCAGCGTCGATCGTCACCACGTGATTCACGATGCTGTTGCTCGGGTCTCCGCTCAGGTTGAAGCCCGCGTGATTCGAGAAGTTGACGATGGTCTTCCTGTCGGTGACCGAGTCGTACCTGATCTTCAGCGCGTTGTCGTCGGTCAGCGTATAGACGACCTTTAGGCTGCAGTTGCCCGGATATCCTTCTTCGCCGTCCTTGAACACGTAGTTGATCTGCAGCGTGTGATCGTCGAGCTGCTTCGCGTCGAACACACGGAAGCTCGAGCCCTTCTTGCCGCCGTGCAGGTGGTTCGGGCCGTTGTTGATGCTGAGCTGGTACAGCTTGCCGTCCATCGTAAACTGGCCCTTCTCGATTCGGTTCGTATAGCGGCCAATGATCGCGCCGGTGGACGGGTTGTACCTCTTTCCGTCCTAGATCGTGTCGAACCCCATCACGACGTCGCCCAGATTGCCGTTGCGGTCCGGGACCAGCAGCTCGACGATCTTGCCGCCGTAGTTGCTGATCTTCACGACCATGCCCTGCCTGTTCTTCAGCGTGTAGAGGTCGGTCTGCTTGCCGTCGATCACGCTCTGATAGCCTGCCGGCTTCACGTCGACGTAGGGCGCCGAGGTCAGGGCCGGCAGGCCGGCGAGCAGGATCAGCGCTGCGCACGTACGTAACTTCAGCATCGTTCGTCTCCTTTTTTGTCTGTCGATTTCCCCGGCGTGGCGGTCCTGGGGGCAGCGCCATTCCGGGCTTCCGGTGAGCGCCTAGTATCAGGGGATCGTCGATAACTGACTAATGAAACCACGCGATATATCGATATCCGTATGTTATCGATCGGCATTGCGCCGACGTGTGGATCAATCGTCGCAACGCCGCTCAGTAACCGCGACCGACGTCGACGACGTTCAGCAGCGGCTCGCCTTTCACGAGCCTTCGCGCGATCTCCGCGATCTGCTCGGCCATCGTCTTCAGGCTCGCGACCGACCCCATATGCGATCGCGAGGAGTTCCCGCCGCTGCAATGGCGCGCGGTGTCTGACCTGCTCGAGGACGCGCACCGCACAAGGCCGCTGTGGTACGGAGCGCTGTATCGCGAGACGCTGCGCTGCCCCACGCGCCTGGTGACGATCACGCGCACGGAAACGATCGACAGCGCGCCGGACATCGCCGCGGCGCTGTCGGTGCAGGCGACGGTCGTGCATCCGCTGGCCGGCGCGACCGACGTGCCGGCTTACGTGCTGCTGGTGTCGACGCCGGACAACTGACCCCCCGGCTGCTCGCCGTCGTCCTCGTGATGGAACAGCGTGAGGAATTGCCGCGCGGGGATGCTGAGTGGCCGGTCGCGCCGCACGAGGCTGCCGTACGACGGCAGCTTCTGCGCGAGCGTGTAGTCGACGATCGCGACGAGCCCGTGCTCCGCGTTGCGCTGCGCGACCGTCAGCGGGATCACGCCGAGCATCTGCGAGCGGTCGACGAGGTTCATCGTCGTCAGCATCGAGCCGGTCTCGATCAGCCCGCGCGGCATCGGCTGGTGATGCATCAGGAACTCGCGCTCGATGACCTCGCGTGCCGGGCTGCCGCCCGGCTGCAGGATCCACGGATACTCGAGCAGCGCCTCGAACCCGACCGGCCCCGCGCCCGCGAGCGGATGGTTGCGGCCGGAGACGACCGCGAGCGCCTCGTCGTCGACCGCGCGGAACACGCAGTCGCTGCCGGCGTCGCGGCCGATCACGACCTCGAGCACGCCTTCCTGCAATTGCGGCATCAGCCGGTCGCTGGTGTCGACCGCGATGTCGATCGCGAGCAGCGGATAGCGCGCCTTCAGCTGCACGAGCGCTTGGGTGAGCCGTCCCGGCGACGCGGCCATGATGCTGCCGATCGCGAGCCGCCCGGCGCTGCCGAGCTGCAGCTCCGCGAGCTCGCGGTTCAGCGCCTCCATGCTGCCACGGATCCCGCGAAAGTAGCCGAGCACGCGCTCGCCGGCCGGATTCAACACGAGGCCGCGCCCGACGCGATCGAACAGCCGCTGACCGAGCGCGTTCTCGAGCTCGTGCAGCATCTTCGTGGCGGCCGGCTGCGTGAGGCCGAGCCGGTCGGCTGCCGCGCGCAGCGTCGAGCATTCGTCAACCGCGAGCAACAGCGCGATCTGACGCATCCGCAGCCGGTTCAGCAGCTGCGGCGTCGAGTCGCGTTTGTCGATCGAGCCCATATTTGATTACCTCAGGTTATCGATTCATCAAGAGTTTTCAATTTACGGGCACGGTCCGTCTACCTAGCATGAACCCCTATCAGGAACAGCCGGATTCCGGCGAAAACGGAGACGCATTATGCAGACGAAGTCAACGGTCGCGCACCGCGCGGCGCACGCGAGAGAACTGGCATGACGGCCCCGTCGACCTTGCCCGTCATCGCGCTGACGCTCGGCGATCCCGCCGGCATCGGTGCCGAGCTGATCGCGAAGCTGCTCGCGCGCCCCGATGCGGCGTCCCGCGCGAACCTGGTGCTGGTCGGCGACCGCTGGCTGTGGGAAGCCGGTCAGCGCGTCGCCGGCGTGCAAGTCGACGTCGAGCCGATCGCGTCGCTCGCCGCCGCGCGCAACCGGCCGTCGATCGCGTGTCCCGCGCTTGTCGAAGTCGACACAATCGACCCGGCACAAGTGAAGGTCGGCGAGGTCTGCGCGGCCGGCGGCCGCTCGGTGCTGACCGTGCTGAACCTGTGCATGGACGCCACGCTCGCCGGCGAGGTCGACGCGATCTGCTTCGCGCCGCTGAACAAACACGCGATGAAGCTCGGCGGCCTGAAGCACGAGGACGAGCTCCACCACTTCGCCGAATACCTCGGCGTGACCGGCTACTTCTGCGAATTCAACACGCTCGGCGAGCTGTGGACGTCGCGCATCTCCTCGCATGTGCCGCTGAAGGACGCGCCGGGCTACCTGAGCATCGAGCGGATCGAGCAGGCGTCGGAGCTGATCTACCGGTCGCTGCTCGCGAACGGCATCGCGGCGCCGAAGGTCGCGATCGCCGCGTTCAATCCGCACGGCGGCGACGGCGGCAGCTGCGGCCGCGAAGAGATCGACATCATCGAGCCCGCGGTGACGAAGCTGCAGGCGCGCGACTGGCCGACCGATGCGCCGTTCCACGGCCCGTTCCCGGCCGACACGATCTTCCTGAAGGCGCAGGCCGGCGATTACCAGGCGATCGTCACGATGTACCACGACCAGGGGCAGATCGCGATCAAGCTGCTCGGGTTCTCGCGCGGCGTGACCGTGCAGGGCGGGCTGCCGGTGCCGATCACGACGCCCGCGCACGGCACCGCGTATGACATTGCAGGCCGCGGTACCGCCGACGTCGGCGCGACCTGGCAGGCCTTGCAGATCGCTTGCCGGATGGGCGCCGCGCGCCGGCAGCAGACGATTTCCGCGTAACGGCCGCCCGGCTGCCCACGCGCTTCACGACGCATCGAAACACATCGAATCTCAGGAGACACCGTAATGAAGATCAAGTCCGTACGCGCCCGCGTCTTCCAATGGAAGGGCAAGACCGTGCCGCCGCAGGGCAATTTCTGCGCGAACGCGATGGACCTGCTGTACGCGCCGCAGGAAACGATGAGCACGTTCCGTTTCCATTCGTGGACGGTCGTCGAAGTCGAGACCGACGACGGGATCGTTGGCTACGGCAACGTCGCGCTCGCACCGCAGGTCGCGAAGGTGATCATCGACCAGTACCTCGGGCCGCTCGTGATCGGCCAGGACCCGTGGGACTACGAATACCTGAACCAGCGGATGTACCGCGCGACGCACGCATGGGGCCGCAAGGGGATCGGGATGGCCGCGATCTCGGGTGTCGACATCGCGATCTGGGACATCCTCGGCAAGAGCGTCGGCAAGCCGGTCTTCAAGCTGCTCGGCGGCCGCACGAAGGAGAAGATTCCGTGCTACTACTCGAAACTCTATCGCACCGACCTGAAGGAAATGCAGGCTGAGGCGCAGAAATTCCTCGACCAAGGCTTCCGGGCGTTCAAGATGCGCTTCGGCTACGGGCCCGCGCACGGGCAGCAGGGCGTCGTCGAGAACCTGAAGTCGGTCGCCGCGGTCCGTGAAGTGATCGGCTACGACAACGACCTGATGCTCGAGTGCTACATGGGCTGGAACCTCGAGTACGCGAAACGGATTCTGCCTAAGCTCGAGAAGTATCAGCCGCGCTGGCTGGAAGAGCCGGTGATCGCCGACGACATCGACGGCTACGCGGAGCTGAACCAGCTGACGAGCATCCCGATCTCGGGCGGCGAGCACGAGTTCACGCTGTACGGCTTCAAGCAGTTGCTCGACCGCAAGGCGGTATCGGTGGTCCAGTACGACACGAACCGCGTCGGCGGCATTACGATGGCGCACAAGATCAACGCGCTGTGCGAGGCGTACAGCGTGCCGGTGATCCCGCATGCGGGCCAGATGCACAACTATCACCTGACGATGAGCACGCTCGCGTCTCCGATGAGCGAGTACTTCCCGATGTTCGACGTCGAGGTCGGCAACGAGCTGTTCTATTACATCTTCGACGGCGAGCCGGTCGCCGAGAACGGCTACCTGCAGCTGCGCGACGACGTGCCGGGCCTCGGCCTCACGCTGAAGACCGAGTTCCTCGACCAGTTCGAGATCGTGGAGTGATCATGAAAGCTCGTTACAAAGGCGTGTTCCCAGTCGCGCCGACGATCTTCACGGAGGACGGCGCGCTCGACCTCGACGGCCAGCGCCGCTGCCTCGATTTCATGATCGACGCGGGCTCGCAGGGGATCTGCATCCACGCGAACTATTCGGAGCAGTTCTCGCTAGGCGACGATGAGCGCGAACTGATCACGCGCACGACGCTCGAGCACGTCGCCGGCCGTGTGCCGGTGATCGTCACGACGTCGCACTTCAGCTCGCGTATCTGCGCGGAACGCAATCGTCACGCGCAGGCGCTGGGCGCCGCGATGGTGATGGTGATGCCGCCATATCACGGCGCGACGTTCCGTGTGTCCGAAGCGCAGATCCAGGCGTTCTTCGAGGAAGTGACCGGCGGCCTCGACATCCCGCTGATGATCCAGGACGCGCCCGCGAGCGGCACGACACTGTCCGCTCTGTTCCTCGCAAAGCTCGCGCGCCAGATTGAGGCCTTGTCGTACTTCAAGATCGAGACCGCGGGTGCCGCGTCGAAACTGCGCGAGCTTATCGCGCTCGGCGGCGAGGCGATCGAAGGTCCGTGGGACGGCGAGGAGGGGATCACGCTGCTCGCCGATCTCGACGCGGGCGTGACCGGCGCGATGACGGGCGGCGGCTATCCGGACGGGATTCGCCAGATCACCGACGCGTACTTTGCGGGCAACCGCGACGAAGCGTGCGCGCAGTACACGCGCTGGCTGCCGCTGATCAACTACGAGAATCGCCAGGCAGGCTTCCTGACCGCGAAGGCGCTAATGATGGAGGGCGGCGTGATCGCGTGCGACAAGGCGCGCGCGCCGTGGCCCGAGCTGCATCCGCAGGTTCGCGCTGGGCTGCTCGACGCCGCGCGCTGGCTCGATCCGCTCGTGCTGCGCTGGGGCCGCTGAGGTCCCTTAGCGCGGCACGCGTTTCGCGGTTCCATGTGCGAACCGCGTTTGCCGCGCGGACGGGCAGACGTCCGCGCAGAGGCGGAACGCACATGCGTTCCGCGCGGGCGGCCGGCTCCGTGCCGGTTCGTCACGGCGTGACAGGCGGTCCATCAGAAGTCCGTCGCTGCCGACCACCAAAACTGGAGACACCATGACTGTGCTGACCCCGGCCAACCCGGCTTACGACACCGGCGAAGCCATTCCACGCCGCCGCTGGCTGCGCGTGATTCCGCCGCTGCTGCTCGCGTGCATCATCTCTTACATGGATCGCGTGAACATCGCGTTCGCGATGCCGGGCGGGATGAACGCCGATCTCGGCATGGACGCGACGATGGCCGGTCTGGCCGGCGGGATCTTCTTCTTCGGCTACCTGTTCCTCCAGATTCCCGGCGGCAAGCGCGCGGCGCTCGGCAGCGGCAAGAAATTCATCGC
Organism: Paraburkholderia sp. Cpub6; assembly: GCF_014201065.1. Lineage (NCBI taxonomy): Bacteria > Pseudomonadati > Pseudomonadota > Betaproteobacteria > Burkholderiales > Burkholderiaceae > Paraburkholderia > Paraburkholderia sp. Cpub6. The sequence goes on from NZ_JACHDM010000055.1 coordinate 8,145, forward strand.
GTGGTCGCTCATCAGCTGGGCCGCGCTGTCGGGGCTGACCGGCCTCGTCACGCATACGTGGCAACTGCTGACGCTGCGCTTCCTGCTCGGCGTCGCCGAAGGCGGGATGCTGCCGGTCGTGCTGACAATGGTCAGCAACTGGTTCCCTGATCGCGAACGCGGGCGCGCGAACGCAATGGTCATCATGTTCGTGCCGCTCGCCGGGATGATCACCGCGCCGCTGTCCGGCTACATTCTCGCCGCGTTCGACTGGCGCCACCTGTTCTTCAGTACGGGCGTGCTGTCGCTGCTGTTCCTGATCGTCTGGATGCTATTCGCCGACGACGGCCCCGGGACCGCGCGCTGGGTGTCGCCGCGCGAGAAGGCGTACATCCTCGACGCGCTGCGCGAAGAGCAGGAGCGCAAGCGAGCGTCGGGCAAGCCGGACGCGGCGTCGTTCGGCGCGATGATGCGCAACCCGACGATCTGGCTGCTGATCGCGATCAACTTCTGCTACCAGGTCGGCATCTACGGCTACACGATGTGGTTGCCGACGCTGCTAAAGAACCTCACGCACACCGGGATGGGCAAGATCGGCCTGCTCGCGATGCTGCCGTACATCGCGATGATAGTCGGCATGTTCGCGACGTCGTATCTGTCCGACCGGACTGGCAAGCGCCGCCTGTTCGTGCTGCTGCCGCTCGTCGGCTTCGCCGCATGCCTCGCGCTGTCGGTGCTGACACACGAGACAATGCTCGTGTCGTTCGCGTTCCTGATCGGCTGTGGCTTCTTTCTGCAGGCTGCGGCCGGCGTGTTCTGGGCAATTCCGCCGAAGCTCTGCAGCCCTGAGACCGCCGGCAGTGCGCGCGGCCTGATTAACGCGCTCGGCAACCTCGGCGGCTTCTGCGGTCCGTACGCGGTCGGTGTGCTGACCCAGCACGTGAGCTCGGCAGCCGGCGTGTACAGCCTTGCGGTTACGCTCGCGGTGGCCGGCCTGCTCGCGCTGACGCTGCCGAAGCGCTGCGAGGACTGAGAAACCGACTGACGGTTGCGATCGCAACGAACCCACACTCGCCGCGGCACGACATGCATGCCGCGGCGAAACCTCGAAGGACGGAGATTCACAATGAACGACATCCTGCTGCTGGTGCAGAAATGCGCCCATACCTTCAGCTTCTACGATCTCGAGACGAAGGGGGCGCTCAAGCACGTCGTGCTGCCGAACTTCCCGCACGAGTTCACCGTCGACGCGGAGCGCCGCTTCGCGTACGTCGGCATCTTCGGGATTGAAACCGCGTGGACGCGCGGCCAGGACGGCGATCACCGGATCGCCGAGATCGATCTGCACGAGCGCAAGCTCACGCGGATGCTCGACCTGTGGCCGTATTACCGGCCGCACGGGATGGCAAGCGACGAGGACGGGCGCCTGTACGCCATGAGCGAGGCGAACGACATGCTGCTCGTGTTCGATCGTCCGCGCCAGCAGACGGTGCCGAATATGGCGGTGCCGTCCGGCGGCGTGAAGACGCACCTCGTCACGTTGACGCGCGACGCGGGCCGCGCATACGGCGTGCATCTGCTGTCGAACACGGTCACGCAGTTCGATCCGCGCGATGCGACGGTGACGCCGCGCGCGGTGATGCCGGGGCCGCGCCCCGAAGGCAACGCTCTGTCGAGCGACGAGAAGACGCTCTTCGTCGCGAACCGCGGCGACGACACGCTCGTCGCGATCGACACCGCGACGATGACCTGCGGCCGCCGCGTGAAGACGCGCAACGATCCGAACCGCATCTACAGGACGAGCTCGGCCGACGGCCGCGATCTGCTGCTGCTGACGAATTCGGGCGAACGGTCGATCTCGGTGTTCGACGCGGAGCGGCTCGAGGAAATCGAGCGCATCGCGCTGCCCGCGAATCCGACCGCGCTGTCGTTCCATCCGTCGCGGCCCGCCGCGTACGTGTCGTTCCAGGACGATCACGTGCGCGAGCTCGACCTGACTGCGTGGTGCTTCGTCAACGAGATGCCGACGCTGCGCGAGCCGGACGCGTCCTATGTGCTCGAAGGCGGTCGCTGATCCGCGCGCGGACGACGCGGCGCTCGCGCTGCCCGATGCGATCGTCGACGCGCACCATCACTTGTGGCGCCTGAACGGCGACGTCCGCTATCCATGGCTGCAGGGCGCGTACGATCCCGGGCACTTCATCCTCGGCGATTACGCGGTCCTGTGCAACGACTTCGACGTGGACGAATTCCGGCGCGCGGCCGGCGGCGCGCCGGTCGTCGCGAGCGTGCACGTCGAGGCGGAGTGTCTGCGCGACGACGCGCTCGCGGAAACGCGCTGGCTGCATGACGTCGCGGCGCGTCATCCGATTCCGTCGGCCGTCGTCGCGTGGGTCGACCTGCTCGCCGACGATGCCGACGAGCGCCTCGCCGAGCAGGCCGCGTATCCGCTCGTGCGCGGCGTGCGCTTCAAGCCGCGCACGTCGGCGACGCCGGACGCCACGGTCGACGGCCCTGGCACGCTGAGCGACCCGCGCTGGCCGCGCGCGCTCGAACGGCTCGCCGCGCATGGGTTGCGCTGGGATCTGCGCGTGCCGTTCTGGCATCTCGGCGAAACGGCCGCGCGGCTCGCCGATGCGCCGGCCGCCGACGTCGTGCTCGAACATGCGGGGCTGCCCTGGGACCGTTCGGACACCGGCCTCGCGCGCTGGCGGCGCGGGATGGAGGCGCTCGCCGAGCAGCCGCGCGTGTCGGTGAAGCTGTCCGAATTCGGGCTGCGCGACGCCGCATGGAACGACGCGGAGAACCGCCGGATCATCGGCGACGCGGTCGCGATCTTCGGCGCCGAACGCTGCATGTTCGCGAGCAACTTCCCGGTCGCCGGATTGCGGATCGCGTATCCGGCGCTGGTGCAGACGTTCGCGGCCGCGATGGCGGAGCGGCAGCTGAGCGACGCGGCACGCCGCGCGATCTGGCATGACAACGCGATCCGGATCTACCGGATCGATCTCGACGAACCTCGCAAACTGGACACACAGACAGGACGATGATGCAGATCACCGGAGAGATGTTGATTGGCGGCGCGTCGGTACGCGGTGCGGAAGGGACGATGTTCGCGTTCGACCCGGCGCGCGGCACGACGCTCGAGCCGCCGTTCGGCGCGAGCAGCGCGGACGACGTCGATCGCGCATGCTGGCTCGCGCACGCGGCGTTCGATGCGTTCCGGGCGACGCCGTTCGAAACGCGCGCGCGCTTTCTCGAGACGATCGCCGAGAACATTCTCGCGCTCGGCGACGCGCTGATCGAGCGCGCGCATCAGGAATCGGCACTGCCGGTCGCGCGGCTCGAAGGCGAGCGCGGGCGGACGGTCGGGCAATTGCGGCTCTTTGCGTCGCACATACGCGACGGGCGCTGGCTCGCCGCGACGATCGATCCCGCGCAGCCCGAGCGCAAGCCGCTGCCGCGCGCGGATCTGCGCTTGCAGAAGATTCCGGTCGGGCCGGTTGCGGTGTTCGGCGCGAGCAATTTCCCGCTTGCGTTCTCGGTCGCGGGCGGCGATACCGCATCCGCGTTCGCGGCCGGGTGCCCAGTCGTCGTGAAGGCGCATCCCGCGCATCTCGGCACGTCGGAGCTCGTCGGGCGCGCGATCCAGCAGGCGGTGCGCGCGTGCGGGCTGCCTGAAGGCATGTTCTCGCTCGTGATCGGCGCGGGCAACGCGACCGGCGAGGTGCTCGTCGCGCATCCGGCGATCAAGGCGGTCGGCTTCACCGGCTCGCGCGGCGGCGGCCTCGCGCTGATGGACACCGCCGCGAAGCGTCGCGAGCCGATTCCGGTGTATGCGGAGATGAGCAGCATCAATCCGTTCTTTGTGCTGCCGGGCGCGCTCGCGAAGCGCGGCGCGGAGATCGCGCGCGGGTTCGTCGATTCGCTGACGCTCGGCGTCGGGCAGTTCTGCACAAATCCGGGGCTCGTCGTCGTGCTTGACGGGCCAGATACGCAGGCGTTCGTCGATGCGGCTGCGAAGGCGCTCAGGCAGAAGGGCGCGCAGACGATGCTGACCGCCGGCATTGCAGCCGCGTATGCGAACGGCATCGCCGAGCGTGCGGCGGGCGCGAACGTGTGTGCGCTCGCGCGCGGCGCCGACACGGACGCGAAAAGCGCCGCGTGCCCGGCGTTGTTCGCGACGACGCAGCAAGCGTTTGTGTCGGACCCGCAACTCGAGGACGAGATCTTCGGGCCGACGTCGCTGATCGTGACCTGCAGGAACGTCGACGAGATGATCGCGCTCGCGGAGCACGTCGAAGGGCAGCTCACGGCGACGCTGCACGTCGAGGCGGACGACGTCGCGCTCGCGCGGCGCCTGCTGCCGACGCTCGAATGCAAGGCGGGACGGATTCTCGCGAACGGCTATCCGACCGGCGTCGAGGTGTCGCATGCGATGGTGCATGGCGGGCCGTTCCCGGCGACGTCCGATCCGCGCACGACATCGGTCGGCGCGATGGCGATCGAGCGTTTTCTGCGGCCCGTTTGCTATCAGGATCTACCTGCGGAACTGCTGCCGCCAGCGCTGCAAGACGACAACCCGCTGGATCTCTGGCGGGTGCGCGACGGCCGGCTCGGCCAAGGCTGACCCTGCACACGATGCAATCGCGGATCGCGCCGCATGCGCGCGCGATCCGCGCGTCGCGGCGTTGGCGCGGGATTTTGTCCTGAGGCGTCGCCTGCGCGTCGTCGGCTATGATGAGCGCCTGTCGATCGACCTTCGCCGAACCTCCCGCCCATGCCGACGTCGAAGCCCACTCCGTTGGTGCCGGCGCCAAGCTTCACGTCCTGACTGACCGCTAGAACGGGCAAACGCGTTCTCATTGCCGCGCTCGGCTTGCTCATTCCCAGCATATTGATGATGCTTTTGCCGTGGTCAGCAGCGGCTATGCGAAGCTTGCTTTATGCAAGCAGCTGTACGCCGAACATCTGGTCCATTTTTCAATCGCCGATCGAGACGCATGCGATTGGACCGGCATCGGGCATCATCAATGGCATCGGTGCGGGCGGCGGCACGATCGCGGGTTTCTCGTCGGCATGCTTTATCGTTCGACGGGCTCTTACATGTCGGGCTTCGTCGTGCTTGGCACCGTCGGATGCATCGGCATGAGCGGATGCCGCACTGCATCCGAACGAATCGCGCCGCCTTCCTTCATCAGCGTCTTGCACGCGGCAAGTCCGCACTGACGGTTCTCGTAGTTGATGAGCGGAAGCCATTGCTGACACAGCTCCGCGGCTTCATCGACGTTGCCCGCAGCATACGAATCGACTATCTTGCGGATGCCGTCGGGATAGCCGCCGCCCGTCATCGCGCCCGTTGCGCCCGCATCAAAATCGGGGATCAGCGTGATGGCCTCTTCGCCGTCCCACGGACCAACGATTGCATCGCCACCCAGTTCGATCAATTCGCGCAGCTCGGAAGCGGCCTGCGCGGTTTCTAGCTTGAAGTACGACACATGTTCGATCTCCCGAGCGAGCTTCGCTAGGAAGAGCGCGGACAGCGGCGTGCCTGCAACGGGCGCGTCCTGAATCATGATCGGAATGTCGATGGCGTCCGACACCGTCGCGTAGAACTCGTGGATGCCGCGCTCGCCCACGCGAATGGTCGCGCAGTGATAGGGCGGCATGATCATGACCACTGCCGCGCCCGCATCCTGTGCCCGCGCGGCTGCGTTCGGCGCATACGTGCGTGCTGAAATGCGTGGTCGTGACGATGACCGGCACGCGGGCCGCGACATGTTCGAGTGCGGTGCGTTGCACGATCTCGCGTTCCACATCGCTCAATACGAACTGCTCGGAGAAGTTCGCGAGAATGCATAGGCCGTTCGAGCCCGCGTCAATCATGAAATCGAGCGCGCGCTTCTGACCTGGAGGACATCGACAGCGTTCGTACAGAAGTGCGCCTGCGGCGGCACGACCTTGCCTTGCCACTCGAAAACGCGTGCGCGGACATGCTTGATCTTCATCTTTCCTGTCTCCGTCCTGATTCGATTGAGCCGCACAAGATCGGGTTTGCGCGGCTATTTGATATAGCGCTAGGGAAACGCTGATCAATGGACCAACTGCCCAAGTTGCGGGCGAGATGGCGTCGAATTTTCTGGATGACGAAGCGAATCGACACTCAGTTCGGTGAATTGGACGCGTAAACGAGCCTCCCTGCTCGCATTTTTCATACGCTTGACGGATTGCTCCCATGGACCGATCGC
>NZ_JACHDM010000056.1:0-13253 GCF_014201065.1 Paraburkholderia sp. Cpub6
CATTGCCAGCCATAGGTGTCCACCTCCACGTAGGTGGACACCTATGCTCCTCGCTCATGCCGCCAGCCGATAGACGTCGAAGATGGACCGCTTACGGAGAAGGATCCGGATTTGCGCGTGCAGGACGCCATCCGCTCGGTATTCCGCCAGTTCGGCGCGATTGGTTCGGTGCGTCAGACGTTGTTATGGTTCCTGGAGCACGGCCTGCAGTTGCCGGCATGCATGCCGCGCGGCGAAATCCAATGGAAACGGCCGAGCTACGGCACGGTGTACCGGATCCTGACCAACCCGATCTACGGTGGCACGTATGCCTACGGCAAGACCGAATGCGCGATCCATTACGAGGCTGGGGAACCACGCAAACGTGATCGCCGCAAACCACGGGATCAGTGGCTTGCGCTCATTCCGAATGCCCACGAAGGGTACGTTGACTGGGACGAATTCGAACGGATCCAGTGTGCCATTGGCGGCAACCTGCGTCTGGCCGGACACGCTGGCGCCCCGAAGAACGGTGAGGCCCTGCTGGCGGGACTGTTGCGCTGCAGGCGCTGCGCGAGCAAGCTGACGCTACACTACACGGGTAACAGGCACGACGCCTTGCGCTATAGCTGTCATCGCGGCTGGATGGACAAGGGGCAACCGCGTTGTATTGCGTTCGGTGGCACGCGCGCGGACGCGGCCATCGCCGAGGCGGTCTTGCAGGTCGTTCAACCGGCGGCAATTGAGGCAGCAATCGTGGCGCGCGAAGAAGAGACCCTGAAGCAGGACGAAGTGCTGGCCGCGTTGCAGCGGGATCTTCAGGCTGCACGCTACGCCGCGCAACGCGCGCAGAAACAGTACGATGCTGCTGACCCCGAGAACCGGCTTGTCGCCGACGAACTGGGGCGGCGCTGGAATCATGCGCTACTACGCGTAGAGCAACTGGAATCGCGTATCGAGCAACAGTCGGGCACATCCGGCCAGATACCGCCTACCCAGCCAGAGGAGTTTGCCGATCTTGCCACTGCATTGGAATCGATCTGGCCGCAGGCCGACGCCCGCCTGAAGAAGCGCATAGTGCGCACCCTGATCCACGAAGTCGTCGTTGACGTTGACGACGCAACGAGCGAAATCGTGCTCGTCATTCACTGGAAGGGCGGAGTACATACCGAGATTCGCGTGCCGCGGCGGCGCCGCGGAGAGAACACTACGCATACGTCACGTGAAGCAATTGATGCCGTGCGCCAGCTTGTCCGTATCTGTCCGGATCTGGTGATCGCCGGCGTACTCAATCGCAATGACCTGCGAACCGGCCGGGGTAACTTCTGGACCCAGGAGCGAGTCACCGCGTTGCGCAGCCACCATCAGATCCCGGTCTATTCGAGCGAACGACGTGCTGCTGAAGGATGGATGACGTTGACCGAGGCATCGGCGTTCATCGGTGTGAGCCCCGGAACGCTCAGGCTCGCAGTTGAGCGCAACAAGATCCCAGCCGAACATCCGTTACCCAACGGGCCATGGATCTTCAATCGCAATTCGCTGACCGGGGACGCAGTTACCGAACTCGTCGGACGGGCTCGCGCACGGCGTCGACACCCCACAATACCAACGACACAACAGGGCTCTCTAGATTTATCAACAACATAGCGAGGTGGGGCAGTATGAAACGCACTTGTATAATTCGCGCCGACCACACTCGACGCTCGACTACGTCAGCCCCATGACGTTCGAGAAAAACTGGTTCGCCGCCCAAGAGGGGCGAGCCGCGCAGATCTCTCAGCTATGGGATTCGCCAAACAGGGGCAAGGTCATGATTCAATCAGCCACTGCCCGGCCGGCAGTCATGTTTGCCAGGTCTGAGCGCCCTCAATCCGTCTTCTCGCGAACGCTTCGTCTTCATGCCCGCATAAGGCATCCCGCACTATTTGGTGCACTCATCAGTACGATGATCAATCTCAGCATTCTGCTAGGTTTGCTTTGTCGCCGACTCACCGAATATCTCCGTCCACGCCTCTTCCGCAACCTGTTTAGCGCATCGTTCATACTCCTGAACACGCTCGATGTTTTTCGCCAATCTTGCATGACAAAAATGAAAATACTCGGGAATATCGGGCTTGAACCGCCTGATATCTAAGCGACAGCTCATGTCGATGACAGATAGGGGATGTACCAAGGAAATCCCCAGTCCCGCCGAGACGAATTCACACAGGGTGGGCGTAGTTTCGCTTTCTAACACGACGTTGAGGTCGACGCCGTAGGAACGGATAGCGTCATTGAAAGCACTAGTCGTCCGGTTATCTGCCGCATATCCGATAAAAGGGATTCCCTCAATATGCTCGGGGGTGATAAATTCAAGTTGGCTTAGCGGGTGTCCTTTTGGCATGATGCAAACTAACGGGCTCTCCATGATAGGCGTCACCACCGAATTTGGGCTGCTCATCAAGCTCGTTGTGAATCCAACGTCCATCTGACGCGTGGCGACGCGATCCGACACAATGTTGGACGCTCGCATATGGATCGTCGGACGAACGTCTGGACACCGAGAGAGGAACATCATCGTCGCCCGCCTGATGAATGATCCGGATAATTCCGGAAGCACTCCGATAGCAAAGTGACTCATGTCCTTTCGCCGGATGATTGCGATCGCCTCTTCAATTTGTCTTAGACCCGCAAATACTCGATCGACTTCACCGTACAAGCGCATGCCTTGTGCCGTCGCAGTTAGTCGGCCTTTAACTCGTTCGAACAGTAGAAGACCTGTCTCCTCCTCAAGGTGGACTAGCAGTTTGCTCACGGCAGGTTGGGTCACGTGAAGAACCTCGGCCGCTCGACTCACCGTGCCTTGCTCGATGAGAGCTTTAAATGCCTCTATCTGCCGTAGTTGAATTTGTCTTTTCATATGCCGGCTGCTTTTTCTAATGTCATTCCTAGACTAGGAAAATGCTGATTAACGTGCGGCCCGTTCGGCATGCAGAAGAACAGGCGTCGAAATTTCCGGATAACGAATCGAATCGGCGCTCATTTCGGTGAATTTGGCTCGTAAACGAGCCTCTTGGTTTCCTCGCGCTTGTCTACGCCGATGTAGCCCGCGTCGCCGATCTGTCCTTTTGAAGCTGTGAAGAACGCTTGTTCTGACGGTCGCGGCGTTTACCCGGCACCGCTGAGCGTCCCTGCTAGCAGTCACTTCCATATGCAACCCATTTTCAGCTCCTTGGATGCCGGGTAGACAATGCAACTCGCTCGCTGTATGCAACGGCAGCCACAGCTTGCGGACGATCCTCAACAAGCGGAGACATTTTGTCATTTCTTACATCGATGACCGATGAGTTTCCGAACTACGCGGGCTACACAAATGCCGTTTTTAAACGAACTGGATCTCCGACAAGCTTTCCGTCAAACCACGCATGTCGCCTCGTCTGGCGTCCGAAATGGCCCCGACCACACTGTTCTGCTGCTCGGGAGTGGCAACGAAACGCGTGGCCTGTCGAAACTTATCCTCGAGTTTATCCCACGGAAGACCGTTATCCTTCGGGAAGGTTACAGGTGAAACAAAGCGCTGATCCCCGCATGTGACCGTGACACGGGCCGGCAGCATGCCGCTTTCCGCATAGATCTTGTCCAGCTCCGGACTTAGCGAAAGCTCCACCTTGTGTGAAAGCGCAGTGACAGAGGGATTGTTTAGGACATCGCCAGTCAGTGGCAACAGAGCCTCGTGACCGTAGTACGCTACCAACGCGAGACAATATGGATGACTATACTGAACATCCATTATATCTCGAGGTTCTTTCCAGTTCGAAATGCGTAAGGCCGGCCCGTATGTTTCGACCTCAATCCTGTCGATATTTCGACCCACTAACCGATGTTCTTTGATCAGCTCGATTAATGCATCAAGCGCACCGTGTAGATGCCTGCAACAGCAATACGGCTTAAAGCCCGTCGTGCGAATGTACTGGTAAGAACCGAGGTCCAGATCGTTCGGAAAATTGTAGTAACGCGTTGCGTCCAAGATATTGCGGGCGCCGTGAAATCCGTTCTGCGCTGATGCAAGCGACTCCAAGCCGGTCACGACAGCCCACGTGATGCCCTCCTTGACATGGTTTGGCTCGGGATGCGGTTTTCGGGGAGCGGGAGCGCTCGCCAACGACTGATTGGGTGCACTTTCCCCTGCAATCGCCAAAGCGTGTTCAATCACCTCGCGGGAGGACCGGCGAAGCGCCGCAGCCGTTGCGACGACCGCATAAGGCGCCCACGTACCACTACTTCCGTAGGCGCGCGCAGCGCTAATCGCTGTACCCACTTCATAACCGATGACAATCGCATTTAATAGCTCTCCCAAGGTGGCTTTCGTCTCTTTGGCAACGGCAATGGCTGTTGGAATGACGGCGGCTCCAGGATGGCCCCGAGATGCCGGCGTGTCATCGTCGAGGTCTAGCGCAGAACCGGCGGCACTGTTTGCCCAAGCAGCTCCAATGACGGAACTGGTCTCTCCCGTGAACCAAATAGGAATGTCGCCAGGAGGTCGCGTTTCGTGAGCCGTCTTTCGGATCGCAAGGGCCCCCGCCTGCCCAATTCCAGCGCCAACAGCACTGAGCAGATCCAAGATACATTTGAGCGCGAATTCCAGCGACTCTTCTGGAGCTCGATTTTCCCGCGCCTCCACGATATAAGCGGAAAATTTTTGGACGATCCCGCCTTGGGGATAACGCTCGTCCTCGATTACATTAGTCGTCATGGTGCCTCGATAACATCAATTGAACATTTCGAACTTGATAGTTGGCTGCAAGTGACACTTTAATGCGCAACACCGCGATGTCCACCCACGATCCCGTTTTGCTGTTGGCCTGCCATAATCGACGCAGCCGGGCACTCTTGAAACATCAAGCCGTCGGCCATGAGAAAAAAGCTGTACACAAGGGCCCAACTACCCTCGTGTACCCGGACGGAGCCGCCCGTAACGGAACAATGTCGGTTCGTGCCGTCAGGCCACTTCTACGTCGTCGAACTGTTGATGCGTTCATGGGCGACGGACACCGTACCGAAGTGCTTAATGCATGGCCGCTGCCGCAGAAGATCCGAACGTGCCGCGATCGCGTCTCTTCGGACTAATCCGCCTTTCGATCATGAATATAACTCTGCTGATAAGAAAGTTCATGCTGAGATATATGCAGCCAGCTATCAGAAATACCTCTAGGGGGCGGTAGCTTTCAGAGATGATTTGCTTAGCCACTCCTGTCACTTCGACTATGGTGATTGTCGACGCAAGTGACGTTGACTTGATCATAATCATAAGTTCACTTCCATAAGCTGGGAGTGCTTGCCGCATTGCAATCGGGAAGACAATTCTGCGGAATAAAAGGACGCTCGACATGCCAATTGACCGCGCCGCTTCAATTTGTCCCCATGGTACTGACTGAACACCACCACGAATGATTTCGCTGGTGTATGCCGCAGTGTTCAGCGACAGAGCTAAAATCGCACAAAACCACGCATCGCGAAATAGCGCCCACAGGCCGAGGTGTTCCAAGACAATTCTAAACTGCCCCGATCCGTAATAAATCAGGAACATTTGCACCAGAAGCGGCGTGGACCGCAATACATATACGTAACCATAACCGAGAGAAGCCAAAAGTCTACTGTGTGAAAGCCGAGCCAATGCAACTGGGACCGCAAGCAGAAAACCAACAAAAAGCGACACGGAAGCCAATGCGACGGTCGCAGGAACCGCCGCAAGAAGCTTGGGAAACGACTCATATATCAGCTGAAAATCCATCACCGCCTCCTTACGCCGCGGTTAGCCCACTTCTCTGCTCTCAGAAATCCCTGGTTAGAAATCGAAGAAAGCAAAAGGAAAATCACGAAGGCGACCAGATAAAACGTAAACGGTTCTTTGAAAGATCCAGCTCCGATGGCAGCTGTGCGCATGATTTCAACCAACCCAACAACGGAAATGAGCGAGGTATCCTTTAACGCCAGTTGCCAGACATTCCCCAGACCGGGCAAGGCGAATCTCGCGGCCTGTGGGATAAGAATCCGACGAAGTAGCACTGTCCGCTCCAATCCCATTGCCACTGCCGCTTCAATTTGTCCTGTTGGAATGGCTATGACCGCCGCCCGTATGACCTCTGTCGCATAGGCGCCGGCACTGATGCCGATGCAGAGCACACCGACTGCGAACACGGGCAGTTCTATATAACCTTCGAAGCCGAAAACAGCGTTCGCGACATAGCGGAGCAACGTATCCCCACCAAAGAACACCAGAAAAATTATCAGCAGCTCGGGAATTCCGCGTACGACCGTCGTATAGACGTCAGCTAGAAAACGCAGCAAACTGAAGGGACAGAGTTTTGCCGCGGCAAAAACCGAGCCGAGCAAAATGCCGACGGGAAATGAACACACCGCGACGGCAACGGTCATAAGGGTGCCACGCGCAAATTCATCAACCCACGCTGTGCTTCCCCATGCGAGCACTGAAATATTCACTTTCATTCCCCATCAAATTGAGTTCGGCTATGCATAAACGACCGTATTCACTTACCTATTCCTTCGGCGAATTGTCGAAGCCGAACCACTTGATGGCAAGTCTGCGCAGGCTGCCATCCGAAATTGCTTCCCCGATCGCCTTGTCGAACATCGCACGTAGTTGATCGTCATTTTTGCGAAATCCAACGGCCACTCGGCTGCCGAACGGCCCGTTCGTCATACTAGGGCCAAATGTCCGCAGGTTCTTGCCGTCGGGCTTGTCCATCAACGGCTTGAGGAAATTGAACGAAACCATTCCGGCATCAATTCTCCCCGCCGTCAAGTCGAGCATCATGTCGTCCGTGGTGTCATATGTCGAAACTCTCACGCTCGGCATGAACTTCTTCATGAATGTCTCAAAGTTGCTGCCCACCTGTACCCCAACGGTTTTTCCCTTCAGAGCGGAGGTGATTTTTTTTATCGCTGACTCCTCATCAGCATCAAATTTGTCCAAATTCAGATTTGATGGCGATATTTTGAGAGCGGTTAGATCGCTCGCCGATGTGGTGACGAAAACCATCGGAGTGGTTACGTACGGCCTGGAAAATGAGATAACCTTTTCTCGGGCGGGTGTGATCCCTATTGCAGCCATAATTGAATCGAACCGACCGGACAAGAGAGAGGGAATTAGGCTGTCATAGGCCTGATCGACGATTTCGCAGTGCAATCCCATCCGTCGGCACAAGTCGCTAGCTACATCGATCTCAAAGCCAACCATCTTGCCGCTCTTGTCCTTGAAGGCATACGGAGCATACGAAGCTTCGGTACCAATCGTGATTCTCTTGTACTCCGTGGCCATAACAGGGTCGCTGAGCATCAATGCAGCAGACAGCATTCCAATAAGCAGGCCGATTTTTAGGAACTTCATGAGCATCTCCTGGACTATGTCCTATCTTCTTCGTTTTACGATTCTCGGAATTTCAATATCGCGTTTTAAGTCAGTCAAAGTACACGCGAGAGAAATTCACGACATCTCGGCGATGCTGGATTTTTGAAAACCTCTTCTGGCGTCCCTTCTTCCTCAATGCGTCCCCTTTCAAGAAAGATCATCTTGTTGGAGACATCACGAGCAAAACCCATCTCATGAGTCACGACTATCATCGTGCGCCCCTCTTCCGCCAACTTCCTGATGACTTTTAGCACTTCTCCCACTAATTCGGGATCGAGTGCGGAGGTCGGCTCGTCGAAAAGGAGCGCAGCCGGTTGCATCGCGAGCGCACGCGCGATGCTTACTCGTTGCTGCTGCCCACCAGACAACTCGGATGGGTAACACGCGTGCTTGTCCGCAACGCCAACTTTCCCAAGGAAATCCATTGCCCTATCGCGCGCTTCGTTCTTTGGCAGCTTCAGCACATGGACTGGCCCTTCCATCACATTTTGCAGCACGGTCATATGGGACCACAAATTGAAGCCCTGGAAGACCATACCGAGTTGCGTGCGCATCTGGTCAACTTTCTTGCGATCCATCCCGACGACGCGACCGGTTGCGTCGGTGTCCACGCTGATCTCCCGCTGCCCCACCGCGATGCGGCCTTTGGTAGGGACCTCAAGGAGATTCATGCACCGCAAAAACGTACTTTTTCCCGACCCAGAACTGCCAATTAACGAGATCACGTCGCCCCGCTCAGCCTGAAGCGAGACCCCTTTGAGCACTTCGTGAACGCCGTAACTTTTGTATATGCCATCGGCTACGAGAGCCGGTGTTTTATGGCCCACCATGCCGATCGTGGTCCCGCCCGCCTCTGGGGTCATTGACAAGGCGTAACTCGCAGATTGGTACGCCGATCGAAGTGCATTAACCACCTTCATCTCATCTCCTCATGACTGAACATCTCAGGTTTGACATTTACGTCAACCTGAGAAGGATTATCGTTATAGATATTCATTAAACGTTGTACTGCCTTGCGCTTTCGGACCTGCAATGAACGCGATGTAAGCGCCAAGCACACTCGACGGACGAAAAAAAGGCGGCCGCCGGTCGTTCGCTCGATTTACGCCCGTCTCAGCGCCCAGCGATTGCGGATAAGCTCAGAATACGTATGCCCAAATTGGGTGTCAAAGTCGAGTTGAGACACGATGGTATTCCTCCGGGTTATACCTTCCTTGCGTTACATCGGGCACGTTTGCGGGTCGCACGAGCGCATGTTGAGGTTGCGCCCCAGACTTCGGTCGCGTGCCCGTTCTGGATTTGGCACAATTTGCACCGCGTACGCAATCCGAGCATTCTGATGTCAAGGAGACCGCCGCACCCCTTCGAAAATGGCCGTCCCCAGGCGCCAACACATCACAGAACCTTCCGTGATCGAGCCCCTTTTACTCTTCGATCCAATTTAACGATCGCTTGAGGGTCGAAATTGTTCCAAGGTTTTCGTTTGCCTTCGGCCGATCGGCAGGGCGCCCGCAATTTGACTACCAATGTCATAAGCGACCAATGATCTCTTGACGGGCGAGGTAGGCGCTGGCTTGCCTCGGGCTGCAAGCGATGCGGCAATAACGCGGCGATGGGCTGGCCCTCGTGGGCAGGCGCGTGAGGATGTCCTTGAAATTGCGTGCGGGTCTTGCCTATTGAGTTGCGCGAAGCGTAGTAAGCCACCGGCCGATACGCGCGTCTTCGCCGGCGGCAAAGCGCATGAAGCTCGCACGGCTGTAGCCGAGGCGGCATACCAGTTGCCCCCGATATGTCCCTCTAATGTAAATACACCCGGTGCGTAGTCGAGCTTCTCCCGGATGTCCTCGCCGATTCGCACGCGTTTCATCACCGAAACGGTGATGAGGCTAACCTCAATCCTTGAAGTTATCCCCCCCAAAAATCATATTATTAGAGCTTCTTAGGCATTGGCACGCGCAATACTATTTGCGTACGAAGTACTCATACAGGCCTTTAACGGCTCCAAGTCGGCTTTTGAGCGCAGTTCTTCAACCGCGGCGAGCAGTTGCTCCTGCTGCGCAACAGTGGCGTGAAACCGCGTCGCCGCAACGTACTTTGCCTTGAGTTCTTCCCAAGAGAGGGAGTCACCGGCTTCGCCGCGTGGCTCGGTAACCTCCGATACATACAGACGTCCCCCGCACACGATTGTGACTCGCGCGAGTGTTCTGGCAGGGAATTGTTTATCAATTTCGGCGTCGACCGTTAGCGAGACCTTGTTGGCGAGTGCGCTTACTCCCTCGTAAGTTAAGCAGTCTATCGTGAGGGGCAAAAGCGACTCTCGTCCCGCGAGGGCGGCGAGGGCCACGCAATAAGGGATGCTGTACTGAACGTCAACAAGGGTAGCTGGGCAGGTCTGATTCGCGATGCGCAGCGCCCCGCCGTACGTCTCGATGTCGATCGCCTCAATCGCCTTCGCGTCGAGTCGATATTGCTCGATCAGCCTCAGGGTGGCTTCCAAGGGCGGGTGAACGTGCCGACAGCAGCAATAGAGCTTGTAGTAGGCATTGCAGATATGCAGAGACTCCCCGAGGGGCGATACGTCGGCAAACCTATAGAGCAGACCGCTGTCAAGTATGTTCCGGGGACCGGTGAACCCGCCTTCTGCGAGATCGAGCGCGAGCATCCCGGTCACTACGGACCATGGTATGCCCTCCTTAATGTCGCTGCTCTCCGGTGTTGGGAAGGAGAGCGGTGGCGCGCTCATGAACAACGAATTGGGCGCGCTTTCGCCTGCGATAGCCAACGCATGCTCGACTACACTACACGAGGCACACCTCAAGGCCGCGGCTGTTGCGACAACTGCGTAGGATGACCACGTACCTGTCGTACCGTATGTTGTACGGGCCGCAGCGATTGATA
The DNA here is from genome assembly GCF_014201065.1 of Paraburkholderia sp. Cpub6. Taxonomy (NCBI): domain Bacteria; kingdom Pseudomonadati; phylum Pseudomonadota; class Betaproteobacteria; order Burkholderiales; family Burkholderiaceae; genus Paraburkholderia; species Paraburkholderia sp. Cpub6. The sequence continues at coordinate 10,286 of NZ_JACHDM010000056.1, forward strand.
CGCCGACTTCATAACCGATGACGATTGACGCGATCAAATCTTCCAGCCCGGCTCCCATTTCAGCCGCAACCGCAAAGGCCACCGGAATGACCGCCGCGCCCGGGTGCCCGCGCGCGCGTCGATGCCCGTCGTCGAGATCTAGCATCGACGCAGCCGCGCTATTCGCCCACGCAGCACCGACGACCGAACTGCCCGTTCCCGTGAACCACATCGGTATATCGCCCGATCCCAGATATTTACATGCTGTCGCGCGAATTGCGACAGCACCTGGCTCGCTAGCCCCTGCCCCCACCGCGCATAAGAGGTCAAGGATGCGTTTTAGCGCAGATTCCCTGGCAACCCCGGACACCCGCCTACCGCGAGCTTCGACGACATAAGATGCAATACGATGAATCGTGCTTGGCTGCAGAGAAAGCTCGTCATCAGGCGGTGAATTGTTCATGACGTTCCAGAATTATGTGACCGACCAAACGTGCGTAACGCACAAATCTATGTTCAAAATGATTGCACCGCGTGCGACCGCCCAGGGATCCGATGGAAGCCCTTGGTCGTCGCCACGGATACGACGGACGGGTCGTAACGTCTCCAAGGCGACTCGAAGCTTTGTCAATGAGCATGCGAGTACTTGCCGTGAAAAATCGGAATGCCGCTTTTCGCAAGTAACCCGAACCGACCACCTCTGGCAACAGCTACGCCGATCTGCGACGCCCGACCGTCCTTAATAACAATTGTGCGCTGATGCTACTGTCAACCCTCCCGATGCTCACTCGAGTGACGAGACATGTTAGGCGCGTCTCGTCGAAAAATCAAAGTCTGATTTTTAAACGTCAACATTCCAGAAGGTTATAGCGCTGCATTGCTTTCTCCCGAGCATTTAACGAAATGCAAGGTCTATTGGCGAGTACATCGTCTCTGCCTAAACGCCAGAAACAAACGGGAATATGTCGTTGCGCAATGACCCAGGTCCGGGCGCGAAAGGAAGCGAGCTGAACCATACGAAGAACATCGCACTACGGACGGAATCCGCTTTTGTCCTGCACCAAAACCCCTATCCACGCGCAGCGTACCGAATGAGGCACTGATCTCGACGTCCAGCGCGGGAGATCACGAAGCTGCAGACGTTGCTGAAACGATAAAGACACATGGCTTGGAGCAAAGGTGCGAGGTGAACTGCCTGAGTTGCTCACTTCCCTAAAGGCAACTTCGCACCCATAACCTCCCAGAATACATCCACGATCAAACCGGACTTTGACACGACATTTTTGCCTCTCTATTCTGAGCCCCATTAGCTTTGCTTCTCGCTGGATAAGACGGAACGTGCCTTTTCTTCCGCAGTTTGATGCAGCCAATAAAAGCCTTTACAAGGACAAACGCTTGTCTTGCAACCGATAGTGTTTTCGCACGTAAGAGCATCGCATTGAGCACAAAAACCCGCCACACTCAATGTAGTTTTGCAGATCGATGCTATCTCATATGCGAAGAACGTCTACGTGACGTTTCGTTTGCCCTCTCCTAAAGGCGATGGGTTCGAGCTTGGGCTGAGAAATTTAGTACATAACCGCCTAGGTCGCGCACGGCCAGTGGACTATTCCAAGGTATAAGGTACATGCAAGTGACAATCGTGGGAGCTGGCGCAATCGCTTTGGGTTATGCGGCGTATCTCATACAGAATGGACATAAACCGAAAGTTTGGTCTCCATCGGGAGCCCGGACTGCAGACTTCGTTGCTGGACTTCCCCTTCACGTGAAAGGAGCGGTCGAGGGAGAGTTCTACTTAGAAGTCTGCGGGAAAGCGGAAGATGTTGGCGACGCCGATGTCATTATTTTGGCATTGCCGGCCTACGGATACCGATTCGTCCTCGACAGCATCATCCCTCATATCCGCGCACACCATAGCGTAATCATCAGCGCTCATCTTTCATTTGCCGCTCTCTACATTTCCCAGCGCCTTGCGGCGCGGGGGCTCGTCATCCCCATAGCAGCTTGGAGCACCACGGTGCTAACGTGCAAGACTCAGTCTGCGAGAGCTATCACGGTAGGCACGATCCGCGCCAAGGTCGACATGGCCGCATTTCCAACCCGCCACATCCACCGGATTCATACCACTTGCGTTTCACTCTTCGGAGACCGGTTCGCACTGACGGACGACATGCTGACGCTGACGCTCAGCAACATTAATCCGCAAGATCACATGGGTATTGCGCTAGCCAACTTGACCCGTATTGAGAAAGGCGAAAGCTGGAGCCAAAACTCCAATCTGACACCAACAGTCGGGAGGCTCCTTGAGGCTCTAGACCAAGAGAGACTTACCATCGCAGCAGCATTCGGAAAGTCAGTGAGAACGACCTTTGATCATTGCAGGCTGTCTTTTGGCGTGGTTGGTGACTCACTTTCGGCAATATCGGAGCAACTGGTCCGGCAAGGGAGTGATCCGCTCGGCCCGAGAGATATCGCCACACGCTACGTGCTCGAAGACGTGCCGTTCGGGTTGGTACCGACGCTTCGACTCGCCGAACTGGCTGGGGTGAGAGCACCCTTGCACGAGGGCGGCGTGGTAATTCTCGGCGCTTGTTACGGTCGGAACTTTGTGGCGGACAACGACATTCTTCCCGAGATTGGACCGCTTCAAATCGACACCCTCAAGAGGCTTGTGGTCGACGGCTATGCCGTTCCAACCTAGATGTCATTACATCCGGCGCGGCGCTCGATGGGCGTCCGAGTCCGACGCCACCGATGCAATAAAACCACAAGCACTATGCCGCAAATCCAGACTTGGAGTTTATGAGAAACCAAAATGAAGATTAAAACGCTACTGATCGCTCTGTGCGCAACGTCCATTCCATTTGCGGCATTCGCGTACGATGGAAAGGAACTTACTAAGCCGAAACAAAGTAACCGGACATGGGTCAAGCCGCGTAGCGGACTGACGGATGTTGAAACATGGATCGGACCAAGGCCGGAATCTTCT
>NZ_JACHDM010000057.1:0-12935 GCF_014201065.1 Paraburkholderia sp. Cpub6
CAACGAATCGCTTCATGAGTCACCCGGTCTCAGCGCGTTGATTCAGTTTAGGCGATCAATGTGTTTTCACACAGGCTGGACCCACAACGGCCCTTCGACATGCCGCGACCTAAACGGCAGCTTCCAAGGGCACAACGGCCATCCGACACGAGTCGCGACTGTCAAACGGTTTGGTTTGGTGGGTCAGTTCGCTTGGCGCAATCTGTCGGCAACGCACCAGGGCAAAAACTCGTCGACACGTGTGAACTTGCGATCGGCTCCTGATCAAGCTTTCCGACCGATTTGCGCCTACAGTTCGTCGCCATTGTGTGCTGCGACGCGGAGCCGCGCTCAACGCCGCAAGAACCACAACAGCACGGACACCACGACCGAAAGCACGATGCACGTGACGATCGGGAAGTGAAAGTTGAATCCGTCGCGGACGATATGGACGTCGCCGGGCAGTCGGCCGAACGGGATGCGCGCGAGCCAATGCCATCCGAGGCCGGCAAGAATGCACAGTGTGCCAATAACGATCAGGAAACGGTTCATGGGGCGTCGTCACTCACGGCAGCCGACGTGGTCATCATAGCCCCACGCAGGCGGAGTATCCGCGCCGATTGAATTTTGAGCCACCGCGTCGACGAATATCTGTTCCTGGGCGACACGAAGGACTCTCGACAACGCTTTCTGCCGCCAATTGCCCTAGGCGGGGGACCATAGCCGATCCTGCTCTGCCGTTCGATTGTCCGTCGGCCCAATGGCCGCCTTGAGACGGGGATGCGACACAGCGTCCTGCCGGCACATCAGAAAATCTGCCAGTGCGGACAAGCGGGGCCAAGCCGATTCTATCGAGCTGCACGCTGCGCCAGAGGGCATTGTTGACGCGTCCGCGCATTGAAGTCATTGATTAATCGGCTGATCCAACCGTGCAGTAGTGAGCAAACTGTTCTGCGGAGACCGCGAAACCCTTCTGCCTGGCGAGTTCCCAAGGACGTTCGCATTGGTGCGTGGATTCACACCAAGAATACCCAGCCGAACCAATACAACCATGTGCATCGCGATCTGAACCGACAACGGGTGACGGGATGTCGGGCGGCGAGGCCGCGCAAGCGCTTAGCAAGTATGTCATCGTGACGGTGGCCAGGCAAACAGAAAAGTAGTCTCGACGCATAAAGTGAGTCCCGGATTTGTGTGACAGGACGTCGGATAGATGTGGCCTCACTCGTTCGGACAGTCTTCTGAGATTTGTAAGTGGAACGTCCGGGGCGGTCATGCTGCCAATTTGATCGCAGGCAGCGTTGCGAAGTATGCCTCATCCGGCGTGCGGTCTTCCAGACTCGAATGAGGTCGTCTCTGGTTGTACAGATTGATGTAATCGCCGATTGAGCGCCGGGCGTGGCCCACCGATTCATAGGCTTTCAGATACACCTCTTCATATTTCACGCTTCGCCACACGCGCTCGACGAACACGTTGTCACGCCAGGCACCTTTGCCGTCCATGGACAAGCTGATGCCCCGGCTGAGCACGGCCTCGGTGAACACTGTCGCGGTGAACTGGCTGCCCTGGTCGGTATTGACGATCTCAGGTTGCCCGTACTTCGCGAACGCTTCTTCCAACGCCTCGACAGCGTGCATCGCCTCCATCGTGATCGCTACGCGGTGGGCCAGTACCTTCCGGCTGGCCCAGTCCACCACGGCGGTCAGATACACGAAGCCGCGCGCCATCGGGATATAACTCGTATCCAGTGCCCAGACCTGGTTTGCCCGATTGATCGTCATGTCCCGCAGCAGATACGGCCAGATCTTGTGCTGCGCATTGCGTCGGCTCGTGTTCGGCTTGCAGTACAGCGCCTCGATACCCATGCGCTTCATCAGCGTGCGCACGCGCCTGCGGCCAATCTCGTGTCCCTCGCGACGCAGCAGTCGCGCCAGCATCCGCGCTCCGGCAAACGGAAACTCCATGTGCAGTTCATCGATCCGGCGCATCAGCAACTGGTCTGCCTCGCTCACCGGTTGCGCTCGGTAATACACGCTCGATCTTGCGATACCGACGAGTCGCGCCTGCTGCGAAACCGGCAATACATGCGTACGATCGATCATCGCTTTGCGCTCAGCAATCCCGCTTTGTTGAGCGCGCCGCTTAAAAAATCGTTTTCCAGCGTGAGCTGGCCGATCTTCGCATGTAGCTCCTTCAAATCGACTTGCGGCTCGCTCGACGCCGTGCCGCCTGCGCCAAACACATCCGCGGCACGTTCCTGCAACTGCCGCTTCCATTCGGTGATCTGGTTCGGGTGCACATCGAACTGCTGCGCCAGTTCAGCTAGCGTCCGCTCACCCTTGACCGCCGCCATCGCCACTTTCGCTTTGAACGCGGCTGAGTGCGTCCGTCGGCTTCTTTTCGTCATCTTCCAGGTTCCTTTGCCGGCATTATGCCAGGCTCAGACCCCGAGCGTTCCACTTATCCGACTGTCCGAATTTGCGCGGCCACCTCTATCTGAACGAGCCTGACGTTGCGGCAATCTTCGATAATTCAGTAGTGTTCGCCCGGCTCACCAACGCGAAGGCGAGCCTGCCAATCGGCAAATAGCAGTTCAAGCCGATGCAGCAACACACATCCTTGTGAATTAAATGGCCGCTTCCCCGGCGGAGTGTCCGAGCAACGATACGATCGAATGACGCTTCATGGCCGAACGCGAGCCAAGCTAAGGCACTGAAGTCTATTCTGTTTGGGTGCCGGTGTTTGTTGATCTGGCGACTCTACAGTCCGAAGCCTCGTCATGGCACAAGCCAAGTCTTGCGTTCATCCGAGGCACACCACTCGGATAAGCAAGCTTCCGATCGTATTATCCGCTCCGATGTTCGCCAAGGACGGCGATGCCATGGTGGAAATCTACGTTGATCCGACACGATCTCCAGTGATGCAAGATCAGCTCGACGCCATCCTTTATCTTGGGTCGCCTTCCGAGCTGAATTGGCGTCAACTCTCTCCCGGGCTGTTGTCTGACCCGGAATACGTAAAGATGCGCTCGACCCGACTCGCTAGGGCTGGAATTCCCGATCTCGGCTAATCGGCGAGAGACCAGTCAGGCTCGTATGTTGGCTGATTCCATCGCGTTCGTTTCCCGTGTCTGGTCCGCAGGCAACGGGTCGATCCGATTGTCGACAAATTGGCCGCCAACATTGAACGTCCCAAACTGGCCAATACTCGCCCAGCCCAGCGAGAGGTCAAGCTAGCTTTGAATAGATGCGCGCATTCCGCAAACTACCATCTGGAGCGCGCCGCTCCTGTCGCAACACACCTTCCAGTTGCATCCCGGTGCGTTCACAGACCCGAACGCCTGGTGCGTTCAGATCGTCGCAGATTGCCTCTACTCGCTTCTCGCCGAAATTGCAAAACGCATAGTTAGCCAAGGCATCTTCCTTTTTCACGGCCAGCAGCCGGCCGGGCCAGCGCAGGCTGCTGAGTATCGGGTCGCTGGGGGTCGCCCTTTATCGCCGCTACATGGTCTACGGGAGTTCGGCTGCAACGACACCCCCTGATAGCCGATTTACCGTCCTCCGCGGCGCCGCAACTGCGCCTTCTTTCGCGCCATGACCGACTCAGCGTCCGCTGAAAACAAAATAACAACATCAAAGTTGACGATTGAATCAACTTTAGGTGTAATGTCGCCACTCGTCGTCGCGGGCGAGCGATTGGGGCGGCATTAATCTCAGGATCCCGAAATCAACCGAACCGCTCTGTTGATGTTGGCGCTGCTTGCCAGTCAGGGGTAACTGGCGATAGCTGAGAGGTTCGCGCATAACCAGAGCCACTAATGGGGCGTAGTTCCCCGATGCCGCGCCGGCGTCCCATTTAAATGAAGTGAAGGCAAAGATGAAGAAGATTCTGATCGCCGCTGCAGTTGTTTTCAGCACTGGCGTTTTTGCAGGCGAATTCCGCGTACCGCAGGTCCATCACGAAATCGCGGCGATGCCGACAAATCAGCGCGAATCTAAAATCGCGTCGCTATTCGATCGGTGCAATGCGGCGCTAGTAAGGGGCGACGCGGACTCCGTTGCCAAGGTGTACGCACCCGATCCTGAAGGCATCACTATGCGCCCGCATATCCAGGCAACGCTAAACGCGATGCTGGTATATCCCACCGTACAGGCGTTCCTGACGTCCCTGTGATAGTCCGGTTTTGGTGGCGGCTGTAATGTAAGGCCATACCGGATGCAATTGCGCTTTACGCCAAAATGGTCCCCGGTCTGACCGCGCAGGTCGCTTTGAGCCAAAGCGGGTTCGTCAAAACATCGCGTCTTTTTTTTCGCGGCAGCCCTGTCGCGCCGGCGCCGACAAGAAAATCTCATGAAACTTGCCCGTGTAACCCTGCTCGTCATTCTCTTTTCGCTTCAAGCTTGTGGGGGCGGCGGGAGCGGTGGCAGCAGTGGAAACAGTAGCAGCAGTGGAAACAGTAGCAGCAACAGTTCGTCAGATACCGGCTTCTATGCGCCGAGCTACGGCGACGCGAGAAGCGACACCCGCTATGAGGCCGACCTGTCCAGCGTCACCCGTCAGGTGATCAGCTACCAGGACGTGGGAAAGGACCTTGCTTCCAACATCGCGGTCTCCGACTCGATGATCCAACTCTTCGGCGACTACAAGGTGCGGCTGACCCAGGCGAGCAAGAACAGTTGCCCGAGTGGTCTGGAAGGTTGTGACACGGTCGATTCGGACTCCTTGGGGGTGGGCCACAGCGCTCTTATCACGAATCTCGAATCCCTGAGGAGCGGTATCAAAGATCAGAGCGAACGGGGCACGTGCGTAGCGTTCTCCCTGAACGCCGCAACGGAATTGCTGCTCTCGAGGCAGCAGAACAGTACTAAACTGTCGGAACAGAACACGTACTTCCAGGGAAAGCGACTGACCAACTCTTGGAACAACGCCGGACTCGACCCGTACGACACCATCGCTGCATTCGTCGACAACAAGACCAAGTTCGTTCCGGAGAAATCCTGGCCATACAATGGCGATGACAAGTATTGCACCAACTACAACCGCAACTATCCCAATGCCACCTGCTCGCCTACCGAGGCGCAGGGTGGCGGCAGCGATACCCGGCAGCAGGATTCTACCGCAGCGAGTTCCTCAGGATTTCGGACGCCCACGGCGCACAAGCTCTATGCGTCCATTGGCCGGATCAAGCAAGCGCTGTATCGCGGCTACCCTGTGGTCATGTCCATCAACGCGAACTTCGATTTCCAGGTTGCGACGTACAAGGGCGGCGTCGTGTCGTGGGTCATCAAGGCGGACAGCTGCGGGACCAGCCTGTGCGGTCACGAAATTCTGGTCGTCGGCTACAAGGACAGCGATCAGGTCGCGGGCGGCGGATATTTCATCATTAAGAACTCCTGGTCATCGGGCTGGGGCGACGGCGGGCTGGCCTACGTCACTTACGAATGGCTGCAACACAGCTTGCTGGACGCACAAGCGCTGGTTCGGATCGACAGCGCCGATTAGTAGAGCGAAACGGTATCAACTTACACTATTGGGGGCCGAAGAACGTGCCAGAAACCGAATCTAACCATGGAGTGAACGATATGGCTTTGCACAAGGCAGTATTGGTAGCAGTGGCACTTGCAGCTTGTATCGATGCGCACGCACAGGTCGCCGGCACACAGACTCTGAGCGTCACTATTCAGCAGTCCCAGGCGCTTTTGCAGGGATGGAGCGTCAAGAAGAGCGTGCTGGGCAAATCGGTCTACAACGACCAGAACGAAAAAATCGGCGCGGTCAAAGATCTGATCGTGGCCCCGGACGGCTCCGTGTCGGCGGCCATCGTCGCTACAGGCGGCTTCCTCGGCGTCGCCACGCATGATGTAGCGGTGCCCATCGCCGCACTCGACGTGCGCGGCGGCAATCTATATCTGCCGGGCGCCACCAGGGACGCCCTGAAGGCAACGCCTGAGTTCCAGTACGCGAAGGTGCAATCGCCGCCTAAGCCGAAGAAGGTTCAGGCAGAGTGACCTGTTTTCAACAGTCCTAAGCTGAGGTCGTTGCGGCTGGCAAGGTCAGTCGCAACGACCTATCGCCGGACTCGAGCTTCGCGCTCAACCGCTTGCCCCTTCAGTCCCCCTTGCGCTGCGCACTCAACACCCTGCCCCCGCGCTGTTCGGATGGGGGTATTGCAGAGTAGCCCCATCCGAACAAAGCCCCTTCAGACCGCATTCCCATTTTTCCATTTCCAAGCCACTTATGTAGTCAATATTGGCGACTGCTGATCAACACGGCCGCGCGTCAGGAAAGGCCACCGCCTTTCATGGATCACCCAACACCATGCAAAAAACCCTTGGACTTGCCATTGCCACCCTGCTCGCCGTCGCCGCTGTTGCGCTGTGGACCCTGCTCGCCCGGTTCGAACCATCCATCAAGTCCGCCATCGAGACGGAAGGCGCGCTTGCGACCCAGACGCAGGTGCTCGTGGGTAGCGTCGAATTCTCGCCCTTAACCGGCGTGGGCGCGCTTGATGGACTTACCGTGGGCAACCCCACTGGTTTCTCTTCGCCCTACGCCGTAGTGGTGGACCGTATCGCCTTGCATGTGGAGAGCGGCTCACTTCTCGGCGGCGGCCCTGTCATCGTTGATTCCGCCACAGTCATCGCACCGCAGATTACTTACGAGGCGCAAAGTCCCACCGCCACCAGCAACCTGGAGACCATCAAGAACAAAGCCCAAGCCTATTCCGCCACCCCGGCCGCCATCCAGGCCGGCAGCAACGCGCGCAAGGTCATCATCCGCAACCTCACCGTCATGGGCGGCACACTCTCACTTGACATTCACCTGCCCGGAGGCGCGCTTACGGTACCGCTACCTCCGCTGCATCTCGTCAATATCGGCGCGACCACAAGCGGCGCCACTCCGCCCGAGATCATCCGTGCCGTGTGCGAGGCGCTCGCGGACGAAGCGAAAAAGGCGGTCACCGAGGCCATCGCCCAAAAGCTGAAATCCGTTATCGATATGCTCAAGCCGCCCGTAGGTGGGTTGCCAAAGCTGCCGTCCCCTCCGTCCCTGCCGTCCCTGCCGTCCCTGCCGTCCCGTCCGTCCCTGTCGCGCCCTCCGTCCCCTCCGTCCCCTCCGTCCCTGTCGTCCCCGCCATCCCTGCCATCGCTGCCCCCCCCACCCGGCCTACCCTTGCCGCCCCCTCCTGGCTTTTAGGGCCTGACGGGTCCACTGCAATCCAGTCCCGATCAGAACCGTAGAGCGTAATAAACTTGTCAATGCGCCGGGAGACCGGCAAGGAGTAAAGAGTGGAAGTCTCTAACAACGAAGGTCTAGCTCCTCGATTAGAGGCACTCGCCCCTTTGCTCTGGCTATACTGGCGCCACAAAAAGTACAGACAAGAGATAAGAAGCCGTATGAAAAACCTGTCGCGTAGGTGAAGTGATGAAAACGAAGCTGAGGGCCGCGAGCGCAGCGGTATTGATCGCAGGCGTGCTCACGGGTTGCGCCGATGTGCGACAAGAACACGCCGGAGGCAGCGACCTACGGCACGTACCCTGACGACTACAAAGCCTGATCGATGCCTATCGGCAGACAATGCTAAATGAACCTTCGAGCGCCGTGGTGCAATATCTGAATGAATCATCGTCGGGATGGACGCGAACCGCACCTGGAGCGCCTGCTGTGTTCGGTTATCGCGTGTACCCGATAGTCAATGCGAAAAACAGTTTCAACGGCTATGTTGGCAACCTGCTTACCGAAGTTTTCATCCGCAATGAAAAAGGTGGTGAGTTACCGCGTCGCTGATCATTCGAGCAGTGCGTATGACGCCGTCGTACAGAGTGCGTGCGACTCGGTCAGCCCCAAATGAAGGGCGTGCACGCCACGAGGCCTATAGTTACCAGCGCCATTCGTACGGCCCGCAACCGCGAATGACTGTCCCACAGCCTGCGATCCCTTGCGGGCTTTTCTTGTGCGGGCAGCCCTCCGTCTCGTTCTGGTCGGCTCACCCTTTCGCATAAGGCCGAGAAGCGGCGCCGATCTTCCCCAGACTGAGAGGCTGTTTTTTTGGGTGGTACCGACATTCGAATGTCTTCCTGCACCTAAGGTCGAATGGCGGGAGTTGGCCGGGTTGAGGCACTGCCACCGCCAATTTGCTCGCCGGAAACCGGCCTATAAGGACCTCCCCGATTTAGCAAGATTGGTTTAGCGGATGATCGAACAAGTCTCCTTTGTCGTGAGAGGGGACGTATCTGGCAGGAATGGCGGCGAGACAGACTGCATGCCTATAAACGGCCTCGCTGGGCGCGCTGGCGTTGCTGCGCCCGGGCCCGGATAATAACCGCGCAGCAGGACTCCATTCATTGAGCGGCATTTGCACTGGGCGCATCGCCTTGCCGGTTTTCGAGTTCGCCTGCTGCCGGTCTGACCTGTCGCTATCCTTGCCTGTTGGGTCCTCGAGTTGGAAGTGAAATTGCTGTGGGCGTGGCGTTTCAGGGTTCGGGGCTTACGCGCTCGCCACCCCGCCATGGCGGGCGGGCGCGTGCGATGGATCGAAACGTTCGCCCCTGGCGAGCACCGCCCACAGGACGCGGGCGTGCTTGTTGGCCACGGCAACGAGGGTTCGGGAGTAGCCCACGCGCGCCTGCAACTGAACGATCCAGCGGGAGAGCCGGTCGTTGCGTCGGGGCGCGGTGAGGACCGCGGAGCGCGCGCCCTGGAACAGTAGACTGCGCAGATAGTCGTTACCCTGTCTGGTTATGCGCCCGAGCCGCTGCTTGCCGCCGCTGCTATTTTGCTTGGGCACGAGGCCGAGCCACGCGGCCATCTGCCTGCCGTTCTTGAATTGTGCTGCGTCAACGATGGTGGCCACGGCGGCCGAAGCGGTGACCGTCCCGACTCCGCACAGCTCCATGCAACGCTGTGCCTGGGAGTCGTGCTTGGCGTGGTCGCCGATCTGTCGATCCAGCCACGAAATCTCGTCGTCCAGCGTCTGCCATTGGGCCCAGCCACGCATGAGAGCCTGACGGGCCTGACCGTTGAGTTCGTTGTTGCCGTCCTCAATGTGCTCAACGAGGTGTTTGCGCAACTGGTTGATGCCTTGGGGCAGGAAGACACCGAACTCGCCCAGCAGCCCTCGCAACCGGTTCACGAGTGCGGTACGCTCCTCGACGAATCCGGTGCGCATGCGGTGGAGCACCAGCACGCTCTGCTGGGCGGATGACTTCACAGGCACGAAGCGCATGTTGGGGCGACCCGCAGCCTCACAGACAGCTTCGGCATCCTGTGCATCGTTTTTTGTCTGGGCGCCACCTTTGCGGTAGGGCGCGACAAATTGCGGGGGAAGGAGCCGTACCTGATGTCCGAGCGCGCGCAGTCTACGGGCCCAGTAATGTGCGGCACTGCACGCTTCCATGGCGACGAGGCAGGGCTGCAGATTGGCGAACCAGCTGAGGAAGTGCTCACGGCGAACGGCTTTGCGGACCACGACGTGTTCCATGCCGTCGACTGCATGAATTTGCATGACGTTCTTCGCCAGATCCACGCCGACACGAGTAATCGTTTCCATGATTTCCCCCTCCCGGAAGGTTGTGTAGCACCAGCCATGATGGCACCGATGGGTGCCTATGCTGGGATCGGGGAGGTCCTTACTAATTCATTGAGTGGGGGTGGACGAGACCTTGGCTATTCAAATGGGATGGCGACCTCGACCGGCGGCTTGTGGCCGACCTTTGCCCGATGTCGCCGCGTGCCTGAAGCCCTACCCCGCTTTGAGCAGAAGACCGTAGCAGAGGACGAACTCGACAACCTGCTGTAATAAGTCCGGCGTCGCCGTTTCATCTGCAACACTCCCACTGCTGGCGCAGTCTTCAGTGTGTTGCATCCACCGGCGGAATCCGCCGGGGACCATCTGTCTCGCGTATGTGGAACCATGGTTGATGTGGTCGGGCGTCATGGACATGACATCGAGGCGATTTCTGCCGGGGGTGGTTTGCCCGTGCCTTACTGCGAGGGAGACATCGCCGCCGATACTCCGTCGAACGCGTGCAATCGGGCGCCGCGCTCGTCGATGAAGCGGGCCGCACGATGAACGACATCAGCAAAGCTGTGCAACGCGTGACGGACATCATGGGCGAGACCGCAGCGGCATCGGAAGAACAAAGCAGCGGTATCGAACAAGTGGCGCGAGCCGTCACGCAGATGGACGAAGTGACGCAACAGAACGCGGCGCTCGTGGAAGAAGCGGCGGCCGCGGCGCAATCGCTGGAAGATCAGACGGCGACGTTGCGCACCGCAGTCGAAACCTTCCGTCTGCACGATGAAGGCATGCGCGTAGCGGCTTAAGCGCCTTTGGTCTGGTTTGAAGGCGGCCCGCGTTTTCGTTGAGAACGCGGGCCGCGGTGCATTTGCAGACATAACTTCAGGTAATCACCTCATGAGGTGAATTCAATAGACGGCTATCGCTGAATTCTCCAGACTTCGTGCGTCGGATCGATAAACGGTCCGCCCGGCGAACTAAGCGCGCGCTACAGCGCACAAGCATCGGAGGAGACACGGATATGCTGCATCGCCCAAGGGTCACACGCTCGGTCCTCGCGCTTATGTGCGCGATGTCCTTCATCATGTATCTTGACCGCGTGAATCTGTCCGCCGCAGCGGGTCTGATTCGCGACGATCTTCATCTCAGCAATACCGATATCGGCCTCGTGTTCGGCGCGTTTGCCTACACGTATGCGATCTGCCAGGTGATCGGCGGATGGGTCAGCGACCGCTTCGGCGCAAAGACGACGCTGATCGTGTGCGCGTCGATCTGGATCGTCGCGACCATAGCAACGGGCTTCGCGGGCGGCGTCGTATCACTCTTTTGCGCGCGCATGTTGCTCGGCGTCGGCGAAGGCGCGGCGTTGCCCGCGCAGGCACGCGCGCTCGTCAACTGGTATCCGGTGGGCAAGCGCGGCTTCGTGCAGGGGCTTACGCATTCATTCTCGCGCCTAGGCAATGCGCTCACTCCGCCGTTGATCGCGGTGTTGGTCGCGGTGGCTTCGTGGCGCGCGTCGTTCGTTCTGGTGGGCGCACTGACGGCCGTGTGGGTTGTCGTGTATGCGTGGTATTTCGCGGATAACCCGCGATTGCATCGGCATATGACGGCGGCGGAAGAAGCGGAGTTACCGCCTGAAAACAAGGTGGCCGTGGAGAAGACGCGCGAGCGCACGCCGTGGGCGCGGCTCATCAAGCGTATCGGTCCGACGATGATCGTCTACTTCTGTTATGGCTGGACCGGCTGGCTGTTCTTTACGTGGCTGCCGACGTTCTTCATGCATGGACGCGGGCTCGATCTCAAGAGTTCGGCGCTCTTTTCAGCGGGCGTGTTTCTGTCAGGCGTAGTCGGTAATACAGCGGGCGGCGCGCTGTCGGATCGCATTCTCAAACGCACCGGCAACGTGGTAGCGGCGCGGCGCAACATGATCATCGTCGCGTTTCTCGGCGCGCTGATTTTCCTGGCGCCGGTCATGTTCGTGAAATCGCTGCCGATCATGGCCGCTTCGATGAGCCTGTCGTTCTTCTTCCTCGAAATGACCATCGGGCCGATCTGGGCCGTGCCGATGGACATTACGCCCAAACACGTGGGCATTGCGAGCGGACTCGTCAACGCGGGTTCTGCCATCGCTGGGATTTTTTCGCCCATCGTGTTCGGTTATATCGTCGATAAGACCGGAAGCTGGACGCTGCCCTTCGGCGGATCGCTGTGCTTGCTTGCAGTGGGAATCGTGATGACGTTTTTCATGCGGCCCGATATTGCGCTCGATCGCGAGCAGGAAGAATCAGATTCGTTCGATGGCACGCGTGAATTGCGTCGAACCTAAGCCGGCCGGATCGCGTCGATCACGAGTTGCGTCGCGGGACTGATGCGCCGGTTCTTACGCAAGATGAGGCCATACGGTGCAAGCCGTCCGCGCAACGGCGTCGCCAATGAAGCGATCGTGTCGAGCGTCACGTAATAGTCAGCGACCGAACTCGGCAACACGGCGAGCATGTCCGAATCGCGCAGAAGCGAAAGCGTGGTGAGTATCGATGAAGTCTCGACCGTGCTCTCTGGCGGCGCCACGCGCGATTCGCGAAACGTCTGATCGATGATTTGCCGCATCGGGCTCGGATGCGGCTGCACGATCCACGGAAAGGCCGCGAGATCCGCGAGCTTCGGCTTGGCATGCATGTTCGTCGCCGGATGATCGGGGCGCGCGACGATCGTCAACGCTTCTTCCGACAAGGTCTCGAAACTCAGGTCCAGCGCGGGAAATCCATACGGAATGCGCCCGACGACAATATCGAGCTGATCCTGCTGCAACGCCTGCACGAGCACGTCGCTCGTATCGATCTGCACAGTGATATGCAGACGCGGATGCGCGCTCTTCAACTGCACGATCACCTTCGTCAGCAAGTCGGGCGCGGGCGCCATGACCGCACCGATACGCACCTTGCCAATGCCCCCCGCCTCGATTGCCGCAAGCTCCTCACGCAACTCGTCGAGATCCTCGAACACGACCCGCGCATAGCGCATCACCGCTTCGCCGTAAATGGTCGGTTCCATGCCGCGCGCGTGACGCACGAAGAGCGCGACGCCGATCGTATCTTCCAGCTCCTTCAACGCTTTGGTCGCGGCGGGCTGCGTCATAGCGAGCTCGTCGGCCGCACCGCGAAGCGATTCCGTTTCTGAAAGCGCCGTCATCAATTGCAGATGACGTAAGCGCAGGCGTTTGCGAATGGTGCTTGCAGGCGCAATCATTTCGACGATACCCCAACCGTAGACTCAGGCGATAACCACAGGAAATAAGGCGATGCAAATAATTCGATAGTCAGTTATCGCGCAGTTTCGCACACTAGGGAAACGCTGATTTATTCAGCTCGGTGGTCATCGCTGGCGTAGCCGAGGACGTTATAGAAGAAGGCAGTTTACGGAACAGACTCACGATGA
>NZ_JACHDM010000058.1:0-11430 GCF_014201065.1 Paraburkholderia sp. Cpub6
CATTGCCAGCCATAGGTGTCCACCTCCACGTAGGTGGACACCTATGCTCCTCGCTCATGCCGCCAGCCGATAGACGTCGAAGATGGACCGCTTACATTGCATCGCAGGTGCCTGCGGAACCGTGCTTCTTTTGCGAAGGTTCTACGGTTCCGAGGCAGCCGCTTGGTTAAGAACATCGATGTAGGGACCATCAAGCGCGGTTAGCTGTTAGATTCGGCCGATTCATTCTAAATACATTGCGTTTTACTCATTTCATCGCCCAAGGCGAGCGGACCCTGCTTATGGCGCCTCGCCTTCCTGACGCCACGGTGGCACGAGGATGCTCGGAAGACTCTGTTTCTCTCGCAGAGTGAGATCGACATCGAGAAAATCCAGCCACGCTGGCTCAAGGTTCAATGGGCCATGTTTGGCGTGCGGTTGCTGATATCGGTCCCGCTCCCAAGCTGACAATCGCTCCCGCATAGCTTTCTGATCGGGAAAGTGCTTTGCGAATGCATCTAATTTGGCAACGTCCAAGCTTAGTGTCGAAGTGGATCTTAGCTCGTTGAACGCTTCCCAGAATGCGTCTGGAGACGCCCGCTTACTCGGTGCAGTGGCGACCTTTCCCAGCGCTTGCTGGACTTCCTCATCGCTGCTTGTTGTCCGAAGTTGGGATGGAGAATCCGTCGCCAACGCTCGGTGCAGATTCGTCTTGTTTATACCCGGGTCAAGCAGTTCGACAACGGGCAAATAGGCGACAAGCACCATCGGCTCAGGAAGCAACTGCGGCCGTGGCCGACCGCTGACGACATGTACCGGGTCGACGTCGACCACCACCAACGCCTGGTCATTCTCCGACAGCGCCCCCTCTGCTCTCGGAGAGAGAATACCTTTGCGCCAGCCATGATATGGCGTCAGTGTCTCTATAATTCCGGCAGTACTGCCGTGTGGCTTCGTGGCCGAATCGATTCCAATGAAGCAGCTCCCTCCGCATGAGAAAGCAGACTTGGCAGCATTGCAAAAAATCGTGGCTGTTCCGGATGCAAGGACGCTGGCCTGACCCGCATGCCAATAATCATTGCTACGGGTTGTCGCGGCCGGTACGAGCAAGATGGTGCGACGACTACTGCTATGCGACTGCGCCACGGTAAGAACCCGCCCCAACATTTGAATGTCGTGCTTGACTATCTCGTCAGCATCCGCCGCGGCCGAACCAGGAAAGCGGTTTAGCATGGCAGCCACTTCTTTACGCAATGGCTCGTAATTTGCGGGGCTCGTCAGCAAGAACAACTCAGAACAGATCAGTTCCATGCAGTAGCGCAGCGAAGGCATCTGCTCCGCAATCGCTCGAATCAATTCTCTTAGACGCTCTTTAGGTAAGTCGAAGTCGTCTAGTTGATCCAGTAGCTGCGTCACCCCAAAAAGAGGCCGCAGTTCACTCCAATCAGGACGAAAAAGCTCATTGGCAGCCACGGCACGGTATTTCTTGCCCCGGGCAAATCGAAGCGTTCGAGCAGCACTACCTTCTCCGAAAAACGCTTTGGAAAACGCGTCGTCGGGTCGCCATAGCAACGTGACCGGCGCCATCAGGGGATGAATGGTCGCCATCGCATCCGTCGACTCACTGCAATCAGGAATTGATTGACCAAAATGCCGGTAAGTTCCAGCGAGCACTGCGAGGCCGGGATAGTGGCGACGAAGCTCTCCTTCCAGCCATTCGACAGTTTCCCGACGCACCGAGACTTCAGGAAGTACCAGCAACTCCACCTTTAGAAGGTCACAGGCTTCAAGGGCGCGCTTCAAAAAGCTTCGCCTCCTGTGTTCGGGCCAGCTCGGGACCGACTCCGCATTGCCCGCAGGCCAAGTATGTTCCTTTCCACGTGCGGCGGCCCCATCAGCCTTAGCAAAGGATCCTTCCCCGTTCAACTCCTTGACCAGTCCATTCTTTTCCAGTTCCGGCATACCCATGCCGCACAGCCCAACCTCGGCGAGCGGATGACTATAGCTTTCTTCGATTCGCCATTGCAGCAAGGCGACACGCATATGCGACTCCGACTTCGCACCGCCGCGCTGCGACCAGGAAACAAATTGAGACTCTCGAACCGCACGGCGAGTAGCGTCACTTTCCATATCCGACTTCCGAGCATCTCCAACCCGGGCATGCGGAGTCCCTGATTCACTTGTCGCAATTTCAGGACTAGTGGAGTCAGCACCTGTGGTCTCGGACGTAACGAGTTCGACACTCTTGGGTTCGGTAGCAGCGGGGCCGGCTATAGCTGGTCCGGATGTCGCGCGTTCCGTCGTGGCAGCTACCGTATCTATATCGCCAGCGGTCGCCGGGCCGACGGATGTGGGTGCAACGTCCGGCGGCACAGTCACCGGCTTGATTTTCTGCGGAACCGATACATTCTCTTGCCCACCAGCCGGCCCGACATGCCACCATCTGCCCAATTTGTCGTCCAAGGTATGGATTGACAACAGTTCATTGTCTGCTTGCCGACGTACCTCCGTCCATGTCGCGAGACGACTGCGACCTCGCTGCACACGAGCTACGCTGTCGTTGGAACCAAGCCCGGAGTATTGCAATTTTGCAAGGAGCCATTGCTGACTTTCCGCATCGGTAAAGCCGCTGTCATCACGATGGCGCCGGTAAGCCGGAGCCTCGACTTGTCGGACCGTCAGCCCTAGATGCTGATCGACCTGATGAGTTGCGAACGGCAAAGCTCTCACAAGGGAGTTCCATGCCACTGCGTCGTAGGTCGGCAAGTCATCAAATGGCCACGCCCATTGTCGATTTTCGACGTTTTCAGCTGGCGCAGATTGCCATTGCCGCAGCTGCTCATAAACAACGCGCAGCGGATTGTCGTTGGATGCGTTCAGCACCTGCGGAGCGAACCGCTCCAAGATCCCAAGCAGCGCGAGCATCCACTGCCACGGTGTCGCCTCCCTCGCTCCAGCCCAGTTGTCGTCGCGCAAATATCTGCACGCAGTATCGTAGTCAAGCTGAGGATCTTGTCGGCTGGCATCTGGAGCATTCCAGCCAGGTGGTATCGGTAAGCGCTCAGACAACGGAGCATGCCCACGATAGCGCGTGGCGCCCCACGTAGAGGCGACGAGACCTCGAAGTGCTAATCCAGCGGCCGCAAGCGAAAGTCCGATGGTTAACGCATGGACGGCCCCAAACTCTGCTCCGCGTCTGAATTGTTCCGAAGAGGTATCTGAATCGTCAACGCCGCACGATTCGGCCAATGCCAACATCACCGCGAGATCGGTACGAAGTGACACGCCGGCGTGATTATGCGGCAGCGGCATCCACTCCAGCACGCTGAGCGGCAGCCGCTGCAGGATAAGCGCGGGTAGCAGATGCAAACGGTCCCGAAGGTCACTGGGCCCCTTGCGCTGCAAACGCATGGCCATACAGCGCGTCTCGGCTTCGGTGTGAAGTACCAATTTGACCTGCGAGGCCGGGTCAAGTGCAGGATCAAATCGACGCAGAATGTCCAATGAACGCCTGACCGTACCGGGAAGGCCGTTCCGAACCTCTTGACGAACCTGCGCGTCCGCGATGAGCGTGCCGCGCAGTTTGCTCAGCTGCTGTTGCAGGACATAATCTTGAATCTGATGCGGATGCGCTAGCGCATCTTCGTCCTCTTCTAACGGGGTCTCGGCGTTAGGGAGATCGAACGCCATATCCAAAGCGTCGCTTACCGCACATCCCAAGCGCCACAGCTTGGTGTATTCCCCGCCCGGTACGCTGACGCTGCGCAGGCCGCCTCGTCCATCCCGCACCCAGGCACTGACACCCAGATTCGCGCTGTCCAACGGGACCGATACCAGATACCACTTACACGCGCTGACCTCTTCGACGCTACCGGTTATGGGTTCATGGGCGAGATGGGCCATAACGACGACCCACTCTTTGCCGTCAACTGCTTCTGTCTGCTGGATAACATGCAGCGTTTCGTACAAGTCCGCAGCAAAGCGCGCGCGGTTTGCTGGCTTCAGCGAGTCAAAAACAACTCGAATACTCTGCCGGCCGTCAAAGCGATACAGTCCGTGTGCCAACCTAACAGGATCCCCCCAAGTCAAAACCAAGGGAGACAGGCCTTGCGCACCGGCATCAGTCATGGTTGCCCCATCGACCTGAGCAGGCAATCGTGCATCGGCTCCAGATGCAAATGCAAATAGCTTGACGCCAGAGACGTCGTCGTCCTGCGTGTACGCCAGCATGCCTGCATCGGCAACTGGAACTGGCGGCAAAATGGAGATTTCCCGCAACCCGTCAATGCCATTGCCGATGAGGTCGCGGTACTTCTTGAGGATGCCCCAACGACTGTAGCGCGGCGGTCCAGCGGTATTCGCGACCAGAAATTGCAACGCTATCTTGCTGGCCTCTGGGTCTACGCTATCGCTCATGCCTTCACGGCCTAACGCGGGCGCCTGAATGTACTCGCATGCTGTTTTGATCGTAACTGGACCCGCGGTCTCCTTCAGGTTAAAGTCGATCGGCAACTGGTCCAGAGGATGAGGCTGCACATCCCGAGTGGCGTCATAGCGGTTGAAAAGCATCGCTGCAAGGCACAGCCATTCAGTCAACGATGGGTTCGTTGACTTCTGCGATTCCACGTGAAGCGGAGGTGTAGCGCTCGGCACGCGCTGCAGTGCCTTCCACTGAACTTTTCTGACGCGACTCTGGATATGCGCCCGATTGCGTTTCAGCGGAACATTCTGCAACAGATCGTCTGCCTGCAAAATAGCTGCGGCTAGAGCATCCAGCGACTTGTCATGGCGTTCAATCCATTCCTTTGTGCGTCCCTTTTGCATTGATGGACTCCAGTCCATCAACATGTCCAACCCCTCTATGGCAAACAGAATGTCATATCCCTCACGCCCATAGGCCGCTGCCCATGTATGTCCGGTACATACATCCTCCCAGCGTTGGCGGTAGGCCTGCCAGAGGCTCGTCCATGTTTCCCTGTCCGCTGGCTCGGAACGCTCTCCCCCCCGTACTGCTACTTGCCACCACAGCGCTCGCGCACACTTGCCGAGATCACTTGGGCGGAGGTCCGGTGCCTGCATGGCTTCACGTACTTTTTCATGAACGGTGGCAGGGTCATCCAGCAGGCCTGGATGCCTTAACAGATGCAGAGCGCTTTGACGATCCATAACTCCTCTATCGTCCGCGCTCATACCCCAGCCGGGTTCTCCGTCGCCAACTATTGGCGGTTCCCAGGCCGGTACAGATGGCGCCAATATCCGCCCACTGTTCAGTTGCTGCATGACCTCATCTGGCGACCCGGATGCCACAGAATCGCCTTTTCGCACTAGAGTCAGATCGAGATGCGAAGCTGCATTCTGCACGGCTTCACGCAGTGCGTTCAGGCGAGCCTCCGAATCTGCCAGTAAGACAATGTCGTCCACATATCTGGCATACCCGACGCGCGGCCTTTGAGGATCATCTGGATGTCTTTGAGCGGGCTGACGCATGAAAGCGCGAGCCGCAGCATCCAACGGGAACATCGCGATCGTCCCTATCCAAGCCGAGATGACGGGACCCTGTGGGATGCCCCTCACCTGAGCACTAAAGCGCTCACTCCCCTCATCAGGATGTCGATACCCATGCTCGAAGAGGCTACCGCACAGCAGATCTACCAGATGTTTGGCCGCATCCCTCGCATCGTGATGCGGCCGGTTCAGAAGTCCGGAAAACCCTTCTGCACCGCTGACGGTAAGAGCCTGCTCAATCGGCTCCATTAACCGGTCGCGTACGACGTAGCGCTGGATAGCATCGTAGTATCGTTTCGCATCCAGTCGCAGAACGTGCACGTGCGGGCCGATGGCTTGAGCCTGCCGGCCGAGTGAGGTCATATATCCGCGCCAGCACTCCATGAAAGGCCTGAACATGCCTTGGTCGCTCGGCTTGCGACGTCCCTCCAACACATCCATGTCCACCTGATAAGCAAAACTCAGGGTCGCCTCGTCATGCGGACCGCGTTCATCGTCACGTATTGCCGGATCTGAATCACGCGCGCCGACGTAACCGGTAACGCGAACCTCCTCCTCGGTTTCGTACCACCGCACCGCAGGTATGCAATCAGAAAAGGTGCGCGGCCCGTCATGTGCGAAGTCATGCCGTTCGGTGAGCAGTTCGTTCATGAGGAACTGCTGCAGATGGAGGTCCGCTGGATGGGGCATGACCTTGCGTCTAGGGTCCGCCAACATCTTCTCGTCACTGGACAACTTGCGTGGCAAATGCACCGCGTCGCATAGGGCCGCCTCGCTCCAGGCTTTCTGCTGCAGGCGATCTAGCGCAAGTGCGTTGAATAGTTGAGCGTTTCGATCCAAGACTCGCCAAGTTTCATCGTCACAGGGCAACTCGCCTCGCCGAGACCCGTGTTCGGCGAGCATCCGCGCATGATTTAATCGAGCCTCTTCGCTTGAGAGAACCGTGGGCTCGATTGCAGTGGCGTACCCCGACATGCCTATCGAATGTGGCCTCAGGAGCGCGAGGAGCTCATCGGCCCATTGTGGATGAGGTTCCGCCAATGCATCGAGTCGCTGCTCCCAGTTCGCGGCGGCTCCGCTCAGGGCACGCAACGCACGCGCCGTCTGAAGCAATGCTCTCTCTCGTGGGTAGTGGGAGATACTATTCCAGAGGTCGTTACTAACCAACGGCGCCGCATCCTTATAGCCCAGGCTCGCAGCGAGCAGAATGCCTACGGCTGGCAACGCGTGTTGGTCAAGTGTAGTTTCCGCTACCGACTGGTCCCATGAAGCCAATATTTCATCGGGATCCTTCCCTGCCGATGTGCTGTCGTCAGCGGCGAAACCGACCCACTCCGTCGCAACACCGGAACGGCCAAGAAGTTGACGAGCCGCACGGCTTGCACCGTCAAAGCCCGCTGCATCTCGATCAAAGAAAAGCCGCAAGCTGAGATGAGCATCACCAGGAAGATCGACTCCTTCGACGAGTTCAAGAAGTCCCGTGCGCTGTTTTTCGCTCAGACTTGATCCCATCACAGCAACGGCCGACATCCCCAGTGACTGTAGCCGCAAGGCGTCCAGGAAGCCTTCAACCACATACACTACCGGCCGTAATCCGCCAGCTTTCACTGATTCGCTCACTGCTTTTCGGGCCTCGTTCGCGTTGAACAGAACGTCGGCTTTCCGAAATCCGGGTGTCAGCAAATATTTCGCCGTAACACTGTCTTTTGCTCGGCCGGAGCCCATGCCCGCGCTATAGCGTCCGGCAAAACCAAGCAACTTATCGCTTTTATCGCGAATCGGGATCAATACCCGGCCGTCATGGTAGTAGTCCCTGAACTCCTCGCTGAGGTCAAGCGAAGTCTGGAGATTAAGCTTCTTGTCCGGTCGCAAGCGTACC
Organism: Paraburkholderia sp. Cpub6; assembly: GCF_014201065.1. Taxonomy (NCBI): domain Bacteria; kingdom Pseudomonadati; phylum Pseudomonadota; class Betaproteobacteria; order Burkholderiales; family Burkholderiaceae; genus Paraburkholderia; species Paraburkholderia sp. Cpub6. Next base: position 7,364 of record NZ_JACHDM010000058.1, read on the forward strand.
AGCAACCCCGCAGAAAGCAGGCCATCGATCAGTTCCTGCCGACGCCCAAAACTCTCATCCTTTAAAGCGCGGACAAGGGACGATCCAACCGGCAAGCAGCGCAGCCCGAAGGCGAAAAGGAAATTCCGGTCAAAGTGCCTCGTTTCGCACCATTCGACGAACGCCGATTCGTCGTGCCTCTGGTCGAAGACACGCTGCGCAAAGACAAATGCATCCTCGGGAGGAGGTTCTTTGTTGACACCGAGAACAGCAGTACCAGTCTTCGGTGCAATGCCTAGACTGCGAGCCAGCCATTCGATGGCTGGTCTAAACTCAAGACCCTGAACCTCCTTGACGAGATCGACAGCATACCCATGAGCGTTGCACGAAAAGCAGTGATAATGCGAGTGTCGGCCTGCGTCGCGCGGGTACAGCACGAGTGATGGTCGCGTGTCTCCGTGAAATGGACAGAGCGTAACTAGGTTTGCGCCGCGCTGTTCGACGTCCATACCGAGGCGGCGTGCGACTTCCGGCAGTTCCGCTGCTGCCAGGACTTCGTCAAGATCGTACCAGTCCATGCATTCTTCCTGTTGTTTTTCCATAGACGGCCCAACCCGCTTGCCATTTATGTATGTCTGCTCGCGATTTCACGCATGAAGGTCTAGTTGCGAGGCTTTGTTAATAATCAATCTTCAAATTCTATATCGAGGCGTCGATGAAGGCGTCGCAGTAAGCAGACGCTACTCACATAACAATCCTGGATAACTACACTAAAGCGGAAACTCAGTAAAGTGCTAGAGCGCCTGCGTAGATGGCTTGGTCCGATGTGGCGGTGTCCGGAAGGTCTGTTGATACACCCAGGCAGTCGCAAGTCAGCAATGGGGCGATTTTGCCGATCATTTTGAAAAGTAGAATCCGTTCGGCTTAATGGCTCTTTGCACGTGCCGTCTGATTCGATCACTTGTCATCCGATAGTTGACCGTGCGGGCGCCCAAAACCGGCGCAAGCCTATCCTGCCATACTTGATTTCCATGTTGCTTTTAGTGCTGAGTGTGACTTTAGTGTCCTCGATGTACAAGCCATATGCAGCAACAGTACGCTTCCGCGTAACAGCTGCGTATTGAGCGCTCAAGATCGTGGTGCAACGAGGCGAGCAGCGGTGTGCACGGCGTGCGACCGCTACGCGCCCCAAGCATGATGCACGGAGAAAACCCGGTGACAAGCGGTTAACCTCCAATGTGTTCAACACACCGCCTAGAGCAAATAAACATTTGATCCGTCGCCCCCTAGCAGTAAACATCCATACAAGCCGAGTGACCGTGCGTTGAGATGGCATGGCAATGGCGAAGCAAGAGGATGACACGCCGCGTTCGTCCGTCGGCGACTTCAATGCGACGCGGTTGTCTTCCAACGTAAACCGATGAGCGCACAGTGTTCGGATGTCTGTGCCCTTGAGCGGCGCATGCATGCAATTCCGTGTGCGCGAAACGCTGAATCGCAGCAGAAAAAATATTCTAGTTCCGCCGTGTTCCCCTGAATTCCGAGGTATTCCGCCTATGCTGAGAAGCTGCAAGCAGCGGCTGTTGACGACGCGTTAACGCCCGTTCAAGATGCAATCAAGGTCAAGCGTCGGAGCGAATCATGCCGGTCATCAAGAGTTACCCACGAGGGCAATGGGAAGCGCTTGGGCGCAGACTGGATGCTCTGCCAGAAAAGCCGAAAGACAAACAGCCTCTCAAGGTAACGGATGGCGTGAACGCGATTCAGGCACAGATACAGACAGCTCGCGAAAAGGGATACACGCTGAACGAATTGGTCGAACATGCAGCTAAAGAAGGGATCGACGTCAATCTCAATTCCTTGCGATATGCGATGCGTCGCACAAACGAAAAGAAGCGTGTACAACGAAAAAGCTCCGCTCCATCTGGCAAGTCGTCGCGCCAACCCACTGCTCCCCAAAAGACCAAGCTGCCAATCGACCGCCACACGGGCTCTATGGTGATCCGGGATTCATACTCGTTCGAGATACGTCCCGATGTCGAGGATCTATAAAAAACTTCGCGCGGCCTCATGCGGCATTAGTCACCAATTTAAGCGTTCTAACAGGCTTCGGAGTATTCCCCGCCGCCAGTTCATCAAGAAAATCGGCCCAGTTCTGAACCATCTCGCGGCGCTGCTCAAGAAACGTTGCGCGATCGTAGCTGTCACCCAGCTCCTCGCTCGACGCGTGAGCGAGATGACGCTCGATCACCTCCTTGTCCCACCCGAGATATTCCCGAATCAGCGTGCGGGCCGTCGCACGGAAACCATGACCGGTGATCTGCTCTTTGGTGTCGTAACCCAGCGTACGTAGCGCACTGTTGATCGTGTTCTCGCTCATGTAACGCGTCGCCTCGGAGCGTTTGGCGACACTGCGAAAGATTGGCCCCTTCGGCCCGGTTAGCGGATGCAGATCTCTCAGGATCTCCACGGCCTGTGACGGAAGCGGCACCGCATGCGCTGGCGTGCGGCTATCCCGCTTCTTCCATTCCCGCATCTTCATTTTTTCCGGCTGACAAATCCAGACTGCGCCGTCGAGATCGATATCTTCCCAGTGAGCGAAACGTAGCTGACCGGGTCGCTGGAAAAGTAACGGCGCAAGCTGCAACGCTGCACGAGTAATCACGTGACCGTTGTAGGCGCGAATATCGCGCAGCAGCTGCCCTAGCTGCTGCGGGTCGGTGATAGCTGGGTAATGGCGGCTACGGACTGCGGGGAGTCCGCCGGTACGGCCATTCACAAAATTCTTGGCTGGTTCCAGAACGCCGGTATCGACCGCGTACTGATACACATGCTGAATCGTCTCGCGTACCCGCATCGCGGTTTCGAGATTGCCGCGCTCTTTGATGCGATGCAGGCAACGCACAACTTCGGTCGGCTTGATCTCCTCCACTGGAAGTCGCCCCACCCAGGGAAACACGTGCAGTTCCAGGTAGCGAATGATTTTCTCGGCGTAGCCGGCAGACCATTGGCGATCCTTTTCCGACGCCTTATGCCACTCTCGTGCCACCAACTCAAACGTGTTGAGCCGAGCTGCCTGCTCTTCCTCCCTCTTCTCGCGTCGAGCCTTTTGGGGGTCGATCCCGTCGGCCCTTCGCTCCATTTCTGCTCGCGCTTTCCGGCGCGCCGCGGCCAGCGACACAATCGGATAACGACCAAGCGACAGCTTGATGCTTTTTCCGTCGCGCGTGTAACGATAGATCCAGACCTTGCGCGTTGGACGAACGCGCAGGTACAACCCGTCGCCATCCGGCAGAAAGTATTCCTTCGCGCAGTGCTCCGCGTTTTTTACTTTTAAATCAGTGAGTTGCCCCATGATCTCGTACCCGAAATGGCAAAATCGAGGAACACCCATTTTGGGTACGACTTTAGGGATATGCAAACGCCGGATTTCGCAGGAATTCGCCGGCTGTTCCCGGACGCAAATTTCCCGCAACGCCTTTACTGGCGCGGCCTTTCAGGATTTCAGGGGATTACTACGGAAGACAGGTTGGCGCGCCCGGCTGGGATCGAACCAGCAACCCCTGCCTTCGGAGGGCAGTACTCTATCCATTGAGCTACGGGCGCTTCACCACAAAACTGCGGGGAATCTACGCGAAAGCGCGCCAACCAGAACGGACGCGACGCCAACGCGAGAGACCGCAAGGATACCCGGTTTCGGCCGAACCGTCCACAGGACGGCCTCCGACGCCAGGGCAATCGCATTAGGACATCGGCCGCATGCCAAGCACGTCGCGGCGAAAGTCGTCGTCCCACGCGGCCTGCTTGAGCTTGGCGCGCACCGACAGCCTGGGCGTCGGATCAAGCTTGAGCAGATTCAGCACGAAGCGGCGCAGGATCGCCAGGTTCATCGAGGCGTTGTCCTTGCGTACCCGGCACGCGTCCTCTGCCAGCGTCACGTCCAGCGACCAGTGGAGTTGGGACTCGATGGTCCAGTGGCTGCGAATGGCCTGTGCCACCCGCTCGGGGCTGCCGGCTGACGAGCTCAGGTAGTAGCGCAGCTCGGTACTGGTCTTCGCGCCGATGCAGCGCTGCGATTCAACCATGAT
>NZ_JACHDM010000059.1:0-11178 GCF_014201065.1 Paraburkholderia sp. Cpub6
TGCACGTTCCCGGACTTCAGCAGAAAACTTGTTCGACTTGTTCATGGCTCCATTTTCTCAAGAGTTGGAGCCTCCACCAAATCCGGGGCGGTTCAGTTTGGAAACGCTGTCGAAAAAGAAGCAAGACTGACCTTGCCCTCGTTTGACGAATCCCATAGCTGGGTGAATTATGCGGCTTCGCCTCTCTGAGCTGCGACCCAGTTCTTTTCGAACGTCATGGGGCTGACGTAATTGAGTGTCGAGTGTAACCGGCATGCATTGTAAAAGCCCAGCCAGTCAATTACCTCATCCATCGCGGCACGCCGCGTGGCGAAATGTCTTCCATGCATACGTGCGACCTTCAGCGAACCCCACAGACTTTCGGTCGGCGCATTATCCCAACAATCGCCGCGTCGGCTCATCGACGAACGCATGCCATAGGCCTTCAACGTGTCCTGAAACAGGCCGCTGCAATACTGGCTACCCCTGTCGCTATGCACGATTACGCCGGAGTCAGGGCGTCGCCGGAACCACGCCATGCGCAATGCGTCCGTGACCAGTTCGGCCTTCATGTGCGGCTGCATCGACCAGCCAACCACCTGCCGACTGAACAGGTCGATGATGACCGCGAGGTACACCCAGCCCTCGGCTGTCGCCAGATACGTGATGTCGGTTGTCCAGGTCTGGTTAGGCGCTGTGGCAGTGAAATTGCGCTCCAGCAGATTTGGCGCAACCGGCAAATCGTGGTTCGAGTTTGTCGTCGCGATGTACTTGCGCTTGTGGCGGGCTCGAATGCCGTGCTGCGCCATCAGCTTGCGAACCCGCTCCTTGCCCACGCGTACACCACGTGCGAGCAGTTCCTTCCACATGCGCGGCCAGCCGTATTCGCCCTTGACCTGTGTGTGAATGGCCTTGATGTTTGCGAGCAATGCATCGTTACTCACGCGGCTTCGGTGAGGCTTGTCCTGTACGCTGCGTCGCTGGCGCTGATGATATCCGCTGGGACTGACTTCCAGCACTTCAGATAGCACCGAGACTGGCCAGTGGCGTCGATTACGCTCAATGAATGCGTACTTCACATCGACTCCCTGGCAAAGTACGCGGCGGCTTCCTAAGAAACTTACCTTCACACGGGCGAGTCCTGTGGTTGCAGTGAATACCCAAATTGGGCCGCGCGGCGATGAAGCTGCTTGATAACACGGTCCCTGTACTGCTGCTCGTAATGAGCCGCACCCGGGTCGCGATAGCCCATACCATAGCGCATCGCGTTATAAAACAGGACAGCAATCTTGCGCGCCGTCGCGGTCACAGCCTTGGCGTTGCCGATGCGCCCAGCGAGGCGCCGGTAGAATGCACCAAGCGCGGTATTGCTTCTTCCAACGGTCACCGCCGCAAGCCTCAGGGCGACTGTGATGCGACTGCTTGTTTTGCGCGTGTGCGATGACAGCACCTTGCCACCGCTGATCTTACAGCCGGGCGAAAGCGTGAGCCACGAAGTGAAATGTTTGGCGGTTGGCCATCGGCTCAAGTCCGTTCCACATTCGCCAATCAGACGCAATGCAAGGAACGGGCCGATGCCGTGAATTTGCGTCAGGTCGGTCCCCGCCAGTTGGTACATGGCCGTGCGCACATCAAAGTTGGGATCGCTAGGCAGCTTGCTGCGATGCTTCGCCTTCGGCAACGGCGCATCCGGAATCGGGTGAGCGATATTGAGAATCGCGACAGCGCGTTCGATCTCAACATCGCACTCGTCGATACACCGCTGGTAAAAGTCATACAGCGCAAGCGCCTGCTTCAAACCGAATACGTGCTCGGGCTGGTAGTTTCCCACCAGCGCACTACGAATGGTCTCAAGGCTTTCCTTGCAGCGGACGTCGCGCATCGCCGCCAACCTGTGTGGATCGCGTTCACCGGCGACGATCGCGCGGATGATCCGCATTCCAGTGACGCCTGTGATATCCGTGATCACGTGGTGCAACTGGATATTCATGAAGGTCAGCGCCTTCTGCATGTGCTGGATATGGGCGGCAGCATAGTCGGTATGCTTTTCGCGGCAACGCAGGTACGCGCGTAATTCCGCTATATCGCGGCCAGGCCGGAAACTTGCCCGTAGCAGCCCACACGCGTGCAGTCGCTGCAGCCATTGTGCGTCGTTGACATCACTCTTCCTTCCAGGGACTGCGCGCGCCTCGCGTGCATTGGCAAGAACGACTTCAAGGCCCCGGGACTCCAGCACCTCGTAGGCGGCGACCCAGTACACGCCGGTCGATTCCATCACAACCGTCTTTGTGCCGGTCGCGACGAGCCAGTTTGCCATGCGTTGCAAATCGGCGGTAAATGCCTGGAATGTCTGCACTGGCTCGTCGCACAAGTCCGGACTGACGGCGACAACATGGAACCGTGAACCGATATCAATACCGGCCGCAAACGGATGAATGATCGGCAACCCTGAGGGTTTGGATCGTGTTTGGTCTTTTGGCATCACCCACCTCCTGGATAATCAGGCGCAGGACGGGGACTCGGAATAGATCAATTTCCTAAACGGGGTCGCCCGAAGACGCCACCACAGATGAGTCCGCAGCTTCCCCTGGGCCAGGTTTTTTGACGGGGTTCATACCTCCAAGAAGCATACGGCCACTGTCTCTGCGCGCATCGAGTGTACTCCCCCGGGAGTTTCTACTCATGAGGGGGGCGCGCAAGCGCGTGGGGCGGTTTTTTAAAATATCACGCTCCATCTTCAGGCGAGCTACTTCGGCACGCAGCCGCGCCAGCTCCATCTGTTCCGGGCTCACAGGCTTCGTGCCTGCGCCCGCCAGCTTGCCTTCCCGGTCAGCCTTCACCCAGTTGTACAGCGTCTGTTCAACCACGCCCAGTGTCGCCGCCACCGCTGCCATGCTTTGCCCGGCCTTGACCAGCCGCACCGCTTCCAGCTTGAACTCGAGCGTGTACTGCGCTCGCTTTGCCTTGCTTGTCATCGTTCTTCTCCTTGCTTGAGTTTACCTGCTCAGCAAGGGATTCGTTTTTCGGGGGCAAGCTCAGACGCATCTCAACGATTTCGAAGGTCTAACCTAAAAAAATCATCCGGGGCACTTTTGCAATGCGCAACCGCTCTCCACAGGGGGCCTTCCATTCAAGCCCCCCCGATGCTCCTATTTTGGCGACCAAACTTGCAGGGGTATTGGCCGTCCTGCCCCTGCTTTACGCATTGTGGCTCCAATTCACCGCGCAAACGCGTCACAGGTTCTTTGTCCACCCTAGCGCGCTCCTGATGTTCCTGTTCGTGATTACCACCCCCAACATTCTCTTGTACGCATGCGTCAGAATTTCTGGGCAGCGGACTGCGTGGGTATGTGTAACCGCATTGTTCGTTTTCGTTGCCATCGACTGCTGGGTGTTTAGCGTTGGCGGCGGTCCGTTCGTCGCTCCTGGTCTAGGCTTGATCGAACTGATGGTTGGTGGAGTTCTACTGCCGATTGCGGTTGCCACGGGTGACCGCCGAACCGGCCTTTAGTCTCTGCGGCAAAGGGTAAGGATTGTTGGCGATCTACGCGATGGTGTCGAACGTCCCGAACTGGCCGGATTCTGTCCGACGACGCTCGGCGGGAGTCGGCCCTTTCCCGTCCCCAGTTAGTTTCTGCGAATGCCACCACTGCGCCCCAGAGCGACTGTTCTGCCGCGCCGCCGCTCGAACGCAACTAGACGTCACCGTTGTGTCCCCGCCTGTCCATGCTCACAAAGGACTGTTCTGCGCATATTGAGCGAGCCGCTTGTCGATCCATCCCCGGTTTCTGGTGGCTTGTCACCCTCACCAGGTGCTATGTTAAGCACTGCGGGAATAGTGGCGAAAATCAGTGATGGAACAGGAATAATGGCGAAAATTATCAATCTCTACCGCTATCCAATCAAGGGTCTCTCTCCCGAGCCCTTGACGGAAATGGCCGTCAGCCACGAGCAAGGACTGTCCTTCGACCGCGCATTCGCGCTGGCGCTCGGCACGACGCGTTTCGATCCGGAAGCCCCCGAGCCGCTCGACAAGGGCTATTTCCTGATGCTGCGCAAGAATGAAAAGCTTGCCGCGCTGGCGACGCGGCTGGATCCAGAGACCGGCACGCTAACCATTCGCTATCGCGGTGAGCTTGTGCTTGAGGCGGCGACGACGAGTGCTGCGGGCCGCGAGGCGATCGAGGATTTCATGGCGGCTTATCTGGGCGAAGCGACTGAAGGCCGCCCCCGCCTAGTCTCGGCCGCAGGCCACAAATTCACGGATGTCGGCGTGGTCTCGCCGGTCATGATGAAAGCGATCTCGGTGATCAACCTGGCCTCCGTGCGGGCGCTTGAGGAGGCGACCGGGACTTCCGTGCACCCCCTGCGCTTCCGCGCCAACATCTATCTCGACGGCGTGCCTGCCTGGACGGAGCTCAACTGGCTCGGTCGGGAAGTCGAGATTGGCGGGATACGCTTTCGCGGAGCCCTACCGACGCGGCGCTGTGCCGCCATCAACGTCAACCCCGAGACCGCCACACGCGATGCCAATCTGCCGAAAGCGATCATGCAGCATTTCGGCCATGCCGATCTCGGCATTTATCTTGAGGTGCTGAGCGACGGCGTCTGTTCGGTCGGCGATGCGGTGACGGTCGCGGCCGCCGCCTGACGAGGCCGGAGGGGTAATCAGGGTTTCGAGATTCTGTTCGTCGGACCAGCGCTTTACTTCCGGCTTCCTTCGGATTCCAGGTTGCCCGCAGCACCGTTGCCTTTCGCTAACTTCCCCTTGTCGGGCCCGACGCGGTTTGGCCGAACCCGGAAGTTCGTCGCAAGCCGCACCGCCAACGGCGGCGAACTTCGGCTGTCGACCCGCTTCGGCCTGTCGGCACAGCACTACTGCAAAGGCAGCTTTCAAGGGTTCAACAGTCCTTCACAGCCCTTGGCTGCCAGCACGTTCCCCGCGGTGAGAAAGTGGTGTTGCCGGCTCCATCCAACGGAAGACACAAAGCTTCTTCGATTTCAACGACCCCATCGGACAATGCCAGCAATCGGCTGAAACGCCTGATTGCGTCCCTCGCCAACAGTCGGGCGGGCTTGCCATACGTCACATCATGCCGCCGGTGGCGCTGCCTGCGCCGCCAGTGCCGGATGGAGGTGTGGAGGTCGTTGCGAGCGGATGGGCAAGCCCCGCCGCTGACAGCAGCGAGACGGCGGCTGGATCGGGCGAGCCATTGGCGTCGATGGCACCTGCTGTTGCCAACGCGCCGAGATCGCTGTCGACACCTGCTTGCCCGACAATAAACGGTGTCGTCAGAAACGCCGGTACCGTCAACGTGACCGCGTAGTGCTGCTGCAGATTTGTGACGACCGCAGATTGCGCAGCGAGCACGTAGGTCTGGTTTTCCAGCACCTGCTGGAATTGTGAACTGCTCGGGAAGGCCGCAATCAGACTGGTTACGCTGGTGCCGAGTTGCGAAGCCAGATAGACGAGCATGAGCTCTGTCTCGGGCGTCGTATTGAAGGTGCCGCCAGCAAACGCCACCGAATGTAGGGCTGCGCCACCGGAGGTCGCGGTGAGGATGCATGGAAGCGTGGCGTTGGTCGTAATGCTGTAGTTCCCTGCGCCGTCCGACACGGCAGAGCCGGAACCCTGCGCACAACTGAAGCGGACCGTAGCGCTGGCGAGTGCCTTGCCGGTGGCGGCCGTGCCCGATAGGCGGACACTTGGCATCCCGTTTCCGCTGACACAGCCGTCCAGGCTGACGCACGCGCTGCCGCCGCATCCGACGAGCGTTGCGACCGAAGCCACGCAAAGTGCAGCCAGCGCCGGGCAGACGAAACGCGCATTATGAGTGCTCATGGCCGCCTGCAATTGATAGACAGTGACAAGACGGCTGGTCCTGGGTAAAGAGACCGGCGCAGTTCTTTAATTTTAAGCCCGATGCGCCGAAACCGCTCTCCGCGTCGACCACACCCGCCTCAAAAGCGCCTGTTCGATTCGCGTGAAACCGGTCATGTCAGAAAGTGCGACCATTGCGATGGCGCGACCGGCGGTTGGCCGACGACACGACAACTACGATTTGCACCCGAACGTCCGTTGCCTGAGTGAGGCGACGTTTGAATGGCCGTGTGAAAAGGTAGGGCAATGGCCGTAGATGGCCGCACTGATCCATTAGTGAAGCGCCCTCGCCTACCCGAACGCAACGCCGCCGGACATGAGAACCGGAGAGTAGGACGGCGCGGCCGGCGCTGGCACGACCACCGGAGGCGCAGGAGGCAGTGCGCCGACGTTGCCCATGAGCTGGACCGTTACGTTGGACACGCGGACATGGTGCGGCGCCTGTCGGCGAAGTCTCTTCTCGGCACGCCTACTCGACACCGTCGGCGACGGCGCATCACGCTCGAGCTGCTCGACGGCATCGAGCAGCGCCTGCAGCGGGTCGACGTCGACAGTCGCCACGGGATCCGCCAGCTCGACGCCGAGCGTCGCCGGCACGGACGCCACAACATCCGTCACCTCGATCGCATCGCCGATCGACCGGTCATACACTTCTTCGTCGAGCAGCCAGTCCAGCGCCGCCGGCGCACGGTACGCGAATTGTGGCGCGCACTCCTCATCACGCAGCACAGCGACGATCAACTCATCCGTATCGACGGTTTCAGCGATCGTGCGAGTCTTGACGACGCCGCCGGCCCGATACGTGATGGCGCGCTGATCGAGGCGCGCCAACTTACGCGGTGCTGTGCCCTTAGAATTCTTGCCGATCCGGAGCTCTCGAGCTCGGTTGTAGCAGCTGATGCATAGATGCTTGCCGATCAGGCGAGGGACGCCCGTATGGCAGCGCCCGCAGATCGTCATTCCCTTGAGTTGCGACGGATTGTGATCTAATCGACCAGCGTGCGCCGCGCCGATAGAACAACGGCGGCACGTATGGAAGCGATCGGCGTCGACATCTGTACTATCAGCTCTCTCCCAACGGGTGCCGCACGAGGAGACCGACATCGTCGCCCTCAAGCGATCGCACGCGAAGTGGCGAACACCTGGCAATAATCCGCCGTCAATCTCGAAATAAACCGGCAGCTCCACGCCGCGCACATTGGCGCCGCGCGTGTTGACCGCGTCGTATTGCTCACCGGCGGGCGCAATCGGGACCGTAGGGCGCGCAACTTCGACTCCGGGGCCGTGCCGGTACACCGCAGCCTGGCGCACGAATGCGGCGATATGCACGTCGCCATCTTCGCGCAACCGAGCGGCTGCTTTGCTCACGGTGTTGGTTAGCGCACCCAGCCGATTGGCGAGTTCCGTCACGGTAGCGTCGCCTTCTCCCAGCAGCTCGAGCACACCATTGCGGACAACTGGATTCGCCATGAAAAACACCTTGCGCCGAGCGCGGTACATTGAGCAAAACAGCGGGCAGCAGGCGCCGCCGGGCAACCACTATCCATCCGAGCGAACGAGCTTGAGCAGGTCCACCGGCAGCGCACGGCCGCGCCGGTACGCCGTCGTCGCACGCAGGATGTCGTCGCGCGAGATATGCCCGCCCATGAATGCACTGATCACGGGATCGATCTCGGACCACTGGCACGGTTTTTCGCCGGCCGCGCGTTGCTCGAGCGACTCAGGCAACGGCGCCGCCAGAATCGAGCGCAGGAAGTCGGCGCGATCGGACATCACGCCAATGCGACCACGATTTCGATCAAGTCGTGCGGAATCGGACGATTGCACATATATGCTTGATTGGCGCGCACGATATCACTTACCGATACGCGGCCGTCGTGCAGCCCCTTGCACAGCAAGTCGTGCATGTGGCCCGTCATGGGCTTACCGAAGTCGAAACAGGGATCAGGTTCCGGCACCAGCTCGAGCGGCACAGGCTCCGGCGTTACCGATTTCACGAACAGGATCGGCAGCGGTGCGGCCGCCGGCGCCTTAACGAACACCACACGTCGGCGCCCGGCTTTCATGCGTTGCTCAGCTTGCGCAAGATGTACGTCGGCAGAGCGCGCTTATCATTGAAGGCCTTTTCGACGTCCGCGACTTCCTCTTTCGACATCTCGCCGGCGCGAGCCAAAGCGTGACACGCCTGGAGTTGCTGCTCAGTCACCGGGCAATTGAGATCCTTGCCTTGCGCATATGCCTTCATTTCGCCAATCGCGCGCGCGACGCGTAGTGCGGTGTGCTCGCGAGGCTCTGCAGACGGCTTATCTGTCGTCGCTGTCTTGCCTTTCACCATCACATGGTCGCCGACCTTCACGCCCCCTTCGCGGATCGTCGCAGGCTTGCCCGTGAACGGCTTCGCCTTGTCCGCGTCGAGTCCTGCTTTCGCCATTACTTCGCGAATGGTCTGCGACTTGACGAGCGGCTTCTGCGCGCTATAGCCCCTGTCGACCGACGCCGCGTGCAGTTCATCGAGCAGGGCTTCAAACTGGTTGGTACGTGCCATCATTTACCTTTTGCTTTGATTGCCGGACGCATGCACGTTGCACGCGCCTCGAGCTGGGTGCGCGCCACGCGCGGCGCAGGAGCAGCCGGCGCGGAAGCCTTCACGCGCCGCGCGTCGCGCAGGTGACTGCCCAGCGCCTTGAGCGCCGCGCTCATCGGCAGCGCCGGCGTCAGCGCATTGCGGCCGTGTTGACGTTGTGCCTTTCGGATGTCTCTGCTGCTCATCTTGAATCCTAGGGAAAAAGACCGATCGACGATCACGCCGACCGGCTTGAAAGGGTCCGGCGAGTCAAGCACGGACCCAACGGAGATAAACGTTACTTGGCCGGTGCCGCCTTCGACAGCGCCTGGATCAGCTCGGCGACGGCCATCATGTTGACGATCGCGGCCGCGCATTCAGGTGATCCGTCCAGCGCCTTGCTGATGCAGACCTCAGTGATCGGCATGGCCGACCGGCGGACGCGCTTCGCGACCCCAGCGCTGATCGTTCTGAACGAGACCGGACGTCCGCCCGGGTTCCGGACCTCGCCGGGCGCGACCCACACCGCCGCGTTGCCAGGCACGCCTTTCTCGAATGCCATGATTGGGATCCTTATGCGCGAAGTGCGCCCGTCCTGTTGAGCCAGTCCAGGTCGTCGCCGAGGCGGTAGATCGAGAACACTTTCGCAGCACGCTCCATCGGCGACGTGGCCGAGCTGCGCTTGAAGCCCACAAGCGACCTGAGCGACGCGACGAATGCGGCCTCCGCCTTTTGCGTATGCGCGAACAGGTGATCGAAGATCACGGTGTTTTTCTCTGCCGTCAGGGCAGCGCGGGCGATGCCGATAGCCGCGCGGGGTGTTGCGACGTCGACCGTGTCTCACTTCGCCTCAGCTTCTGCATGAAGCGACGTCAACTGCTCGATATCAAGGCTCAGCGCGTAGAGCTCAGCGGCGCCGTCGGTTGCGCCTGTAGCGCGCTTGGCCTTAAGCTCAGCGTGACGCTGGACGGCCTTGCTCAGCAAGTGCCCGACGTGATCCGCTTTTTCCTGCAGCGCGTTGAACGCGGCGCCGACCTTTTCGATTTCGTGATTCGCGATTGCGATATTGCGAGCGGCGTGCTCGAAGCGGGCAATATCGGCCGAGATGCGTTCGGTCACACCATGCGCGGCGAGCACCGCATTCACAGCGCCCGCCGGCCCCTGATGATTAAAGTTTGTTGTCACGACCTGTTTCGCATATCTAATGGAACGAAACCGGCGTTCTTTCGGTACAAACAGGCGGACGACCAGAAGGCCGTCCGTGTTCGATCAGCTGGCCAGCAGCTTCGCCCAAGCGCCAGCGCCCAAGCATCGATCCGTCGCGTCGCCAATCCGATCGGACGCAGCGTACGCAGCCGTTGTCGCCGCCTCAGCGTGCTCGATGTGCTGCTTCACGACGCGCGCGAGAACCTGCGCTTGCCGACGCTCGAGCAGCGCTGTCGCATGGCACAGTTTCCTGAGCGCCTCGCCCGACTCGACGCCGCTGGCCAGTTCGCGGGCATCGGCTCGAGCCGCACGCAGGTCAAACAGGCATGCGGCGAGCATGACCACTTGCTTGCGCGCCTCACCGGATGGATCGCCGGCGACGCATGCCTGCACGGCCGCCCGACGCTTGGCTTCGGTCTCGCCGATGACATCGTCCAGATGCGCGAGCGCGGCCGTCGTCGAGACGGCGGCCGCTTGCGCCTGCTCGTACAGCCGTCGGGCCACAGCGACGTCGCGCGCGGCAGACACAAGACTCTCCTCTTCCGGTCCTATCAAGAACGGGATGCCGACGCCGAGCAGCGTGCGATTGAGTGCGTCGATGGACGGGCCAAGGGTCGCCTCGATCGCGGTCTGCAGGCCGTCATCGGCACGTGCAGCGGCGCTATCGCCGGCAGCAGTGGTCGCCCGCAGTGCGTTACATGCCGCGTCGATCTGGCCGTTCAGTTCGGCGACGATCGCCGCGTGCTCAAAATTGCTCATGTCCGGTTTCCGTAATGTCGTTGTGTGCGGGGCGCGTTGTGCTCCTCCGCTGGTTGTATGGTCGTGTCACGATGTAATCGAGTGACCCTCTAATGGAGCGGAACTGGAGAGCAAGACGCATAAACCGTCGCGCGTGCGTCACAGGAAACGGCGTTCGACAGCGCCGCGACTGGCTCTATAAGGTGTACAGATTCGAGCCGGCCGTATTGGTCCGAAAACATGGGCTTGAAATAGTTGACCGTAATTTCGATCCGCGCGCTTATTCGATCCATCACAATTTCGAGCTAGATGGGAGCCAGCATGCGACGTGTCTACTACGGACGGATCTCCACCACAGACGGGCAGAGCAGTGCGAGCCAGTACGCGGATGCAGAGGCACAAGGGATCGAACGAGAAGACACGTTCATTGACGAGGGCGTCTCCGGATACCACGTCGCGCCAATGGACCGTGAACAGTGGCCACACGTCGAGCGCGATTTGCGCAAGGGAGGTGTGCTGGTCGTCCGGTGGCTGGATCGGATCAGCCGCCGATACGACGAGCTGCACGAGACTATGCAGCGTCTCATGAAGGCCCGGGTTAGAGTCGTGTGTACTCTGAACGGCATGGAGTTCGACGGCGGCGCCACGGACGCGATCAGCAAGGCCACACGAGATGCGGTACTTGTGTTCATGGCCGCGCAGGGTGAGGCGGATTACCTAGAGCGTGTTAGGCACTTTCTGTCAGACCTGGTAACCTGGCGGGATGATAGAACGCAAGCCATACCCGACAGATGTTTCGGACGAGGAATGG
>NZ_JACHDM010000060.1:0-9796 GCF_014201065.1 Paraburkholderia sp. Cpub6
CATCGTGAGTCTGTTCCGTAAACTGCCTTCTTCTATAACGTCCTCGGCTACGCCAGCGATGACCACCGAGCTGAATAAATCAGCGTTTCCCTAGGGACGCAGCGAATAACAAGCAACCAGCCGTGAACAAGTTTAGGAAAAATACCGTCAGGTGTCCATCGACAGTGGATGCTGTTCCGGGCTAGCGTAACGACGGAAACAACTACCCAAACGAAAGCGCGCGGTCTGTCCGATCGGCTGCCGCAGGCTGACGGCGACAACGACACAACGAGCTTTCGGACCACTACGAATCGGCTGCATGGGTCGCTTGACGGCATCAACGTCAGCCCCCCACGCCCGGCCCGATTTGCTGACCAATGCTCCTCACCATGACAACGCCAGTCAGTGCTCCCTGGAGGTCGCACCTTTTCGTGGCTTACTTAACCTGCGACAGGTCAAGTTCTGCAAGCGCCATCTGGATTTCCTTCGCTGATTTCCCTTGAGCAAAAAGCGTTGCAGCGCGTTTCGCGTGTCCGGCGAGCAGGTGATGTTGCGGCCCGGGAGCATGGGCGTAGATGTGATGCGGCTGGAGGCCGGCGGCACGCAGACGGCGGACATAATACAGCTGGCTGTAAAAGGGAACCACACGATCCTCCGGATCAGAAATCACATAGATTTCCGGTCGTGGATCCCGGCGAATGCGCCCGATTTCGTCGACAGGATCGTAATAGCTCCGGGCATCGTAAAGCAGTTGACCGGGGATTTCCCGCTTGTATTCCCAGTACGCCGCGACCTGTTTGGCGGAAACAAGGGCGGAAGAAACCACCGATGCCGCGACGTCTCCGCGTCTGTTCAGGAGCGCAGCGGCGATCTGGCCTCCGGCGGAATGTCCGGTCAGAATGAATGATGCAATGTTGTAACGCTCCTTGAGCATGTCCAGTGCGCGATCCATCAGTTCGATCTCGCGATGCGTGCGGCGCATGTTATGGTCGCCAGAGGAGCCATAGATACCCGGCCGGGCAAGATAGAGCGTGGGACGGCCGGAATCAGCGGACCATTTAGCCATATCTTTCCCAATCTCCATGGGCGAAACAGACAGGTAGGATTGTGTAACGTACCTGACTCCCTTCGTCGTTCTCAGCATGACATCCCCGCTGAAATAAACCAGCACAGTGGGGCTTTCGCTGCCGGACAATCCATGCGCGTAGTATCGAATGCAATCTCCCTTGCCGTTGACTTCGACCCACAGGCTATCGGGCACTCGCGCGCAGTGTTCCGGCGAACTGAATGAACCGTTCAGGGCTTGTGCGGCATCGAATGGCTCGCTTCCCACAGGGATATTAAGCTCCCCAGGCCGTGGAGTCTCAAACGGCCCCAGTGTGGGTCGGTCCGCCAGACCGGGTTCGGTAACGCCCAAAACGCCAAAGACAACGAACAGGAAGCGCCGGAGTCTCCAGCGCAGAAGGTGCGATAAACGCCGACAATGTCGGCCAAACCATTTCATAAATAAGGTTCCGTGAGGTTATGCAGAAAAGACAGAAATGATCAACGATGGCCATGCGCGCGGGCAACGAACTCGCCTGCACCAGACGCAGGCGAGCACCTTGGGTAGTACGGCTGATTTGGCATTCGGGTCCCGTGCTGCGCGCAGACTACCCCGCGCGGCTTACCGCCATCGGGGGTGAGCGCTGGAAGCTTTCGGGTCGTTCAGGCACGCCTGAAGACCCATTGCTCGCAGGGCCAGAGGTCAATGCTACTTTTGCGCGCCAGCCCTCAGCCACGCTACGACCTCATGGAGACGCGTACTGTTCGAGCCCTTGAGCAGCACTACGTCCTTGTCGACAAGCTGTTCTTGAAGTGCAAGCTTCAATTCGTCAAGCGAATTCGTGTAGCGCCCACGGCGTGCAGCCGGCAACCGTTCCCAGAAGTCGGTATAGAGCTTGCCCATGACATAGACGCGATCGATCCCGCAACGCTCGACCACTGCAGCCAGGTCGGTATGAAGCAGCGACGCCTGGGGACCGAGCTCCGCCATCTCGCCCAGCACAGCGACTCGTCTGGCTGCATTCTTCATGTCCCGCAAATGTTCCAGAGCGGCCTGCATCGAGCCGGGATTGGCATTGTAGGCATGGTCGACAATGGTCACGTGCCGTCCGTCGAGCGTCAGCTCAAACTCCTCGCCGCGGCCGGACAGGGCAGCAAAGCGTGCGATCCGTTCGAGCGCAGGTTCGAACGGATAGTTGAGCGCCGAGACAGCGGCAAGTACTGCCAGGCTGTTCAACGCCATGTGCAAGCCTGCGGCCCCGATCGGATAGGTGATATCGCGCCCTCTAATACGCGCATCGACCCGCTGCCCCGACGCGTCATGATCCACGAGTTGAAACTCGCTCTCGGCAGTCGTGCCGTAAGTAAAGATTTTCAGATCCCGTTCGATGGCCGCCTGGTAGACGGTATCCCATTCCAGCATGTCACGATTGAGCACCACGACACTTCCCGCAGACATGCCAAGAAAAAGCATGCTTTTGGTCCGGGCAATATCAGTGATTGTGCTGTTTTTTCCGAGGTGAGCAGGCTGGATGTTTGTGAAAATGCCGACGTCCGGGCGGGCAATGGCCGCGCTCTGTCTCATTTTTCCCACGGCAACTTCCAGGACGACATGAGGGGTGTCCCACTTGATTGACGCAAGATTCCAGCTCACACCTTGGGGAAGGTTTGCGTTGAACGCGCTCGCCGCTGTCGGACCGTAAGCATTGAGGGCGTCAGCCAGCATGGCCACGAGCGTGGTCTTGCCAGCGCTTCCGGTCACCGCCAGGACAGTGCCGCTCATCTGGCTGCGTGCATAGGCTCCCATCGCAAGAATTGCCGTGGCCGTATCTGCGACATGCAGGACCGGCAAATCGGCAAGTTGAGCCTGCACATCCGAATGGCTCGAGATAACACCCGCCGGGCGCGGCTGCATCTGTCGAATGACAGGAACAGGGATCCCCCGGCTTACCTCACCGGTTCGGGCAACCACGACGTTTCCAGGCTGCATGGCAGGCGCGTAAATGCAAAGGCCGCTCGCCGTCCACCCCAATGGCGGCTGCTTGAGCCACGTCCCCTGCGTGGCCGCCTCGATCAGGGAGGCGTTCCATTCCCGCGACAGCGTTGCGGATACTGAATGCCGCTGCGACTCCAGATAGTTCAGATAGGCGACAAAACCCGATAGATAGTGCTCGACATCGTCAATGCGGACCCGGAAGGCATGGTGGCGAATGAAGAAGCTGCCGGTGATCCTGCCCGGATTGGCAAAGTACATGGCAAGTTCCGGCCAGAAATGGCCATCTAACAGGCGCTGCGCCCGCGCATGCAGTGCATGGAAGAACTTATCCAGATCGACCTCGGCAAGCAGGTGCTCCAGGCCGGGCTGCTGCTGCATGCGGCTAATCATCTGCTCGGCAGCCGTCATCAATTCAAGCAGGGTTGGAAACGTCGTCACCCTTTCAGCCACGAAATCAAGATAGGTGGCGAAGTTCTGGATTCCAAATTTGTAATACGCTTCCAGTGGCCTGTGACGGGTCAGTTCGTTCACACAATAGCTGAGCCAGTGGTCATGCGCCTTCCAGTGTTTTGCCTCGATGAAATGGCCGAACGCCTTTTCTACTGCTGCGAGCCACCTCGCATCGCCAGTCAGACCATAGAGGCGCATCAGGCCGAAGGCCGCTTCGCCATCGTAATAGATGATCCGGAATGCCTGCTTAACCGACAGATCCGGATAGTTCAGCACATGGCTGAATTGGCCGGTGTCCGCATCCTGCATGAAAAGGATGCCTGTTGCCAGCTGTTCTAGCAGAGTCAGATATTCGTCTGAGCCGGTCAGCTGGCTGTATTTGACCAGCGCCAGAAGGCACACGCCGTTGCCACCCAGTTTGACTTCGCCCTGCCGGTCAACCAGAAACGCCGCGCGGGCACCGGACGGCAATTCCGCCGGCATGATGAGTTCATTGACGAGATAATGCAGCGCCGCGTCGATTGCTGTCTTGAGGTCGTTGTCCTGGGTCACTTCCCAGGCTTCGAGCATCGCATAGATCGAACTTGCATGACGCAGGGTGTTGTAAGTGCCGATTTCGCGATCGAAACAGGGATGCCAGCCATAGTGGAAGCGCCCGCCAGGCTGTACCTGGCCGGCCAGATAACGGCTGCCGGATGCGACGAGCGCCCTGACGTCTGCCGGCCGGAGATGTTCGATGATGCGGCGGCCCGCGTTCAGACCCGTCCCGTGCAGAAGGTGTACCTCCGGCGCTTGCAGGCTGGCGAACGCCCCGCGGGTCGAGAACACATACACCTCGCGCGCGTCTGCGAAATCCACATTGGCAAGCTGGTGCCGCATGGCGGCATACCGTTCGACGTTCTTCGTGTTCACGACGGCATGCGCCTGTGCCGGTCCACCATACAGCATGGCATTGGCATTCAGCTCTGTCTCCAGGAAGGCATGCCTGAAACTGCTGTCCAGCGACAGGCCGTGACGGAAATAGTTGCGTTTGGTCTGTTCGAGACGGTTCCGCAGTGCTTCCCAGGTCGTGACCTCAACGTTTTCAACCCAATCCACGCGAAGCCACTGGACGCCCACTCTGGTTGTGCCTCCAGCCTGCGTCGCCCGTTCCATGCCGACGTCCCAGGCCTGGGCAAACGTCGGAGCCGTTGCGCTCACGACGTCGGCTCTCCGCTGGGCGTCGCTCCATGAAAAGAACAGGACGAAGGACGGCCAGGGCGCCGCCAGGGGATTGACCTGCGGTTCAACGACAGAGCGCAGTCGTGCAAACAGGGCAGGAAAATCTGTGGGAGTGAACGCGGTGGGCGACATGGTTTTACTCTCGGTAAGGGGACAATACGTCTTCGGCCAGATGCCTGGCGACAGTGTTTCGTCTGGCAGCGGCCAATGAAATCTGACCGGAGACGATTGGCTAATTCAGTATATACATTTGGCGAATAATGCTTTTGCAGAGGTTCGAGCCTGTAATCGAAAACTGGGCTCCCTGAATATCACCTTCCGGGGGGCAGTCGTGTATCGGCACAATCAGCGTTGCGCCGGCGCACGCGAGTTCCCGTCGCCACTGCTCGATGAACTCTCGTTTGTGCGATCGGGATGCAAATGTGAACTCGTTGAGCATCCTGTTAAAGAACTCCTGATCACTGTCTTGCAACGCCGCATAAGCGAGCAATACATTGATTGCAGGAATCGCTGGTTTTTTGGCCATCACAACTCCGTATTTGAAGCCCTCGTCGTTTGCCTGTGGCGAGAGACAGATTAACGATAATAAGATTTCGCGAAATTAAGCTTTCGAACTGTTAGCTTTTCTGACTTGGTATTAACCTCCTGTCTTGTTTTGCCTGACAGGAAGCGATGCCTAAAGAACTCTTAGACGACGAACAGTGGTCACTCATCGAACCACTTCTCCCTGCACGAGGATTGCGCAAGCGACAGCATGCGGGGCGCAAACCGACATCCTGCCGCGCCGTATGGCGGGCATTGTGTTCGTGCTGCGTACAGGCATTGTGTCGAATCTGCTACCGCAAGAGATGGGATACGGTTCGGGCACCGCCTGCTGGCGACGGCTCGCCGCACGGCAGGAAGCAGGCGTCGGGCAACGCATCCACGAAAGTTGGTCCCTCGAGCGTCCGATTGCATGGCCTCGCTCGTTTGGACGCCTGAAGATTCGCTACGAACGCTACGCTCATATTCACGAAGCCTTCCTGTCCATCTGGACGCCCTTCAAGCCGCTTTTGATTCATTTCGCAACAGCTTCTTAGTGGGAACGCGACCTCCCCGATTCACGAAGGTCGCGCGCCACAGGAGCCTGCGTCCGCGTGCGATCAGGCCGGATGGGACAGGTTCACACGCACCACCACGCGGCGGTTGGGCGCGTTGCAGGCAATCTTCTGCTGCATCGTGCCGCTGCACTCCGTAACTACTGGATCGGAATTGCCCGCGCTTTCCGCTGTAATCTTCAACGTCGGAACACCCTGCTCAATCAGCATCCGGCGAACCGTCATCGCACGCTGCTCGCCAAGTTTCTGCGCCGCTGCGTCCGAGCCGATCAGGTCTGCGTGGCCAATCACCGTGACGGCTTCCAGCGGTGCGTTCTCCGCAAGAATCTGCTCGGCAAGACGCGAAATCTCCGCTCGGCCTTTGCCGGTCATGTCCCGACTTCCGGACTTGCCGAAGGCGAACAGCGTGTCGCCCTTGAGGGTGTAGTTTTTTACCACGGCGGGTTGTGCCGCAGCAGCAGGTTGTACGACGGGGACCGACGGATAGTCACACGCCTGAACTGCCGATGCACGGGAAAGCACGTGCATTTGCGCGCGCATGCCCTGCAACTGGGTTTCAGCTTCGTTGCGCGGCACCACCACCGGTGCGCCATTGCTGCCAGCCGGCGCGACCTTTACGAAGTAGGTCATGCCGCCCTTCAGTTCAGCGCGGGATCCCCCGGTGGTCTTGCCTTTGTACAGCGGTGCATCGTGGATGTACGCACCGAGCGTGTGTTCGCCCGGCTTCACGCAGAAGATGCTGTAGCCGTTAGGCAGCAACGCGGTCTGCAGTTCGCCATCAACGTAGACATCAGCGGCGGCCGAACGGCCCGCCCCTGCGGATGTGTCACGGTAGTAGACGATCTGCGCCTGCTGCGAGCTGATCTGGCCAGCCGGCGCGTAGGTCTGGCCGAATACCTTGCCAGGCTGTGTGCCGGCACCGGTCATCGGCCCGGCACCGGGTGCGCCTGCCTGAGTAGCCAGCGGTTGCTGGTTGGAGAAAGTGTGCTGTGCGACGGCGGGCAAGATGCCGGCCGTCACGAGCAATGCGCCTGCGAGCGCACGCTTCAAGGTTCTATTGAAAGTCATGTTAGTTCACCAAAAGGGTTCCCGAACCGCCCTATGCGGTTCAGGGGACCTGATCAAATGATTGGTCAATTCCAGGGGTCCGCGACGCAGGTCATGCGTCGCGGACCGTCCGAAGGTCAGTGGTTGTTCAACGTCGTCTCGACACCGTGCTGCACCAGCAGTTCGGCGTTCAGACCCGAGTGGTAGAACACGTCATACTCGATGTCACCCACGGTCGTGGTGCCAGACTCCTGCACCCAGTCGCCGACGTCGCCACCGTCCGGCAGCAGATCGGACAGGTCGACCTTGTCGCCCGCATCGCCCTTGACCATCAACTGCGTATGGCCGTCGGCAATGAACAGGTCCTTGGCTCCCAGTTCGAGCACATCGCCCAGCGAAAGCTTGAGCGTGTTGTTGCCCGTGCCGGTAATGTCGAACACTTCGATCGACGACAGCTTCTCTTCAACGTTCGTCAGATCCAGCACGAAGCCTGAACCCGTCAGCGTCAACACGTCCACACCACTTTCAGTGTGAATATCACCATACACACCGGTGGAATACTCAATGCCCTGAAGATCAAGCACCGTATCTGTGCCTTTAGTCGAGATCATGCCTACCGACTGATCGTCACTATCGAGTGCCGGGTCTGAATCGTTCAGCTCCTGCACGTCGACGCCACTGTCGGCAGGGACATCCGCATCGGCATCAGACGAATCCTCGATGTCCTGAATCTCGGAAACCGCGACCTCGTCCCCAAGGACATCAGACTCGCCGGTTACGGGCTGATATTCACTCGTGTAGAAAGCGTAATTTGACATCTGAAAACCTATATCCGCAACATCGAACACAATTTCGAAGCGTTGCAATGTAGTGCCTTCCGGAGCGGTGTATTCAATGTGATTGAAGCCGTTCACCAAATCTATCGTGGTTACATTGCCGTCCCAGTCATAGACCTTCATTGAATAATGGCCGGTTTGCACGTGGATACCTGCGAGATCGACGGAAAACGAAGTGACATCCTGAACCCAATGGCCATCTGCTTGGAAATACATCCGGAAAACAGACGCTTCTTTCTGCTGCGGCGCGTTCACTCGCTTCTCTACATAAAGGACACCGCCAGGCACCGTGTTGTACGGCGCACCAACTACGCGCGTTGAATGAACATCGCCGGCATTGAAAAAGTCATAGGGGGGGGCACCCGATTTTGAACTGAAATCAACCTCATAGTGTCCGGGCAGCAACAGCGAGAACCCGAATTGTCCGCTCGGTTCACTGGCGCCCACCTCGTTCGTCGCCACAGCCGTCAGGTTATGGTTCCCTTCGGCCAGCGGCGTCTCCGGCGTGAAGCTCCAGTTGCCATTGTCATCAGCCTTCGTCTGCCCCAGCACCTGGCCACCATCGGAAATTGTCACTGTGCTGCCCGGCTCCGCCGTGCCACGGATTTCCGGCTGCGCATCATCCGTCGTCGAGCCCTGAGCGATCGGACCTGTCACTGTGCCTTGATCGTCAATCACTGCAATGATCACCGGCGCGTCCGGCGGGGTCGTGCGTACGATCACGGTCCACGGGTCCGACGGCTTGCTTTCGTTGCCCGCCGGATCGCGTTCCACCACCGTGAACTCATGCTGGCCTTCGTCCAGCGGCGTGTCCGGCGTGAAGCTCCAGTTGCCCTCCTCGTCGACCTGCGTCTCGCCAATCGGCGTGCCGTTGTCGTTCACGATGATCGTGTCGCCCGGCTCACCCTTGCCCACCAGCGTCGGCGTCGTGTCGTCCGTGCTCTCCCCATTGCCCACCGGACCCTGGATCGCACCCACGTCGTCAATGACTTCGCCAATCGACGGCGTGTCCGGCGGGGTCGTGTCCACGATCACCACGTGCGGCTCTGACGGCTTGCTTTCATTGCCCGCCGGATCGCGTTCCACCACCGTGAACTCATGCTGGCCTTCGTCCAGCGGCGTGTCCGGCGTGAAGCTCCAGTTGCCCTCCTCGTCGACCTGCGTCTCGCCAATCGGCGTGCCGTTGTCGTTCACGATGATCGTGTCACCCGGCTCACCCTTGCCCACCAGCGTCGGCGTCGTGTCGTCCGTGCTCTCCCCATTGCCCACCGGCCCCTGGATCGCACCCACGTCGTCAATGACTTCGCCAATCGACGGCGTGTCCGGCGGCGTCGTGTCCACGATCACCACGTGCGGCTCCGACGGCTTGCTTTCGTTGCCCGCCGGATCGCGTTCCACCACCGTGAACTCATGCTGGCCTTCGTCCAGCGGCGTGTCCGGCGTGAAGCTCCAGTTGCCGTCCTCGTCGACCTGCGTCTCGCCAATCGGCGTGCCGTTGTCGATCACGATGACCGTGTCGCCCGGCTCACCCTTGCCCACCAGCGTCGGCGTCGTGTCGTCCGTGCTCTCCCCATTGCCCACCGGCCCCTGGATCGCACCCACGTCGTCAATGACTTCGCCCATCGACGGCGTGTCCGGCGGCGTCGTGTCCACGATCACCACGTGCGGCTCCGACGGCTTGCTTTCATTGCCCGCCGGATCGCGTTCCACCACCGTGATCTCATGCTGGCCTTCGTCCAGCGGCGTCTCAGGCGTGAAGCTCCAGTTGCCGTCCTCGTCGACCTGCGTCTCGCCAATCGGCGTGCCGTTGTCGATCACGATGACCGTGTCGCCCGGCTCACCCTTGCCCACCAGCGTCGGCGTCGTGTCGTCCGTGCTCTCCCCATTGCCCACCGGCCCCTGGATCGCACCCACGTCGTCAATGACTTCGCCCATCGACGGCGTGTCCGGCGGCGTCGTGTCCACGATCACCACGTGCGGCTCCGACGGCTTGCTTTCATTGCCCGCCGGGTCGCGTTCCACCACCGTGATCTCATGCTGGCCTTCGTCCAGCGGCGTGTCCGGCGTGAAGCTCCAGTTGCCCTCCTCGTCGACCTGCGTCTCGCCAATCGGCGTGCCGTTGTCGT
>NZ_JACHDM010000061.1:0-9736 GCF_014201065.1 Paraburkholderia sp. Cpub6
GCCTGTGGGGTTCGTTGAAAGTTGCACGCCTGCATGGCCGGCACTTCGCGACCCGGCGTGCGGCAATGGATGAAATCGTCGACTGGCTTGGCTTTCATAATTCTCGCCGGCTACACTCGACGCTCGACTACGTCAGCCCCATGACGTTCGAGAAAAACTGGCTCGCCGCTCAACAGGGAAGAGCCGCGTAAATCTCTCAGCTATGGGATTCGCGAAACAGGGGCAACGTCAGAAATCAAAATCGCGGCTTCACGATCACCATTTGTCCGCTGACGTCATCGGTGCGCTATTAATGGGACGTACGCTCGAGTGTCTCGACACTATCCATCTGAGCCAAGCGATAGCCATAACCGTAAACCGCTGCGAGCCGATAACCGTTTTCCGGGCGCAGATTGAGCTTGGCACGTAGTACCGACACGTGCGTGTCAATTGTCCGCGACGAGATTTCGGCGATCTGATTCCAGATTACATCGCGAATGTGGGCGCGAGACAACGGTCGGCCTAAGTGTTGGAACAGCAGCAGTGCAAGTTCGAATTCCTTTGGGGTCAGCGCAGCAGCGGTACCCTTAAGCAGCGCCTGCTTCGCAATCAGATCGAAGTCGTAATCTCCATAGACTTCGCGCCCAGCAGCACTGAGCTGATAGGTGCGTCGCAACAGCGAACTGACGCGCGCGAGCAGGACACTTCCAGGGACTGGCTTGACGACGTAATCGTCGGCTCCGTGATTAAGTATTGACGCGATATCCGCTTCACTGCTGCGGCTCGTCATGAACAGAACAGGAAGTCGTTCAGAGAGGCTACCTCGAACCCAGCACAAGATCTCTTTGCCCGACATGTCTGGCACGTTCCAGTCGAGAATGAGTAGATCAAAGGTCTGCCGTCTCAGTTGCCGTGCCAGTTCCCGGCCAGAGGAAAACGCGTGGCAGATATGCCCTGCCGGCGATAACGTCTGAGAGCAAAAGTCGGTTTGTGCCTGATCGTCGTCTAGGACAGCAATTCTCATAGAATCCTCAAAAGTATTGTCAAGTTGTCGTTCAGCGCGAGTTCTCTAATGGACTGCCCTCATCATCGATGCCTCTTCGTAAAAAGGCCCAGAAAAAAGCGTATTTGTGTGATAGGTATTGCTAAATTAATAATGAAAATTACAAAGGCACTGATGAAATCATTAAATAGTTCGTAGTCGATCGGGTGCTATATCGACATGCTTTTACTGCAGTAGGGTTGCGAATCACGGGAGTTCCTTTTGCGGACGATGCAGATGCCACCGCTGATCCCGGCTCATTCCCCTTGATGGTCGGTTAGATCTTGCCGATCGCGTTAGTCTTGACGTCCCTGGTTGGGCGTCTCGTCCGGGATTAGGCTCCTGAAAATAGCTCGCCAGTTGGATCAACCGCAGACGCGTTGCTTGGTCGGCGGCAAACATCTTGATAGCTGCAGACCGATGCGGTTCGGATGGCCGTCGACCATCTAGCAGATCTTGCGCGTGAGCTGTTTGAGAAACCGCTTCGTGAGTTCGATGAAGGTGGCATTCCTGAGCATTCCTTCGAAGATCATGAAGTTCAACTCGCCGCGGTTGGAGATCGCCGAAATCATGTTGCACCTTGAAGGGCTTTTCGGCCGCACGCACCAGCGTCTCGCCTTGCGGGGCAAAACTAGTACCGTTCACACGGTTGCTATGCAAACCCGTTTCTTCGCTCCAATAGATCCCATGCGCGCATTCGTGGCAAGTGGGGAGGTCCACTGCATAGACCGAAAATTGTTCAGCGCGACCGGGGCTACAGTTCTGAGAATCATCGACAGCGCCTGTAAAAACATGGCGTCACGCCGGCGCTCGCAAAAATCGGTTCGCCACACGGCAGTGGTCTCGGAGAAACGCATTGGCCAGTCGAACGATCAATTGCGTGGCTTCGCTCGTTTTGACGCCTGAAGATTCGCTACGAACGATACGCCCATATCCATGAAGATTTCCTTTCTCTCGCTTGCGCTTTGGTGTGTTGAGCGTGTCTCAAGCCGATGTTTAACTAGTTTCGAAACCGCTTCTAACGGTAGAACTTGTCATCGCAAAGGCGAGAGCGGTCGTCTCTGGCATGTCTATGCCGATGAGCTGTATTCGTCGCGGTCTGTCAATGCAAGCGCCATCGCCGAGTTAGCCGCGAGGGATGGCAGATGTGATCCGTGCATGCCCGTGCGCCTTTCCGAATCAGTTTTCACGATTCACGGCATTCAGCCAATATGACACGTATGAATTTTGGGGCTCTGGCGAATTAGAAGAGGCCCGTATTGGACTTTCTGTCAACGCGTGGCTTAACCGACCAGATCGGGCAGAAACTTGCCACCCTTTGCGGCCAGCGTCGCCGTCACCTCCCTATGCAGCCAGATGTTCACGCTCGCCGAGTCATTCAAGTGTCCGGAATACTTCAGATCCTGCGTCAGCTGTTTGCGATATTCAACGCTTCTGTGCCGGATCAGGAGCAGGCTCAACTGTCGGCGTCCTCGCGTCGGGATTTGCCTCGTGGAACATCTTGTTCACGATGTCACCGAACATGCCCAATTTTTTCCCATGAGTCGAAATTGGCCTGTTGGCAAACCTGTCGGCGTCGTGAATCGCGCGGGGATCAGCCCAGCAAGTTGGATGCACTAGCTTGCGCCGGCGATCCCGAGAAGAACAACCGATAAAAGCGAGGAGGTATAAGGCGCGCCGCTTTACACGTCAGAAATTGCATGCCTCCGGTCAAAGCAAATTGGGCGGGCGAAGAGTCGAATCTCCATGAACCTCTGGCGCTCGTCTGAGGTCGTCGAGCTTCGTGATTGTGCCGTGCGCGGGGGCGATGCGACTCGCTGCCGCAGGTCGATACTTACGGGGACAGAGTTCTTTCGGATTGGTCACATAGGGCGAAATGGGACGCCGCCTTACTCTATCTCTATCGCATTAACCCTTTTAGGACTCGCATGTAGATAGCGAAGGGACCCTTTCCAACGGTTTCTGACCGGATTGTGTAGGCGGAAGGGTACCCAGACTGTTGGATTTTCGCTCTATCCCGTTTCCGCCCGCTGCCGCGCGTTTCAAGCACTGTCATTTACGCCTGCAGCCCTCTATTTTGACTGCGAGGTTTTGACATGATGTCGTTCCACTTTCTAGGTAACACCTTCCCCAAGGCGCAAGCCGTTGCCATCGAAGTGGGCAATTCTATGCGTTCCAGATGTAAATCTCCAGCGAGTTCCATCGCGGGCGCAGGAGTGCTGTGTGGCATGGTCGCGATTCTCGGCCTATCAGTTTCGACTGCAGCACCAGAAATATTCAATCGCGTGAAGGCATCCAGCGCGATCTGGTCCGGCCTTGGGGTGACCGTGCCGGCTGCGCAACCCGTCGAGCGACCTCGGCAGATGTCCGAAGGTTCGGCCGATATTGCCGGCAAGTTCAGCGGGTTCGTTGGCGAGGCTCAAAATAGCCCGCTATCTGGCGCTGTGCCGTTTGTCGTGCCGGAGGCCGAAATCGGGTCATACGCTGGGCGGACCGAAGGCAACTTGCGCGATACTCTGGTGCGGGCTGACGTGCCGGTCGAGATCCGGGAACAGATTGCACGTATTTTTGCCTCCCGGCTCGACGTTGCGGCGCCCGCGCAGAAGGGCGACACCTATCGCGTTTTCCACGGGCGCGATGCCGCGGCGCCACAGCGCAGGCGCGTGACGGCCGTCGAACTCCGCTCAGGCGCTAAGGTCTACCAGGCCGTGTGGTTTGTCGCACCGGGGCACGCCAACGGGGACTATTATTCATTCGACGGACGGCGGCTTGCCGCTGAACCCTTTTCGATGCCGCTCGATTACGTTAGGGTCAGCTCGACTTTCGGCAATCGTGTCCATCCGGTCGGCGGCAAGCAGCATTTTCACACCGGCGTGGACTTTAGCGCGCCGAAGGGGACGCCCGTAGTGGCGGCTGCTTCGGGAACCGTGAAGTTCGTAGGCAACGAAAGCGGATATGGGCAGTACGTTGTGCTCAATCATCCGCAAGGCTATACGACGTATTACGCACATCTGTCTAGCTTCGCCCGCGATTTGCGCGTTGGCGCGTCCGTGACTGAAGGACAACGACTCGGCGCAGTAGGCAGCACCGGCAGGTCCACGGGACCTCACCTGCATTTCGAGGTGCGGCGGAACAATCACCCTACCGATCCACTCGCATTGACGAGCCGAACTGGCGCTTCGCCACTTACGGCCAGTCAGCGGATCGCGTTCGACGGTATGACGGGCGGCATGCGTGAGCAACTGGCCGCGTTAGCGGTCGACGCCCCGACGGTCAGGACAGCATCGAACGCCGGACGCACGCTGAACCACGCAGAGAATCCTAAAGACTCGTTGGTCTGAGTTACGACACTATGCTTCTCTGGATGAGTCGGTCGCTTCGCGCTCGGTGAGTCTCGCGTGCTTCAGTCGATATTTTCCGTGACTGGCATGTCAACTTGCCGAATGACGTGCATGCGAAATCGCATGACATAAGTTTGGCTCACCTGGTTGGCAAGGCGATCCGGAATCGGATTTCCGGTTGCAGCTTCTTACGCCTCGTAGGCCTCCTTGCGTGTCTGCCGCTTCTGTTGCGCGTTCGCGCTGTACCGGCAGCGTCTGAACCGATTGCTCACCTGAGCATGAGCCGACGCGAATCGCGTCAGATAGCGCGCTGATTTGAAGCGTGCAACACTTTTTCGCGCACTCGCGTCGGCTGGTGCCCGTTCTCCGCCCGGTTGTGCAATTCTTTGTGCTGTCGGGGTTCCACGTCATTGGTGATCAGAACACGCGGAGCGCGGCGGTGCTTCCTAAGCAGATCACGCATGATGTGCGTCGCCGCATGCCACTCGCGCCGGCTTTGTGCGAGTACATCCGGTACCGCGCCAGGCTGGTCCATAGCACGCTACGGCGGGTACTGCTTGCCGTCGATCGTGATCACCACTTCGTTGAGGTGCCACCTGTTGGCCCGGTCCAACGCGGTGGAACGGATGCGTCGAGCAATGGCAAGCTCGAACTTCACCGATCAGCGTCGCACCGTTTCGTACGTGAACTCAATGCCGCGCCCAGCCAGCGATTCTCTGGCTATGCGCAAGTATCGCCACACCGCCTAGCCAATCGCGTCGGACGGAAATCGGTAGCCGGCATAAGAAATGACGTCTGTGGCAGGTGTGTTGTGTTGCTTCTCATCGCGATCCCGTCAACATGCCAGCAACGTGAAGATACCTGCATGGGTGAGGCGGCATTTTCAAATGTCGTAAAGACCACGATTCTGAGCTGAGTGCAGGATACTTTCGCAGCAGGAAGGCTAAAAACCTCAAGCCGTCACCGTACTATCCCCATGGCATCGCGTATTCCGTGACGAGGATGTCGCAAGAGGAAGCGTCTAGCGACTTGCCTGGTTCGCCTGAGTCCTTCGCCGTGCCTAAAACGTCTAGTGGGAGGACTACAGCCAGTTATTGCTTAATGCCGAAAAAGCACCGCGGGATGATCGTCAGCGAGCGCGATGCGGGATCTTCATTACGCTCAATACAGTCTGCACAGAGATGAGTGAGGCAGGGGTGAAGAACCACTGTTGGCAAAAATGTTCGCGAGTACTGACTCGTCCGAACCTACTCGCGAAGCCTTGACTCACACTCAGTGCGCACGCCGGCACGTTGACGGGTCTGATTATTATTTGCTTTCGCATCGCATGGGTCTGATTTGTGGGGGCGGCTGATCGGATCCGCTCTCGCGCCGCGATAATCGTTTTGGTCCGGTGCGCTACGTCAGTGTGATTGTCAAAGGTGCATCGACAGTCTCCAGAACGAACCGGTGCCGCCATGTCCTCCGCTCCACAGAATGATGCCTTGAACCAGTTGCAGCGCTACAAGAAGCTGCTGGTGTTCGGTGGTGGATTGGTGACCACGATCATGATGCTTTTCGCTTTCACGCTCGCGGCGTTGTCGGCGGTACGCGGGCAGGTTGCAGCCGAGCGGCAGAACTTCCTCGTCGATCGCAACCTCGTCATGAGCGAAGTCAACTCGAGCGAAGCATTGTTCCGCTCCGCGCTAGTCAGCGCGGAGCTGGCGTGGCAGGACGCGGATCAGGTCGATCTTGAGCTAATCACCCGATTTCGCAGTCAGGGGTACGCATTCGTGCCATTGCCCACGTCCACGGCACAACCGCCGTTGTTGTTCGACATACCAGGTAAATCCCTGACCCACGATGAACGCCGTCGCTATCTTGGTCTCACTGCACAACTCGGTCGTGTCAGCGCAGTAAATTCATTGGTGCGGGGCCAGCAGGCGAGCCGCTATTTCTATGGTGCGCAGCACAATATTGCCGGAATTCTGTCTGCGCCCTTGCCCCACCAGGCAGCGATGGCCGGGACGTCTGCCGGCCGTGCGCATTT
The DNA here is from genome assembly GCF_014201065.1 of Paraburkholderia sp. Cpub6. NCBI lineage: Bacteria > Pseudomonadati > Pseudomonadota > Betaproteobacteria > Burkholderiales > Burkholderiaceae > Paraburkholderia > Paraburkholderia sp. Cpub6. Next base: position 6,392 of record NZ_JACHDM010000061.1, read on the forward strand.
GATTGCGGATCTGGGGGATGGGCTGGATGGTCTGGCCGGCATCCATGCGGGCGAGCAACCCAATAATCGTCGGCCCGTATCCTGGATGCTGCCTGCTATCAGTCCCTTGACGGGAAAAATGGCGATTCGCATCGCCGCGCCGGTGTTCTCAGACGGATCACCGTTTGCGATCCTCGTGACGGAATACGACCCGGAGATCTTGACAGCACCTCTGACCGTTGGCGGGTTCGATGGCACGTATATGGTCGTGTCAGAGAAAGGAGAAATAGTAGCGAGCACAGCCTGGAATGAGCAGGCCCCTGCATTGATTGATCGCGTTCGGGCGTTAGGTGTCGCGGGAGCGACCGGCAGCATGCAACGCGAAACCTGGCGGGACGGTGGATTCACGATTGCGGATCGTCTTGGCGATACGGGCTGGGTGCTTGTCTATGTATTTACGTGGTGCGACGTTGTTGCGGGCATCGGCAAACAGACCGGTATCGGTGCTGTGCTTACGCTTGCGACGCTTGCCGTCGTATGGGGGGTTCTGATCTATCTCAAGCAACGCGTTTTCCGGCCGGCAATTGAGCGATCGCGACGGGTGTTCGAGAGTGAGCACCTGAGCCGCATGTTGGTCGAAACGGCGCCAGTGGGGCTGGGGTTGATCGCAGTGGAGAGCGGAAAAGCGCTATTGCGCAGCCCGACGATGATTGACGCTGCGGCGCGGGTAGTCGTGCCGACCGAGACGCTGTCGGCGGAATTGGTTCGACGTCACCGGGAGCGCGGCGGGGCAACGGGGGCGAACGGCATGCTGCACGAGGAACTGACGCTCCCTACGCGCGAGGGCGGGGCGATGGACCTCTCGGTGAGCGTCGTGCCGGCGCGCTACCAGGGACAGGACGTGCTTGTGACGGCGTTCACGGACATCACGGCGGGAAAGCGTCTGGAGCGGCAGCTGCGTGACGCGAAGCAGGCGGCCGACTCCGCCAACGCGGCGAAATCGGCGTTCCTTGCGGCGATGAGCCATGAGATCCGCACGCCGCTGAATGCAATCATGGGAAATCTGGAACTGCTGTCGCGCTCGCAACTGGATGCGTTGCAGCGCGACCGTCTGACGACGATCCGGGCCTCGGCGGGCGGACTGCTTGAGGTCGTCAGTGATGTGCTGGACTTCTCGAGGAGCGAGGCCGGCGAGATGAGACTGGAGCGGATCGCATTCGACGCGCAGGAGGTGGCGTCTCGGGCGCTGTTGATGTTCGGACCGCTGGCGCGCGCAAAGGGCGTGAGGCTGTCGGGCGTGTTCGGAACGTCGCCGGTGCTGCCGATGCAGGGTGATCCGACTCGGCTTGGCCAGGTGATGAACAACCTGCTGGCGAATGCCATCAAGTTTACGGCGTATGGGGAGGTCACGCTGCGGTTGTCGGTGGAGGCGGGCGTGGACGATCAGGACGCGATGTTGACGATCGAGGTGGAAGACAGCGGGATCGGGATGTCGTCGGAACAGCAGGCGCTTCTGTTCCAGGCGTTCAGCCAGACGGATGCAACGATCAACCGTCGCTTTGGCGGCACGGGACTTGGCCTCGCGTTGTGCGCGCGGCTGATCGATGCGATGGGCGGTACGATCGCCGTGCGCAGCGAGCCAGGTCAGGGCAGCTGCTTTACGGCGCGGGTGCCGCTGGGCGAGAGCGAAGGCGAGTCGGACATGCCGCGTTTCGCGGGAGAGCGGATACTGTTCGTGGCTGCGGCGGACGCCTGGCACACGTATGCAGTGGCAGCGCTGGAGGCGTGGGGGCTGCAGGTGCAGGCATACCGGCATCCGGCGCAACTTCACCCGGCGATGTTGAACGAGGCGGACGTGCTGATCCTCTGCGGCGAGCGTGACACCTGGCACGCGGATGATGAAAGCGGTTTGTTAGCGGAGTCGTCGTGGGTGATCGACAGTAGTACGGAAGGTCCGGCATATCCGGTAGCGGTAGAGCCGGTAGTCAGGGTCTCGAGCTACAGCCTGAAGGGGCTTGTGGCGGCGTTGCGGTACACCTTGCAAGGCGAGGCGCTCCAGGCGTGCGATGAGACGCAGCAGGTGCTGTCGTCGCGCCGGTTGAAAGTGCTGATCGCGGAGGACAACGCGGTGAACCGTCAACTGTTCGAGGAGCAGTTGAGGATGCTGGGCTGCGAGACGCGGGCGGCAGAAGATGGGCGGCACGCACTGGACTGGCTATCGCGGGAACGCTTTGATGTGCTGCTGACGGATCTGTCGATGCCGGTACTGGACGGCTACGCGCTGGCACGCGAAGCACAGGTGCACTGGCCGGAGATGCCGATTGTGGCGGCCACGGCGAGCGCAACGCTGGAGGTGCGAACGTGGTGCGAGGCGACCGGCATGGCACGCGTGGTGACCAAGCCGCTACAACTGGATGAGTTGTCGGCGGTTCTGTCGGAAGTGACTGGCGTGCCACGCGTGGTGATAGAAGCGGATGGAAGCGAGCCCAGGCGCGACGGCATGCTGGGGGGGCGAGCCGTCCCGGAACAGACGCGTGAAACGTTCCGGAAGTCGTGTGAGGCATCGCTGAGGGTGATCCGTGCGGCACACAATGACGGGGATGCAACCCGGTTGCTGGCTGAGTTGCATTCGCTGCGAGGCGCGTTAGCGGTGTTTGGGCATGACGCCCTGGCAGATCAATGCGCCCGGCTGGAAATAACGATATCGAAGGATGGTGTTCAGGTGGCGCAGAAAATGATTGAGACTCTTGACGCCCGTTTGCGCACCGATGTTCTGACCGACACGAAAACACTGCGTGAAGTTCTTGCGGAGGTATCAGAATCTGAGTGTCCTGAGGTCGGTTGAGAAATCTGATTCTGGTGAAAGGACGTCCGCAGGATGGGTTATCAACGTGACGATCCAGTGCCAGCGCATGCTGAGGCGGTTTGTTAAATAAGCTTCGCATGCGGCGCCCACGTTTACGCGTGGGTTGATGACTGTTCGGGGCCCGGCGTCATGTTCGTCAAGCAGGGAAGGGAGGGTGCGCAGCGTCAAAAACATCGCATCGAGATGCCCGGGTGCTATCTGTCTCGCGTCGGGCCGCTTTCAAGCGGGAGGGTGTAAAAAGTTTTGTGTAAACGGTCATTTGGCAGGAGACTGCCAGCAACAGGAGCATCGATGACCGTAGCGAAACGCAATAAAAGAGAGAAACCCGATCCTGAGCTCGTCAAGCTGGCAGACAGCCTGCTGGCGAATTACCAGAAGCCGGAAGACCTGATAGGCGAGAACGGGCTGCTCAAGCAGCTTACCAAGATGCTGGTGGAGCGTGCGTTAGAGACGGAGATGTCCGAGCACCTGGGCCATGGCAAGAGCGAAACGGTGACCAA
>NZ_JACHDM010000062.1:0-9406 GCF_014201065.1 Paraburkholderia sp. Cpub6
GCCGTATCCGACGCGACCGCGCTTGCGGATAGCTGCGGCACCGTGTTGCTGGTGACCCGCTTCGAGACCACTTCCATTGCGCAGGTGGTGGAGGCGACCGCGCAGCTCAAGCAGGCGAATGCCCGGGTGAAGGGTGTGATCTTCAACGGGATCGATACGGATGTCTATCGCTATAGTCTGGGCGCGCGCGCAGACCTCTATCGCAGTGCTTCCTATCTCGATGCACTGCCGGCCAGTGGAGAGACAAAGAAAGACTAGCCTTCACGGCGCGAGGGCCGTCGTCACGAATGACGATGAAAAATCAGCCGACTTTCGGCGTGGATGATTGGCGGACATCAAAGACTCATTCGTCAATGTCGCTGGAGTTGTACTGAGTCAGGCGCTCAATTTCGTTTCGATTCTATTGATCGGGAAGTTCTGCGGGCCGACGGCTCTCGGGTACTTTTTATCCGCTCGTTAACCGGCTTGCGTCTGAAGGTTGCGATCATTTCCGGCCCCTCCGATTCGATCCCGGTGATCGCCCTCGCATTCGGCGTGTTTCTGCAACAGACGCTGGGTGAAGCGCTGACCAGCGAAAGGGAGTACACGAAGATCGCCACGGTCCGTTTCTTACCGATCACTGCGTTCGCCGGGCACTTCATCTGCCTGATGGCGCTTTTGAAAGCTGAACGCACGGGCACCGGCGTCTTCATCTATAACGGGATCTTTCCGACCTCTCTGTTTGTGCCGGCCGGCGTCTGCCATTTTGATGCTGATGATATTCGTCCATCGCGACGCCGGCATCTTCGCGCTCGCCTACCGCGTCGGCTATTTTCGTACGTCAAGTTCTTCTGAACCCGCGCGCCGCCGGCGATGCAATGCGCTTGCCATTCTGAAGTTTGGCGCCGAAAGCGTTGCTAAACCCGTGGTATAGTGAGTTCGATTATTAGGTCGGCATCCATCCGCAAGCGGGACATCGCGCCCCTGTCAATCTCTGCCGGACTTTGGATCGCCTTCATCACACTGTCCGGTGCCGCTAGGGAAGATCTCAAGCCATAGCTACGCCACCGATGACATCGTGCTGTTCAACTTCTCGAAAATTCGATGTGGTCGTAAAGGGAGTGGAAGATGGTAACTTTCTTGACGCATGCCGCCTGTCTGCTGATCGGCGTGGCGATTGGGGTCTTCGCGTGTGCGCTTTGCGTTGCGCGCGCGCGAGGATCAAAGGAGGAGAATTAGTCTCATCGCCCTCTTATGACTCATCCGTCATTGCGTATGTCCGCTGCTTCCTCTTTGCAACACCATCAAGCACGTTGGAGCAGGGCAGAACAGCAAAATGACGCAAACGGCGGAGTCGGCGTTCGCGTTCATCTCATCGATTGCAATTAGACGCCTTCACTGGACCGGGGTCAGGTAGGGACCCGATAGGAATCGCTGCGCTCGCGGGATGCTCGCGGTGTAGGCCCGAATAGCGGCGGCAAGCTGCGGACAAATCAGGTTACGGTTGTAATCGTAGATCGAATAGCCGTCGCCTTCCCCGTTGCTCGGATCGCCGTTACGCACGACATACCAGAACGCCTTTGCCACCGAACCGTTGTCCATCAGCACCTTCAACTGATTGAATGCCGCGAGTTGTCCGGCGTCCGTACGGGTCGTTCCGTTGTTGGTTTCCGTGATCCAGATCGGCTTGGGACCGCTAGCGACCAGATTCGAAACGGTCGTCTTGAACGACTGCATCAGCGTTTGGTAGTCGGCGCTGCTGAAGTACGGGTGAACGTCGACGACGTCGATCTCGATGTTCAACGGGCTGGAAGCACTCTTCGTGTTGTTACCCATTGCCTTGATGTAGTCGGTCGCCTGGATCAGCTCGCTGCCCGCGGGCGGTTTCCAGCCGTTATTCGGGTACGCCGAGTTGTAGAAGTACGAGATGCCCTGAGTGTGCAGAACCGTTTTGTAGCCCGACTGGCTTTTCGTGTTCAGGATCTGCCTGGCTTCCGAATAGAGCGTCTTGCTGCGATTCAGAATGTATCCGGAGATACCGTTCGGATCGCCATAAGACGGGTCCGAAGCGGAGAACGACCAGTTGGTCTCATTGAACAGTTCGATGTCAGCCGTAAAGGGCAGAACGACGTCCATGAGCGAGCCGAGATACTTCGTGAACGTCGCGTCGCAGAAGTCGAGTCTCGGTGACGATGCGGTCGGCGGATTTTTGGTGGCCGGGCATTGGTATGCGCTAGACGGCGCGTACATGCCCACCTGGAAAAGAATCTTCATGCCGCGCGTGCGCGCGGCGTTCAGAAGCGACTTCAGAAAGGCCACTTTGTTGGGGTCCAGCGTGCTGCCGTCGGCCAGCGTCATGAAGTCCCACGAAACGCCGAGGCGAACCGTACCGACGCCCAATCCGGCAATCAGATCCAGGTCCTTTGAGCATTCGCTCAGCGCCGTCTGATCCGCACTCCAGAGATTGCAGTTCACGTCCATTGCAAAACGGTCGTTTCCGCTTCCGGTAGGCGGCGGCTGCAGCGCCGCGAGTTGCTGAGCAGTGGCGGTAGTCGCGTTCGTTGTCTTGGCGCGACCGTTCTTCGCGAAGGCCGACATCGGCTGCCCACACAAAAGTGTTAAGACGGCGAATAAAAAGAGAAGTGTGAGTTTCATTTCTCAACTATAAATGCTGTCGCCTGGAATTGGTTCCGAAAACGTCAGAGTTAAGTGTGCCGCTGAACATCAATTGTTGAAGCGACCGCATTGATCGCACGGATATGTCGAACACGCGCGTCGAATACCGTGTCGACGTCAGCGTCCCGCACAGACACTACACTTCAGAACAGAGCGACTCAATCTTCCTAAGGATGCGCCCCCTTGTTCGGCATCAGTCCATGGTGACGTTTGTTGTGTGACGCAATGCCTCACTCTCACTATCAGATTTCCGACGCCGGTTGCGCCACGCTTGCCGGCATATCACGAAGTCTTCGCGTTGAACTCCGCAATGAGCGAATCGTCCGATCATGTACGGAAACGCACATCGATTCGTAGTGCCGAGCCGGGATACTTGCGACTTCGATGGGCAGCGCGAGTCATCGCATAGACCTTGCTGCGGTCAGTCATTACACAAGTTGTTCCTTCATCAAATTTTCTTTTTTCTAAAGATGAAAACTGTCATCTCTCTTTAGACAAATTCGAAATCACGAGCTTTCGAAAGAACGGTTACACGTCTGATAAAAGTATGCGTCTGACCTGAACGCTTTGTCATGATATTTACGAGTGATACCTGGCAATAAGACCAATCAAAGAACGAAGCCATGATTCGAATTCTGCGTATTTGATTGGCAGAAGAACTGTTGATGCACCTGATGAAGGCGACGTGTTGCGATCGAACTGTACGATGGCGACTTTATGCGCTATTGCTAACATTCGGTCTTTGAGTGAGATGTTACGCTCGTCGTGACTCGTCAGTGAATCAATGAAATTAGCTTCACTAAACGATGAACTTCCACACCAAAATCTGTTTTGCAAGCGCTGGGTGCCTACGCCGGCATCGTTTCCCACGAGTTTCCGAACTGAGGAGATAGTATGTTCGAATCCAACGCCACCGCGGATCCGAAACTGGAAGAGGCGTGCCTTGAGGCGAATTCAAAACAGGTCGCCCTGGATGACTCGAACCCGCAAAGCGAGAACATCTTCGTCGCAAGGTGGGACGACGCAGTGAAGAGAACGATGGACGTTTGCGGGGCGTCGGTTCTACTCATCCTGCTCTTCCCGGTTCTTCTGATAATTGCGCTGGCAGTCATGAGCGATCACGGAAACGCCGTATATGGTCATCCGAGAATTGGCCGAGGAGGACGTACTTTCAAATGCCTGAAGTTCCGCTCCATGGTCAAGAACTCGGATGAAGTTCTCGCCAAACTGCTCGCAACCGATCCGCAGGCTCGTGCGGAATGGGACCGCGATTTCAAGCTTAAAAACGATATTCGTGTGACGCCGGTTGGCCGCATTCTGCGCAAGACGAGCCTCGACGAGTTGCCGCAACTATGGAACGTGCTGCGCGGCGATATGAGCCTGGTGGGACCCCGTCCTATCGTGCAGAAGGAGCTGGTGCGATATGGCCGCGATGTTCGTTACTACCTCGCGCTGAAGCCGGGAATGACAGGCTTATGGCAGGTCAGCGGCCGCAACGATGTGGACTATCCGACGCGGGTTTCGCTCGATGTTAAATACGCAATGAACCGCTCGCTGACATTCGATATGTCGATTCTTCTGAGAACCGTCAAGGTGGTGTTTGCGAGAGACGGCGCCTACTGAGCCGGCTGAGGTCCTTTCCCTGTCGTAGATTGCATGTCGTCCCGATCGCGGTGACCGATCGGGGATGTGTTCCGCTATTGCTGCGCAATTCACGAGAAACATGTTATGAGAGTGGTCCACGTAATCGAATCGACTGCTACAGGAACGCTTGCAGTTGTGAGCACGCTTGCGACGCGCCTCGCCAAGGAAGGTCACGAGGTGTATGTGATCTATTCAGAGCGCGAGGAAACACCGAAGAATTTGCGCGCGATGTTTCACTCTGACGTCGTCCTGCAGCATCTGCAGATGAAAGGGCCATCATTGGCACGGATCATGTCTGTCTTGCGTCAACAACTCGTCGAATTGAACCCGGATATCGTCCATCTGCACTCGTCATTCGCAGGTTTCCTGGGACGAATGTCGACCTTGTTTGCGTTGCCGTCAACGGCGCTTCTTTATAGCCCGCACTGCATCTCTTTCGTACGGCGAGACATAAGCAGGTTGAAGCGATACTGTTTCGCCGCGTTGGAGTTGCTTGCGTGTGTGAAGAACTGCACATACGTTGGCTGCTCCGAGAGTGAATGCGCCGCTATTCGCCGCTACCTTCGGCGAGATGCAGTACTGGTCGAGAACGCGATCGATCGGGCTGTCAGTGTCCAGGGCAACAATCGTTTGGAAAGCGCCGGAAAAGTCGGATCGACGAAAAGGCGAAAAATTGTGACTGTCGGCGGCATTCGTGTCCAAAAGAATCCGCGATTGTTCGCGGAGATTGCACGCTCGTTTGATCGGGACGGCGTCGAGTTCGTATGGATCGGCGACGGCGACGCAGATCTCAGGAGGACGCTCGAGGACGCCGGCGTGCGTGTGACCGGTTGGCTTACGCGTGCTGACGTAATCGCGGCTGTGGCGCAAGCGGATATCTATTTGTCGACAGCTTCCTGGGAGGGAATGCCGATTTCTCTGATTGAAGCAATGACGCTCGGCACACCCGTTGTGGCGTCAGATTGTCCCGGCAATATAGACACCATTCGTCACAATTCGACCGGCGTTCTTTATCGGACGGCTGCAGAAGCGACTTCGCTGATCCGGAAGATGATAGCCGAGAATAAATTTCGTGAAGGTTTATTGCGACGCGCGCAGGAGGAAGCGCGCAACAGATTCAGTGAAGATCGTTTCTTCAACAACATCGCGCTGCTTTATTCGGCCCAGTTGAGAAGCATTCGCCAGGGCCGTTCGGTGTTGAGCGAGTGACTACGTGAAGCTGCGCGGCGGGGCTTGGCGCGATTTTCCGGCGAAGAGGGGACGCGGCGCCGGTTTCAGTTGCTTGCGCAGACTGCGCGATTTGCAGCAAGACGTCGTCTGGGACCGATTGCATACAGTGCTCTTGCCGAAGTGAAGAGTAGCGGACAAAAGCCTCTTCACGCGCGTGACCATCAACTCCTCATCGATTCGCGCAGTCGGGACGGGCGAAGAGCTGGCCCGAACGTGCCGATGGGGCGCGGCAAGAATCGAAGCACCACTCCGTAACCAGCGTTCACGGAACGCCGATCGCGACGAGACTGACTTTTGAGAAATGGTTTGCGCGTGTCATCGCGCAAACCATTTTAATTTTTAGAGCCGCGCGAGATATCGCTCCACGCCCGAGGCGGCGATTATATCTGTCCACCGCAAATGCAGCAGCGTGGAGGGGTCATTTTTCGGCACCATATCGCCGTGGAAATTGCAGATGCTAGAGAATACGTCTGGGCCCGTTACTTTACATTGAATTCCAAACTTGGCGGCGGCGTTCAGATTCGAAGGCGAGTCATTGCAGATGATTCTTTTGCCGAGCGCAGCATATTCCAGAAGCTTGGTCGGCGTCTGCACGTCGTACGGACGCTTGTACGGGATGGTTGAAATAGCAATCTCGCAGTTGCGAACCACCGCGAGGGCATCGCGTTGCGCAAGACGTCCCGTGAACAGGATGCCGGGCGATCGAAGATATGCGTCGGAGATTTCCTTTTCAACAGGCCCAATCAGAACGAGGGTATCCGAGTCGCGCTTGGCGGCCAGGAAGTCGCTGATGAAGCCGACAAAGCCGCGTTCCCGCGTTATCTCGCCCAGATAACAATACGTTCCCGACGGAAGCGCCTGGTTGCGGTCAGCATCCGTCGTGAAAATCCAATCCGGTACGCCCATCGGCAGGAAAACGGTATCTACGCCGTCGCGGAAGCCCATGACTGCACTCATTGAGTCGTTCTGAAATATTCGAAGATCGGGCCGTGGTTGAAACGTTTTCTTGATGCTGTCCTTTAGCGCACTGTTACGCCCGACAGACAGCGAGCGGTAATCGTGGATAACGTATTTTGCAGCAGGGATCCTGGGGTAAAAGCCCATGATGCACCAAAGAATGTACTCCTCCGGATTCTTGACTTTTTTGTAATCATCCAGTGTCCCTGACGTTACCTTACAGTCGTTTCTCACAAAATACTTCGTGTAGGCGTCTATCTCAGGATAATTCGCCTTGCCGGGGTGAAGAATGAATATCTGCATGTCATTGCCACCGTTCAAATGTCGTCTCTTCGGCTGACTCAGTGCTACCAAGGGCAGTTCGAGTCGCATTCGTTGAAATGTCGCACCTCAATGGATTGGTCAAGCGTTGGTTAGCTTGATATCCTTTGGCAGAAATGTCGCGACGTTGGACTGCTCTATCACCCGGTCCCAAATGAGGTCTGCGAAGTCCGTCCGACGATTCGCTGTCGCACCGCGCGCGGCGTCTTCATCGATTCCGTCAAAGATGTTCGCCGTGGTGATCACACTATGGATGCCCATCTCTTCACAGCATCTGATATTCGACGGCGAGTCGTTGCACACGATTTTCTTGCCGAGCGCAGCATACTCGAGCAGCTTGGTCGGCGTTTGATAGCAGTGCGGCCGGTGATAGGGGAAATAGCACACCGCAACATCGGATTCGACCACGTGCTTCAGCGCCTCACGCTGCGGCAACGGCCCGGTGAAAATGATATTTTTTGCATTCGAAAATCTTTCGTAGATGCGAGGGTCCGGTTTTCCCACCAGGAGGAGGGAGACGTCGCGCTTCTGAAAGTTGTTTATAAATGCTTCCAGCACGCAATCGAAGCCCCGCTCGACGCTCATTTCGCCGATATAACAGAAATCAGCTTTCTTTTCGGTCTGACCGCCAACCTGTACCTCGAAGATCCAGTTCGGCACGCCCATGGGCAGGATCACACTGGGTACGCCGTGACCGAAACCCATGATCTCCTGTTGCCGTTTGTTCTGAAAGATCCGCAGATTCGGCTGGCAATTGAAATACCGCTTCGCGACGTCTTTCATCGCCGGCCAGCCGCCAACGGAGAGAGAACGGTAGTCATGGATGACAAAGTCGGATTCAAACCGGTTTGGATAAAAACCCATGATTTCCCACAACACGAAATCTCGTTTGTTATCGAGGGCGCGGTAATCGCTGATTGTTCCGACCACCACATCCACGCCGCGCGCTTTAAAATAGTTTTGATAGGCAGTAATTTCCGGATAATTGGCGGTGCCCGGAGACGTGATGAAGATTTTACGCATGCCGCCTTCCTTTTTAATCGTGGAGATAAGGAACAATAAGGCCGTTACGAATAATGCACTGGCGGTCCGGTTGCGCCTTTGATTGACAGGTGCTCGAACGTTGACCGCTTGTTCTGCTCGAAGCCGAGATCGCGCGCGATAGTATTTTTATTAGCGAATACCTTATCGTGACGATTCGCCGCCCTGGGTTGGATGCAGCGCGGTGCACGACGGTGTCGTACGCCGCTGCGCGAGCTGTCGCGTCGGCGCTGTGCTTTCTACGCCTGGTTCAATGCACGTGGCCTGCTAAAGATGCGCTGAGCCAGGCGCCTGACGCGTCCCAGTCGCAGATAGCGCGGCACCAACGTCAGGCCCGTGAGCTGCGCGGCGAACCACGACACGGAAGAGTCATCGTCAATGTCGAACGCCTTGAGTCGGAACGGGTCGCTTCCTTCGTCATTCCAGCCCACGTCGGTCGTGCGTGCGGTCTTGTAGCCGGCGGCCTTCAGCAGCTCGACTTCGCGCGGACCATAAATGCCATAGGGATACGCGAAATGCTCGCAAGGCTTACCTACGATCCGTTCTACCTCCGACTTTGATAGCGCAAGCTCTTCAAAGCATTCGTCATCGTCACAGAAGGTTAGTGTCGGGTGATAGCGTGTGTGAGACTGAAAGTCGACATAGGGGCGCATCTCTTCAATATGGGCGGCGCTGAGGCCACTAATCGTCGCCGCTGGGTCAGGCAAGTCCTGACGAAAGCCTCGCGCGTCGAGTTCAGCCAGGCGCTCGTGGTTTTTCATGCGAATCAGCCGCTTCACACCTGCATCCCTCGCGACAGGATGCAGGAACCAGTGAGTACGATCGTGCGCCACGACACTGCTGCAGATGTAAATGGTCGGGTACACCCCGTACTTGATGAATACGGGCAGCAGATTTGCATTGCCGATATGGCCGTCGTCAAACGTGACGGCCACGCGCGGGCGACCACGACCTCGCGAATTTGCCTGCGACAACGGCACGAACTCGACCTTGTCTTTCAGGTACTCAAAATGAGCCTCGAGCGTGGCGGGCGACGGATCGTGATAGAGCAGAATCGCGGTGCGATCGCGCCAGAGAAAGGCTCGAATCGCCGCGGGGGTTCTACTGAAAAGCAGCGCGCGTGTGAATATCTCACGCATCAATTGTTTCATATGCATCCCAATCTAACGGCGTTGAATGGGATTGTGCCGTCACGGCCACAAACGCGATGTGCGTTAGCGTACGGAGGTGATGACCGTCTTCAGATAGTCTGGGATACTAGTTAGTGTGAAATATACGCTAATTTTCCACCGAAGAATCTACTGCGGGGAAACAGTGGTTCAGGGGAGAATTAGGCAGTCTTATCTTTGTACGGTAAGACGATTATTCTGAAGTTGGTGGCGCGCAAAGCAGAGGAATTGTTGACAGATTGCGTTGCACACCGAACTGACGCGCGCAGCGCCCGCACCCAAAATGTTGCCGTCCCGTGACAAAAAGCGAGATCTGGCAACGCCGCATCGCCTGCACATTAAATCGAGCTTCCACCCTTTTCGTACACCCGCCATGGGGTTTCGATGAA
>NZ_JACHDM010000063.1:0-8488 GCF_014201065.1 Paraburkholderia sp. Cpub6
TGGAAGATGCCCGCCAATCTCCGCTGACCCTTCTCCCTGCCACACAATTTACGCCTCAGAGCACCTCTGAGTGGCGTCGTTCGTGGACCGCATACAAACAACTGCCGCTGAACCGGCATTAACTTAAACCAACCAGCCTCCACGATTCCCGGGGCGGTTCACGCCAGCCTCGCCCTTCATAATGACCGAGCCCGAACTCCTGTTTTCAGGTCCTGATAGTCGCGCTCGATGCGCCAGCGCATTTTGGTCACGAACACAAGCTGCTCAAGTGTCGCCTCCTCGGGCGCGGTAGTGAGAAAGTATTTGAGCGGCTCCGGATCGCCATCAGGCCAGCCACTCTTCGTCGCGAACGGTGCTTCGCCAATAGTCGCGATGTGCGGGACGAACCCGTACGGCGGCAAAGCGCGAGGAAAGTGCTGCGTTGCTGCCTTCGCGCCAGGTTACGGATTGCCAGGCGCTTACGGGTAATTGCATGGCCAGTTCCTTCACGGCGATCGGCTCGTGGCCGGGCGCACGGCGCAACAATGTCGGTGGCTTGCCGCGCCCGCTCCAGGGCGTGGGCGGAAGCGGCGCCGTACCGCGTGCCCACACAGAGGAGCCCGGCCGGATCCCTACCGCGTACAACAAACCCAGTTCCGTTACGCCTTCCCGGAAAGCGGTTTCGTCGCCATACCCAGCATCGGCCAGCACGATGCACGGTGCAACGCCGGATGCCATAGCCTCGCGAAGCTGGGCCAGCGCAATCTGAGGCTTGGTCTCGAAGGCCAGATCGTCGGGAATGCCCGCACGACGGGCACGTTCCCGGTCGTCAATCCATTCCTTGGGGACATACAGCTGCCAGGCAATCGGCAGGCTGCCGCGTTGCGTCGCGATCGACAGGCTCACTGGAACCTGGCAGTTGTCCTGCTTTCCGAGTTGCCCACAGTACTGACGTGCCACCCCGACCGAATGACGTCCCTTCTTTGGAAAGCCGGTGTCGTCAATGATCCAGTAGTAGCCGTTTTCTTCAGCAGCGTGTTAAAGGAAGAGACGTCTGTCGGCGTAATTGCGGGCGACTAAGACGGGTTTGGGACTGTCATTTGCTGAACGCGAGAAGTGTCCGCTCGCCAACATCTGCCTGCGAACGGCAGCGAAGCTACCTGCGGCCTTCGCCGTCAAACGGGCGAGCGTCAGCTTTGGCCGACGTGGCGACCGGATCAGTCGGCGCGCGACCCGCAACGGTGGATCGGATTTGGTCCTTCGGTCTGCGGGGGGGGGGGGGGTATGCCGGGAGAGGCGCAATTCGAGCATTCGGAGCGGGTTGCCCCACTGACATCCACCTCCCGATAACGCCTTTAGCTGGGTTGTGCCCGTAAATCGGAGGCTCTACATCTTTCGTTTTGCTTGCATTTTTCGTTCTTTATTGAGTCGCGTCGGCAACGGTTTTTTCATCTTTATTGTTTTCTTTTTTCTTTTTTTGTGGGCAAACACGAGCGTGACCAGCAGGTTCAGGTCGAGTCTTCTGAGATTAACCACGGCAATACCTGACATATTGGGAATTCATTTCCAATATACCTCGGCGATGCCTATCGTGACTGTTTTCAGCCACGAAGGTCCCATCATGAACGTTCTCATCATCTATGCGCATCCCGAACCGAAATCGTTGAACGGTTCGCTGAAGGACTTCAGTGTCCGCCATCTCGAACGCGCCGGCCATACGGTGCAGGTGTCCGATCTGTACGCGATGAACTGGAAAGCGTCGCTAGACGCACGCGACACCAGCGAGCGTCACAGCGGCGAGCGCTTCTTCGCGTCGCTCGAATCGAAGCATGCGTTCGAGAACGGCTTGCAGAGCGAGGACATCGCGCGTGAGCAGGACAAGCTGAAGTGGGCCGATGCGGTGATCCTGCAGTTTCCGCTGTGGTGGTTCTCGATGCCGGCCATCATGAAGGGCTGGGTGGAGCGTGTCTATGCGTACGGTCTCGCGTATGGCGTCGGCGAGCATTCCGATGCGCGCTGGGGCGAGCGTTATGGCGAGGGCCGTTTCGCGGGCAAGCGCGCGATGCTGATCGTCACGACGGGCGGCTGGGAGTCGCACTACAGCGCACGCGGCATCAACGGTCCGATCGACGACGTGCTGTTCCCGATCCAGCACGGTGTGCTGTATTACCCCGGCTTCGAGGTATTGCCGCCGTTCGTCGTCTATCGCACGAGCCGCGTCGACGAGGCGAAGTATGCCGAGGTCAGCGAGGCGCTCGGGCGACGGCTCGACACGCTGTGGACGGCCGCGCCGATCGCGTTCCTGCCGCAGAACGGCGGCGCGTATGAGATTCCGGCGCTCACATTGCGGGACGATCTGGCGCCGGGGCGGGTGGGGTTTGCCGCGCACGTCGAAGATGCGGGCGCAGAGAGGGCAACTGAAGCCGATGAAGCGACCGAAGCCTGACTGGATCGTATGTTTCGCTGAAATTTGGTTGTAAGTCGCCATTGCTACAGTCGTTCGCGGACATAGGCCGAGGCATGCTGGGGCGCTCTTCTTCGGATGCCTGACGAACGTAAGCAGCCGGAAGCAACCGCAAGGGGCGACTCACCATGAATCCAGTCCATACGTTCTGGCTCGTTCTGATGCTGATCGCATCGCCGGCGGGGGCGTTCCAGTCGCGCGTCGTCACGATTCCGAGCGCGGCGATGCATCGTACGTTCGACGCAACCGTCGTGCTGCCCGATCGATACGCGCGTGGCAACCAGGCCGCGCGCTTTCCGGTCGTCTACGTGCTACATGGCTCGGGCGGCGATTACACGGACTGGACCGCGAATTCGCATATCGGCAAGCTCGCCGACCGCTATCACGTGATCCTCGTGATGCCCGACGGCGGCCGCGACAGCTGGTACATCGATAGCCCCGTCGATCCGCGCAGCCGCTACGAAACCTACGTGGGTACGGAAGTGGTGGCCTATATCGACAGCCATTTCCGCACGATCGCGACGAAGCAGGCGCGCGCTATCACGGGCTTGAGCATGGGCGGCTTCGGCGCGCTACGCATCGCGCTCGACCGGCCCGACGCTTTCGGCGCGGCGGGCAGCATCAGCGGTGCGGTGGACCCGCGCGGCAGCGAGGACGAGCCCGGCATCGGGCGGGTGTTCGGCGACCCGATGCAATATGCGGACTTCTGGAACAGCAAGGCGATCGTCGCGAGTGCGGAGGATTTCGGCCGCGACCATATCGCGCTGACGATCGATTGCGGCGTGAACGACTCGCTCGTGCAGTCGAACCGGCTGCTGCACGAGCGGCTCGTCGAACTCGGCGTGCCGCACGATTACGCCGAGCGGCCCGGCGGCCATACGTGGAAGTACTGGTCGAACGCGGTCAAATATCAGGTGCTGTTCTTTGCCGGGACGTTCAGGCAGGCTGCGCGCGAAATGCGTGACGCGCGGGCCGCGGCCTGACGGCGGACGGCTATCCGCGTCAATCGATTCCGTGAAACACCGCGTCGTCAGGTCCCAGGTAGACCGGCGGGCGCCACGCGGCATCGCGCATCGAATGCTGGACCTGTTTGTCGACGCCGAGCAGCACCGCGAAAATCGCCATCCGCACCGGAATGCCGTTGTCGGTCTGCCGGAAAATCGCGAGCCGCGAATCGTGATTGAGGTCGATGCTCAAATCGTTCGCGCCGGGCCGGCTGTCGCGCGGCAGCGGGTGCATGATCAGTGTTTCGGCGCCGCACACGCTATCGACGAGCGCCTGGTTGATCTGGAAGTCGGGCGTGTAGCCTTCGAACGATTCGTCGGTGAAGCGCTCCTTCTGGATGCGCGTCGCGTATACGACGTCGGCGCCGCGCAAGCCAGTGCGCAGGTCGTGCGTCTGTTCGATCACGTGAGCGTTGCGCGAAATCTGCTCGATGATATAGCCCGGCAATTCGAGCATCGGCGGCGAAATCAGCGTGAACTTGATGCCGCGATAGAGCGCCAGCAGCTTCACGAGCGAATGCACGGTACGTCCGTACTTGAGGTCGCCGACCAGCGCGATGTGCGCGCCGTCGACGATCTTGCCGAGCCGCGAGAACTCGCGCTGGATCGTGTAGAGATCGAGCAGCGCCTGGCTCGGATGCTCGCCGGGACCGTCGCCGCCGTTGATCACCGGCACGTTGGTCGCGCGCGCGAATTCGGCCACCGAGCCTTGCTCCGGGTGGCGGATCACCAGCGCGTCGACATAGCCGCTCATCACCCGGCTCGTGTCGTAGATCGATTCTCCCTTCGCCATCGACGAAAACGTGAAGCCGGTCGTGTCGCACACCGAGCCACCGAGCCGGCAGAACGCCGCGCCGAAGCTCACACGGGTACGCGTGCTCGCCTCGAAGAACAGATTGCCGAGCACCGCGCCTTCGAGCACGCGCGAGATTTTGCGGCGCCGGGCGATCGGCTGCATGATGTCGGCGACGCGAAAGAGCGCCTCGACCGAGTCGCGCGAAAACTGATCGACCGACAGCAGCTGCGGCTTGCCCTCGAACAGAATCTGGCTTGCGAGCGATTGCGAGTCTACGCTTTGCGTATATCCTTCGCCCGGCTCCGTGTTCGCGACGATCTCCGACACGAAACGCTCGACGATTTCCGGCATCGCCCGCGATTCCTGCGAGTCGTCCGGCAGCAGCCACGTATCCAGCGCCCGGCGCGACACGCCGATGCGGTTAGCGAACGTATCGCGCGTCATGTTCAGGCGACGCATTGCATCGCGTAGGAAGGCTTGTTGCGGAACGCTCATGAGGGCACCTGTCGCAAAAGTGGGGTCGGCGGGAGTAAGGCAGCAAAACGCGTTGATGTACGCGGTGCGTATATTAGTTTCCGGCGCGTAGAAGTCAAGCGTTTTCCTTCGCGAGCTGGTTCGTCGGCCCTCGCAGGACGGCATCGTCGCGCATTTCAGCGCGCTCGCGGACGCGAGCGTGCATCCAGTCGTCCTCTACGATATTCCGCAACGCACCGGCGTGCGGCTCGAGCTCGACACGCTGCTCACGCTCGCCGTGCATCCGCGAATTCAGGCGATCAAGGATTGCGCCGGTTCGCTCGACACGACGCTCGAGTTGATTCGCGACGGCCGTCTGCAAGTGCTCGCGGGCAACGACCTCGAGCTCTTCTCGACGGTGTGCGCGGGTGGAAGCGGGGCGATCGCGGCGTCGGCGCATTGGCGGCCCGAGCGTTTCGTCGCGCTTTATCGCGCGTTGACGCAGGGGAAGCTCGACGAAGGACGACGCATTTTTCACGCGCTCGTGCCGCAGATCCAGCTCGCGTTCGCGGAACCGAATCCCGCGCCGGTGAAGGCGCTGCTCGCGGCGAGGGGATGGGTGCGCAACGAATTGCGTTTGCCGATGACGCGTGCGAGCGAGGCGTTGACCGAACGGCTCGCGGCGTTGGGGGAGACGCTGCTCAGATAGAGACTCCGCTTGCGGCCATCGTTCTGCCGCGGAGCATTGCGCCGAAGTCGTCGGCGTTGATCGGCTTGCCGAGCAGGTAGCCCTGCACTTCGTCGCACATCATCGAGCACAGCTTGTCGAGCTGCGATTGGGTTTCGACGCCCTCGGCGACCACGTCCATTTCGAGCGAGTGCGCGAGCGCGATGATCGCCGACACGATTGCGCTGCCCGCGGCGCCGTTCGCGTCGAGACCGTTGATGAAGAAGCGATCGATCTTCAACTGCTTCACCTGGAAGCGCTGCAGATACGCGAGGCTCGAATAGCCGGTGCCGAAGTCGTCGATCGAGATGTCGAAGCCGCTCGCCTGAAACGCGCGGATTACTTCGACGGTGCGCGCGGCATCCTGCATCGCTACGGTCTCGGTGATCTCGAACATGATCTGCTCGCACGCGACGTCCTCGCTCCTGACGATGTCGAGGATCGTCTCGACGAGGTCCGGTTGCAACAGCTGACGCGGCGACAGGTTGATCGCCACCTTCATCGCCGGCAGGCCCTGTTCGATCCAGCCGCGAATGCGCCGGCAGGTTTCGCGCACGACCCAGTAGCCGATCTGCACGATCTGCCCGGAGCGCTCGGCGACCGGGATGAACTCGGCCGGCATCAGCGCGCCCATCTCCGGATCGTGCAGGCGGATCAGCGCCTCGGCGCCCGCGAGCGCGTCGCCGCCGCGCCGAAACTTCGGCTGGAACAGCAGCGAGAAGCGATCATTCGCGAAGGCGTCGTGCAGCACTTGCTGGATCCGCAGCGTGCGCGTGGCGGCCTCGTTCATGCTGCGCTCGAAGAAGCGGTAGGTGCCGCGGCCGGCGCGCTTCGCTTCGTACATCGCGGCGTCCGCGTGCTGGAGCAGCGTCTCGACGCTGTCGCCATCGCGCGGATAGAGCGCAATGCCGATGCTCGGCATCACCTGCAGCGGTTGTTCGTCGCTCCACGTGCCCTGGCGCATCCGGTGAAGCACGCCGTCGGCGAGCGCGGCCGCGTCGTCGCCGCACGTAAGATGTTCCGTGAGCACGACGAACTCGTCGCCGCCGAGCCGCGCGACGGTGTCGCTCGAACGCACGCATTGCTGCAGGCGTTGCGCGAATGCGGACAGCACCGCGTCGCCAGCCGAGTGACCGAGCGAATCGTTGATCGTCTTGAAGCCGTCGAGATCCATGAACAGCACCGCGAACGACGTACGCTGGCGACGCGCGCCGCTGATCGCGCGTTCGATCCGCTCGGTCAGCGTCGCGCGGTTCGGCAGGCCCGTCAGTGCGTCGAGCGTCGCGAGCCGCACGATCTGGCCGTTCAGCCGCGACACCGCGCCGAGCAGGAAGGTGGTGCGCACGTCGAAGCGCGACAGCATCAGCGTGACGATCAGCACCGCGAACGTGAGCAGGATCACCGAGGTGGCGAGCCATCGCGCGTTCATGTCGTTGGCCGCGCCGCAGATCGCGCCCGGCGCGAAGTCGGCGGCGGCCATGCCGGTGTAGTGCATGCCGCTGATCGCGACGCCCATCACCAGCGCCGCGGCGAGACGTTTGCGCGCGATATGGCGCTCGTGTTCGTTGCTGAGTGCGCGCGCCATCCACAGCGCGGCGCTCGACGCACCGATCGCGATCGCGATCGAGGCCGCGAACCATGCCGGCTGGTAGTGGATCGCGGGCGCCATGCGCAGCGCCGCCATCCCGGTGTAATGCATGCCGGCGATAGCGATCCCCATCGCCACGCCGCCCATCAGCAGCCGGACCGGCGTGAGGCGCTGCTGGGTCGTCAGCGAGAGCGCCAGATACGAAGCGCCGATCGCGAGGGCCAGCGAGCAGGCGGTCGTCGCCAGGTCATACCCGAGCGGGATAGGCAGCGAGAACGCGAGCATCGCGACGAAGTGCATCGACCAGATGCCGACACCGAGCGCGAACGCGCCGCCGAGCCGCCATGCATGCCGCCGGCGCGTCGAGCCGAGCAGGAAGATGCGGCCCGTCAGATCGAGCGCGGTGTACGACGCGAGGGTCGCGACCGCGAACGAAATCGCGACGAGCCAGAAATTATATGAACTCTGCATATTGGGTCCGCCGGGAGGAGTCCGGCTGGACATGTTATCGACACTTTTCGAACTTTTGTTTAACTTATTTGCGATTTGCGAACAGGGGGCAAAACCGGCGCGCGGACGGCGGCGGATGCCGCGCTGGAACGCGCGTCGGATTACGAGTCACGCTATGCATCGGAGCATGGATCAGACGGCGGATCGGCGTCCTCGCGGCTCAGCGGGAAGCCTTCGTCCAGCCAGCCGGTGACGCCGCCCGCCATCAGCTTGACGGGCCGCCCCAGCTGCGCGAGCCGCAGTGCGCCGCGCGCCGCGCCGTTGCAGTGCGGGCCCGCGCAGTAGGTGACGAACAGCGTGTCCGGCGCATAAGCCGCGAGCTTCGACGTGACGATCTTGCCGTGCGGCAGATTCAGTGCGCCCGGCACGTGGCCCTGCGCGAACAGCGCGGGACTGCGCACGTCGAGCAGCACGAAGCCGGGCGCGCCGCTCGCGAGCGCGGCGTGGACGTCGGTGCAATCGGTTTCGAAGCGCAGCGACGCCTGGAAGTGCGCGAGCGCGGCGGCGCTGTCGGCGGCGGGGATCGCGGTGACGGCGTTCGGGACGGTGGTGAGGTTGTCGTGAGTCATGGCAGCAGGGGTCAGTTGATTGGGTGGTGGGGCGCGCGCGTTTGAGGCTGTCCGTGCACAAAAGACCCCGAAAAAGACCTCAGGTGCCGAGTTGCGGAATGATGCGTTCCCGCACTTGAAACAAACGCGTCTCAAGAAGGAAATGAGCCAAAGCTATCCCAATATATGATATTTGCATTCCACTGCCAGTTTTTTGAAATTATCTTTTTTTAGTCCTTTGTCGGGCCAGGGCGAGGACGCCGTTTGTAAAGTTGGACTTCAGCTGCATTCGCGAATGGTCGTGGCAGGGCGCTCTGCAGCCAGCTTAGTCTCTAGTTCCAAGTGCAACACCTTGAATGAGGTAGGGTGTTGCGATGAAGAAGAACTACAAGCATTTGAGTGCGGAAGAACGCGCGGCG
>NZ_JACHDM010000064.1:0-7789 GCF_014201065.1 Paraburkholderia sp. Cpub6
CAGCGTCTGCTGCTTCATCCTGTTTCGCCTTCTTCGTTCAATCCGATTTCTATAACGCTTGAGGTACCGGATCGGTGGACTTAATCAGCGTTGCCCTAACGCAGCAACAGACCGCCGGCGCTCGACACTGCGCCCCGTGGGCTTCCTTTTGTCTGGCTCCGGTGAAGCGCGCGCCGGGTTGCCATTTCCGGAGCTCGCCGACTGCGCTAACGCCCGCGTATGTGGCGATGCCGGCGGCCATTCCTTACATGCGCCCTATGTGCGCCCGGCCGTTCCCCGCTCATCCCTGCAGCGCCGCGCCGGCGCGGCTTGCACGACCAGTGTCGATCAGACTGTAAATCTGTTGGCGATCACAGCCAGCCAAAATGGCGCATGGCCTCTTCGATCGCTGGTCGCCATTGAGGCGGGCAGGGCTTCGCTCGCGCCGTCGTACGGCGAGATCGCAAAGGCAGTCCACACAATTCTTTGACGTCTGCAATCCAGCAGTTCTGAACGACGACGCCATGTCTTTGCTTCACAAAATTCCGCAGTTCCCCGTACGTGGCCATGTTGCCTCCATTGAGATGACAGTAATCCTAGGCGACGTCTTCGTAGAGCGTCCAGAAGAAAGTAGTTGCTCTTCGCCTGGCTCATTCACTCAGGCGTGCGAGCGCGCGGTCGGTGTGGAGCTCGCCAAAGGCTCCAACGCCCACATATCTGGTGGGCGGTTGCCTGCGTCGCTTCCGTACAACACGCTCGATTTGCGCCCGAAAAACAGGCGAAACGCGGACACCTGCGCAGGCTGGCCCTCACGCAACGCGAATAATCTGTTAGCTATGATTGCGGCCAAATAAGGCTAGACGGCCTGAAACGTGTTTGCGTAAACTTCGATTGTTGACGCACATTTATCAACCGGAGATTCAATGTCGAAGTTCTACCCTCGCGCCGCTGTCGCGTACATCAACGTCGAGAAGCGCGCAGGCCGCGTCGCCGATCAACCTTCTGAGGCGCATTCGTTTGAGCGCTCGCTCGTCGAAAAGGACTACATGGTCTTGCGTAACGCCAGTCCCTGCTGGCCGTCTATCGTATCCGGCGCGACAACGATACGTTGAAGCGGTTGAAGCGCTGGCCCGGACTGCTCGACGACGCCAAGTAACACATAACGTTCGCAGTATCGGCGGGTTCCGATAAATCGATTTAGTAATCCTAAAAAATGCAGAAAAAGAATATCGACGAAGCAGCATACGACAAGCGTATCAACGATTTGGCGAGCAACGAGTATTTCCAGGTGCTCGGCTATGGTCGCGCCGACAACGGCGTCAAGTTCGTGATGCATAAGCGCGAGCGCAGAATCCTGCGAATGAAGCCGCGTCAGTTCTCTAAACCGCGTCTGCTGCACCTGGCGCCTTTGCAGTGGTGGAGAGCGCACTTTCCGACGCTGCGTAACGCTGCGCACAGCTTCGACGAGCTCCACGCGGTGGATTTCCTATTCCGCGCCTGCGAGCGCGCCGGCGAGTTCGACGAGTTCAGCACCGGTGTCGCCGAATAAAGCGCGGCCTGCTGTTGCACTCATTTAACCCTAAATTGAGGAATTGAGAATGAGCAAAATTGTTCAGATCGCGTGTAGTCAGTCCCAGGACTCAGACAACGGAGTGAGTAGCAGTTTGTATGCGCTAACCGACGACGGCCGCGTGCTCGAGTTACACCAGCAAGAGCCGGCGAGTGCGAAAGATGCAGGTGCTGGCACCGTCGGCTTATGGACGGGCTTTTGGCGGCCGCTGCCGGATCTCAGCGTAGTGATGCCGGTGTTCGTGCCGACGCGAGAGGGCGTAACGGAGCAGGACATTCATCCGCACGCTTACGTCGATCGCGTCGAGCGTGCGGCGAAGGCCAGGGCGGCGGCGAAGGCGCTGGCGGAAAAGCAGGCGGTGACGGCGCCCGACGTGTTCTAGCAATAGCTGACCAGCAACAACGAAGGCCCGGCATGTCCGGGCTTTTCTACATGGTGCTCGATGTTGCCTGTATGCCTGCGGCGCGACGTCGTGCGCGTGGCTTGGTCGGTGGGCGTCGTCGATGCGCGGGGTAGGTGTCGAGCTGCTCGAGGTGCTGCTGCGTTATGTGCGGGTGCTCGACGAGATGTTGATTGGAGAAAGTCGAGGCCTAAAAGACCAACGCCCCATCTGGCTAGTGACGAGCTAGTTGTTCCAGATGGGGCGACTGCATTTGGCTGTGCTGAGGCACTAGAGGTGAACGGCAAAGTTCAAGAACAATTATATCTGATTGATCTCTTGGCGCAAAGAAAAACGGGCACCTGCTGTTGCGATCTTTCTACGTCTCCTCCTCGATATATCGATTTTTCGTCAAACCGCGTACCGGCGCGGCTTAGCGGCGAAACGCTTAATCAAATTTGAGTAAATCGTCACGAAAAATCGTTCTATCCAGACCTCGTCAATAGCTCTATCGCAAATAAAGTGCTAGGGGCTGATTCGCGGCGCCAGTAAACTCCGAGTTATTGCATGACGGATAGACGATCCGGAGTGCTCAACAAAGCCGCTTCCCCTTTGACGAGATGGAGGACGGCGCAATAATAAGGTAATAGAAGTGCACGGCAAAACAGATAACCCGGCTGCGGCCGGAGAGAGAACCCTTTCTCCAGGCGAACGGGCGCTGAAAGCCATTCGCGACTCTCAGCGCGGCGCACCAGCCGACTCGAATCCCCAAAAATCCAATGTGTCGTCTCGCGACGACGAGTCATTCGGCTCGTGGTCTTTGCGTGAAGACGCAGTGCGCCCGGACATCGGCGCGGCGCTTGAGTCGAATGTCGTGGTGACGCAGGCGGCAGCCGACGCGGAATGGGCGCGCGGCAAGGTCGAGGAGGTTACGGCGGCCGCCGCCGAGCACGACGCGCTGGCGGGTCCGCTGCAGGACGATCCACTTGCTGGACCGTTGACCGACGAGGATCTCGCGGACGAGCCGGTCGATGCGCAGGCACTGACGCGACAAGAGCCGGGGGCGGATGGCTCCGCTCTGGAGAGCGTGGGGCAACCGGCGCGGGACATCGCAAAGGCAATCGCTTCGCGATTAGCCGAGGCCATCGGTATCGACCCATCGGACGAGAGGCTTGGGATCAATCTCGCGATGATCGACGGTATGGTCAACGGCTCGTTCTGGTCTGGCAGTAAGAGTAAGGTTTTCCTGCTGAACGAATTTCAGAACCTCAATCAGTTTCTCGGCGGCGACGCCTACAAATTCTTGGTGCGTGCATTCGGCGAGCCCGTGGACGCCAAGGCCATCGCCGAGATGACCGAGCAGTTCATAGCGGATCGTGATCTGACCAAGCCACAGGCAAAGGCGCTGCGCGATTTGACTGCCGGGGCAGCTGGCACCGTGATCGTCGATCACCTGAAGTACTGCAACCAGCGGGAGAGTGTCGAATGGCGCTGCGACATGTTCGCCGACGACGCGCGGATGCGCCTGCTCGAGGACAAGGCGCGAATCGTACTGGCTCACAAACCCTTCGAGGTGCGTGGCAGATACGAGCCGGAAATTGTCGACGACTACAAGCAGCACTTCACCCGCTTCGATGAATTCCTCCAGTTCCTGGTGCAAAGCCGCTTCGCACTTGACCGCAAGAAGTGCTACCTATGGATCTTGGCTGATAGCGATTGGGGCAAAGGATTTCTTCTCGGCGTGCTCGGCGAGATGGGCCTGGCGGTTAGCACCTCGATGACGGAGATCGAGGCGATGTTCGATGGAAGACCTGTTGGGCGTGCCCCCGAGGAATTCAAGCGCGCCTTCGCCCTTGTGGTGGACGAATTCAAGACCGTGAAGTCTGAGCTGAAGCAGCTTCAGTCGAAGATCACGCTAAGTCCGAAAAATCAGCTGACGTCGGAGGTCGAGGTTTTCGCCAAGCTGTTCCTCTCTGCCGAGAGTGTAGCCAGTCTTGTGACGTCACATGGCGTTGAAGATCAGTTCGCCAACCGCATGAGCGTCTTTCAGGAGATCGGCACGCTGGTGCAGCGTCCGCTCTACCTCGAGGTCGGCAATCCGCGGTACTTTGCGAGTGTGCTGAACTATGCGGCCGATACGATGAACCGCATGGTGGCTGAGATGCAGTCGCTCGGGCTGGAAGGAGCCCAGACCGGCGCCGAACGCTGGATCAACGGATTCATAAGCCGCTACGGCCTCGATACGCTGCACGACCGCTTCTCCGACTCGCTGCCGGATGTTGCTGCCGACGTTTTGTCATGGCTGTACGCGCAGCCGCACCTGCTGTCGCAGGAGGGCAGTGGTGAGCACTCCAAGTACTACCTGCCGAGCGCCAATAAGGTGCTCGACACCTATCTAAACGAGCACTTCGATGTGTCAGAGGTCCAGACATATCGACGCCGGAAGCCAGAGATCTTGCGATTGTTGAGTACCGACGGAAAAGGATTGATAACGCGCAAGCCAAACGGCAAGCACACTAAGTGCGTAGCGCTGATGCGCCCGGGGTGTTCCGGTGAGGATCTGGCCGCTAGAAGGGACGCGTCACCCGCCGACGATTCCGAGGAGTTCTAAACCATCCTATCGCCGCATCGATCAAGCCGCCTTCGGGCGGTTTTTTTGTGCCCGGAAGTTCCGGACCTAGGAGCGCTGTAACCGATAGCGGGTGGCGTAACCGCGCGTAACCGTGCAGCCGGTTACAGTGAAACCCTTGTCGCATAAGGCTTTCCGGATGGTGTAACCGTGTAACCACTTTATTCTCACTTGTGGATTTGAAAAAATAAAATGAGGTGAGGTGATGCAACACCTGGCATGAGTGCTTTTTATATGGCTACGTGGGGCGTTTTTTACGGTTACACGGTTACAAGGGAGCAAAGCCTTGTCGCATAAGGGCTTCGCCGTAACTGGGCCGGCGGTTACGCCCGGTTACGCCTCGGTTACAGGCTATGGGCGAAAGGATCGGCGCCGTGAGCGCGATCTACGTCACGGCGCCGAGGGCTGCGACGACTGGCGTGCAGATCGAGGTGACCCGCATTAATGCGCGATCCAGCGACGCAACTAACCGACAGTGGCGCTGCAGACGGCCGGGTTTGGTGACGCCATTGTTGATCGGCGTCGACGACGTCTTGGCAGACAGATTGGCAGGGGCGAGACCGGGGATGACGGTTAGCTACTCTAATCGATAGAGCTGTCGGTGCGTGAATCTTTGCACACTCGTTGGTGGACTCGAATGGGCTGGATCCGTTGCCGATTGGGAGACGCTAGGCGTGAGTCTGCAGATAGTCCGCAGGTGAGGGGTGGCTATGGACGCGGCGCGACGAGCGCGTTGAAGGGCTGGAGGAGATGAAATGACGGGGAGGGGGGCGCAGGCACCGGATCCACAAATCAACCGCGTTTCGAAACAGCCTCGCCTTACCCGGCAAGGTTCTGGCGTCGTGATTGTAGACTTGTTTATAAACATCACGAGGTTTTCGGAATGCCGCGCCCAGCCAGCTCACAACGCTTTGAAGCATTGAACCAGATCCGTAAGTACATGCTCGAGCATGGCGAGCAGGAGGGTGCGCGCCTGGCGAAGCTCGACGGCTACAAGCACATCAACAAGGCGACGTGGTCGCAGTGGTGCAAGCTCGTGCGCGAGGAGGATCGCCAGCTCGCGATCGACGTGATTCGGAATGTCCCGCATCCGGGCGTGCCTGCCGGGCAGGCGCCGTCCTTCACGCCGATCACGCCGGCGACGCCTGAACAGCGGGTAGCAGTGCGCCGTGCGCTCGATTTTTTCCGGAAGATCCGTGTGATGGTGGACGACGCGCAGATGCTGGCTGACTATTCAATGACCGTCGATTCCACGACAGGTGTGCGGAAAGTCAAAAATCCGGTGATGCTTGCGCAATCGCACAAGATGCGCGCGGTGACGCTCACGCTGGCGCTAAAGCATGCAGAAGCGGTCTGGAATCAGGAGAGGATGGAGGAGTTGTACAACGCCGTCATTGGAGCGATCGGCGAGGTCGATCGCGGCTTGCAGCGCGCGGCCTTGGAAAAACTCCGCGAGCTGAATGAGCGACGGGGAGGTGCCGCCAAGTTCGGGATCGGCGTGGTGTCCGAAACAGAAGCGGCCGGCTTATAGATCGGCCTGAGGCGAAAAACGCGATGGCAAGACCTGTTGATGCGTCGACGGTCGTTACTCGATGATGACATGTATCCGGCACACGGTGCGCTGGCTTTCTGATGAGGGGAATGGAATGGCTGAAGTGAAGTTGAACGTGCCACGTACCGGCCGCAAGGATCTGATTGAAGCGGTGCGGTCGGCGGCCTACTGCGCTGGGTATGTCGCCGGCGAGAACGTCGCTGAGGCGCGCGCCGATCTGTTCCGGCGTGAGATGGCCGTCGTGCTCGTCGCGCTGGGCGATGCAATCGCGGCTGGTGAACGGGCGAACATGTTCTCCTGGTATGGCGTCGCGTCCAGGGTTTTCGCCGGTGGCGCTGTCGAGTGATTGGTCTGAGGGCGTTAGTCCGAGACAAATACTTCGACGGCCGTTGGATGGTCCAGCTTGAACGCGTAGCCCCGTCCCGCGCGGACGTCGCGCACCAGACTGTCGATCAGGTCGAGATGCTGCGACTCAAATTCGACGTTGCCGGTCTTCGCGGCCTCAACCCTTGCCAAGCATTCGCGACGGCGATCAAGCAAATACTGCACGGCGCGCGCGCCGCATAAAAAACCGATCCATTTCAACTGCCGACTTCTTTCAATCGAGCCGGCACGATAGCACGCATGCGACGGCCGCGCATTTCCGACGCGGCAACGCAATGGTTGTGCCGATTCGGTTCTCGGCTCCTGAAAACGCTCACCTAAAGGCAGCGTGTGCCGAGGATGGCGACGCCATTGCCCAGGTTGATGCGCTGAAAAGGTGCTATCGTTGATGGAGTTGCACCGATGATAGTTAGGAATATTGATCAAAAATGATCAATTTGAGTCTCCCATAACGACGAAAATCATCCATGAATTCAGAATCGATATCGCGCGAATTGAGCTCGTACTTTCACTGGCTCAGAAGTCTCGCGAGGGACGGTAACTCGCAACCGGCGGGTGTTTCGAAGTGGTATGAGAGTCACTCGATGGAGTGCTATACGCGGGCGGGCGTGTTCGCCGGCTGGAAATATGACAGGCCTGTTGTCTGCTTGGCGAATATTCGAATAAGGCAGGAGTTTAGGGGGCACGGCTTGTTCTCGTCGATCATTCGAATGCTGCAAGATGAGGCAGATCTGTTCGCGTTACACAGGATAGAGGTCGAACGCGTCGAAAATACGCGGCTCTCCGACTGGCTGGCGCGGAACCACTTCTCCATTTATTCGTGGCGGTCGGGCATACCTTCAACCACGTACTTCCTCGACGTCGTGAAGTCGCAGCCGGCGCTCGCGAATGGGGGACAATCGGCGAGTGCTGCAGCGCCCGGCCCAGCGCGTAGATCACCGGCGAGCTGATGTTCTTTCAGGTAGACGCGGAGTTCTGAACCGGAGACAGCCGTGACCAGAGTAACCTTGAGCGTCGCTTCTCGCGATGCAATTTCCGCACGCTTTGTCGCCGTGATGAAAGGCGAGGCACAGGGCCATTTCATTACCTTCCCGTCCGCTCCTGAGGGCGGATTCAACCGGTGGATGCAACACACTGAAGACTGCGCAAGCAGTGGGAGTGTTGCAGATGAAACAGCGACGCCGGATTTACTACAGCGAGAAGCAGAAAGCGCTGATGTGGGAACGTTGGCGGAAGGGAGAGTCTCTCCAGAAGATCGCCCAGCTTTTTGACCGGAACCACTCGTCTGTACAGGGG
>NZ_JACHDM010000065.1:0-6977 GCF_014201065.1 Paraburkholderia sp. Cpub6
AGCTCGTTCCCGACCGATGAGGCCGTCACCAAGCTGTTTTACCTGGCCCTGAACAACATCAGCAAGAAGTGGACGATGCCGATCCGCGACTGGAAAGCTGCACTGAACCGCTTCACGATCCAGTTCGAAGAGCGGCTGGTGCCGGGTTAAACCTCAACCCGTTTACACAAAATTCCGGACACCCCCCGACTGGAAGGCCGCACTGAACCGCTTCACGATCCAGTTCGAAGAGCGGCTGGTGCCGGGTTAAACCTCAACCCGTTTACACAAAATTCCGGACACCCCCTCAAGCGATTTTGATTTCTTCATCTGACCCTCTTCGCGACGACCTCAGCTACCTGACAACGTCGACAATGGCCCAGCTCTCGGTTCCAGGTGGCCAGCCCTCGGAAATCCGACACATACGAGGGAAAGCCATAAATTCTCCAGTCAGTCGAATTTGCCCCACTTATTTTGCTTTCCAGTTTCCGAGAGGGTATTCTCGGATAAGTCAGATTCGGGTACATTGAGCTTGCCGTCGCGGCCCGGTTCATCCCATTTCCGCGGAGCTTTGCATGAGCAAAATGAAAATCCGTGTCGTGCTGGCCGACGATCATCCGGCACTCCTTTCCGGTATCAAGCACGAACTTTCCGCTGTACCTACGCTGGAAATTACAGGCACGGCAGGAGGCTCCGGCGAACTCATCAAGGTGCTGAACAGCGCCCCTTGCGATGTCCTCATTACCGATTACGCGATGCCCGGTGGAGAGTACGGGGACGGCTTGACGTTGCTGGCATTCTTGCGACGAACCTACCCGGCGCTCAAGATCGTAGTCTTCACGACTATCGAAAACCCTGCCATTACGCGTGAAATGTCAAAGCGTGGCGTGCATTCGGTGTTAAGTAAAGCTCATGACACGAGCCATTTGATTTCCGCGATTCACGCTGTCTATGCGGGCGCCACCTACTTTCTTTCTACCTCGCGAAGCCTGAAAGACGCTATTCCGGATTCCTCTCCTGGTCGGAACGAACGCACCCAAACGCTGAGCACGCGCGAAACGGAAGTCATCCGGCTGTTCGTGTCAGGTATGTCTGTGAATGAAATCGCCGACCGACTACATCGCACTAAGCAGACAATCAGTGCCCAAAAGACCCGCGCGATGCGAAAGCTCGGGATTGAACGGGACGCCGACCTGTTTCACTTTGCATACGAAGCTGGGCTCGGTGTGGCGACCGATGGGTCGCAGCCGGAGATCTGACCGGATCAGTCTTCGCATCACACGCGTCCAAACTCATCGCTTTTGCGCTTTTAGTGTTTTTTGTTGCGATGCGACCCTCGGTCGCGTATGCACTTAAAGGCCCTCGTCGCCGCTCTCATCTCGTCGTCAGGGTTTGCCGTCGCGTGGCTGCGTCGGATCGGACGCATCATGGGCACCATCTTCCGGTACGAGGGTAGGCGCCGTGTCAATCGAACACTTGATCAGCTCGATGTCGTTTCCCACGCCTAGCTTGCGCATTGCGCTGGCTTTCTGCGAACTGATGGTTTGTTTACTGCGCTTGAGTTGCGCTGCGATTTCGTTGACCGACCGTCCCGACACGAAGAGTCGGACCACTTCGGATTCGCGTGCAGTAAGCGCTCGACTGCCGGAGGCAGATGTATCCACGTTGAGTTGCCAGACAATCTTTGAAATGGTTGGAGAGAAATAACGTGCGTCTGCATATGCGCCGTGAATCGCGGCGACCAGATGTTCCATCGGGTCGGCCTTGCTCAGAATGCACTGAATGCCGAGCTTGAGCAGCGAGCGGATGATACCTGGGTTGTCGATCATCGTCAGCACGACAATGCGCATGGCCGGGTATCGGCGCCGCAAAAATGAAAACAGCGTAATGCCGTCACCGTAATTGCCGCCCGGCATGGAGTAATCGCACACCAGTACATCGCATGGCTGCGTGCCGAGTTCCGCGATCAGCTCGGTCGAGTTTGTGCAGGTGCCCACTGTCTTGATGGTACGGTGTTCTTCAAGCATGTAAATCAGTCCGGCAACGATCGCGGGTGATCGTCGGCAAACATGACCTGGATGGCGGCATTCTCCATCTGGGGCGTCCTTTATCTCCGGGCACAATGCCTTGCATTACAACGCGTCCGCATAAGCAATGCGACTATGAGAAAGCGGGACCGTTTTCCTGGGGCTGGTCAGCCTGTCTGTCAGGTTTCTAACCTTAAATCGGTGCCATTTCATGTTTCACCGCACTGAGACGAATTTAAATCGACAAACGTCGGACTTTAACTTCATGTTACTAGTAACGATACAAGATTAACAGGCGAATAGTGGGTTGGCCACCGTTGATACTGGCGGCCCTATCTGGTCAGACAATCGCGCGCGGAAATCAGTGCTTGTGAAAGACTGCGAACTAAAAATTCGTACCAGTCTCACTATGTTGTCGCGGCTGTCTGATTTCGCGGGGTCACCGATATCCGGACAATTGGAGCCAGTACGAAATCTCATGTTTCGTTCATCAGGTCACCCGAATTAGCCGAATCGATCCTTTAAACGACGAGCATTGCTTCATTGTTTTCTGAGTCTGGATTGCGGTTCAGGTGTCGCACCACATACTTCAATCTAACCGGTTACGATCATGACTCGAAACGATTTTCCTGACGTACAGGCTGCCGCGCCCCTCACCAACGAGGACGGCCTCCTCGGTTCCGTGATGTGGATCTGCGAGCGCTACGGTTGCGGCAAGACGGCGCAGGCGCTCACCGCGGGGCTGCCGAAGAGCGGCATGCTTTCGCCGTCACTGGCGCTCGACTCCCTGTCAAACGCGGGCCTCACGGCGGGCTTGGTGGAGCGTCGTCTGCAACTGCTGCCGGAGCACGTGCTGCCGGTCATCTTGCTGCATCGCCGCACGGGTGGCTGCGTGCTGCTGGGTCGGAGTGCGAATCCGGACAAGGAAGCCAAAAGCCGCGTTCTATATCAGGTGATGGTGCCGGAAATTGGTCCCGAGCCCGTGGAGTACACCCAAGAGGAAATGGACGAAATCTATTCGGGCTACGCCATTCTGGTCAAGCCGACGGCCAAAGTCGAGCTGCGCGAAGGGGATAGCGTCGAACCGGCCGGCCACTGGTTGCTGGGCACGCTATGGCGTTATCGACGCTACTACGCGAGTGCTGCGCTCGGTGCATTGCTGATCAATGTGCTCGGCCTTGCCAGCGTCTTTTTCACGATGAACGTGTATGACCGCGTGGTCCCGAACCAGGCCTACGTCACGCTCTGGTCGCTCGCGATCGGGGTTGGAATTGCGATGCTGTTCGAAGCGATCTCGCGCCATGTACGTAGCCATTTACTCGACGTCGCCGGCAAGAAAGCCGACCTGGTCATGGGCACGCTTTTGTTCCGCCAGGCGCTCTCCATCCGCATGGAGCACAAACCGTCGTCGGCAGGGTCATTCGCCAACCAGTTGCGCGAGTTCGAGTCGGTGCGCGACTTCGCAACCTCTGCCACGCTCTCTGCAATTTCCGATCTGCCATTCGTGCTCGTCTTTGTAGGCGTGGTATTCGCGGTCGGCGGTTCGCTCGGCTGGGTGCCGTTGCTGATGATCCCGTTGATCATCGGTGTGAGTCTGTTGGTGCAATGGCCGCTCGCGCGGATCATGAAAGAGAACCTCAAGGAAGCGTCGCTCAAGCAGGGCGTGTTGATCGAATCGGTTGAAGGTCTGGAAACACTCAAGGCGGTGGGTGGCGAAGGGCATATGCAAAAGCGCTGGGAGTCTTTCAGCGCGATGGCGGCATCTTCTTCGATGAAGTCGCGTCAGATTTCCAGCAAAGCGACGAGCTTCATTACCTTGTTGCAGCAGTTGCAGACCGTGGTGCTGATCGTGTTCGGCGTCTACCTGATCGACGCAGGCGAGCTCACGCAAGGCGCGTTGATCGGTACGGTGATGCTGGCTGGCCGGATTACTGCGCCGCTGAGCCAGGTGATGGGACTCGCCTTGCGCTTCCAGCAGGCAAAGGCCGCGCTACATTCGTTGAATAGCTTGATGGCGATGCCTGTCGATCGCGATTCATCGCGCACGTATCTGCCGAAGCCTTCGCTCTCGGGGCAAATCACCCTGAAGGACGTCTGCTTCTCGTATCCCACACAGGAGATGCAACCGAATCCGCCGATTCTGAAGGACGTCAATTTGAGCATCCAGTCCGGCGAGCGGGTTGCTATCCTGGGCCGCATTGGGAGCGGTAAATCGACCCTTCTGCGTGTGATGGCGCGTCTTTACGCGCCGGTCGGAGGGCAGATGTTCACGGACGGTCTGGACGTTGAGCAGATTGACCTCGCCGACTGGCGCAAAGCTGTGGGGTACGTGGGCCAGGACGCGCGTCTTTTTCACGGCAGTCTGCGCGAAAACGTGATGATCGGACGGCCTGAAGCGAGCGCCGACGAGTTTCTACGCGTGATACGTTTGACAGGGCTTGATCATGTCGCTAGCCGCCACCCACGGGGTATCAACCTCCCAATCGGAGAAGGTGGTGCGGGCATCTCCGGTGGCCAGCGTCAGCTGGTGTCACTGGCCCGCAGCCTCCTTGCCCGGCCGGAGCTCCTGTTGCTCGATGAGCCGACGAGCGCAATGGACGCCCAAACCGAGGCGCTCTTCCTTGAACATCTCGCGCGTGCAACTGCGGGGCAGGCGATCGTTGTGGTGACCCATCGCCCATCCTTGCTGGCCCTGGTTGACCGGATTGTCGTAGTCGAAGAAGGCAAGGTCGTGGCCGATGGTCCGAAGGACAAGATCCTCGCGATGCTGTCAGGCAAGAGCGAACCGGCAGCGGTGGATGGAACGCCGAAGCGCGCGCGACCGGGCACCTCGCCCGGCGTCGCGGCCGCAACAAATACGCCCGTGGCGCCTCAGGCCGTTGCCGCGAAGATCAGGATCATGAGCGCCAAAAAGACGGTACCGGCAGCCGCTGCGCAAGCGGGTAATACGCAGGCAGGCGCACCGAACAAGGAGCAATCGCAATGAACTTCAATATTTTCAAACGAGGCAAGAAAAAGGCTAAGCTCGCCAAAGGCGACGCTGCTTTCATGAGCGACATCCGGGAATCGCTGCTGACGCAGTCGACGCCGGGCTCAATGATCATGCTTTACGTCATTCTCACGGTCCTGGCCGGCGGTCTGACCTGGGCGTACTTTGCGCGCGTGGAGGAGATAACGCACGGCGAGGGGACCATCATTTCGAAGAGCCGTGAACAGGTCATCCAGAGTCTTGAGGGCGGCATTCTCGAACAACTGGACGTACGTGAAGGCGACATTGTCAAGAAGGGACAAGTGCTGGCAAAGATCGATCCGACGCGAGCCGAGACGAGCTATCGCGAAGCGTGGTCCAAGTCAGTAGGACTGAAGGCGACGATTGCGCGTTTGCGTGCCGAGGCGTACGAGCAGCCGCTGACGTTTCCTGACGACGTGAAAGCCGTGCCTACGGTCGTGAAGCAGGAGACGCTTGCTTACAACGCGCGACGTCGTGCACTGAACGATAGCGTGGCCGCGTTGGAAAAGAGCTACTCGCTGTCGAGCAAGGAAATTGGCCTGGCCGAGCCGCTGGCGGCCAAAGGTCTTGTTTCTGAAGTCGAACTGCTCCGCATGCGCCGGCAGGCAAACGAGCTGCGCTCACAGATCGTCGAGCGTCGCAACAGATTTCAGGCCGACGCAAACTCGGAACTCACGAAGCTGGAACTCGAACTGGCGCAAACCAGCGAAACCGTAGTGGGTCGTGCGGATGTTCTACAGCGTACGACTGTGATTGCACCGGTGTACGGCACGGTGAAGAATATACGCTTCAATACGATTGGCGGGGTCATCCAGCCGGGCGAGCACATCATGGAAATTGTCCCGCTGGAAGATCAATTGCTCGTCGAGGCACGCATCAAGCCTTCGGACGTCGCATTCCTGCATCCTAATCAACCGTCCACCGTAAAGATTACGGCTTACGACTACGGAATTTATGGAGGCTTGAAAGGCACGGTTCAGCACATCAGCCCCGACACGCTCAAGGACGACCAGAAGGCCGCATCGGGCCGGCCCGATGCGACGTATTACCGCGTGCTTGTGCTGACAGACTCCAGTGAGTTGCATGCAGGCGGAAAAAGCTTACCGATTCTGCCCGGGATGATCGCGACGGTCGACATCCGTACCGGTGAGAAAACCATTCTTGACTACATTCTGAAGCCGATTTTCAAGGCTCGTGAAGCGTTCCGGGAGCGGTGATTATCTCGTTGGATCTGCTGACTTCCGGTAATGCCATGCACGGGTGAGCATGGAGGAAACCGGAAGATTCCCGGTTGGAAGCCCGCGTCTTTCCGGGTCTGCATGCCGTGGTCGGAAGAAGCTCGCTGCGCTGGAGCGCGCCTGACCCGGCACGACACGCTGCGGCGCTTGGAATGATTCGCGCGTCGTTGTTGATCGTGGCGCTACGGTACGCATGATTGCGGCCGGTTGAACCAGCAAGAGGCGAATCCAATGACTACGACTACGCAGATCAACGTATTGCCGGTGCTCAAGACCGGATTAACGACATAGCGAAGGGTGCAACCATGGTCATAACTGCGACGGCGCTATGACGATTCCCTAATCTTACTGTGTCAGATAATTAGTTGCGCGCTCTATTGCCATACAGGAAGAGAGCCATCGTTGCATGAGCCTTAGTCCAAGCAGGATGCGCAACGTGGTAATGGAATCAGGAACGTGGCGTTGAGCGCGCTGGACTGCCCCGGGGGATGTAATCCGGGGGAAGGGCAGGCAGCGCGCGTTCAAGGAAGTTTTTTTATCGCGTCCATCTGATTGCATTTGGAGTCGCTGAGCCATCAGAAACCCATACGCAGCGATACTCGGTGTGGCGTGGTGGTGAAAGCCACGCCTGAACCGCCCCGGATTTGGTGGAGGCTCCAACTCTTGAGAAAATGGAGCCATGAACAAGTCGAACAAGTTTTCTGCTGAAGTCCGGGAACGTGC
>NZ_JACHDM010000066.1:0-6223 GCF_014201065.1 Paraburkholderia sp. Cpub6
GATGTACTGCTACGTCGCCCTCAGGAAATTCCAACAATATGAATTCGAGAAACTGAAAAACCGATCCCGATTGACACCGGGAGTCATATCAGCGGTCGCGGTTTAAGCGCGCACAGCACCGCATCTACAGCTCGTTCCCAGATGACCAGCGCGTTCCTCCTTGCCCGTCCGCTCAGGCGACGAAGTGTAGTTGAACGAGCCAGTTTCAGCGCTACGCGGGTTGAGCACCTTTCCGTACCGGCTTCACCTTAGTGGAGCGAAAGGCCTAGTCGCGAGTGGCGCGCTGGATTGCGCCATACCTATCAATGCGCGGATCTTTGCGGCAGGCCCACGACCGTAGATCCGCGCGACAACCTGGTGCTGTACGGCGTGCATGCCGTGCAGAAAGCGATTCAGCTTTCGGTGCGCTCAAGAATCGGTATAAGCGGATACCGCACCACTCCGAATACTCCACCAAATAAGTCGTGACTGGCTTGAATTCAACCGGCCTTAACTCACGATGCACCACTGGCAGCGAGCTTGACAAATAGTCTGGCTGCTTCGTTGCCATGGGACAAAGCGCGCAGTGCAAGGGAGAGCGCTAGCTGTGCGTCGTGGGAGGCCGCGCTACGATCCTGATCGAAGAGCTTGACGGCGTGGCGCATATGCTGCGCCGCCTGCGTGTGAAGCTCCACGGCCGCCGCATGATGTTTTGCCACGTCCGCGGCACTTGCGCCTGAGCCGGTCGATGGAGGCGTTATTGATGGCGTATTGGCGCTGTGCGCGCCAGCGTCGTGTGCCTGATCGATCGCATGCAACGTGTGGCCATGGGCCATCATCGCCTGATGTGCGGCGTGGACAAAGTCTTGACCGTCATCGAAATGCCGCGACGCCTCGCGGTGATGTCGCGCGGCCTGCTCGTGGTGTGACGCCGCGGCTTCGAGATGACCTTTCTTGCTGTGCTTCGTGTTCATGCCGGCTCCTGTGCAACTTCAGGACTGGTTCGGATGGCGACCGATTCGAAGACACAGTGGCGGGTCGCAACAAGATCCTAATCTACACGCCCTTGCGCCTTCTGTGGCATTTGCGTCTCGCGGAGAATCGGCGCACTGTGGCGATCACCGCGCGGTCAGCATCCGGAGGATTTTCTGCACGATGCGGACTCGGCCAGGAGCAATGGCCCTTCGCAAAGGTCGTAATTAGGACATTGAGATGTCGGCTTCGATCAGTTAACGGTCGATCACAGACTCATTTCTGCGCGGCACTTCCGATTCCTTGATGTGTCTCTGCCCTCTGTAATGCCCAGCAGGAAGCTGTCAAACTGCTGACTTCGGCGCGGCCCTGTCTGCGCGGCTTTCACCCCTACCCGGTAAAGTTGGCGTACTGCCAAAATCTCGCGATGCGGCTGCACGCGAACGGCGGGACGACCGGCACGAAAGCATTGCCCCGACGGTTTCCGTCGCCGGCAGCGCCCGGCGTTGAGAAACGCGCGAAAGATGCGACCATACAGCCGTCGCCTGCTGCTCGCGACGTCAAGATGCGCAACGCGATTGCGCCCGCCAGCCACACAGTGCGGGACTGCTGCGCGCTTGCCGCTATACTTCCCCCTCCACCAACGGACACGTAGCCGGCACACATGGCCACGTTCGTGCAATTCGTCTTGCAACTGGACCAGGACCTCGAAGCGCTGCTGGTCCAGCATGGGCCGTTGGCCTACGCAATCCTCGGGGCGATCGTCTTCTGCAGTGTCGGCGTACTGCCGCTCGTCATTCTGCCCGCGGACATGCTCCTGTTCCTGTCCGGCGCGCTCGCTGCCGTCGGCGTGCTGCAGCCTGTGTGGCTCGCGCCGTTGCTGGTCGCGGCCGCGGTTGCAGGAAAAGTGTTCAACTATGCGCTGGCACGTGCCGTCGCGTCGGTATGGAACCCGAAGCGCAGCGGCTGGATCGACAAGGTGACTGCGCGAACGCGCGCGCTCTACGTACGTCACGGCGCCGCGCTGCTGCTGTACTCTCCGTTCATCGCAATCGTCCGGGCGGTCGCGCCCGCGCTCGCCGGCGCGACGAAGATGCCGTTTCGCCGCTTCGTGCGCTTCGCGACCGGCGGCGCGGTGATCTGGATATGCTCACTTGCGGGTCCCGGGTATTTTTTCGGCAACGTGCCGTGGGTCCGCTCGCACCTGCCGGCTGCGATGGCGATCGTGATCGGCGCGGGTGTCGTCGCGTTCGTCGTCAGCCTGCTGTGGCGAGGACGGCGAAAGCGCCGCACCACCGACCCGACGCTACCCGACGAAAAGTCCCGCTGCGACTGACGCGGCGGCCCACAACGCGCCAGGCAGCGCTGCTCGCGAGGAAACGCATGAACCCGCGTCTGCTGAAATGCACATGTGCGGCCGTGCTCGCCACACTGCTCGGGTGGGGACTGTATGTCGGCCGCCCCGTGCTGGTGCCAATTGCGTTCGGCATCATCGCGACGTACGTGGTCTTCGGTCTCGCCAACCTGCTGCGCCGCATTCCCTACCTCGGTACACGCCTGCGGGACGGCCTGCGCCACGCGATCGCTGCGACGCTGATGCTCTTCACGGTCTACCTGTCGGTCGACCTGCTGCTGTCCGACAGGGACCGGCTGATGGCCGTCGCGCCGAAGTACGAGGCGACGCTGCTCGTACTGTTTACGAAGTTCGCCGCGCTGCTGCACATCGAAACGGAGGCCAACTGGGCTGCAATCCGCCGCGACCTGTTAGCGAGCGTCAACGTGCAGGCGATCATAACCGCCACGCTGTCGTCGGTGTCGTCGCTGCTCGCGGCGATCATCGTCGTGCTGCTTTATGCGACGTTCTTTCTGATCGAGCACGCGAAATACCGCCGCAAGCTCGTGAACTTCGCGGGCGACTCGACGCGGATCGTGTCGGTAATCGACGAGATCAACTCGAAGATCGGCGTCTATCTCGCGATGAAGACCCTGCTCGGCGCGATCCTTGGCATCGCGAGCTGGATCTGCATGCGGCTCGTCGGACTCGAATTCGCGGAACTTTGGGCGGTGCTGGCCGGCCTACTGAACTTCATCCCGTATGCGGGCTCGTGGATCTCGGTCGCGGTGCCGACGCTGCTCGCCGCGCTGCAGTTCGGCCAGTGGAACGCGGCGATCGTGCTGTTCATCTCGCTCACGCTCGCGAACTTCGTGGTCGGCCATCTCCTCGACCCGTGGCTGATGGGCGGCTCACTGAACCTGAGCCCCGCGGTGATCCTGATCAGTCTGGCGGTGTGGTCGTCGATCTGGGGCGTCGCGGGCGCCTTCCTCGCAGTGCCGATCACCGTCGGCCTGGTCATTGCGTTTTCCACATTCGAATCGACACGTCGTTTCGCAGTTTTCCTGACGAACGATGACTAACGTTGTTCGCCTGTCGGTGACCTCCATTAATTTCAGGGATACTTCGCGCGCGTGGCGCGCGCCTCATCACTCTCATAAAGGGATGCGATACTGGCGAACCGAGGACGTATGTCCGCCGTCGGGAGCGGGTGTTCCCTTCGCGCTACAGATGTAGGCCGCCGCCTTGAAGGGGTTGGGCGTCGCGGGCAATCGGTGCCTCGAGGAGACATCCAAACTCGCGGGCAAAGTCGACAGAGACGCGCGCGTGGACGGCGCCCTGCTTGTCAAAGAACCGCTGGGTTCCTTCGAGAGTGAACACACCTTCATGCCAGATGTTTGGATGGATGTAGAGGCCCTGCTGTCCATCAAAGCGAAAGCACACGAACCTCTCTGGCGCTATGTCGTCCCCGGGCAGCGCCAAGGGAACGTAGAACGGGCGATGGTCGAGAGGAAAGAACAGTTGTCCACCGTCTGGGTGGTAGTTCGCGTGCCAAAGCAACATGCGCTCCGGTACATTGGTGTTGTCGTCACGGGCTGCTTCAGGCTCCACTGCGTACGCAAGGATGTAGTTGCCGCCCACAGCCTCGTTTCGACCGTACAGAATGTCCCCGCGCCATTCGCTCACAAATGTGCCTTCGGTCGTGCCTGCCTCATCACCGGTTCCAGGGTCAACGGGCCTTGCACCCACTGCCGGCCACTGCACAATCTCGATCGAACACTCGCTCGGGTCTGCTACAAGCCTGCCGAATCCATCAAGCGTTGTGGGGGTCGCATCGACCACGGGCATTGACACGCGCCGAAGGCCAGAAGGAAGGCTGGGATTGAGGTAATCGATTTCTTGGGTCATTGCGGCAGTCTACAGGAGTAGAACGTACCGACCGCCGATGGTCGAACAAAGAGTTTGACCGCCGCTTGTCCACGTGGAAACGGCCACTGGCACAACGTCGGACCTGACGTCGGAAGTGGGTCGGCTACGGAAGTTGGCGGCGATGCTGCGGCGCAACCGCAGCAACACAGGTCGACCGTCCGGGCCCGGCCCTTTCGGCCGTTCGACACGGCGGGCTGGATTGTCAACATTAGCGAGGCGATCTATCACTCTGTCCAAATCGTGCATGCCGTCGAACGTGAAAAGAATTTTCGACGGCGCGAATTGCTTGATTATGGTTTGAAGTAACGAATGTCCTGCGCCTTCCGGACAAAAGACTACCAGGTCGATATCAGAGAGACGGTCTGCGCTGTCCTTTGCAAACGACCCCACAACCACCGCACCGGCGCATCCAGGCGATTCTCGAAGAGCAGCGGCGATCCGAATGAGAAGCGCGATCTGTAATGTCGTAGAGGGCTTGTTTCGCGACCTTTCGAGGAATGCGGCCTGTCACATCAGCCGCGTCCGGCCATCAAGAGACATTCGATTTGCACGATCGAATGGCGGAAGTCCGGCGTGGATTTGACGCTGAATATCTGTCCACTTCTATAAAGAAATCCGCTCAACCTCTTCAAACTGGATCGCGCTCGAATGTTGGTCGTAGCGTTGCGTCGTGCGCGTCGACGCGTCAGTTTCCGCGCTTGCAACGTCATCAGGCGTCTGTTCGCGCGAAGCGTTTGCGAACAACGAGGCTAAAACTTTCCTCTAACGTCATAGTTGACGAATACATCAATATTGGGTGTAATATCACAATACGTCCCGGACAGGTCGACTGACGACATAGCTGGCTGGCCGTTGGCAGGCGGCGATACCTGAAGGGTTCCCTTGTAGCCTAAGGCGCCTGGTGGCTGTAGTTTCCCGACTCCTCGTTGGTTCTCGTTTAAATGGATTGAACGCAAAAATGAAAAAGATTTTGATCGCCGCCGCAGTTGTTTTCAGCACTAGCGTGTTTGCAGGCGAAGCCCTCGTACCGAAGGTCTATCGCGAAATCGCCGTGGCGCCGACGAATCAGCGCGAAGCTGAAATCGCGTCGCTGTTCGATC
The DNA here is from genome assembly GCF_014201065.1 of Paraburkholderia sp. Cpub6. NCBI lineage: Bacteria > Pseudomonadati > Pseudomonadota > Betaproteobacteria > Burkholderiales > Burkholderiaceae > Paraburkholderia > Paraburkholderia sp. Cpub6. The sequence goes on from NZ_JACHDM010000066.1 coordinate 5,314, forward strand.
GGTGGAATGAGGCGCTCGCAACGGGCGACGCCGACTCCGTTGCCAGGCTCTACGCACCCGATGCCGTACTGGAGCCAACGGTTTCCAATGAAATCCGCACGACTCCCGCCAGCATCAAGGACTATTTCGTGAAGTTTCTGAAGCTGAAACCGCACGGTACGATCAACCTCCGCGAGATCCGCTTGCTGAGCGACGATTCGGCGCTGGACACGGGCGTCTATACGTTCGACTTGATGAAGAACGGCAAGCATCAGAAGGTGCATGCGCGCTATACATTCGTGTACAAGAAGGTTGATGGGGAGTGGAAGATCCTCAATCACCATTCGTCGGCGATGCCGGAGTAACACTCCATTGAACAACGGGTCCGTGCCAGGCGATCAGATGTGAATGGCTGAGCGCGTTAGACACCTCACGCCAATTGCTGCCGCGCATGCTTCACGCGCAGAATCGAGGGGAATTTCGGCCGCCAACCCTCATAGATCAAATGAAACTGTCAACTGGCGATTGAGCCCGGCTAGCCCCTCGATAAGAATTTAAGTTCAACGAATTCCAGGCGCCGCTCGGCCCTGTCGCCAGAATTCTGGATTGACGCAATTAATTTTCACTACAAACCTCATGGCGGCCTCCGGAAACTTTCTCGAAGTCGACGCGCTCAGGATCGGCCTCCACACGGTCAGGCTGCTTGCCCGCGTCGATACCGATACGCGGCACGATGTCGTGGCTACGCTGAGAGCTGCCTAAAAGCGAGGCCAGCGATCCGGCCGGCGGCAACACCAACCGCGTGCGTTTCAGAGTCCGTTCCATCGCCATTCAAAGCGAACACATGCCACATTCAGTTGAAATCGCCGGCGCAGTCATTTTCGGACTGGCCCTGCTCCATACGCTCCTCGCGAAACGCTTCGAGGTTCTG
>NZ_JACHDM010000067.1:0-6210 GCF_014201065.1 Paraburkholderia sp. Cpub6
CATTCCTCGTCCGAAACATCTGTCGGGTATGGCTTGCGTTCTATCATCCCGCCAGGTTACCAGGTCTGACAGAAAGTGCCTAACACGCTCTAGGCGCGTTTGCGCTTCGGCGGCATAGCGGGCACGGTATGGCCGGCATCAGCGCGACGCCTGCCGGCATCGATTCGTTGGGGACAAAGCCGCAACCAGGGCGCGGCCCGCAGCGACCGCGGTGTCATGCCGGTGTTGGTTTGTCCGGCAGCCCCCACGGCAGCGAACTGATCCGCTTCACCTCGCGCGATTCGAGCCAGTTCGGCGTGCGCGCGCAGTACAGCACCATCGGCAGCGCGTCCTCGCCCCAGAACAGCTGATCGTTCAGACGAAACGTCGGCACGCCATAGACGCCGAGTTCGATCGCATCGGCGGTATTGCGCTGCAATTGCGCCTTCACGGCTTCGTCCTGGATCAGTTCCGGGCCGTCCGGCTTGCCGACGCGCTCGCACAGCTCGGCGAACGCTTCGTCGCTCGACGGATCGCGCCCCTCGCGCCAGATGAAGCGGAAAATCTCGCGCACGAATTGCACGTCGCCGTTCGCGGCGGTCGCGAGCAGCAGCGGCTTCATCGAATCGAACGGATGGGCGGGCGGCATTTTGTACGGAATGCCGAGCTGCTCCGCGCGAAACAGCGCGTGCCGGTACATGAAGGTGCGCTTGGCGGGCACGCTGTACGCGGAGCGCTGGCCCCAGTGGCGATACAGATCGTTCAGCACGACCGGCGTGAACGCGAAGTCGAAGCCGGGCCATTTGTCGTATTGCTCGAGCAGCAGGTAGGTGAACGGCGAGACGAAATCGTAAAACCACTGCCGCTGTTGGGCGTCGATGCCAACGGTCATAAATTTCTCCCGGATTGTCTGGTGTCGGACGACGCGGACGGTGCGTCCGTTATCTGATCAAAATTGTAGCGATCTTACGCGGTGCGGTCCCGGCTTGCACCGGTCGATATCCCCTGGTGGCGGCCGGTGGGCGTAGGTTCCGGCGGTGTCGTCAGGGGCGCTCAGCCTTTGACTTTTTCGGCCGCCTGCTCGTCGGCCTCGTCCAGCCCGCCCTGCGTGTCGCGGCTTTCCGTGAGCCGCCGCCGCACGAAGCCGATGTGCTCGCGCAGCACGTAGAACTGGTCCGCGTACGCGAGCGGCATCTTCATGCCGTTGACCGAGTCTTCGATCGCGTCGAGCCGCTCGATCAGCGACGCGCGTTCGGCCGACGAATGTTCGCCGAGCGCGCTGCGTTCGATCGCGATCAGCGCGCCGTACCAGCGATAGATGCGCGATTTGACGCGCCACGCGTACAACCCCGGCACGATGCGCAGCGCCGGCACCAGCAGCACGATCAGCGGCACGACGATCACCAGCAGGCGGTCCGCGAGACTCGCGATCCAGAACGGCAGCGTTCGGTACAGGAAGCTCTTGCCCGACTTGTAGTATCGGGCGGCGTCGTCGGAAAGCGGGAAGTCGTGCGCGAGCGGGGCGGGGAATTCGCCAGCGCGCTGCATCGTCGTCGCGCCGCCATGCACCTGGCGCGCGGCTTCGATCAGCAGATCGGACAGCGCCGGATGCAGCGAATCGCGCGCGATCAGCTCGGCGGTCGGCGCGACGATGCTGATCGAGTTCGCCGGCAGGTTCTTGCCGAGGTCGAAGGCGCCCATCGGCACCTTCAGCTGCGTCAGGTACGGAAAGCGGCGCGTGTACGCGTCGGCCTGCGAAAAATCGTAGAAGCGCACGTTCTGCGTGCGGTAGAGCTTGCCCATCACGGCCGGCTGCGCCGAGTCGCCCGCGAGGAAGGTCGCGTCGATCGTGCCGTCGATCAGCGCGTCGGCGGCGGCGTCGCCCGTTAGCGGCAGCAATTGGGTCGGACCGCCCGGCACGATGCCGTTGGCCTTCAGCAGCGCGAGCGCGAGCTCGCGCGTGCCGCTGCCCTCGGGGCCGATCGCGAGGCGTTCGCCCTTGAACCCGGACAGCCAGTCGACGGGGGCGCCGCGGTAGAAGATCGCGAGCGGCACGTAAGCGACGCTGCCGAGCGACATCAGGCTTTTGTTCTTGTCGAGCCCGGCGGGCGCGATGCCGCTCTGCACGAAGCCGACGTCGACGTCCGCGTTCGGGTCCAACAGCCGCTTCAGATTTTCCTGCGAGCCCTGCGAGGCCAGCACGTTCAGCGTAATGCGATTGCGCGCAAGGATCGTCTTGTACTTCTGCGCGGCGATCCAGAAGGTGCTGCCGACGGGACCGGCGCTAATCGTCAGCGTATTCGGCGGGGCGGGTTGGATCAGCCGCACGGCGGCCCAGATTGCGACGATCACGAGCAGCACGAGCGGGCCGAACGAGACCGCCAGGTCGCGCCACGAGATCGCGACAAAACGGGCGACGAGATGGGTAGGGCGGGTGCGGCCGGTGTCAGGCTTCATCGGATCATCTGAAAGCGGCGGTCGATCGGGCTCGAATGCGCGAAGGCGGCTTGGGCGGCGCGCGCCAGCACGCGTCGCGCCGATGGTACCTGAGATTGGCGCGGCCGCGAAACGCGTAGCCGCCCGTCACGCCGACAAACGCGTAACAAATGGTGAGCACCGCGGTGAACGCCGGCATGAGCGCTGGCATGATGCCCGTGCAAATTCTTGCGCGACCACGGAGCGTGTCTGCTTCTATCCGGCACGCATGACGCACCCGCTGTCGGCGCGCCACGCCGCGCGCTAAATCCTTTGCGCTTCTGTGCCGGCTAGATTAAATTGTGCATCGCTACCGCGATCCAGCGTTTGCGGCGCGACCCCGGCAAGACGGACAAGAACCGGGTGCGTCGGCGGACGTCGCGGTTTGCCGGTTGCTGGTATTCAGCGTCTCTCGCCTCTTGTACATCGTGTCACAGCCGTTGATGGCCGACGTTCACGCGCGCGTTCGCGCGATGACGGCCGCCCGTAGTCGTAACGATGCCGCTTGTTCATGCGGTCCAATGTGAAACCAAGGAGAAGAGAGCTATGAAGACGGTCGGTTTTCTGAAAGCACTGGGTCCGGTTGTGGCGATGGTGGTGGCGTGCAACGTCTACGCCCAAAACGCTCCGGCAACCGATACGGCGTCGGCGGCAGCCGCCGTCAAGGCCGGCAAGGCAGCGAATCACGAACTTGGCCGTAAGGTGCGCCACGCGCTGACAAAGACCCAGGGTCTCGACGTGTCGCACATCGCCGTGCGCGCGCGCGGCGGCGCAGTGACGCTGACCGGCTCGGTGCCGACCCAGGGACAGATCGATGCGGCCGGCGAAGCCGCCAAGGGTGTCGACGGCGTAACGTCAGTATCGAACAAGCTCAAAGTGGTGCAGCAGTAAGCGGTACGCGTGCGCGCGGCGCCGCAAGGCCCGCGTCGCGCGGTGGTGCGCAGCGGCTTGGTGCATGGGCGCCGTCACCGGCGTCGCGTAGACGGTTTGACGCCGCGCTTGCATCGCGTCGCGAGGTCTATCTATCAACCTGGAGGCTCCGGCATGATCGCCGGAGCTTTTTTTCGCCGCCGGTTTTATGGCGTGGCACTCGCGAGGTTTGCGGGACCGCAGCAATGCGGCTTGCCGCACGCACAGGTCCTGATGGAGGCGCGGCCGTCGCGGATTCGTGCGCTGCGACACATTACCGACGCATCGCGAGGCGTACTGTGACCAAGAGGGAAGGGGGAGCCAAGGTCATGGAAACCACGCTGTTTCGCTATATCGATCTGCCGATCGGCGATCGCGCGGCATTCGAACTGGTGTGTGCGCGACACGGTTTCGCGCCCGCGCATTTCGACATCAGCGCGAGCGCAGCACCCGGTGAGCCGGCGCACGAGCGGGTCGTCACCGTGCGGCGCGGCAGCTGGTCACAGTCGTATTACGACCGCCACGGTCAGTGGGTCAGGCAGTTCGAGGCGGATCTGACCTGTCGGTTTTTCAAATAGACACGGGTTGCGGCGTGCGCGCTTGACGCGTTTTCAGCGCCTCACGACAACACCAGCCGCACGCCGACCAGCGTCAGCGTCGCGGCGAGCAGATTGCGCAGCAGCGCGTCCGGCGCGCGCGAGGCCAGATAGCTGCCGATCGCGATGCCGGGCAGCGATCCCACCAGCAGCGACAGCAGCATCGACCAGTCGATCGAGCCGAGCAGCCAATGTCCGGCGCCCGCGAGCAAGGTCAGCGGCACCGCGTGCGCGATGTCGGAGCCGACGATGCGCGTCGTCGGCAGCATCGGATACAGCAGCATCAACACCGTCACGCCAATCGCACCCGCGCCCACCGACGTCAACGACACCAGCACGCCGAGGGTCGCGCCGGTCAGCATGGTAAGCGCGAGCGTGCGTGCCTGGCTCGGCGCGCGTTGCTTGCGCGCGCCGAGCGCCGCGAGCTGCGGACGGAACACCAGCGCGATCGCGGTAATCAGCAGCGCCGCGCCGAGCACGACCTGGATCAGCCGGCCCGCGCCAGGCGTATCCATTCCATAGCGATGCAGCAGGATCAGCGTGACGGTCGCCGCGGGCACGCTGCCGGCCGCGAGGCGCAGCGTGACCTGCCAGTCGACCGAGCCCTTCAGTCCGTGCACCAGCGTGCCGGTCGCCTTGGTGGCGGCCGCGTACAGCAGGTCGGTGCCGACCGCGGTGGCAGGGTGCACCTTGAACAGCAGGACGAGGATCGGCGTCATCAGCGAGCCGCCGCCGACGCCCGTCAGCCCGACCAGAAAGCCGACGAACAGGCCGGAGACGGAGTACAGCAGATCGATGTGGGGTAGAGCCATTGAACGGACAGCTGACGCAGCGCGGGTGAAGGGTTGGGGCGGCAAGGCCGGCGTACGCGCCGGGGCGGCTGGGTGCCGCGGCGTGCGGTGCGCTGCACGGCCGCGTCGGCCGGCGCCTCAGCGGCGAAAGGCGCCATTGTCGCAAAACTGCCGCGCCAGCGTGCGGCACTTGTTCAGAGGGACCGCGTCGCGGCTGGCAGCGGGCTGCATTCGGCGTGTGCGGCGCGGATGTGCCGCATGGCGTGTGAGGTGCCGCTCAGAGCGCGCGGCGGATTTCGACGACGCCGAACGCCGCGAGCGTGAGGCCGACCACGCGATCGATCGCGACGCGTAGCCTGCTGCCGATCGCATGACGCGCGAGCGACACCATGGTCACCAGACAGCACCACCACGCGATCGAGCCGGCGAACACACCGCCGACCGTCGTCAGCGCGATGGCCGGCGAGAACGCGCCGCGTGGCGCGAGCGTCGTGAATAGCGCCGCGAACATGATGACGGTCTGCGGATTGGTCAGCGTCAACAACAGCGCGCTCGCGTACGCACGCAGCGCGCCGGCGCGGCCGATCTGCGCGAGCTTGCCGTTGCCGTTGCCATTGCCGTCGGCGGTTTGAGTGGACGGCTTCTGCAGCAGCGCGCGCACGCCGAGATACAGCAGGAACAGGCCCGCGAGCAGATGCAGCGGGCGGTCGTACGCGAGCATGAACTGAGAAATGCCGACGAGGCCGAGCGCCGCGATCAGCCCGTAGGCCGCGTCGCCGCTGGCGATGCCGAAGCCGATCGCGAGTCCCGCGCGCGGACCGCCGCTCAGCGTTCGGCGGATGCACAGCATGCCCATCGGGCCGACCGGCGCAGCGATCGCGAGGCCGACGCCGGCGGCCGTGAAAAACAGACTGGTGGTGGACATGGGCAGGTTCTCGAGCGTTGTTCTGGTTGGGGCGGTCGCCTGCGGGCAGCCGGCGCACCCGCCAGCATAGCCAGACCGGAAATCGCGGGCAAGGGCGGGGATGGGTGAGACGCGACGCGCGATGACTCGCTTCAGCGGATCGGCCAGCATGGCGATGAAAGCTAACATCGCCGCGCTTGCTTATAACGGCTTTTTTGTCAGAAAAACAAAAATTCCGCTCAGTTGCTTAACTGAACGGAATTGCGGCTCAATGCCGATTTTTTTGTTTGGCCGTGATATCGGGAAAAAATCGCCTAAAAATGAGATGGCCAGAGCAATCGTTAATATCTGTCAATGAAGTTTTGTCTCGAATTAAAATCATTGACCGTGCCCCCGTTTAGATGCTTAATTCGCCGAGTGTTTTCTGGAAAATCAAAAGAGGTCGAATGGGACAACAGAAACTTAGTCTCTAGTTCCAAGTGCAACACCTTGAATGAGGTAGGGTGTTGCGATGAAGAAGAACTACAAGCATTTGAGTGCGGAAGAACGCGCGGCG
>NZ_JACHDM010000068.1:0-5987 GCF_014201065.1 Paraburkholderia sp. Cpub6
TCCAGTTTGAATTCGAGCGTGTACTGCGCCCGCTTTGCCTTGACCGTCATCGTTTCTTCTCCTTGCTTGAGTTTACACACTCAGCAAGGGATTCGTTTTTCGGGGGCAAGGTCACTCTGTGCAACGCCGCCATCGCCACAACCGGATTCACCGTCTGCTCCGTCAATCGCCGGCATACGAAATGGCGGCCGTGGCAGCGTGTTGTGTTGCGGGGCGTGGGCTGTTGGGTATCGCAGCCCCGATCGGGGCAAGCGACAGATGTACGGAATGATGGTCAGCAGGGGGATAGTGGAGGCACCTTGACGATCCGATCAGCTATTCCCGCCCGGCACGTTGCAACCTCGCTGCCTGCGTAGCAGATACAACAGAACCGACGATGCCCTACGCCGAAACGTGATGAGTCTCGACGCGTTTGGGCACTTAGGTAGCCCGCGAAAAGGTTGACGACTTTCTTGAGATGTTGGCGGAGTGGACGGGACTCGAACCCGCGACCCCCGGCGTGACAGGCCGGTATTCTAACCAACTGAACTACCACTCCTTTTCGAAGTTAACCTTAGCATGTCTGCCCGCGTTTTTCCAGCAAGAACCTTGCTCAAAAAGCACGAATCCGGATTGCGTCGCTACATGGAATATGATCCCAACAAATGTCAATATGACCAGTATTACTAATCGTGCCAACGAGTAGCATGACTGCACGAATGTTTGTGCGACGCACACCGTCTTTTATCCTGGCCCCGCGCGATGCAATAAACCGGCGAGAGCGGCCTGCGTGCAGGCTTATGGCGGCTGCGGCATCAGGAATACACGGATGAAGAAGCTGTGCAGCGCGCCGACGATGAAGGCCTTGAACTTCAAGTGGATCAAGTCAGGATAGTGGCACTCAACTGGCTATCGAAAGCATCAATCATGTCCTGCGCCGCCCCGACACCCTCCTTCGATATCGCGACTTCCATTTGAGCGCACTGCTCTGCAAGCGTGCGGTATCCAAACACATTTAGCGCGCCCCGCAACGAATGCAACTCGGCGAGTATCCGAGCCGCGTCGCCGGCATCGTACGCGGCATGGATCGCCGCCAGCGCCTCTTCGCACGATTTCAGGAATGTAGCCCGCACGTGGGCTGGCATTGCACGGCCGCCCAGCATCCCATCGCCTTTCCTTTCCTGTTCCTGTTCCTGTTCCTCCGCCTGCACCGCCACACCCGGCACGCCGGTCACCTCCGACAGCGTTGCCGACAGCTCGTCCAGCTGCAGTGGCTTGGCCACTACCCGCATTACCCCGGCCGCCTCGCAACGCGCTCGCTCATCCTGCGACACGCTCGCCGTCGCCACCACGATCGGCATTTCTGGCCAGCGTGCCTGTGCCCCTCGCACGAGCCCATAACCGTCCAGCACCGGCATCGCCAGATCGGTCACCAGCACATCGAAGCGCTCCCGTGAGAGACGTTCCAGCGCCTGCAGCCCGTCTTCCGCCACCTGCGGCTCACACCCGAGCATCTTCAACTGCTCGCTGAACAGTTCCCGGTTCACCGCGTTGTCTTCCGCCACCAGCACCTTCAGCCGGCGCGACAATACCCGCTGTGTCTCTTTGCCCGCCTCCAGCGGCATGCCCTGCAAGGTATGGCGTAGCGCCACCGCCAGCCCTTTCAGACCATAGCTCGAGACCTTCACCGCCCGTCCCGTCGCTACGGGATACGCCGGTCCTTCCGCGCTGCAGTCAATCATCCAGGACGACGCTTCCAGCAGACGACGGACGTCGTCCGCATGCCAGGTGTCGTGCTCGCCGCAGACAATCAGGGTATCCGCCTCCTCCAGCGTCTCCAGATCGAGTTGCGCAGGATGACGATACGCCTGTACCTTCAGCCCCCAGGCCTCCAGTGCCGGCACCGCATACGCGTGCCAGGTGTCCGCCGCCGCGACGAACAGCACCTGCTCGCCCTCGAAGTGCGGCATATCCAGCCCAGGCTCGCCGTGACAGTCGCCCAGCGGCACCCGCACCGTAAAGAGGCTGCCCTCGCCGGGCACGCTGTGCACTGCGATCGTGCCTCCCATCGCATCCGTCAGCCGCGCGCATAATGCCAGCCCCAGACCGGTGCCACCGAAGCGACGGTTGATCGTCGTATCCGCCTGGCTGAACGCGCGGAACAGCATCGCCTGCTGCTCCGGCGATATCCCGATCCCGCTGTCTTCAACTTCGATCACAAGCTCTGGCTGATTATCACCGCCCGCTTCCGCCGACAGTCTCAATGTCACCTCTCCGTGCCCGGAAAACTTGATGGCGTTCGACAGCAAATTGTTCATCACCTGGCCAAGCCTCGTCGGATCGCCCTGCATCGGTTGAGTGGTCGATGTGCCAAATTCGCCCGACAACCTCACGCCCTTCGCCCGCGCCACCGGCCCGAACATCGTCAGAGCCCGCGAGGCCACCTCCTGCGCGTCGAACACGATCCGCTCGAGCGTCATCTCACCGGCCTCGATCTTCGAGAAATCCAGCACGTCGCTCACGATTGCAAGCAGTCCGTCCGATGAACCCCGGATCGTTTTCAGCCGGTCACGCTGCAGCGCATCGAGCTGCGAGTGCGACAGCAGCTCGAGATTCCCCAGGATCGCGTTGAGCGGTGTGCGGATCTCATGGCTCATCGCCGCCAGGAAAGCGGATTTCGCGGCATTGGCCGAGTCCGCCGCCTGCTTTGCTTCACGCAGTTGCCGATTGAGGCGCTTTTCCACCGTCACGTCCGTGAACGCCGTCACCAGCACGTCCTCGCCCTGGTAGCGCGCCGGCACGACACTCACCGAGAGATCCATCGTCCCACCCTCGCGTGTCGGCAGCGACCACGCCTCGTGCGCCATGCCGTTTGTACCGGTTACACCGCTTACATCTGCGCGTTGCCGGTGACGGTGAACCAGTTCTGCCGAAAGTGTCCGTGCCGCCGGCAGGACCACCCGCGCCGCGGCCTCGATCATCGTCGGACTGCGTAACAACGGCTTACCGCTCTCCACGGCAATCAGCCCCAGCCCTACCGGTGCCGTCTCGATCAGCGCGCGGCTCAGGTGCTCGCTCTCGAACACGCGTCGGGAGCGCTCAAGAACAGGCAGGAACACGCGCCGGTTGAACAGTAGAATCAGCGACCACACCACGAGGAGGATCACTCCAGTCGTCGCGGCCGACGTTCCAATCTGACCAGTCAGTGCCCGGGCAATCGAGCGCCACGACTGCACAAACACGAGCGTTGCGCCAGTCTCGCCGATTGGCCAGCCAAACAGCATGTGGCCGTCACGAAAGATCCTGCCTGTCGGCTCGACAATTCCTGCGACACCTAAAGCACGCGCGGTATCCGACGCCTTCGGGTCGACCGGTTGACGCGAAAATGAAGTGATAACCTGTCCATTGCGCGCGAAGAGCATAAGAGAGCCGTCAAGCCCACTCTCCCCTAGAGCGGCAGTGATAATGGTGACCGGTAACTCGTAAACAGCGACGGCGAACGGCTTCCGCTCCTTGTCAAACAGGGTCGCTGCAACTCGAACTGATCGCCTGCCGCTTAACGGACTATCGTAGGGAGGGAGCCACCGAAATGCACGCCCCCCGGTGCGGGGATCGAGCAAGGGCACGTCTCGCGGAGCAAGGAGATTGCCGCCAGGTCCCGCGAGTGCAGAAAAAAAAGCAGCACGATCGGCAAGCAACGTCGCCATCCGGGCATCGCCAGGCGATGGTACCAGGATGAGCAGTGGACGGTCAGGCCTGTACAACCAGAATGTCAACAGGCCTTCGTTTCGTTCGGAAGCTGCCGTCGCCGCCTGACTTATCTGTTTAGCAAGCCGAATGTACCGGGTTGCCAACAAATCGGGAGGCGTTGCAGACGAGGCACCCACCACGAGCACCGGCAGATGATCTGGGGCCTGCTGAAGACGAAGCATCTGGCCATTGCCTGTGAACTGTTCGATAAGGCGTGGCTCGGCCTGTTCGCCGGCCCTCCAGGCGACCTCGATGAGCCGTACGCCGTTTTGCATAAGCACGACGTTGCGCGAGTTAAGGTCGGTGAGCCGGTTCACGCCGGACATCAGTTCTTGATGCTCGAGCGCAACATAGGTACGTACAGTGGCCACCGTGTTCAGGACGAACGCAACCAGCACCATCGCCGTTACCACTGCCCCGCCGCCGAACATCAACAAATGCTGATAGCGGCGAAAGCGGTCCAATACATTGCGTTGTGCGTATGGAGTCATAGGTGCCAGCGGAGTTGACGCTTTCGCCGGGTGCCCCCTCGAAGGAAGGTTCACGTGGCAGGTAACAACCTGATTATCCACCGCGCGGCGCAACAGCGAAACGCTTCTTTACACGCGTGCTAACGGCCTGTCCCGAAGCACCGACGAAAATCGTTACCGAGCTGTTACGCATTTACCTGACCGCGAAAGCAGAACTCGCCGCGCTGGCGAGCGTGAAGCACATCAACTGCTGCGCTGTTCGCTTTATCGCCAATAGTTCGCCGCGCAATGCGTGGCGTTTTTCATAGGCGTCGCCCAAGGTCCGTCCGTTAAGCTTTGAATGGTGGCATCGCCTGCCAATCTTCCGCCGCGTGAACGCTAATGTGACAACGCCGTTCGTTGCCCCGGTCGGGACTACGATTGCCCCACAGCCCTTACCCAGCAGGGCGCCGACGCCGGGACCGGATTGACGAACTCTGCTACACCCCTCGGCGAGGTCAATTCTTCAGCGTGAGCGACAATACCCTCACGACCAGTTCCTGATAGCTGATACCAACCGCGCGAGCAGCCTTCGGCAACAGCGAGTGATCGGTCATTCCTGGTGATGTGTTCACTTCGAGGAAGTACGGCTTGCCCTCGCCATCCATCATGAAGTCGACACGCCCCCAGTCCCAGCAACCGAGCACGTCAAACGCGCGGCGCGCGAGTTGCTTCATGCGCATCTCTTCCTGGGATGCCAGTCCGCATGGAATCAGGTACTGCGTCGAATCGTGAACGTACTTCGCGTCATAGTCGTAGAACTCGCCCGCTGGCACAATTTGGATGACCGGCAGATCGAGGTCGCCCGCAATGCACGCAGTGTATTCACCGCCGCCTTCGATACTCTTCTCGACCAGCACGATAGCGTCGAACTTTGCTGCTTCCGCGATCGCTGAGGGTAGCGCCTCGGCCGCTTTTACCTTGATCACGGCGACGCTTGAGCCTTCGCTCGCCGCCTTCACAAATAGCGGCAACCCGAGTTGCGCGACGATTTCCTGCGCACGCGCATCGTAATCGTCGCCGCGCATCACGGCCTCGAACGGCGGCGTCGGAACACCCAGTTGCTGCCACACAAGTTTCGCGCGGAACTTGTCCAGCCCGAGCGCCGAACCAAGCACGCCGCTGCCCGTATATCGGATCCCATAAAAATCGAGCGCGCCCTGAATCTGTCCATTTTCGCCGTAGCCGCCGTGCAGCACGTTGAACGCGCGCACAAAACCCTCGTCCTTTAACGCTGACAACGGCCGCGTGGATGGATCGAAGGGGTGTGCGTCGACGCCTGCATCGCGCAGTCTCTGCAACACGAGACAACCAGAATTGAGCGACACGTCACGCTCGGCGGACACTCCACCAAACAACACTGCCACCTTGCCGAATCGCTTCGGATCGATACTGTCCATCGAGCTCCCTATTTATGCGCAAGGCACCTTTATCTTCTCGTCCGCTAATCGAGACTTTGACCAGCGAGGCCGGTATCTGAGGTGCCCCTAACGCGCGACGAAAGACATAGCCCCCTGCTCAAACCCACGACCATCGTTTCGCGATCATCCCATCGCAAGCAACTTCGGCACGAGCCCGGTTTCGAAGCGTCATACAGCCAAATCGGAACAAAAATTGAGGCGGCAACTTTCAACCACAAATCTTACTGTCGAAGCTAGTGTCGTGAGTTGGAAGTTCGTTGTATTAACGTCCTGTACTGTCAGCGATGACGAAGTGCTGCTTAAAGAGCCGCTCGGACTCACGTAATCC
>NZ_JACHDM010000069.1:0-5922 GCF_014201065.1 Paraburkholderia sp. Cpub6
AGAAGATTCCGGCCTTGGTCCGATCCATGTTTCAACATCCGTCAGTCCGCTACGCGGCTTGACCCATGTCCGGTTACTTTGTTTCGGCTTAGTAATCAGCGTTGCCTTATTTTCGATTGATGCAAGGTGGCCATGTGGTCTCCGGGGTGAAGGCTGCTTTCATGAAGCGTTGCGATGCGATCAACCCTTGCACATTGCGTACCAGTTCGTGAGGCTAGTGCCGGTCGCGGGTAGTCGACGCTGTTCAGCTTGCGAAGTGCTGGTTAGTCAGCAAAGTGCTGGACGAAAGCTGCTGGAGCCGCAACCCGGTTGGCTAGCTTTGGCCGTGTTCGGATCGAAGAGCCGTTTCAGGCGTTCACAAGATTGGTGATGCCGGTGCCTTTATCACTACGGCGCAGCAGCGATACGGCATTCAAATCAATCATCCATGTTGTTACCCTAAGGGACTCGAACGTCCATTCGGAGCCCGATATGGCTGCGTTTTGCGCTTGGTATAGTGAAGCCACGGAAGATACTCTTTCAGCAGCCCCAGATAGGCGATGAGATTTTTCCGTCGCGCAGGATGGCTGCCTTTTACTGCATGCATGAACAACATTGGGTTGCCCAGCCGACCGCTCGCATAGGTTTTGCCTACGTAGCGTGTTCTGCCCCGCAGAACCTTGATCGACGCGCGCATTCCGTATTGCGCGAGCGTCTGATGCAATTCCGACCACGCCATGCTGTGGTCCGCTGAGGCGACCGGCCGTGTATGCAACACGGCAAAACGGTCGACAATGCCAACCTTCCCTAGCGGGGCGACCTGTTTGGGCCACAGGTAATCCAGACCCCAGCCTGTGCTGGTCCATCCAAAGCTGTCCTTTATCGCATGCAAGGCATTCGACGAGAAACATGGCACCATCACTTCCACGAAATTGGTTTCACGAAACTCGAACGCCCTGTTCTGCAACGTCGTTGCGTGACTGAAGTAGCTTCTCTGGTCGAGAGACGGTTGCGCGAGTGCGAAATTCTCCCGTTCTACATAGTCGAAGAACTCGTTGAGCGTTTGAACATCGGTCAGGATATCGTCGTCCGGGAGCCAGATGTAGCGGTATTGCAAAACCAATTCGGCGTTTCGCAACATGAAGTCGTGAAGACCTTCCCACTTTGATCCCTTGAATCGATGTATGGTTTTAGCAAAGTCGTCCGCAAAATTTTTGTCTTTCCCGTAGTAACTCAGTATCAGGTCAAAGCGCGGGGTCTTTCCGCCGCTGAACCATTGCGGATGCAAGGAGCGGTCTCCACACCTCAGAACGACCAGGTACTTTTCCATCTTCCGAACTCCCTATGCGATGCTCCGAATCTTCCAGTCAGTCCCAGGAAAGCTCTCAGGTGCCCGCTAGCACTCGCTGATTGCTGCGCTCTGGATGAGCCCTTCCGCAGCTTTAAGCGCCGCACCAACGACCTGGTCCATGTTGTAGTAGCGATACTGCGCGAGCCTGCCCACAAAAGTAATATCGGCAACTGTCTCCGCAAGCGCGTTGTAGCGCAGGAACAATGCCTCGTTTTCCTTGCGTGGAATCGGGTAGTACGGCTCACCTTCGGCTCGCGGATACTCCCTGACGATCGAGGTGCCCGGATGCTGCTGCCCGGTGAGGTGCTTGAACTCCGTAATCCTCGTGTATTCGTGATCGTTCGGATAGTTGACGGTACCTGTCGTCTGAAAGCGCTCCACGTCGCTCAGATGCTGGTGCTGAAAATCCAGGCTGCGGTACGGCAGCTTGCCGAAGCGATAGCCGAAATACGCGTCAATCCGTCCTGTGTACACAAGGTGTCCGCATTCGATACTCGCTTTCACCTCGTTATAGTCGGTCGACAGACGTACCTCGATGTCCGGACTGCCAAGCATCCTTTCGAACATCGCGGTGTAGCCTTGCGCCGGCATGAATTGATACGTATCGGTGAAGTACCGGTCGTCGTCGTTCGAACGTGTCGGGATTCGCGCAGCGACACCCGCGGACAGTTCAGAAAGATCGAGTCCCCATTGCTTGCGCGTATAGCCACGGAAAAACTTCTCGCACAGATCGCGGCCAACGCTGCTGAGCACCGCGTCTTCGCTGGTGGAGACGGTTCCTCGCGCTTCACTTACCGACTCGAGAAACGCCACGGTGGCCTGCTCGTTCAGGTCGAGGCCATATAACCTGTTGATCGTCGTGCGATTAATCGGTATTGGATAGAGGCCCCCGTCTACATAGGCCTTCACGCGATGCTCGTAGAAGCGCCAATCGGTAAAAGCCGACAGGTATTCGAATATCCGCTTGCTGTTGGTATGAAAGATATGCGGACCGTACGGATGGATCAGCACGCCGTTCTCATCGTGCCGGTCGTAGGCGTTGCCGCCTATATGATTCCGTTTGTCGACGACGAGCACGCGTTTTCCGCTTGCCGCGAGGCGTTCGGCACAGACCGCGCCCGCAAAGCCGGCGCCTACGATAAGGAAGTCATATTTCATCTGTGCGCACCCTCGTTTGGAAAGCCGGAACCTTGCATTTGATCAGGTAAAGCGCCATCGAGGCCGTGACGAGAAACTCGGTGGCCAGCGCTGACATTGCCGCGCCCTGAGCGCCGTAAAACCATACAAGCGGCACGAGGATGGCAAGATTGAACAGGCCGGCGACGATCAGGATCTCGCTGACCTTCTTCTTCATGCCGAGCGGCAGCATCAGCTGAACGCCGAATACACCGCTCAGCCCGATGAGCAGTGGCATCGGCGCCATCCACTTCAGGACGATCACGGCCGGTTCGTACCCGGAGCCCATCGCGATACGAACGATCAACTCGGCGCCGCCCCACAGCGCGACCGAAGCCAGCAACATGGACGAGCCCGCCAGGTAAAACATCTTGCGCACCAGCGCAAACGCCTTGGCGGAGTCTTCGGAAAAGAGCGCCGTCACGCGCGGGTACACCGCGTTGGCGACCGGTACGAGCGGCGCCTGGGCGAGGTTGCGGATCTTGTCGGCGACGCCAAAGAAGCCAACAGCGGCATCCCCCGCAATAAATCCGAGCACCACGCTATTGGTGGTGGTGTACAAACTGATCGCTGCGGTGGAAATGAACGTGTGCCAGCCGTCACGAAGCGTCTCCAGGATCTCCGCCTTGCCCGGCACCATCGCGACAATCATCCGGTCTTTTACGATCAGGAACGAGGCGACGAGTCCGGCAGCAACCACGCTCATCGAGCTGATCAGCGAGGCGATCCACGTGTCGGCCGGCGAGTGCACCAGGACGAACGTGAGCGGAAGCAGCAGCAGCCGCGCGCTCAGCATCGAAACGGTAGTCAGCGTCATCTGCTCCAGGCCCTGGAACAGCCACTGGGGAAACAGCACCGTTCCGATCACGACCGGATAGGTCGCCAGCAGAACCGGCAGCAATTCGCGCAGTCTTGCCACGAACAACGCCGCTAACAGCAGCATCGCGAGGCAGACCACCGCGATCAGCGCCTTGGCGCCTTGCGTCGCCCAGAAGATCTTCGACACCGCGTACCGGTCATTCTGGACCCGTGCGACGTGGGCAGTCGATGACCAGTTGAAACCGTAGTCGGTCAGCAGTACGAGGTAGCCAATGATGGCTTGTGCGAAGATGTATGCGCCAAAGTGTTCCGGGCGCAGCACGCGCAACAGGTAGGGAACGGTTGCAAGCGGCAGCAGCATGTTAGCCGCCTGCAGGATGGTCAGCGCGACGATGTTCTGTCGGAGTGGATTCGCCATGGTTAGACCGTTTTCAATACTTCGATTAAAGTTCAGGACAAGCGCGGCATAAGCATAAGTCCATCATATATGTCACACGCACAGGGTCACCAGATTTCGTCGTCAGTAGGCGCGGCCCGTTGGGGTACGCAAACGCCGTGCCTTTCAGAGGGTTAAACGGATACTTCCAACGCGCTCTGCGTTATGTGCCAGATGGCGCATTTCGCAGGATCAGTGATGATTGAAGCGTCTCACGAAGCAATAGAAGATCCACGGATGGATCTTGAGCATCGTCATCGCAACGGAGAGCTTCGGCCGTCCGTCTGCATACATGCCGATCAGGTGCTTCACACGCAGCTTCTTCGAAACGCTATATAGGATCGGGCTCGCGAGCTCGTAGCTCGGCGCGGTCATAGCGGCCTGAAACGCGATCGCGCGGTATCCGAAGATGTATCTGAGCCGGAACAACAGACGTTTGTAGTCGGGAATCGGGAGGAACGCAGTGCGTTTTTCAACGCGGTCGATGATGACAAAAAGATCGACGACCCGCGGGTTGAAGCGCCTGGAAATTGCCGATTCGCGGAACATGTATGAGTAAAGGCTGTCCGGAATGAGCCGCACGATTTTCGCGCTGGCGAGCGTCTGCACCGTCACGCAAATGTCTTCGTAGATGAGACCGCACGGATGGTCGGCCGCGACGAAAATGGAACGGCGCACGAGTTTGTTCCAGCAAAAGGCTTGCAGTTCCAGTCCCATGATTTTCTGCACGGCTTGCACGCCGGTGATGATGCAGTCGCCGGAATCGATGCGAGCGTTGACGGCGCCATCGGGGCTCACGTGTTCGGCGGCGAAAATGACGACATCGGCGTCGTGCTGATCGGCTTCGCGCAGCACGGTGCGAATCAGATCGCGATGAACGTGGTCGTCGCTGTCGACGCAGAGCACATAGTCGCCGCGCGCTTCCGATGCGGCGATTTTTCGCGTTTCAGCGAGCCCTTTATTGTCGGTGTTCCTGATCAACTTCCATGGAATGCGATCCTGTTGCGCGAGCAGGCGGGCGGCGATTTCACCTGAGCGATCGGGGCTGCTGTCGTCGACGGCGATGATTTCGAAATCAGTGCAGGTTTGTGACAGCAGGGAATCCAGACAGTCTTCGATATAGTCCTCGACCTCGAAGACCGGCAGCAGAACGCTGATTCTCGGCGCGGACATGGACAGGCTCCTGAAAGCTTCGGTTTCTCTGGGCCAAGCGATGCCCGTTGTTTTGCTCTGCAACTCTGACCTCAATCTTCGTCACCATCGTTGCCGTCAAGGCCGTAGCGCCGTTTGTCCCGGCAATCCCAGCGGTGACGACCTGGGAGTCCGGTGATCTTGCGGATCCTGAAACCATCGGCGACATACAGCGCTCCGTCACGCCCGAACGCGAGCCCCCTTGGACCCGACAGCATCGCCTGAACCGCGAGACCGCCGTCACCTGCGTAGCCCGCCGCACCAACCATGCACGAATGGGACATCTCATGACACACACCCTTGGATCTGTCCTGACGCAAGTAGTCGACGGAATGATCCGTCGACGCCCGTAGCGGGCGATCAGCCGGAAGGCAGAGTTTGAATATAGTCCTTGGCGCGAGGGCATTTGAAACACTGACCCGAAGCGCTGAAGATCTGGCGCGTTTGTTCGAGTGTATGCGTCATCCAGTTCAATGAGCCGTGCGAGAAAACTTCACATGTCCAGCGGGCGAAGCCCTACCGGGCGGTGACAAAGCTCCAAAGCGCTGCGCATTCTGTATCGCTGAACGTGTATTGCGGCATCGCTTTCTTCAGCACGATTCCTGTCGGATCGACGCCGACATTCAGGACACGGCAGAACGAGCCCAAATCGTAACGACTCGGCGGGCCGCCGCGTCGGCGGGTATCGCTGAGCAGATACTGGCTTGTCAACGGGGGCGCAAAAGACGCTGCGTTGTCCGCGTGGCCGTGGCAATTGATACACCGGACCGCATTGTCAGGCAGCGTACGATTGTCGTCGCGCAAGTGCGCGACCAGCGCGTGCTGCCCGCTGATATGACTCCCGGTGTCAATCGGGATCGGTTTTTCAGTTTCTCGAATTCATATTGTTGGAATTTCCTGAGGGCGACGTAGCAGTACATCTCGACGGTGGATCATGCTGATATCCGCGGGTTGGGTACCGCATTACAGA
>NZ_JACHDM010000070.1:0-5755 GCF_014201065.1 Paraburkholderia sp. Cpub6
GCCCGAAACCCTGGCAGGCCTGCACTTCGTCGTCTTCGCCATGCTTATGCTCGTTCATGCTGCACCGATTATGAAAAGTGCCTAACACGCTCTAAATCGGCGAGAGATGCAGGCGCGCGGCATCGCAATCGCGAAGACCGATGGCAGTTATGCCAAGGTCGGACGCAAACGCAAAGCCGATTACACCGAGGTCAAAGCCTGGCGTGCCGAACATGGCGCCAGCATCGCGCAGACGGCCGCACAGTTCGGGATCAGCAAAGCAGCAGTCAAACGGGCGTGCGCCGCGCTCGCCACGCAGTAGAATGAACTGGGGACCTGTGCTCGAGCGCGGATGATCGACGCCGAGATTGCGCCGCGAGCAGCAGAAGAACCGGAACATTGGAGGCATCACAATGACCACAGTAACCATCGGCGTAGCCTCGCGAGCCGACCTTTCGGCCCGCTTCGTCGCCGCCATGAACGGCAAGAGACAAGGATCGTTTATCAGTTTCGCGACGACGGATCTCCTGTTCAAGACGCTCAGTCAAACGCGCTGGCAGATCATTTGCGAGATGATCGGCTCCGGTCCAACGTCGATCCACGAGCTCGCGTGCCGGCTTGACCGCGATGTGAAGTGTGTTCATGAGGACGTGCGTGCGCTGCTGAACACCGGCGTGCTTGACCATGCGGATGGAGGAGCTGTCGTGTTTCCGTATGACGCGGTACACGTCGACTTCATGATCGAGGCTCAGGGGCTTGAGAGCTCCAGACAACGCGAAGATCCGCAAAATAGCTGAAGCTCAGCGATCGGCGCGGCGCGCGTGACCGATGAAGTTCTCGCCGACGTAGACATTGTCGATGCGTTCCGCGCGACCGGCGACGGCTGGCAGACGCGCATGAACGACGCGCTGCACACGTAACTGAAGGAGCATCCGCTCAAAGCGGACTGAGGGAGACGCCGGTTTTGCTGCCCTTCGGGGGTGTCACGGCAGTCAGTCCGCAACCGGCTCACGGGAAAGCCCTGGAAAATCGTACTCGTCGAACACTACCTCGACAGCATCTACGAAGGGGGGCGCCTCTGTAGGACCGGGATATCCGTCCTGCACCTGCACGGCCACGATCGTACGCGATCCGACGTCGGTGCATCGCCACAAGCCCGACTCGGTGTAAAACTGCGTTCCGATCTGAAAGTCTGAGTGCTGCACGGCTGTCACTCCCAGTCGTCCAAATCGACAACCTGCTCGATGAAGGCCATGTCTTCCGCTTCCGCCGCCGCGTTGTCACGGATTAGCCGCGACTGCCGACGCCACTCTTTGATGAACTCTGGTGAGCCGGTGTCCGGCAGTCCAATGCTGTACGGCGCGCGAAGATCGGGATGGTTGATCATGGTCAGCTCCTGGCTGAGTGCAAGCGACCATTATAGGCGCGCGGCGACCGCTGCTACGTCTCGAGCCAGTTCCAGTCAGCCGTACCCGCTGCGGCGGTTGCGGTAATCACCACCTGACAGGGCGGCGATTGCGTCGAACTCATCGTCGGCGCCGTCACGGAACCGGCCGGCCATGCATAGAGCGCGCCGTTTGGGATCGGGTTACGACGCAAAGCAGAGAGCGTTTTTTCTGCACAGGAAGGAAGGCATGAACGAAGGGAGCGATAATGCATGCGGCTGAAAGTAGCGGCGAAGCGCGCCGTCCAGAACAATTCCCCGGAAAGAACAAGATGGACGCATTCTACGATCAGGCGCTTGAATATATGGAGCGGACGCTCGAGCAGCTCACGCGGCAGGCGCCGCCACCACAACGCGTCCCGATGGCCGACAGCTTCGCCTATCGGTATGTCGAACAAACCACCCAGCAAGCGATCGTACAGAAGCTGGCCAGGATCATCAGCGGTCTGCACGCCGCTCGAGTTTTGCTGAAACATGGATTCTTACAGGAACAAGCGGCGCTACAGCGAATGCTAGACGAGTTTCAGGAGGACGTTACCTTCCTGACGTACGCGGAGATACGCGAAGACACAGCTGACTTGCTTCGTGACTACCTGGCCGCCTTTTACGAGGAGGAGTTCGACGTTCCCCAAAATCCGATCAAATCGACACAAAAGCGGCCGATGATCCCTAGGCGGCGAATACATGCGTACTTAGCACGCGTCACCGGTACCGCCTTGGACGCTAGCACGGCAGCGGAGGTGGTTCGTACCTTAAGCAAGACTTACTCGGGCTATGTGCACGGTGCCTCGCCGCAGATCATGGAGATGTATGGCGGCGCTCCGCCGACGTTTCACGTCGCGGGCATGCTTGATTCGCCTCTGTTTCGGGATCACAAGGACGATTTGTGGAACTACTTTTACCGGTGCATTACCGCCTTCGCTTTCGCAGCAAAGGCCTTCGGCGATGAAGTTCTGTTCGCCTCGATTTACGCTTACTCAACATGGTTCGCAGGTACCGAGCCAAGTCGAAAGTAGGCGCACCCGAGTAAAGGCAAAAGCCAATTCTGCAAACATCCGGACCAACCCATCAACAGATAGATGATCTGATCGAGGCAGCGCGCTGCGCCTCTAACGGTGAGCGTTTCCGGGATCCGAAGACTGGGTCGGGCACACATAGGGCGCAGCATGCACAGGATTCTTACCCTCCTCGACGACGATTGCGGTGCAGCATCGGTCTCGTGCAACACCGGCCCGTCAACGGCCCTCGTTTCACACACCGGTCGGCCTACCCGGGCGCTCGTGATTGCGCTTAGAATGATCGGATGGACAAGCGACCACCAATTCCGAGCCGTGATTCAGGCGGCAGCTTTTCGCTCAACAATCCGGATGACGGCACCCCGATCAGGGACATTTTCAAGCTCGGCGACGGCCTTCTTCTGATCACTGAGAAGTGTACTTACCGAATGCAGGTCGCGGACCAGATCGACCCCGATCGCAAGAACCCGGCTCTACCACCAAACTTTCAGCAAAAGATCTTCGACCACGGAACGGCATCCGACCTGCTTTGTAGAACGTTACTGCAGGCAAAAGTTATGTTTCGAAAAGAGTTCCAGTCGATCGACAACGATCACGCAATGCAACTCTCTTTCGATGCGTTCAGCGACATCGTCTCGACGCACGAAGCGGCTCAGGCGTTTGTCTGCGCCGAGAAGGCCGCGATAGAGCAAACCGAATTCCTTGAAACAAACGACGCGTCACAGACAATTCCGGCCGTAAGCAACGTTCGAAGCCATTGTAAAACCTTCGCGCAGAAGGCAGACCATTTCGCTGTCTCGCTTCTAGGGATCGTCCGGCTGTTCTATCCTGAGATGCGGAAAAAGAGTTGGGATGACCTTCACAAAATGGTGAAGTCTCTATACGGCGAGGATGATCCGTTTCACAAGGCGTTAGAGATGACGGTTCCTTTCCTACAACTAATTCGAAATGCTCGCGATTGTCTTGAACACGGAAATTTGACCGGCGTAAAGACCAGTGACTTCGCGCCGCAACCTGATGGTTCGATCGCCCTTCCCTCGATCGAAATCGATTTTCGCAAAACCACGCATCCTCGCTGCCCTATCTCATGGTTCATGGATCGAACGACGAAGGCGCTGCTCGACAGCTTCGAAATGATCGTCGCTCATTCGTGCAGCAAAAACATGCAGCCCTTTGCAGGCCTGCCTATGTCCATCGGGATTTTGTCAGAAGACTATCAGAAGGCTTGGCACGTCCGCTTCGCTTACGGCATGTATGACCAAGACGGGCAGTTCGTACCCTGCGGGTGAGCGCAGCCTTCACCGGGCGTGAAAACGGCGCCCATAGGCGCCGCGCCGCAGGTGTAGCGGGTCAGTGCTGCGATGTTACTGCTGATCGACCGCTCTTTCCTTAGCGGCTTCGGCAATCCGTGCGCGCACCGCTTCGGGAGCACTCGCGATAAGCCGTGCGATGTAGTCATCTGAGGGTTCCCTCGCCGAGCCGTCGTACCCGTCAAGCAGCCGATGGTCTACACCATTCACCTGTTCAGTATTTTCCGGTCTATTTTGCTGTGTCATGAGCCCCCCTTTTATAAATAGGAGAGCAGAACAGCCAACGAAGCGATTGGCAAGCACCCTATCGAAGTCGATATTCATGCTGAAACCTCGGGAGCGGACGCGACGCGACGCTCGAGGTGATCGCCGATCGCCTTGACGACGTCGTTCGCACCGTCGGAATACCCAGCAGCGGCGCGCCCATCACGCAGGCCTGCGGCGTAGCCCTCAGCGAGGCCAATCCGATAGAAAGAGTCAGTCCGGTCGACAGCCGGCGCGAGCGATACCTGCTCTGCCGAGTTCGTCGAGTCGACCGCAAATTCATCGCGTAGCGTGGCCGCCGCCGTGCCGCGAGTGGACGACGCCAGTAACCAGACACCGTGACGTGTAAGGTCGAACGCTGGCCGCTTCCGGTCGCCGTCGAGATCTCCGTCGAGATCATGCTCGCCGCCGCGACGCCGTCGGGAATGGCCGTCAAATTGCGCACCTTCTCGAGCAGCCGCCAGTGAGGCATCCCTCGCCGTTCGGCAATCCGCGCAAGCCAAAGGTTGATGTCGTGTTGAAGGTTGTCAAGGCGTGCATTCCCAATGGGTTCAAATTCGGCACGTTGACTTGCTCGCTAAAGATTTTCCCGAAATCTGCCGATAAAGCGGCCTCCTCAATCAGGAAACCAGCCATGTCAGACCAAGCTGCAACAGAAACCAAGGGCAATTCGAAGCTGCACACCAACATCTTGATGATCACGGCACTGCTTGCGCTTTGCGCTGCCGCAGGCAAGTATGGGTATCACCTTGGATTGCAATCAGCCGGCGAAAAATATCAGGACAAAATTAATCAGTTGTCGGCAAAGTCCGGCAAGAGCGACGCATTGCTCGCAGAGCAGTCTGCGGAAAACATCAGTCTAAAAAATCAAGTCACACAACTCACCGCCGCCGACAAGACACACCAAGCCAAGCTTGACGACTATGCTAACCAGATTGCCGCATTGAACGAGCTAGCAGGAACCGCGAACTCTTGTAGCTTTGCAAAAGACCAAGTTGTATCCCTTCAGAATCAACTCGACTTGAACAGGGTGCTTATACCTGGGCAACCGTCGCAACCCATGTACGAATACTCTAGAGAAGTGGTCACTGATCGACTGAAGACATATCAGGCAATATTAGAGAAATGCGCGCATTAAATATGCCGGGCGCTCCGACAGCATAGCTCCGTGCGAGGCGTTTCCCTCGATACCGTTGTAGACAGAGTTCGGGAAAACCCGGTAGCGCTGCTCACCTAGCCGCCCGACGCACCGAATCCAATAGACTAGAAGTATTGTGCCAATGGCGCCCAAACCTACGCCCAGCATGACGGCACCTTCGCGACCGTCGATCGGCGGGCGCACATAGGGCCCGCCGTGTGCGATCGACGCACAAACCACGGACTAGGATTCGCATGGTCCTTTAATTCATTCAGTCGGATCCGCAGCGGTAAGCGTGAAGTTCACATGCACCACGGCATACGGGCACTCGAAAGACTCGTCATCTGTGCTTTCAAGTAGGCCTACGTTCAGCAAAGCATGAACGTCTTCGTGGATGCGCTCGACACCGCGACCGAGCCGGCGCGCGAGCTCGCGGATCGATAGCGGTCCGGCACCCATCATCGTCCTGATCAGGTTCAAGCGCGCTAGCTCCAGTGTCTGGAACAGCTGGCGGATTCAACCGGTGGATGCAATAGTTTGCTGGAATCGTTCGGCGGGCGTCTCGTAGTCCAGTGTCTTTCTTGGACGCTCGTTCAGTCGTCTT
>NZ_JACHDM010000071.1:0-5197 GCF_014201065.1 Paraburkholderia sp. Cpub6
GCGCGTTCTTCCGCACTCAAATGCTTGTAGTTCTTCTTCATCGCAACACCCTACCTCATTCAAGGTGTTGCACTTGGAACTAGAGACTAAGAAGACTGTCAAAGCTGACAATCGAGGGTAAGTGTGCGGCGGTGCGCAGTACCAGCAACCCGCAGTTGTCCTTGTGTCGCGTCGACCTGAATCCGTTACCCGGCGTGTGCCCCGCGCTCTCAAGAAGTCACTTTGACGAATAGTCGCAAAGCGACACCGAACATTTGTTCGCCCCTTAAGGAACATTTGATACCGAGCATCAAATAATCGATCTAACTACAAATGACAAGGTTACACGGCAGAACAATGCAGCATAATTCGAAATAAGGATGGTGTAATTCATCGAAAGACAATTCAGATTCTTCTCTTCTCGCATACATATTAGGAATGAAGAATTATTATCGAATGGTGAGGAACATGCAGTGCATACATAGGCACCATGTGCGATGTATTTCACCTCAATTGTCGTTGCCGACCTCGTTTTTGATCCTGATGCCGAGATTCAAGCGAACCCACCCGATGCCCAACGCATGCTCGAACCGAGAGCATCGCGAATATACGGTTCATTCGTGCAACGGCAACTGCTTCAATTTCACGTCGGCAGCAATAGTGCGCTCTCTATTGCGCACCGGGCTTACCAGCCCACCGGCGGTCATTCAGGTGCTCCTGTCACCTCGGACGCTAAGCGCGGTATTGCCGCGCATGTCGGCTGCTACGTCCTCCGCCTATGTCAAAGCGG
Organism: Paraburkholderia sp. Cpub6; assembly: GCF_014201065.1. NCBI lineage: Bacteria > Pseudomonadati > Pseudomonadota > Betaproteobacteria > Burkholderiales > Burkholderiaceae > Paraburkholderia > Paraburkholderia sp. Cpub6. Next base: position 770 of record NZ_JACHDM010000071.1, read on the forward strand.
CCGCCCTAACTGAACCTGATTTCATACTGAAGGAGTTAAGCCATGAAGACGACAATATTCGTGTCTGCAGTGCTCCTGGGCATTCTCTCGCTTGCGGGCGTAGCGCAAGCGCAGGATGCATCCGGGCAACCAGATGAGCAATCGGCATCGGCCAATGCTAGCAATAACTCCGGGTATGGCGGGGTTTCAGGGAGCACCAGTGCAAGCGGCAGTATGGATCGCTGGGGGGCGGCTACCTGTGGTCATCTACCCCAATGCAACCCCGACAGTGGTCACTAGATAGTCACCCCTGAACAATTCTTTTCTCGTGCCGCCTGCGTCAAACCACTGCGTTGGCGGCAGTATTACAGTTGGACAAAGCAGCGAGAATGAAGGCACAAAGAAGCCGCAGCTTCCTGATGATCATCCTCAGGTTGTAGCCCGCGCCGCACAGCACCGCGTGCATCGAATCGCCGAGTGCGCCTTTAAGCCAACTCGGACCTCAGTCAGCATCCAAGATATCTAAGGGTCCCTCGCTTCCTCTCACCGTAGCATCGCGTCTAGCTTGGTACGCGGTAAGAGATCTCGGTGTCATGGAACCACGTGGGTGGAAATGCGTCGATCTCTATGGCTCGAACGGCTCCAAGATTTTGATGGCGCCGGACGACGCACGCCAGTTGGAGCCGCTCACGACAGTCCCATCAAGGGCCGCGGCATTCAACTCAGCACGTCGTACGGGGTACCTCCGGGAGCTTTGGAGCAGCCAAGATCGCTGGACAGGGGTTTCCGAACCGACAAGCCTTCGTCGATGCAGTGGCGAATGAAGGTATCTTGCCAAAGGAAGCATTCAGAAACTGTCCCTAACGATTGCATTCGTCGCTTTGGCTCGGATCAAGTTTCGTTTGAAACGCCAACCTACGAAGACGGCATAGGCACCATGAGCCGACTTGTGAAGTCGGAGGACCCGATTCAGGGCATGGCGAAGATGAACGAGGACAACGATGACACGTTGCTTGTAATGCGGCTGAACCCGGCGCTCCGCAACCTTGGCCCAACCATCCTGAGCGTAGAGCTACCGTAGTGGATTGTTCAACCGAGTTGCCCACCGTGAATGATCGCTTTCCGGTCGCGGACTTCTCCTCTGGGTCGCGAGAACTCATTCACTCGCATCGGCACATGACATTCGAGGCCACGACGGCGCGAGGGGCGGCAAAGCGCCCCTCAGTTGCCCATCAGTGGCCGACATTCCTACGTCCGCAATGGCCGAATTTTTGTCATTGAGCGAGAGTACCGGGTGACTGCCGGACTCTGATGCCCGGCGTCTGACCTCTCGCGTCGCGACCGGCGGCGATGGGTCCGGCGCCCGCCTGATCAGTCCGGAGAAGAGGAGGATACCCGCGTCGTCCCTGCGTACCGGCGCCTCCAAAGAAATCTATGATCAGCCTGACTTTTGCAAGCGAGGTGGTGTTGACGTAAATTGGGCTTGCGCAAATCTATCCGGGGTCGTTGTGGGAACAGGTGCCCGCCCCATGATGAGAGCCGCGCCGGGCAAACCTTAAAAAAGCCGCAGTATCGGAATACTATTTGCTTTGCCAGGTTGCTTGCTCGGCCGTTGAGCCGTTTATGTCTTCACGTATCTCGCGTCGCAAAACCAGGAAGTGACTTGGGTCAGAAGGAGTAACGTAGGCGGCGCACAGTCAGGCTGCTGCCACAGCCTGAGCACTTTGGTAGTGTGTTCCGCGGGCGAGGATGGCCCAGGCGATCCTCGCCAATTTGTTGGCCAACGCACAAGCGACCACGTTGGAATGCCGTCGGGCCAGCAGGTCGCGGACCCAGGCCCCCAGGCGATCGGCGTGCCGCTCGATGTGCAGCATGAGCGCTCTCGCGCACTGGACTAACAGTCGCCTCAAATTCTTATCGCCGCGCTTGCTGATTCCCAGCAGCGTGGGCTTGCCGCCGGTACTGTATTGGCGTGGAACCAGCCCGATGGATGCGGCGAACTGGCGAGCGCAAGCGAACTGGTGGGCGTCGCCCAATTCGGTTGCCAGCACGCTGGCCGTGATTGGGCCGATGCCGGGAATCTCCAGCAGGCGCTGGCTGCGTTCGTCCTCCCGCAGTTGCCGGATCAATTCGCTTTCGAGTTGCGCGACTTGTTCGTCGAGGTACTTGAAATGTGCCTGCAGACGCTCGAGCAGCGCGACTAGTCGCGGCGGCAGATCATGCGAGGCCAGCACGGCAGGAAGTCGGCGGATGACGCCCATCCCCTTGGGCAGGCTCACGCCGAATTCGAGTAGAAAGGCATGAATCTGGTTGACCGTGCCGGTACGGTCGCGCACCAGCGCTTCGCGTACCCGATGCAGCGCTGAGATCGTCTGCTGCACCTCGTTGCGCGGACTGACGAACCGCATGCTGGGACGTGACGCGGCCTCGCAGATCGCTTGCGCGTCGGCGAAGTCATTCTTGTTGCCTTGCACGAAAGGTTTGACGAACTGCGGGGATATCAGCTTCGGGTGGTGCCCAAGTTCCTGGAGGCGACGGGCGACCCAGTGAGCGCCGGCACAGGCTTCCATGACCACCGTGCAGCTCGGAACACGGGCAAGCAGTGTGAACATCTGGTTGCGCGTCAGCTTCTTGCGCAACACCATGTGGCCCGATGCGGACTGTGCGTGCAGGTGAAAGCAATGCTTGCCAGGATCGATTCCAATCAACGAGATGGTGTCCATGACGATCTCCCATAAGGAAACAGCCCGATCAGCGTAAGCCGATCGGGCTGTTTCGGTCAGGCTGACCATCTCATTAAAGCCCGCGCGCGGCGGGCCGGAATCCATGCGGAGACATGGAGGAGACGGCTTAGGTATGAACCCTGGCTCGATCTTCTGCACGCCCCAGGGTGAAAGACCGTGTCACGGACCCGGCCCCCACGCCACGGCCGGGGAGGGCGCGCCGCGCCGGGGGACGGGGAGTGTCTGTGCGGCCCCGGCAGGCCGGCGAGGGCGGGGGCGGGCTGGCCGCGATAAGCGGCGTTTGGGTGTTAAAAGGTTTCAACAAATCTTGTTAATACCCGCGCCTCTTGCCATCGCATGTCTGGTTTTCCAACGCGGACGCCAAGGCAGGGTCTCCCGGATTGTGCGCCGTGGGGCCTACAGAAAAAGTGGAGTACATGCATAGTTCGTCGGCAGTCTTCTGTATCGACGCCAATAGCTCGGCCAAGACGATGGAATAGTCCCTCAACAGGGCGCAAATCGCCGAGGTATCGGCGTATATCCACGATGTCAGAGCCTATCCTACAGACGCGGGCCTGAACCGCCCCGGATTTTGTGGAGGCTCCAACTCTTGAGAGAATGGAGCCATGAACAAGAAGGTAACCAAGTTTTCCCCGGAAGTCCGGGAGCGCGCAGTGCGCCTGGTGCGCGAGCAGCGTAGCGAACATCCGTCGATGTGGGCGGCGGTCGAATCGATTGCGCCCATGATCGGCTGCACACCGCAGACACTGCACGAGTGGATCAAGCGCGACCAGGTCGACCACGGTGAGCGCGATGGCGTGACCACAGACGAGCGCGAGCGCCTCAAGGCCTTGGAGCGCGAAGTCAAGGAGTTGCGTCGTGCCAACGAGATTCTCAAGGTCGCGAGCGCGTTTTTCGCCCAGGCGGAGCTCGACCGCCGTTTCAAGTCCTGAAGGCCTTCATCGATCAGCATCGCGACACCTTCGGGGTCGAGCCGATCTGCAAGGTCTTGCGGATTGCCCCGTCGGGTTACCGACGCCATGCCGCGCAGCTTCGTGATCCGTCGCGGCGCTCTGTTCGCGCAATCCGCGATGAACGTCTGCGGCCGGAGATCAAGCGTGTGTGGCAGGCCAACATGCAGGTCTACGGCGCGGATAAAGTCTGGAAGCAGATGAACCGGGAGCGTATCGCGGTGGCGCGCTGCACGGTCGAACGGTTGATGAAGCAACTGGGTTTGCGCGGCGTGATGCGAGGCAAGCGTGTTCGCACGACTGTTCCTGATGCCATAGCCCCGCGCCCGCTGGATCGGGTCAATCGCCAGTTCAAGGCGGCACGGCTGAACCAGCTCTGGGTTTCGGATTTCACCTACGTTTCGACGTGGCAGGGCTGGCTGTATGTGGCTTTCGTGATCGATGTGTTCGCTCGCCGTTGAGGTTGACCCGGTTCGACGGATAGATTTGCAGTTGAGTTTAATGCGGTGTGGCACCTCCCGATAAGATCAAATCGCGGGTTGTCCACGGCCGGGTGGCGGGTCGCCTGTCACGACCACGACGCTGCCTGGCGGTGGACAACCCGCGCCGCGATAAGCTTTGACCTTGCGCATGCAGGTTTTCGAACTCGAGCGGCGAACAGTAGCCGATGCTGCTGTGCAGGCGGCGTATGTTGTACCAGCTCTCCAGAAACGAGAACAGACGCCGCCTTGCCTGTTCGTGGGTCGCGAAGTGTT
>NZ_JACHDM010000072.1:0-5025 GCF_014201065.1 Paraburkholderia sp. Cpub6
CCCCTGTACAGACGAGTGGTTCCGGTCAAAAAGCTGGGCGATCTTCTGGAGAGACTCTCCCTTCCGCCAACGTTCCCACATCAGCGCTTTCTGCTCCTCGCTGTAGTAAATCCGGCGTCGCGGTTTCATCTGCAACACTCCCACTGCTTGCGCAGTCTTCAGTGTGTTGCATCCACCGGTTGAATCCGCCAGGATAGAACGGCCACCGCTCCACTGGAGCAGGCGGCAACCGTTGCGGTGGTTGCACTCATTTGCTATCGCCGTTGGTCCAAGGAAAGTTGGCCGCACTGGGACCGCTTCGGTTGAGACGAATGTCGATCACCGAGCGGCCATCGCGGAAAGCGTCGACCTGGGAGATTAGTGCCTCAGTTTTCACCTTGTCTCGAAGAATCTCTTCCGGAACCGCGGCGAACCGGTACAGCGAATCAAACTCGAAACGTTTAACGAAGCTATTCGCGAGGAATCCGGCTCGTAGCTTCGCTTTACGGCACCGACACGAGCGACTACGCTGCTATGAGAGCCGCGCTGGTCGGCCCTGAAGTTATCGCAACACGTTGCGCCTTGCCTTCGAGGAGAGCACGCGGCGGACGCCGAACAACTCTATTCAAGCTGGAGCTTCGTCGATGAACCCCGAAATCTATCAGCCGTCTATTGAAGCCTGCGATGCTTGTGCCGCTGCCTGCGATCGCTGCGCATCCGCCTGCCTCGATGAACCGGGCCGGGTTAACATGGCCAAATGTATTCGCCTCAACGCCGATTGCGCTTCGCTATGCCGCCTCACATCTGCGGCCTTGGCTCGACAAAGCCATTTCGCACCCGAGTTTTGCGAACTCTGCGCACGGATCTGTGACGAGTGCGCCGATGAATGTGCGCGGCACGTACCCGAGCACTGCGGAACATGCAGCGATGCGTGCCGGAGATGCGCGGAAGCCTGCCGGGCAATCTAGTGTCTTGCTCAGCAACAGCGCGCCCGCCGACGGCCAGCGCGTCGCGTATCGGGTCGGAAATGCCCCACCCGGTTTGAGGATGTCATGGAACCTAGGCTCCAATTGCAGGAAGTCACCATTCCGGTGGAGGACGCCTCCCTGATGGGCACACTCGCGCTGCCACAGGACGCTCAATCACTGGTTCTACTCGCGCACGGCAGCGGCAGTTCACGATTCAGCCCTCGTAACCAGTACGTGGCCACCGAACTCAATCGGGCCAAGATCGGAACGCTGCTGATGGACTTGCTCTCCGAGCAGGAAGACACCGGTCCCGCTGCCCGCTTCGACATCAAGCTGCTGGCGATGCGTCTCGCGCAAGCAACGGCCTGGATCGCGGCGAAGCAGACGACACGCCTCTCTTTCGGCTACTTCGGCGCGAGCACGGGCGCGGCTGCGGCGATCCGCGCGGCGCACGTGTCGTCGGTCCCGGTTGAGGCGATCGTTTCGCGAGGCGGCAGGCCCGATCTCGCCGGACGCGACGTCCTCGCCGCGGCGCAGGCGCCTACGTTGCTCGTGGTAGGCGGGCTCGACGTCAATGTCATCGAAGTCAACCGGGAGGCCTTCGCTCTGCTCGAATGTCCGAAGGATCTTGTGATCGTCCCCGGCGCCACCCACCTGTTCGAAGAACCCGGCACACTGGAAGCCGTTTCACGGTACGCGGTGCAGTGGTTCAAGCGTTATCTCGGCGCCTAAGCGCCCGAACGCAGCACGAGCGTGTCGTTAGCGCGGCGCTCCACAGTGGCGCCCAATGGCTGACTCTCCCGATTCAGCGTTTCGTGTAACCATCGAATGCCTTCTTCAGGCGCCCGGTTGATCTGGAAGTGGCGTGTCTGCGTCGGCGTCATCGACAGTTCGGTCAGCGTGCCCGTTTCAAGGTCGAGCGTTGGAAAATACATCAGCGCAAGGTCGCTGCGAAACGCTACCTGACCGCCGATACCTTCATAGTCGTTGATGAAGTCCCCGGCGCCGTACAGGACGAGTTTGCCTCGATACAGCTCGATGCCCTTCACGTGATGCGACGAATGGCCGTGTACGAGATCCACGCCCGCCGAATCGATGAGTTCGTGCGCGAAGTATCGCTGCGAAGCAGGTATGTCGAAATCGAAGTTCTCGCCCCAATGGATCGAGACGATGACAATGTCGGCTGCCTGCCTGACCGCTCGCACCTGCGCCGCGATCGTGCATACGGTGTCAGCCGAAAGATCAGGGAGCCGGTTCACGCCGGCTCGGCCCCAACCGGCGGCCCAGTCCGCGCCCACGCCGCTGCATTCCGTGGCAAAGGCGAAGATCATCACTCTGCCGCCGCCCGCCAGTTCGATCAAGGCAGGCGCGGCGGCCTCGACGTCGTCCTGCCCCGCGCCAGCCGTATGAATGCCGGCTGAACGCAAGGCATTCAGAGTTTCCGTCAACCCGCGAAAGCCCCAATCGAGCACATGATTATTCGCGAGCGCGCAGCAGTCAATTTTCGCGGCGCTCAAGACGGGCGCGTTGGCGGGATGCATGCGGTAGTGGATGCCCTTTCCGGGCCATGCGTCCTCGCTGGATGTGACGGCCGTCTCGAGGTTGATGATGCGCGTGGCAGGACTCATGCGCTCCAGTTCGAGCAGCGCATCGCCCCACACGTAGCTGAACGTGACACACTCCGGTAACGAGCCGGTTTTCGCTTCAGCGAGGCGCACATAGCCTCTCGCCGAACGCATATGGGGTTCGAAGAGATGGGGCAGGTTCGGATGCGGCAGTATCTGATCGATACCGCGTCCCAACATCACGTCACCGCACAGAAACAGCTTGATGCAGTTCATCCTTCTGGAAAAAACCAATGTTCCCGTTGCGGTAAGCCGCCCAGAACGCCTTCAAGATAGTTTGCTGGCACTTCGGCGTCTAGCGTTCGGGGCCCGCGACGCAGTTTCTACAATCGTCCCGCTCTCTCGCTCACGACCGACGATGCGATCGCGTACCGGGCGTTGCTGCGACGGCCGCGCCGGCCGGGCCGGCCACAGCCGCGCGATTCCGCCGAATAGCGGGCGTTCGCACGCGGCCAGACGGTCCGCTCGCCGCGTATGCGCTCGCCGTGCTGCGCGCGCTCTTTGCGTGGCTCGTCGGCCAGCACTACGTGATCATCAATCCGTTTGCCGGCGTCATGGTGCGCGGCGACACTCCGAACTCTTGAGCGTTCGTGGAAAACGGGATTGCGGTCCATGCTAACGTTCAATGTGCGCATCGACCGCGTCGTGCGAATCTTGATGCACAGTGCAGCCCATTCTCAGGTGATTTTGGACGCAGCGGGCCGGGGCACCATATCGCATGGCGCCTCCTGAATTGCTAGCCCTCGTTCACTGAGCGCCTGGGAGCGGACTCCTCATCAGCGTCTCGTGATGTTGACGGCCACGATTTCGTATCCGGGGTCGGCGTGCTCGTTCGCGACTTTGTTCGCATCCTCATACGAGAGAAGGACGTGGCTTCCTTAATCTCCGGTGCCATGCCGATATCGCCGTCCTCTGCGGTGCAGAGGAAGTTCTCGCCAGTCTTCACAACGTAGCCGGTCGTCATGTCTCCCTCCATGGCTTGCAGGGGAACTTCCAGTCTAGCAGGCCGGATGGGTTGCACACGTATCGCTGCCGAATTCCTGACGGCCTGCGTATCGCGCGCGAGAAGCAAGGTACTGGTGCTCGATCTTTAGCCGAGATGTTCGATTAGACTCGCGATGCAGCGGTAGCCTCTCGAGCGCAACGGGCCGTTGTCGGATATGAAGCCGACCTTCGTATGTCTCTTCTCACGCACGGACGAAAGGCTGATGATGGCCGGGTTCTGCCTCATGAGCCCGACGACTCCGCACAACACCACCAACGACCATGCAAAAGGCATATTGGTCCTGGAGCGGCCCTTCGAATTGCCACTGATCACTTCTTATCCGGGGTAAATCTGAAGACAGGTGGCGCATGGCGCAATATACGCCCCGTCCGCACTCGCGACCACAATATGGGCCGGTATGCTTTCGGCGAAAATCGTTTCCGGAAAGGGAATGACGCTTATCTCTTTGAGAGTGACCTTTCTCAAATACATGTTCGAGACAATCTTCTTCTCGGCGCAGCCTTTATTGAAGCTCGCTTTCCCGACGATATCAGTGGACACTTTTCGAGAAAGATCGAATTTCACGCCAGTGTACGCCTCGAGGCCTCTACCAAGTCGAAAGTGCCCGTTCAACGCCGACCCGCCAGCTTCGTCAATCATCTGCGTCATGACAGCCTTTTGCAAGGCGGGGGATAGCCCGAGATAATGATACTTATCCGAGCCGATCGCAACGGCAATCACGCCCGCCGCTGAGATCGCGTTTTCTTTGAAAAAATCCGCAACTTTTTCGGCTAGTGCGTAGGTTTCTTCTGTGGGACCTGGATAGTTGCCATAATATTTTTTGGTTAGTTCTATTGCTGTTTTGAAGCTCATATCCTTCTCCCCGACAGCAGTGACAGAGGCAATGATTCAAGATAGCACAACTTTGAAGACCTGCAGGTTCTTGAGTGCCGACGTTCGGCTGGAAGCGGATGAGACTTGCCCGCCGACCAAGCGCGACGATCGTCACGCGCGTGTCCTCTCAACCTTCACCGATGCTCTCGAGCGGCGCATAGGGCGATCTGAGAGGCCGACTTTTCGGGTGCCGGTCCGGTTGCGCAGGAAAGGGAGTTTTTCAACACATTACGAGTGGATCTGTCATACGCTGGGCGCATCCATCGACAGCATGTCGACTTTGCTGACGTTCAGTGAACGACAGTGGTGATGCGCTATGGGTTGGCCGTGCGATACCAAACAATTTCATCACCTCCCCGGCTGAGAAATCGATGCAGGCGTAGGGCGCCAGAGTCAGTGCAACCGTGCACGCCGAAATTAAGACTTACCTCCAGTCGCGCCAGACTTGTAGCGTTTCGCCGGACGCAATTGGCTGTAGCCGACCCCTATGCGCAGGTCGCAACTATGCGCAGATGGCCGGTCGCTGACGACGCCGACCCAAGCATGGCAAAGCTGCAGCAAGGCGGGCGAGTAA
>NZ_JACHDM010000073.1:0-3104 GCF_014201065.1 Paraburkholderia sp. Cpub6
CGCGGGTCGAGACACACCTGTTATAGGATCAAGCCTTACGGGCAATTAGTATCAGTTAGCTCAGTACATTACTGTACGTGCACACCTGACCTATCAACGTCCTGGTCTTGAACGACCCTTCAAGGGGCTCGAAGCCCCGGGGATATCTCATCTTAAGGCGAGTTTCCCGCTTAGATGCTTTCAGCGGTTATCTCTTCCGAACATAGCTACCCGGCGATGCCACTGGCGTGACAACCGGTACACCAGAGGTTCGTCCACTCCGGTCCTCTCGTACTAGGAGCAGCCCCCTTCAAATATCCAGCGCCCACGGCAGATAGGGACCAAACTGTCTCACGACGTTTTAAACCCAGCTCACGTACCTCTTTAAATGGCGAACAGCCATACCCTTGGGACCGGCTACAGCCCCAGGATGAGATGAGCCGACATCGAGGTGCCAAACACCGCCGTCGATATGAACTCTTGGGCGGTATCAGCCTGTTATCCCCAGAGTACCTTTTATCCGTTGAGCGATGGCCCTTCCATACAGAACCACCGGATCACTATGACCTGCTTTCGCACCTGTTCGACTTGTCAGTCTCACAGTCAAGCACGCTTATGCCATTGCACTATCAGCACGATTTCCGACCGTACCTAGCGTACCTTCGTACTCCTCCGTTACACTTTGGGAGGAGACCGCCCCAGTCAAACTGCCTACCATGCACTGTCCCCGACCCGGATCACGGGCCAAGGTTAGAACCTCAAACAGATCAGGGTGGTATTTCAAGGACGGCTCCATTGAGACTGGCGTCCCAACTTCATAGCCTCCCACCTATCCTACACAGACCGGTTCAAAGTCCAATGCAAAGCTACAGTAAAGGTTCATGGGGTCTTTCCGTCTAGCCGCGGGGAGATTGCATCATCACAAACACTTCAACTTCGCTGAGTCTCGGGAGGAGACAGTGTGGCCATCGTTACGCCATTCGTGCAGGTCGGAACTTACCCGACAAGGAATTTCGCTACCTTAGGACCGTTATAGTTACGGCCGCCGTTTACCGGGACTTCAATCAGGAGCTTGCACCCCATCATTTAATCTTCCGGCACCGGGCAGGCGTCACACCCTATACGTCCACTTTCGTGTTTGCAGAGTGCTGTGTTTTTATTAAACAGTCGCAGCCACCAGTTTATTGCAACCCTTTCACCCTTCTGGCGCAGGCCAGTCAGGCTATGAGGGCGTACCTTATCCCGAAGTTACGGTACCAATTTGCCGAGTTCCTTCTCCCGAGTTCTCTCAAGCGCCTTAGAATACTCATCTCGCCCACCTGTGTCGGTTTGCGGTACGGTCACTGTGAAACTGAAGCTTAGAGGCTTTTCCTGGAACCCCTTCCAGTTGCTTCGCCACCGAAGTGGCTCGCCTCGCACCCTTGAATTCCGCGCCCGGATTTGCCAAAGCGCCTTCTCCAATGCAAGGACCGGGACTTCCAACACCCGGACAACCTTCCGCGATCCGTCCCCCCATCGCATTTCACAATGGTGCAGAAATATTAATCTGCTTCCCATCAGCTACGCATTTCTGCCTCGCCTTAGGGGCCGACTCACCCTACGCCGATGAACGTTGCGTAGGAAACCTTGGGCTTACGGCGAGGGGGCCTTTCACCCCCTTTATCGCTACTCATGTCAGCATTCGCACTTCCGATACCTCCAGCACACTTTCCAGTGCACCTTCGCAGGCTTACGGAACGCTCTCCTACCATGCACATTACTGTGCATCCGCAGCTTCGGTATATGGCTTAGCCCCGTTACATCTTCCGCGCAGGACGACTCGATCAGTGAGCTATTACGCTTTCTTTAAAGGGTGGCTGCTTCTAAGCCAACCTCCTGACTGTTTTAGCCTTCCCACTTCGTTTCCCACTTAGCCATATTTGGGGACCTTAGCTGGCGGTCTGGGTTGTTTCCCTCTTGACACCGGACGTTAGCACCCGATGTCTGTCTCCCGTGATTGCACTCTTCGGTATTCGGAGTTTGCTATGGCGTAGTAATCCGCAATGGACCCCACAACCATGACAGTGCTCTACCCCCGAAGGTGATACACGAGGCACTACCTAAATAGTTTTCGGAGAGAACCAGCTATTTCCAGGTTTGTTTAGCCTTTCACCCCTATCCACAGCTCATCCCCTAACTTTTCAACGTTAGTGGGTTCGGTCCTCCAGCACGTGTTACCGTGCCTTCAACCTGGCCATGGATAGATCACCTGGTTTCGGGTCTACACCCAGCGACTGGACGCCCTGTTCGGACTCGCTTTCGCTACGCCTGCCCTAATCGGTTAAGCTCGCCACTGAATGTAAGTCGCTGACCCATTATACAAAAGGTACGCCGTCACCCCTTACGAGGCTCCGACTGTTTGTATGCATGCGGTTTCAGGATCTGTTTCACTCCCCTCCCGGGGTTCTTTTCGCCTTTCCCTCACGGTACTGGTTCACTATCGGTCGATCACGAGTATTTAGCCTTGGAGGATGGTCCCCCCATCTTCAGACAGGATTTCACGTGTCCCGCCCTACTTCTCGTACACCCAGTTCTTCCATGCTGTTTTCGTCTACAGGGCTATCACCTGCTATGGCCGCACTTTCCAGAGCGTTCGACTAACAATACGGATAACGTGTACCGGCTGATCCCATTTCGCTCGCCACTACTCTGGGAATCTCGGTTGATTTCTTTTCCTGCGGTTACTTAGATGTTTCAGTTCACCGCGTTCGCTTCACGTAGCCTATGGATTCAGCTACGGATACTCCATTAGGAGTGGGTTTCCCCATTCGGACATCTCCGGATCAATGCTCGTTTGCCAGCTCCCCGGAGCTTTTCGCAGGCTACCGCGTCCTTCATCGCCTGTGATCGCCAAGGCATCCACCACATGCACTTGTTCGCTTGACCCTATAACGGGTGTGTCTCTGTGTCGACCCACGTTAGCGCTTTAGCGCTTACGTGGGTCCCATCCCCGCAGGGGATAGACGCACTCGTTACAGGTTGAGTATTCGTGTTGCGCCGTATTCCAAAGCAATCTTTCGATCACCTTTAAAATACATCGATACAATCACAACCCTGATTCACCTACTCGGCACCCATCTCCAGGC
>NZ_JACHDM010000074.1:0-4789 GCF_014201065.1 Paraburkholderia sp. Cpub6
TCTGTCACAGTGATGTCCATCAAATCGAAAATGATGGGCACCACTTTGATGTCGGTTCTCGCCGCCGTCTACGACGGTCGTCGTGAGGTGCTTACGGATCCACGACCATGCCATCTCGATCAGTAGTGCCCGCACTCGCCGGTTACCCTGCTTGCTGATGCCCTGGTCGACCTGGCTCTCACCACTGTCATAAGGCTGAGGGGCGAGGCCCACGCACGCGCCGACCTGCCGGCGGTTGCTGAACTGCCGCCAGAACAGCTCCAGTGCCAGTCGTGAGCCGCCAACCGCCCCGATGCCGCTCAAGCGTGTGAGACGATCGATTCGCTCGCGCGCGAACTCAGGGAGGCTCTCGAGCCGGGCCCTCTCCAGTGTCGCCAGTTGCTGCTCGGCAAGTGCCAGTCGCTCGCATTCGCGCAGCAGCCGTTGCTGCAGCTCCAGCGGCAGTGGCGTACCGTCGTGGCACCGTACGTCACCGTTTGCCAGACGTACGGCGAACTTCCGGCTGTCGACTTCACCCCAGCAACCGAGCGTGACCAGCAGCTTGCGCATGCGATCCCGGTGTTGCAGGACTTCCTTCTGCAGTTGCCCACGATCGCGTATCAGGTGGCGCGACGTCTCATCCTGCAGCGACGGCACACGGATCGCGCGCATGCGGTCGAGTTCACCGTGCAGCCACGCACGCAGGTTGATGACCAGCCTGATTACATCCAGCCGGTCCGTCTTGGCGCGCCGTTTCTGGCGTTCAACGGAGATGCTCGCGGGATCGACGACATAACATTCGATCCCGCGAGCCTGCAAGGCACGATAGATCCAGAACGCGTCCTGCCCTGCCTCATAGCTTACGACAATCCGTACACTGGCTGGCAACGCCCATTTCTGCCGGTGCTGTTCAATCAGGGACAGCACCGCCTGCAGACGGGATGCGGCCTGCGGCTGCGTGACCGTATGTACGGCTGGCCGATCGCGGCGGCCATCATGCAGCGCAACTTTCCACTTCGCCATTGCGAGCTCGAGCGACACTGCCAGTACAATTTCCTCGGCGCATGGCCTGGAGACCTGTTGTGTGTGCATGATGCTCTCCTTTGAGCAAGCGTTGACAAGCTGATTTTACGGATCAGCTCGCCGGCCTTCCTGCTACATAGGATCTAACACCCTCTAATCTACGCCCAAATACTTTGGAAACGTGGCGGATGAGCCGTTGCGCGTCTCGTGGCGCAAAGTGCGCTGGGTTTTCTTCGGTAAATCGCCAATGTCGTGCCCAGGTATTTGCGGGCCCGGCGAGCGCGTGAAGAATGAATTTGCCACCTTTGACGACGCCCATACGAACGAGGCTTATCGCGCGGAGCCGCTCAATCAACCGTCTGCTTGATGGTGTTTGCCGTCGATAACGGCTATCAAACCGTTGTATTCGCCGCGCCGGGCCAGCGACGACAATGCCTATAGCCTTCCGGGAACATCAGAGTTCACCAAAGTTTTCCCCTGAAGTTGGGCAATGATTTCCCGCCGACCTTTTGGAGAGGCCCGAAGCAGAAGGTTCATTGTTACTATAAATTCGCGCTCTTCATTCTTTTGGAGATTGACGAACGCGAGTAGCGCCTGAATAGTTGCGGCCTTTTTGTTATTCGACATTTCGATTTCCTTTGATCTTCACACTACATCGCAAGTTGTAAAACTGCCGAAGAAGGGAAAGACTTATATCGCCCTGAAAAAATCAACCAAAACTCAACAAAAATAACAGCCAAACGTTGCTAACTGAAGTTGCAAAGGTTGCCCGAGAACGCACTGCGTATTGCCGATACAAGCTCGCCGACGTCAGCACTCTTTAGAATAAGGGAATGCACTCCAATCCGCGCGAGCGACTGTCGAAGATCAGGGTCGCCATTCATACTGAATACGATGATCTTCAAATCCGGAAAACACTTTCTCAAGAACGCCAGATAGGGAACCCCGTCGCCGTATTCGCCTCCGGGCATCGCGTCGTCAGTGACGAGTACATTGCAGGGCACGCGAGCAAGACGTTCAACAACCTCAGTCGAGTCACACGCAGTCGCTACCATTCTTAAATCAGTATGTCCGCTCAGTACCATTCTGACACCCGATAATACGACAGGGTGGTCATCGGCCACAATAATATTTATTATTCCTTGCACTTTACTACCTCGCGATCTTTCGGAAAGACAGTTTTTCGCGCCATCTCGTCTGAGTCGCGACTCCAGGCGCACAATCCAAAACCCTTCATTGCCGTGAGTTTTATGAATTCATATCGCACTCGGAATATTCATGCTGGAATAAAAGCACTTGCTATGCAAATAGCATCAACCAACGCCTTTCATACATTCTATTTTTCTGAGTATCGACGGAAATGCGACGGGTGTTATTTTTCTTTTACACCGGTCGGACTCGTCATAAATTTGTTTTTGGTGTTGTGGCGACGCATAGAAAGAGGCTGGAGTTGCTCCTGTAACTCAGGACCCCGTTAGGTTGATGGCGCAGCAGTTCGCCGGAACCCGCGAGCGAAGCTGCGCGTGCGATGGTCGATGTAGGCAGGGCCGTTGTCCGACAGCCGTTCGACGGCCGCACCCGCCTGGGTCGCTCCGAAGCGTCGCTCGACCGCGGCGAGCATCACATCACGCACGACGCGTCGTCATTATGTGCGCCAGTAGTCGCTGCCCAACGGATGTCACCTACCGGTCATGGCAGTCCAGCGCGAAGGTCCCACGTAACGGCGAGCCATCGTCACAACGGAACTCGAAGCCTTCTGAGCATCAGCGGGCATTGCTCCGATCAACGGCGACGAGTCCATCACGCCAACGATGCTTCGCGCTCGCGTGAACTGGATAAGGCTCGACGCTCTTGCGTGACAATGGCAGTACCAAGCCCGACATCAATCCTCAAGCCTGACATGGCGATATGGCATCCTAACGTCTGCGCTCCAGTTCATATATATTCGTCAGATTCGTCGACTCCTCCTTTCAACAAAATCGCTCGAATTCTTTCCACTAAATAGTACCAGGCATTGGCTGACGATTAGACACCCGTATTTGGGTATAACCTGACATTCGCGTCGATATCCTCTGCGTGAATCGCGGAGGCCGAAAATCCGCTTTCATATGCAAACCTGAATAAATCAGCGTCACGTTCTATGCCCAGCTTGCGCATCGCCGCCCTTTTCTGTGCGCTCACTGTCTGCTTCGTCCGATTCAACTGGGCGGCTATTTCGTTAATCGTGACGCCGGACACGTACAGACGTACAACCTCGGCTTCCCGCCCCGAAAGATTGCGCGGGGGTATGGCTTGCGTTGGGCCGACTCTTCCGGGTTGCTCGCGTGAAGTCGGTGAAAAGTAGGTTGCACCCGCGTGAACTGCATGTATGGCGGTAATCAGATAGTCAACATCTTTCGATTTGTTCAGTACGGATTGGATACCAATTTTCCGCATCTTGGAAGCAATGGCGAAATTGTCGATCGTGGTGAAGACGATTATCTTAAGGTCGGGATATCGGCGCTTTAAGAACGAAAGCATGGCCATCCCGTCACCGTATTCTCCCCTAGGCATGGAGTAGTCTGTGATGAGAATGTCACATTCGACATTTGACAGAAAATTGACGATTTCCGTCGAATCCTGCGCCGTCCCAAGGACGCTGAGAGTATGGACTCTGGATAGTTCGTATTTGACGCCAGTGATTAATGCCGGGTGGTCGTCTGCAAGTAGCAGCTTGATTTTCATTGCTCGCTCGATCGGTCAACTGCATTTATGAATCGAATTTTGGAATGCTTAATGTAACGGCGACCATCGAGGGCGAGTATCTTACTAGCCTCATTCAATCCACCAAATTGTCTGACTGATCTGAAAAACCAACGGGATATATCTGGAGATAGCGCATTGCTGTCCGTATGATCCGACGACGGAGTGGTTCGTTTTCAACGAGCTTCGGGCGGCGAGAGCGTCAGTCGGATATTGCTGGGACAATATGAAATTCACATACGAAACGGTGCGACACTGGTCGGTGAAGACCCAAGGGTGTCTTCGAGGCGCAAAAAGCTGCAACCGGAAATCCGATTCTGGATCGCTTTTTCTAATAGATTAGTATAGCTAACGTCACTCACTTTCTCATTCACGTCATTCTGGCAATTTGACAATTCCTCAATTCCACATCGGTCGAAGATTCCAGGTCTTCTAAAACATCGTGGTTACCGTACAAGTTGGTCAAACGCCCGCACTGTGATTCTGAAAAATATTGCAGGCGGAAAAAAATGCCAGCTCTTTCTCTCGCTCATTGAACTTGATGTGAGACGTTCTTGTCAGACCAATCCTCATCTTGTTTTCATCTGCATGACTATCGATTGGATCATGCCCTGGTCGATACGCGCGATGAACTCGTTTCATTTTGCATAGCCTGTGTTCAAAGGGTCCACCTTGCGACCAAGCTTTACCTGATCAGGGAGTTAGTGGAAATGCATCGTCCCAAGAGCATGCTTCTCGCCAATATCCGTTGAGGTTGACCCGGTTCGACAGATAGATTTGCAGTTGAGTTTAATGCGGTGTGGCACCTCCCGATAAGGTTGAATCACGGGTTGTCCACGGCCGGGCGGCGGGTCGCCTGTCACGACCACGACGCTGCCTGGCGGTGGACAACCCGCGCGCGATAAGCTTTGACCTTGCGCATGCAGGTTTTCGAACTCGAGCGGCGAACGGTAGCCGATGCTGCTGTGCAGGCGGCGTATGTTGTACCAGCTCTCCAGAAACGAGAACAGACGCCGCCTTGCCTGTTCGTGGGTCGCGAAGTGTT
>NZ_JACHDM010000075.1:0-3789 GCF_014201065.1 Paraburkholderia sp. Cpub6
CAACGAATCGCTTCATGAGTCACCCGGTCTCAGCGCGTTGATTCAGTTTAGGCGATCAATGTGTTTTCACACAGGCTGGACCCACAACGGCCCTTTACAATTCTCGAAACCGGCCATTTGCGATGAGTCGAGCGTAACCGGAAGCCCGACACTCCTGCCAACGCTTCCGGACTGTCGTCGGCAACCGCCAGGTGATCTACGATCGCCGTATGTAAGCCTTTAACCCCGCGGCGATTGCCGCGAACGTCGCGGCACAACGCGTGCTCTCGCGTAGGTCCTCGTGCATGGCGACCCAGGTGTCCATCGTCAAGGAAAAACTGGCCGGTAGCACTCGTACAAGCGCCTTGTCCCGCACGGCCAACGCCGATTGGCATGCTCCAATGCCGAAGCCCGCGCGGATGGCGCCTAGCTGGGCCAGGTCGCTATCGGCACGAAACGCCAGGGCAGCGCGCGAGAACACCGGGAATCGATCCTGGAGCTGGCGGATGAACGCGTTCTCGTTATCAAAGCCGACGATCGCATGGTGGGACAACTCATCTATCGATTTCGGTGTGCCGTGCGCTGCCAAATAGCGTTCGTGAGCATACAAACCGAGTTCGATGCCGCCTACGCGTTGGGCCACCAATGCTTCCTGCGTGGGCCGAAGCATGCGCACCGCGATGTCCGCCTCGCGATGCAGTAAATCATCCACCTTGTTCGACAACACCAGTTCGATGGCCAGTTCCGGGTGCTCGTTGCGCAATGCCGCGAGGATAGGCGGAAGCACCTCGACGCCAATCACCTCGCTCGCGGTCAATCGCACCGTGCCGCGAACGCCTGCACCATGGCTGGAGGCCATCCGAAGCAGTGCTGCGGAGGTCGCGGCCACGTCCGCCGCATAGGGCTTCAGTTCGAGCGCAGCGTCGGTAGGCGCGAAGCCATCGAACGAGCGTGTGAAGAGCTTTAACGCCAGTGCCGATTCAAGACCGTCGATGTGACGGCCGATCGTCGGTTGAGTCATACCCAACGCGCGCCCGGCCGCCGACAGTGAACCTGTCTCCAGAACTGCCAAAAAAGTGCGGTACCACTCCCAGTTCGGTTCGCGTCGATTCATTGTATGCATTTTTTTATAGATTCCATGCAATTCTAGGCAATTTCCGTTTGACCGTCTAATGAGCAAACTACGGACTCCGGCAGCAACATCGATCGAAGTCCACGGAGTCAAAAATGAACATTGCAGCCATCGACGCCCGGACATCGCCCCGCCAGGGTGCCTGCGTCACAGCCGTATGGGCGAAGCGGGTCGTTGGCGTGCTGTTCGCCGCTTCCGTCGCAGCGCTTGAAGCCTGCCCGCGGGCACCGGTTCAACCCGTTCTCGACGCGTGTCTGGTGGCTGTGCGCTCTCGTGCCTTGTCGATCTCAGCTGCGATCTTTCGCCCTCTCTCGTTCTGAACACTCACCGAAAGGAGAATCATCATGTCCAACGTAGCCCTATTCGGCGCAGCCGGCGTCATCGGTCAAAGCATTGCCTCCGCCCTCAGCAGCAGAGGCTGTCCGTATCGCGTCGTCGGCCGTACGGAAGCTAGCCTGCGCAAGGCATTCGGCGCTGATCCGCTCGCTGAAATCGTTACCTGGACCCCGGATTCGCCCGCCTCCGTGCTAGCCGCAGCAAAGGGAATCGAGACGCTGATCTATATGGTCGGCGTGAACTACTGGCAGTTCGAACTGCATCCCGAACTGATGCGCAAGACGATTGATGGTGCGGTCGCCGCCGGGGTCAAAAACATCATCCTGATCGGCACCGTGTACCCGTACGGCATGACAGAAGCCAACCCGGTGCGCGAAGACCACCCACGTGAGCCACACACGTTCAAGGGCCGCATGCGCAAGGCGCAGGAGGATCTACTGATGCAAGCGCATGGCGACGGCCGCGTCAACGCAACGGTCCTCCGCTTGCCGGACTTCTACGGCCCTGGAGTGGAAGCCAGTCTGCTGCACCGCGCGGCGCAGGCTGCGGTGAACGGCGGCACCGCAGACATGGTCGGGCCGATCGACCGCCCGCACGAGTTCGTCTTCGTACCCGACGTCGGTCCGGTGGTTGCGCGGCTGGTCGATACTCCCGCCGCGTTCGGGAAGATCTGGAACCTCGCGGGCGCGGGTGTCACGACGCAGCGCGAACTGGTGTCGGAGATGGAACGCCAGACGGGCAAAAAGCTCAAGTTGCGCGTGGCAGGCAAGATGATGCTTCGACTGATCGGCCTGTTCAACCCTTTCATGCGCGAGATGGTCGAGATGAACTACCTGATGACCGACCCACTGATCATGGACGATTCGGCGCTGCAGCAACTGATCGGGCCGATCCGCAAAACGTCCTATGTGGAAGGCATCCGGCAGACGATCGTCGCCGCGTCGAATACGCATGCGCTGGCCACCGCAGCGTGAGGATCGCCATGAACGACTTCACTTCCAGCGCAGTCGCGCGCCTCATCAACCGTGCGTCTGTTGGTAGGGTCTTCGTGGTAGTCGCTGTTGTGCTGCTCGCGGCAAGACAGGCGCACGCGGGGAGTACAGTGAGTATCGATCAGGCAGCTCCGGTAGTGTCGCGCCATGACGTCGACATCGACGCGCCGCTCTCAACCGTGTGGGCGGTTCAGACAAACATCTCGGCTTGGCCGACGTGGCGGCCCACCGTGACTGCAGCTCACTTTGACGGGAGGCTGGCGGTCGGATCGGCATTCAAATGGGAGGAAGGTGGCTTGAAGATCACGTCGACGATCCAGCAGATCGTTCCGAAGCGAAGAATCGTCTGGACAGGCCCGGCGCAAGGAATCTTCGCGGTGCATGTTTGGGAGTTCACCGCAACGGGGCGCGGCGTCCACGTGCACACTGAGGAGTCGTGGAGTGGTGACGTCGTGAGGGCCAACGTCACGACTCTGCAACCGATGCTGGACGGAGCCCTGCTGGATTGGCTGGCGCGGCTCAAGCAGGTAAGCGAAGCTGACTCGCGGCAACGCTAGTGGAACACTCGGTGAGCGCTTGACCCGAGACATTGTTGCAAATTTGGGGGACTTCGGCCGATGACCGCTACTTGCCGGCCCCTGCCTTTCGACGCGGTCGTGAGATAGCACGAACGGTATTTCAGTAGCGCTGCTGCCCGCACCCTCAAGCGCCGGGGCGTGAGACCACCAACACATCCTAAATCTGTTGTGCCATTCGGCGGGACGCCCCGCCGTGCTGAGGTATGCCGGCACGCCGGTACAAGTTCGGGCGCAGGACGGGCGCGGCGCCACAAACCAATGTGCGTGGGGACGGTCTGAATCGGGGAATTGAGGCCTGCTATGATGGCGCCGCCGGGTCGCGACAGGAATTTGCGTCGCTGCATTCGCAGGTGGACGTCCGACGTCCACACCTGGCCGGTCCATCATCCAGATTTTCATCACATTGAGCCGCGCATGGGAACACTTGTGACAGTGGACATTAACGGCGCCGCCGACATGATGAAGGTGCATCCGAAAACGATATTGGATCTCATCAGAGATGGTGTGCTACCAGCAGCACGGATCGGCCGCGCGTATGTTCTGCTCAGCAAAGATGTGCTCGACTACGTCCAGCAGCAGATTACCAATCAGACAGCCGAAAGACTCGCCATACAGGGAAGGCAAATCCGTCCCCCCGACAAGCGGCCAAGGAGGACAAGGCGCAGCCCGCCCAACCTCTAGTGTCGTGAGTTAAAAATTCATTGAAATATGTTCGCTGCGTACTAAAGTGTCTTGTGTAGCACTGGTATGAGGACGTGGCGATGAGCGGAAG
>NZ_JACHDM010000076.1:0-3774 GCF_014201065.1 Paraburkholderia sp. Cpub6
GCCGCGCGTTCTTCCGCACTCAAATGCTTGTAGTTCTTCTTCATCGCAACACCCTACCTCATTCAAGGTGTTGCACTTGGAACTAGAGACTAAGCCTCGTCCCGCGGTGGCACGTTCGTTGCGTGCCGTCGTCGTGCTAACGCACAACTACTGATGATCGGCGTTCAGCCTTGCATGACGTCGCAATATTGGCTGGCGTCACAGAAAACTTCTGTTTGTTTATGCGGAGAGGACATGCCATTAAGGTTTCCAGTTTCAATCATCGGCGCCGGAAATTGTGGATGCGCTTTTGCGGCCGATTTGGCTAGTCGTGGATTCGAGGTTCTCCTTTACGGGAATCCAGACCATCGCCGTAATATTGATACGATCCGAGCGAACGGTCGCTTGTTGGCCAGCATGGCTATCACGGGTGAGTTTTATCCGACTGTAACTACTGATATGGGTGAGGCCGTAAACTTCTCGCGTTTTCTCGTGATTGCTGTTCCAGCATACGCGCATGAAGATCTCATTGGCGATCTAAAAGGTTTCGATCTGAGTCGACATGTCATCATAGTCAATAATGCTAATTTTTTTTCCCCAATGGGTTCAAGAGAGCTAAACCCACAGGCAGTTCTAGAGACAAATTCCTCACCCTATGCGTCGTCGGTCAAGGACGGCGAAGTCCGGATCACTGGAATTAAGAATTGTTTGCCGATTGCTGCTTTTTCGAACGCCATGGATGAAAAACAGTTATCGCAAATCACCGCAATTTTCCCGGAAAGGCTCTTGTGGTGGGATAACATTTTCGCAATTGGAATGCAGTCGAATAATGGTGTCATCCATCCTGTCGGGGGTATTTTAAATACGGGATGGATAGAAAGCACAAAAGGAGATTTCTTCTTCTATCGTGACGGGATCTCACCCTCTGTCGGAAGGGTCGTAGAGGCGTTGGACAATGAGCGATTGAAAATCGGAGAGGCTTTCGGTTTTCGACTACCGACAGTCCTCGAGGAAATGATCGGCTTTTACGGCGGAGATTGTGCCAACTTCTCCGATTTCGCTTTCCAATCCAAAACTCATAACTCCACGAAGGTCAAAACGCCTAATCGTATGCAACATAGATATATATGTGAGGATATCCCATATATCTTGGTCCCTTGGTACGAACTCGGCGCCAGAGTGGGCATAGAGTCTCGGGCAATCAAAGCCGTGATTGAAATCGCTTCCTCCATCAACGGCGTTAACTATTTTCAAACTGGCCGTAATCTGAAGCGCCTCGGTGTAGACCACATGTCGAAGGCGGAGCTTTTGCGATTCGTAGATAGCGCGACTTTCCGATTGCCGTTAGCTTCGGCTACTAAGAAGTGACCGGATCCATCGGGTAAATTGGATCGCCTTTGGAATCATCGAGGCCGCTTGGTTTAAGTCGATACCGACTGCAACAGTATTATTGAATTGCCGGTAGTAGTTTGCTTCAGCATCGTCAGGCGGGGCGGGATATGGTTGAGCCGTTCCATCACCCTATGGCAGTTGGGCGCCGAAGAAAGGGCCGACGCAGGCACGCGCTGATGCGACGAACGCGCGCCTACATGTGCAAGCGCAAACATCACTCGCAGGAGATCACTGCGGAGGGCCGGCACGTGGGTGCGCTTGTGAGGACGCTCTCCGCTTCTGGAGAAACTGGGCTGGCGAAAGGCGCCGCCCAACAGGTTCGCTCGGAACGTGGACGAACGTCAATCGAGCGATATCTGGCCGGTTTAGAATTTATGACGCAGGCCGACGCGTGCAACCACCTGATTGCGATTCGACGATACGTCATCGGCCACCGGCACAAAGGCGAAGTCGAGGGCGCTGCCAGTACGGTCACCACCGACGTGCTGATACGCACTCTGTACATAGACGTCCGTGCGCTTTGACAGTGAGTAATCAGCCATCAGCCCCGCAGTTTCGTAATTCGGCTTTAGCTTTCCAGTGGTGGCGTTGAAACCGCTCAGGGTGTACGTATACATCGCGCCGACGAAGAAGGCTGGCGTGAACTGGTACTTGCCGTTGATTTCGAAATTCTGGTAACGCAGGTTGGAAAGCGTGCCCGAGGCTGGCGTAATCTTGCCGACGTATCCAGAAGACACCGGATTGGCGACGAAGGTATTCGAATACGAGATGCCCACGTTGGCCGAACCAAACGTGTAGGTTGCCCCCGCGCCGAAAATGCGCAGCTTGTTCCCCAGAAAATTTTCATCCGCAGCGGGATTGTTCCCGATTGCACCACCGGCGGTGGACGACTGGTTGTTCGCCTGCAGATAGGCGGCTTCCAGCAGCAGGCCGCCTATGACGTATTGGACGCCCATGCTGTACGCGCGATTGTTGGCGAAGTTGGTGTCGTTGCTAAAGCTGTACGTGCCGCCAAATTTAAAGCCAGCAATCTCGGGGCTTGTGTACTTGACAGTATTGTTGACACGGAAGGTGTTGTCCGTGTTGTCGTTGTCGTACGGATGGGAGAACATGCCGCCGCCCCATGTGCCATTCGCCGTCGTTTGAGCCAGATAGTTGACGACGGAGTCGTACTGTCGACCGAGAGTAACCGTCCCGTATTGGTTGGATGCGACGCCGACCCACGCCTGTCGCCCAAACATCAGGCCACCCTGACCGAGCTTGCCGTTATTGACATTAAAGCCGCTCTCCAACTGGAAAACTGCCTTGAGGCCGCCGCCGAGATCCTCCGCTCCCTTCAAGCCCCAACGACTCCCTTGGACCGTACCGCTCTGGAGCTCGAACAGCTTGTCGCCACCGACGTTATTCGTATAGTTGATTCCTTCATCGATCAGACCGTAGAGCGTCACCGTACTTTGGGCCATTGCGGGAGCTGCCGCGGCTGACATCACGAAAGCTGCAAGAAGTTTGATTTTCATTGAGGTCTCCAAACCTTATATTGTGGGTCTCGATGCTTTTTTATGCGCCACCCTGGGTCGGGCACGCGGTCTGTTTTGCTGGGCAGTTGACGTCGATTAACCGCCGAAAATGTCGAACGTGAAGTACTTCTTTGCAATTCGGTCATACGTCCCGTCCTTGCGGAGACTGTCGATCGCACCGTTGATTGCTTCGAGCAGGGCTCTGTCACCCTTTCTCACACCGATGCTGACACCGGGACCGAAGATAGCGGCGTCGTGGATGACCGGACCTCACGCGAAACCGAAATCACGACCCTGCGCAGTCTTCAGGAATCCCGACTCAGCCGTCGGCCCCGAAACCAGTGCCGCATCGAGCCGCCCACCCGCGAGGTCATTCCACACCTGGTCTTGCGAAGGGTAGGGCACAATGTCAACTCCATTTGTCCAATGCTTCCGTGCATAGGCTTCCTGTGTGCTTCCCTGCAAGACTCCGATATGCTTTTCGTTGAGCGATTCGGGCATTGTCACCAGAGCCGAGCCGCCCCTTACAACCAGCGCTTCGAAGTTGGCGTATATCTTGTGGCTGAAATCGATTGCCTTCGCGCGCTTCTCGGTCTGCGACATTGACGAATTGATCGCATCGAACTTGCGGGCCTGCAACGCGGGAATCATGCCGTCGAACGAGTTTTCAACCCAGACGCACTTCACCTTGAGCTTCGCGCAAATTGCATTACCCAGATCGATGTCAAATCCAACGAGCTCGCCACTCGGGGTTTTCGATTCAAATGGCGGGTAAGCGCTGTCGACTCCGAACTTACTAACTAGTGCATAAATAAGCGAACATAAATCGACGCCATGGTCTAAGCTTTAAGGGGCTTAGGGAGAGGCGAGATGCGCGAGGACGACG
>NZ_JACHDM010000077.1:0-3707 GCF_014201065.1 Paraburkholderia sp. Cpub6
CCAAAAATCAAGAGTAAACGCCCTTCACCCCGAAGTTTACAAGCACTAACCTGCTAAGACCCGTCGGTTAACGATGTCCTAATGCGATTGCCTTGGCGAAACACCGCAACCTGTTGACTCCCTTAGTATTTTCGGAATATTATGTTAGGTTCCGGTTCTTGGAATGCTACGCGCAACTTCAGTTCGTGCGTAAGCGGGCCAGCCGGAAGTTCGATGCGCGGGCGTTTCCGCTTTGCCCGGAAACCGATGCGTCGATTTTGTTCAATTTCAGGAATAATCAATGCCAACCATCAATCAACTGGTTCGCAAAGGCCGCACGTCGGAAACGACGAAGAGCAAGAGCCCGGCTTTGCAGGACTGCCCCCAGCGTCGCGGCGTGTGCACCCGTGTGTACACCACGACGCCGAAGAAGCCGAACTCGGCACTCCGTAAGGTCGCCAAGGTTCGTCTGACGAACGGCTTCGAAGTCATTTCGTACATTGGTGGCGAAGGCCACAACCTGCAGGAACACTCGGTCGTGCTGATTCGCGGCGGCCGTGTGAAGGACTTGCCGGGTGTGCGTTACCACATGGTTCGCGGCTCGCTGGATACCCAGGGCGTCAAGGATCGTAAGCAGGCTCGCTCGAAGTACGGTGCGAAGCGTGCCAAGGCTGGCAAGTAATTAGCCGGTCGATCGTAGTTTCAGGTCGCCTGCAAAGGCGGTAATAGCGATGGTGCCGGAATCGCCGGTGCTATCGAGTAAGTGGTCACCCGACCAGGCTGGTTAGTCTTACGGATGAATCGGGTTAGTTGGTGGCCGCGGGGCTGTAAGCAGCTCCAACTGAAAAGTAAAGGAAGAAACATGCCGCGTCGTCGCGAAGTCCCCAAGCGGGAAGTGTTGCCGGATCCGAAGTTTGGCAACGTTGATGTAGCAAAATTCATGAACGTGCTGATGCTCTCCGGCAAGAAGTCGGTTGCCGAGCGTATCGTGTACGGCGCTTTCGAACAGATCCAGACCAAGGGTGGCAAGGACCCGCTGGAGGTGTTCACGGTGGCGCTCAACAACGTCAAGCCGGTGGTCGAAGTGAAGAGCCGCCGCGTTGGTGGTGCGAACTATCAGGTTCCGGTCGAAGTGCGCCCGTCGCGTCGTATGGCATTGGCGATGCGTTGGCTGCGTGAAGCCGCGAAGAAGCGCAGCGAGAAGTCGATGGCCCTGCGTCTGGCAGGTGAGCTCTCCGAAGCGGCCGAAGGCCGTGGCGGCGCGATGAAGAAGCGCGACGAAGTTCACCGGATGGCAGAAGCCAACAAGGCGTTCTCGCACTTCCGTTTCTAAGCTTCCCCACCTCGGGTTTAGCGGAAAACGGAAAGAAATTCCGGGCGGGTGCGCTTCAAAGGCGCCTCGCCCGTTTGTGTTACAGCGCGATGGACATCTCTCGCATCGCGTCATCCCAATAGAGGATCAAAGTGGCTCGCAAGACTCCTATCGAGCGCTACCGTAACATCGGTATTAGCGCTCACATCGACGCCGGCAAAACGACGACGACCGAGCGCATTCTGTTCTACACGGGCGTGAACCACAAGATTGGTGAAGTTCACGACGGCGCTGCCACCATGGACTGGATGGAGCAGGAACAGGAGCGCGGCATCACGATTACTTCCGCTGCTACCACGGCATTCTGGAAGGGCATGGCGGGCGACCGCGCCGAACACCGCATCAACATCATCGACACCCCGGGTCACGTCGACTTCACGATTGAAGTCGAGCGCTCGATGCGCGTGCTCGACGGCGCGTGCATGGTGTACTGCGCTGTGGGCGGCGTGCAGCCCCAGTCGGAAACCGTGTGGCGTCAGGCTAACAAGTACAAGGTTCCCCGTCTCGCGTTCATCAACAAGATGGACCGTACCGGCGCGAACTTCTTCAAGGTCTACGACCAGCTCAAGCTGCGTCTGAAGGCGAATCCGGTTCCGGTCGTCGTGCCTATCGGCGCGGAAGAGAACTTCACGGGCGTCGTCGATCTGATGAAGATGAAGGCGATCATTTGGGACGACGCGTCGCAAGGCACCAAGTTCTCGTACGAAGACATCCCGGCAGAGCTCGTCGACACATGCAACGAATGGCGTGAAAAGATGGTCGAAGCCGCGGCGGAAGCGAACGAAGACATGATGAACAAGTACCTCGAGTCGGGTGAGCTGACCGAAGAGGAAATCATCAAGGGTCTGCGCGACCGTACGATCGCTTGCGAAATCCAGCCGATGCTGTGCGGCACCGCGTTCAAGAACAAGGGTGTGCAGCGCATGCTGGACGCCGTGCTCGACTTCCTGCCGTCGCCGATCGACATCCCGCCGGTTACCGGCGAGCTGGAAAACGGTGAAAAGGGTGAGCGCCGCGCTGCTGACGACGAAAAGTTCTCGGCACTGGCATTCAAGATCATGACCGACCCGTTCGTCGGCCAACTGATCTTCTTCCGTGTGTACTCTGGCGTTGTGAATTCGGGCGACACCCTGCTGAACGCGACCAAGGACAAGAAGGAACGTCTGGGCCGTATTCTGCAGATGCACGCGAACCAGCGCGAAGAAATCAAGGAAGTGCGCGCAGGCGACATCGCCGCTGCGGTCGGCCTGAAGGACGCGACCACCGGCGACACGCTGTGCGATCCGACGAGCCCGATCGTGCTTGAGCGCATGGTTTTCCCGGAACCCGTGATTTCGCAGGCTGTTGAGCCGAAGACGAAGCCGGACCAGGAAAAGATGGGTCTGGCCCTGAACCGTCTGGCGCAGGAAGATCCGTCGTTCCGCGTTCAAACGGACGAAGAATCGGGTCAAACCATTATTTCGGGCATGGGCGAGCTCCACTTGGAAATTCTGGTCGACCGGATGAAGCGTGAGTTCGGCGTCGAAGCAACGGTTGGCAAGCCGCAGGTGGCTTACCGCGAAACGATTCGCGGCAAGGCGGAAGACGTTGACGGCAAGTTCGTCAAGCAGTCGGGTGGTCGCGGCCAGTACGGTCACGCGGTCATCACGCTCGAGCCGAACGAGCAAGGCAAGGGCTACGAGTTCCTGGACGAGATCAAGGGCGGTGTGATTCCGCGTGAATACATCCCGGCAGTCGACAAGGGTATCCAGGAAACGCTGAAGGCCGGCGTGCTGGCGGGCTTCCCGGTCGTGGACGTGAAGGTTCACCTGACGTTCGGTTCCTACCACGATGTCGACTCGAACGAAAACGCGTTCCGCATGGCCGGTTCGATGGCGTTCAAGGAAGCGATGCGCAAGGCACAGCCGGTCATCCTCGAACCGATGATGGCTGTCGAAGTCGAAACGCCAGAAGACTACATGGGCAACGTAATGGGCGACCTCTCTGGCCGTCGCGGTATTGTTCAGGGCATGGATGACATGGTTGGCGGCGGCAAGATCGTTCGCGCCGAAGTGCCGCTGTCGGAAATGTTCGGCTACTCGACGTCTCTGCGTTCGCTGACGCAAGGCCGTGCAACGTACACGATGGAGTTCAAGCACTACGCTGAAGCTCCGCGTAACGTGTCGGAAGCGATCATCAACGCGAAGTCGAAGTAATCGCGCGGCAAAGTCATTCAACGATTAACTTTCTGAAAGAAGAGAAACATGGCTAAAGGTAAATTCGAGCGGACCAAGCCGCACGTGAACGTGGGCACGATCGGTCACGTTGACCACGGCAAGACCACGCTGACGGCAGCGATCACGACGGTCCTGACGCA
>NZ_JACHDM010000078.1:0-3214 GCF_014201065.1 Paraburkholderia sp. Cpub6
CGACCCCTATGCGCAGGTCGCAACTATGCGCAGATGGCCGGTCGCTGACGACGCCGACCCAAGCATGGCAAAGCTGCAGCAAGGCGGGCGAGTAAGGATCTGGACATAGTTCTCATCTGTAGATGCAGTGGTGGTCCCACTTCTGGAGATCACCATGGGCATCGCTCGCCGCTCCCACCGCACTGACATAGACGGTTTCGCCGACGGGCCGATCGGGCCATACGTTGGTGCGTTCAAGCAGTACCTGAGCCAACGCCGGTACGCTGCAAAGACGGTCGCTACCTACCTGCGCTGCATCACGCATTTCGCCCGATGGGCGCGCTTCGGGCACCGCAGGCGGCAACGGATCGACGAGGGGTTGATCGCAGAGTTCCTCGACAAGCATCTCCCGCAATGCGAGTGCGCTGGCGCGATCCGCCACGATCGAGGTGACCATAGCGCGGCGCTGGGACACCTGCTCGTGGTCCTGCGCGCTCAGGGCGTCATCGCGGTGATCGCGGACAGCGCAACACCGGTAGACGAGGAACTGCGCCGCTACGGCGAGTATATGGCGCACGTGCGAGGCCTGGCGCCGAAGACGCGCAGCATGGCCCTGCGCATCGTCGGGCGGTTGCTGACGGCTCATTTCGGCGAGGGCGCCGTCGACATCGCCGCGATCAATCCCGAACACGTTCGGCGCTTCTTCGCCGGGCAAGCGAAGCTCTATAGCAAACCGGCGAATGCTGGGCCGGTCGTGGCATCGCTGCGCGGTTATTTCCGCTACCGCGCCTCGCTCGGCGATCTGGTCCACGGACTGATTGGCGCGGTGTCCTATCCTGCTAACTGGTCGCTGTCCTCGTTGCCCAAGTCGCTGACGGCGGAAGAGGTCGAGCGGTTGACCGGATCGCTCGGCCAACGGGGCCGCTCGATGCGGCGAGCCGACGCCATTGTGCGCTGTGCGCTCGATCTCGGACTGCGCAGCGGCGAGATCGCCCGTCTCAGCCTGGACGATATCGACTGGCAAGCCGGTACGCTCATCTTGCGCCACACCAAGGGGCGCCGGGAGGACGTGCTGCCGCTACCCGTCGCGACCGGCGAAGCCATCGCGGCCTACCTCGAGCAGGAGCGTCCCAGGACTTCCAATCGAGCCGTCTTCGTCCGCCATGTCGCGCCCCGCGACCAGGCCGCCGGTGCCGACCTCGTCCGCAAGACCATCCGCCAAGCCTTTGCGCGCGCCGGCCTTCCCTATACGCGCTCGCATCTGCTGCGCCACACGATGGCCAACCGCTTGCTGGCCGGCGGCTCCTCGCTGAAGGAAGTAGCCGACGTCCTACGTCACCGCTCGCTGAACACGACCCTGATCTACGCCAAACTCGATAGCCGCAGGTTGGTCGAGGTCGCGCTGCCATGGCCAGGGAGTGCAGCATGAGCGCGCCGACTTCTGTGCAAGCACGCGTCGAACAGTTTCTGGTCGAGCGTCGCCAACTGGGGTTCTCCGATGATGGCTACGTCCTACGCAGCTTCGCACGCCATGTCCACGCTGCCGGCCATCGCGGCGCCTTGACGGTGGAACTCATGGCCGCCTGGGCCCGAAGCGACCGCCACGAGAGCAATGACTCGCGGACCTGGGCGCGACGGCTGAAGAGGCTGCGCACGTTCCTGCGCTGGCTGCAGCAGTTCGAGCCGCGCACTGAGGTGCCCGATGATTCGATCTTCGGACGGTTGCCCGAGCGGCAAGCGCCACACATCTTCAGCGAGGAAGAGATCGTCGACCTACTTGCTCGCGCGCGCCGACTCTGGCCATCACCGGGGCTACGCGGCGCCGTCTACGAAACGCTGTTTGGACTGATCGCCGCCACGGGGCTGCGGATCGGCGAGGCGCTGTCGCTGCGCAACGGCGACATTGATCTCAAGGACGGGATGCTGACCATCCGCCGGACCAAGTTCGGCAAGTCGCGGCAGATCCCCATGCACCCGAGCACCGTGGATGCCTTGCGCCACTATCGCCGGCTGCGTGACCTGGCCGAGGGGCCGCCGGCGGAGGATGGCCCATTCTTCGTCGGCACCCGCGGTCGACGACGAGGTCTGCCGCTCGGCGAGCGTCAGGTGCATCGCGTCTTCCGCGACCTACACCAGCAGCTGGGCTGGGGCAACCGCGGAGCGCACCATGCCCCACGCATCCATGACCTGCGACATACCTTCGTCGTGCGTCGCATCGTGCAGTGGCAGGCCCAGGGCGTGGACATCGATCAGGCAATGCTGTCACTGTCGACCTACGTCGGACATACGATGGTGACCAACACCTACTGGTACCTCTCGGCGGTGCCCGAGTTGATGGCGCTGGCCGCCGGACGTTTCGAGTCGTTCACGGCCCGGAGGGAGGTGCAAGATGCGTAAGACCCTTGCTCCGAAGCCGCCTTCGTTCGCTGCGCTGGTCCAGCAATTCTTTACCGAGTACCTGGTCGCGCAGCGGGCGCTCAGTCCGCGTACCGTGGCCTGTTACCGGGACGCCTTGCTGCTGTTTCTGGACTTCGCCAGCCGCCAGCTCAACAAGATACCGACCACGATGCGGCTGGCCGACATCCAACCCGATCTGATTCTGGCCTTCCTTGACCATCTGGAGCAGGATCGGAAGAACTCTGTTCGCAGCCGCAATTTGCGGCTCACCGCGCTGCGCGCGTTCCTGAAGTTTGCCGGCCGCCGCGACGTGGCTTCGTTGCACGACGTCGAGCGCGCACTGGCAGTGCCGATGAAGCGCTTCGAGCGGCCGATGCTGAACTACCTCACGCGTGCAGAGATGGTGGCCGTACTCGGCCAGCCGGGCGAGAGCTGGTCCTCGCAGCGCGATCACCTGCTGCTGACGATGCTCTACAACACGGGCGCGCGTGGCTCCGAGATCATCGGAGTACGGATCATCGATGTAGTCCTCGACGGCGCAGCGTGCGTGCACCTGCTCGGCAAGGGGCGCAAGCTGCGATCGATCCCCCTGTGGGACGCCACTGTCGCCGAGATCCGCAGTTGGTTGCGATCGAATCCAGCGCTGCGCGGCGAAGCCGCCTTGCTGCCCAACCGGGATGGGCAGGCGATGTCGCGTTCCAACGTCTCGCAACGCCTGGATCTTGCGGTGAGCCGCGCGAGTGTGGAGCAGCCCAGCCTCCTCAAGAAGCGCGTCTCACCGCACATCTTGAGACATACGACCGCGATGCACCTGTTGCAGGCGGGCGTTCCGTTCAAC
>NZ_JACHDM010000079.1:0-3109 GCF_014201065.1 Paraburkholderia sp. Cpub6
TCGGTCCGCCAAACCCGCCGCGCCTGAACCACCACTACCCGGCACTGCTTCGTTTGCGTCGCTGCGTCTGCAGCAGAGAAGCGAGATTATGGAGAGCGGTCGACAACACGTCAATACCCTTCTCACAATTTATTTTAAAAAGTTGAAGAGCTTAAAAATTGAGCAGCGCCGCGTGCAACCTGAATTAGTTAGGCTTCCAATTGAATTCTCCGGAGCGCCGCGGCGAAAGGGAGAGATGAGTGGAGTTGCGAAAAGCCGTTAAGCAGCTTTTCCACAGAAAATGTTTGCAAGGCTGTGGATAACCGCTCCACAACCGCGGCAAGTGCTTGATCCAAAACCATTCTCGCGCGTTGCGCGCGAAGCATGGCCGCTTGCGCGGCCGCGTGTCACCGTCACAATCAGGCGGACTTCATCGTCACCCGCGCATTCGTACGCATAAAAGCGCTGCGCTCGACCATCGCGCCAAACAGCAGCCCGATCGTCGTCCACATGACCACCTGCATGCCGATCGCCGCGACGCGGAACTTCCACAGCAGCACAGCCGGGAACGCGGCCGGCACTTCATTGATGACCGGCATCGACAGTTGCACGGCCGCGATGATCACGACGAACAAGAGCCACGCGACGATCGAACCGTTCCACGCACCCAGCTTCGCCGCCGCGCGACGCCGCACCTTCAGCGAAAACACCATCGTCGCGAGCGAAATCGCGATCATCAGAAAGAACAGGCCCGTGCGCGTGCCGATCGTCTCCGGATCACCGACCGACGGCGGATTGGCCGGATACTTGATATTCGGCACGATCACGAGCGTGATGAACGCGCCAAGCGCGAGCCACGCGGACAGCGCGCGCACGCTCAACGTACCCGCGCGTCCATACCCATACGCAAACACCAGCGAGAACAGCCCGCCAAAAGCCGCGCCATACGTGACCACGCCAGTCAGCAGGCCGAGGCCAGCCTGCGTCTGACGGCTCACGATTTCGGGCTCGGGCGCCTCGCCGCGCGCGGCGGCCGCTTTTTCTTCGAATGAAATGGCCTGATCGACCTGTGGTTCGCCGACGATTCGCGCGAACGCGAACGTAAGCAAGCCCGCGACGATGCCCGCGAGCATCCCGCGCACCAACAATTTACCTACCATGTCGAACTCCGTTAGTGGCAGGGAAAGCCGAGCAGATGACGGCCGTCGTGCACGAACTCATGCACGTACATGCCGGGCACGAGCGACGTCGCGCCCTGTTCCGCACCAACGAAGTAAAGCGCGAGCAACAGC
Source organism: Paraburkholderia sp. Cpub6 (assembly GCF_014201065.1). Taxonomy (NCBI): domain Bacteria; kingdom Pseudomonadati; phylum Pseudomonadota; class Betaproteobacteria; order Burkholderiales; family Burkholderiaceae; genus Paraburkholderia; species Paraburkholderia sp. Cpub6. Next base: position 1,272 of record NZ_JACHDM010000079.1, read on the forward strand.
AGCAAGCCGCCGAACACGACCCACGGCAGCAGTTCGCGCAAAGGAATGGGAGTGGGCTGGGCCGCCGGTTGCGCGGCGCGATCAAGAACAGCTTCGGTCATGATGGACATCTCCTGGGGTGACGCGCCCCGAAAGTCGATTGCAGAGGCATGGTGCGAAGCTCAGGTCTGGCTTTCGGCTCTTGTGGATTGCAATGTCGATTACAGTGGCGCGACCGCGCCGGGCTCTCACCGGCTTCCGTGCTTCGCAGTGCCGCTATTCTACGCGCTAAACTGCGGCTTCCGTGACGGCGGGGGCTACCTCGCAACGCGCGCCGCGAGCCGATGAAACCTCGCAGGCAAGTACGAATGGAGCGCCAACGCAAAGAATGAATACGCGACTATTACTGGTGAGCCACGCGGCAACGGCCGCGCAACGCGCGGGCCGCTTCCCTGCCGACGATCCGCTCGACGCGCGCGGTCGCGCCGAAGCCGAAGCGGCGCGCGCGCGTCTCGCGCTTCCCGCCGACGCCGCCGTGTTCACCAGCCCCGCCGCCAGCGCGCGCGAAACGGCCGCCGCGCTCGGTCTGAGCGCCACGCCTGCCGACGCATTGGCGGATATCGACTATGGCAAATGGCGCGGCCAGCGCCTCGCGGACATTGCCGACGCAACGCCCCGCGAACTCGCCGCCTGGACACGCGAGCCCGACGCCGCGCCGCCCGGCGGCGAGTCGTTCGGTCAACTCGTGCAGCGGGTTGGAGAGTGGCTCGACGCGCAGCAGGCAGACGTGCGTTCATGCAATGCCGTCAACGAAGCAAGCTTCGCGGCCTTTGCGCACAGTCGAACCATCGTCGCCATCACCCACGCGGCTCTGCTGCGAGCGGCAATCGTGCACGCCCTCGGCGCATCGCCAAACGTGTTCTGTCGCATCGAGATCGCGCCGCTGTCGGTCGTCGAATTACGCCACTCGCGACGCGGCTGGTCGTGGTGGCCGGCCGCCACCGCCTGAACGGCACCGCCGCTTACCTGCCCGACACCACGAGCCGCAACCGGTTGGACCCCTCGGGCGTCACGGTGATTTCGGTGCGTCGATCCTTCGCGCCGAGATAAAAGTGCTGACGTCCCGGCGAATTCTGATCGTGCGTTGCATCGGGCAGGCAGGACGCGACGTCGGCCGCGGCCGCTTCCAATGCATCCGCGTTCGAGCCCGCCGCCTGATGCGGCGTCCACGTGCACTGGAAACTTCGATGCGCGGCCGAACATTGCGCGTCATCGCCATAAGGTTGCGCAACGCCCTTGCCGTCGTCGGGTGTCAGCGAGGCGAAGCCGTCCGGCGCCGCGGCCACGATCCGTTTGAGCGCACCGCAAGGTCTGGGGCTATCGTCGGCGGATGCACCGACCGGCAGCAGCGCAACGAGCGATGCCGCGGTAAGCGCGATAGCAGAAAGTCGACAGGTTTTCATGGTGTGCGTGAAGCTTCCCAAGTGCTGCTGAAGAAAAACTCGCAGCGAGCCACCTTTCTTTAACAGCACGCTTCATGCCCATGCGCGCGAGGCCCGAGCACGCAGGCAATGCACGACGGCACACAAATTGCGTAGCGCCATACCGGCCGCGACATCGCGCCCGTTCCGATCAAAGCCACTGCCGACGTCATTTCAACCATCATGTCGACCACTACCGCCGCCCCTACCCCCGCCCGCATATCGTCGGGCATCGAAGGCATCGACGACATCCTCGGCGGTGGTCTTACGCCGAACCGCATGTACCTAGAGCGTGTTAGGCACTTTTCATAATCGGTGCAGCATGAACGAGCATAAGCATGGCGAAGACGACGAAGTGCAGGCCTGCCAGGGTTTCGG
>NZ_JACHDM010000080.1:0-2523 GCF_014201065.1 Paraburkholderia sp. Cpub6
TAAGAGTAGTTCGTCTAAGCCGCGACGGGCGCCGTCGCTATGACGAGAACGGTAAGCGCGCGCTGGTCGAGGCTGCATTGCGCCCCGGCGTGTCGGTAGCCCGTCTGGCACAGGAGCATGGGATCAACGCCAACCTGCTGCGCAAATGGACCACGAAGTACCTGATGGAGCGTGAGAAAGGCATCTCATTGGCATCGCTGAAGGACGACGCCGACGAGCGCGCCCCATCACCACCCGCAGTCGAAGTGATGGATGGCAAAGCCATCGATATGCCGGATTCACGTAAGCGGCCCGCGCCGGCAGAATCCTCCTCTGCATTTGTTCCTGTCGTGTCACTACCACCGGCACCGCCGCCACCACCCGTATCTCCGGCACCGCCGATGACGCTCTCACTGCATGTATGTCTGTCGAACGGCGTGGAGCTCGATCTCAGTGCAGCGAGCATCGACGAACTGAGCACCGTGGTCCAGATGTTCGGGAGGATGCCGTGTTCCGGTTCGACGAAAAGCTGACGGTATACCTGCACCGCGATCCCGTCGACTTCCGGTACGGAATGAACAGTCTGTCGATTCTCGTCGAACAGGCGATGCGCCTGAATCCGATGGATTCCTCGCTCTACGTTTTTACCAACCGGCGATGCGATCGCGTCAAGATCCTGGGCTGGCAGCACAACGGTTTCTGGCTGATGCTCAAGAGACTCGAGGCCAATGATCGCTTCGTCTGGCCTGACAGCAAAACCGAAGTCGTGACGTTGACCGTCGATCTGCTGCACTGGCTTCTCGAAGGTGCCGACATTGCTGCTCTTCAGCGGCATCCGAAACGCCACTATGCTCGCGTGAGTTGAACACGGCATCGGCGTGCCGGTCTAAGTGGCATGCCGATCAACGTGACCATCGACGCTGACGAACTCAGGGCGCTCCTCGCGATACGTGAGGAGCACGACGCCCTTCAGTCAGAGCGTGACGGTTTACGCAGCGCACTGCGTCTCGTGACTGCGGAGCGCGACCTGGCCGAGGAACGACTGCGCGCTTACCGGCGCGAGCTGTTCGGCGCGAAGAGCGAAGCTCGCGCATCGGATCAGCCCGGTCTGTTCAATGAAGCCGAAGTGCTCGGCACGAACGCAACACCCGCGCAGGAAGATAGTCGCGAAACCCCGATCGCAGCGCACACGCGCAAGAAGCGCGGTCATCGCAAACCGCTCGATCCCAGTCTGCCGCGCGAAGTCGTTCGGCACGAACTTCCCGAAGCCGAACGCTTCTGCAACCACGACGGACACGCGCTCGTCGAGATCGGCGTCGAAACGAGCGAGCAGCTCGACGTGATCCCCGAGCAGGTTCGCGTCATCCAGCACCAGCGCGTCAAATATGCCTGTCCGTGCTGCGACCTCGGCATCAAGGTTACGCCGGCGCCGGCGCGCATCATCCCGCGTGGGCTGCTGACGGAATCGGCACTCGCGTGGGTCGCCACCGGCAAGTATCAGTTCGGCATGCCGATCTATCGCCAGGCTGGCCTGCTGCGACGCTTCGGTGGCGACATCTCGTCGAACACGCTCGCCGCGAGCATGGTCCGCGTCGGTCACGCGACGCAGCCCGTTATCAACCTGATGCGCGACGCGTTGCTCGATGCTGACGTGATCTACTGCGACGAGACGACGTTCCAGGTCCTGAAGGAAGAAGGGCGCAAGCCGCAAACGAAAAGCTATCTCTGGGCGCAAATGACCGGATCGGGAACGCCCATCCGCTGTTTCGCCTATACGGCTGGTCGCGGCGCGAAGCTGGCCGACAAACTGTTCGCCGGCATTCGCAAGGGTGCGGTTCTGATGACCGACGGATACGAGCCCTACAACGGCATCGCGCAACAGTATCAGCTCGTGCATCTCGGATGCTGGGCTCATGCGAGACGGTATCTGGTCAAGGCCGAAGATAACGTGCCCAAGGCGGCCCGCTCCCCCGATCTGCTCGCCACACGCTTCATCAAACTGATCGGCAAGCTGTTCGCAGCGGAGGTGCGCAGTGAAACGTGGCCGGCTGAACGACGACAGCGAATGCGACGACGATACAGTGCACGCGTGCTGGATGCCATCGAAAAGCTGATGCTTGAACAGTTGCCCGGCGTCGTGCCGCAAAGTTTACTCGGCAAGGCGCTGACCTATCTGCATGGGCAGTGGCCCAAGCTGATCCGATACGTCGAGAACGGCAACTGGCCCATATCGAACAATCCCTGCGAAAATTCCATTCGCCCGTTTGTCGTCGCACGCAAAAGCTTCCTGTTTGCCGATACAGTTGCTGGCGCACATGCGAGTGCGAATCTTTATTCGCTGGTCGAGTCAGCAAAAGCCAACGGCATCGACCCGTACTGCTACCTCACCTGGCTGTTCCAACGTCTGCCACTGGCGAAGACCGTCGACGACTACGACGCGCTGTTGCCGTGGAAGATGCCCGCCAATCTCCGCTGACCCTTCTCCCTGCCACACAATTTACGCCTCAGAGCACCTCTGAGTGGCGTCGTTCGTGGACCGCATAC
>NZ_JACHDM010000081.1:0-2490 GCF_014201065.1 Paraburkholderia sp. Cpub6
CGAAAAGCAATGGCTCAAGCTCGGCCTCATGACTTGGCGACGTTCAAATTGCTGACACGCTGCCGAATTCGCGGCTTGTTCAGCGTAGCCTTAGTGCTGTTACGCCGACTGACCGCTCGTCGTCGGCGCGCTCGAACCCCGTGCTGTGTGATGGTGACCGTTGACGCCGATGCCGTCGACCGTGACGCTGCGCCAGCCCAAACTAGCCATTTGCCAACCCCGTCCGTTCCGCGTTGTACGGCGACTGCACGCCGGCACCCGCCGTCACCCGTTTGACGAACCCGTTACCCCGCTCGAGCTTCAAAGTCTGGAAAAGTCCCTGGTAAGGGATATAGTCGAGATCGACGCCCACGACATAGAACGTCGACGAGAACGATCCGCGCACGATCCGCACATAGCTGCCCGGCTTGACCGACTCATTCGCGCGGATCCGCGCCGTGCCGCTCTCGAGCAGGACATTGTCCTTATTCGACGCGACGACGATCGCCCGCCGGTTATTGACCCAGTTCATCATGCTGGCGCTGCGCGTCGCCTGCTGTGCCGCCGGCTGACCGCTCGACATGGTCGTCACGTCGTTGCCGCCCTGCTGAGTCTCCGTCTCTAGCATGCGGACGCCGTAGAACTGCTCAGCCGAGTTGGCGTACTGGCCGAGATCCACCGATTCCGGATCGGCGCCTATGGCGAACTGTTGGCTTACGATGTTGTCGACGAGCTCGAAACGAGGCGCGCGCGTCCAATAGTAATTACTCACGTCCGCGTCGCTGCGCGACACGTTTAGCGAAATCACATCGTTGGCATCGATATCGATAGGCGTCAGATTCGGCGCGTCCGGCTGGATGACGTTGCCGTTGATGTCCTTGACCGGATTTGGCCGGTAGACGCAATAGACGCCGTCCTCGCGATCCTCGAGAAAAAGTTCGTTGAATACGCCGACGTCGCCGAAATAGGAGAGCAGGCCGTGGATGGTGCCCTGCTGATTTTGGGCGCCACCAACGTCGACGACGCCATTCGCGACCGACACGTCGAGCTTGATCGCCGTCGGATTCGTCGAATTCGGAGGCATGAGCGAACTCAGGAACGGATTCATGACGCTGTTCACCACCTCAGTGATGAACTCAGCTGCTGTCATAGACGTCTTGAAGCCGACTCCGAACCGCTCGAACAAACGGAAGCTCGAAAGATAGTTTTCGCCCACCACGTAGCCCGGCATGTACTTGATCTGCATGATCTGCCATAACTTCCCGTAGTCCTGCCCACTTATCGTCACCGTGCGCATCGGCTTGCCATCGTTGCCCATAGCCTCGTTGCGCGAAATCTCGGAGACAAACCCGCGCATGTAGATAGCAGGCGTCGTCGAGTTACCTGAGCTCGATCCGTGCAGGTTGTGCCGCATCCGAATGACAACCATATCCATTGGCTCGATCAACCCGTACAGCGACTCGAGCGAGTCCCCCTGCATGTAGGGCTGATCCGGAACCGTCAACGAAAAGCCGCCCGCAGGCTCCCGAACCGACTTCGATACGCACAGGCGCCCGCCATCGCCCATAAACGGCGTTAGATCGATCGTCTTGTTCGTATCGAGCACCCGTTGAGATACCGGCGTCTGGCCGTCGACTGTCTGACGTCCGATAGTTTTGAAAACCACAATGCGCACGTCTGGCGTATACAGCTGAACGTTCATGCTGCACCGCCGGCGACGATAGGGGGAGTCGTCGAGCTTGTGCCGAGACCGGCCGCCGCGTTCTTGGTCGAGGGGGGTGCCTCGAAGCCCGACGCGAGAATAATCACCAATGCCGCCGCACACTCAGCATTTCCGGCCAGCGCCAGGCGCATCGTCGTCGCCACCAGCGCAGCAGCGTTGTCGCCGAGCTCGCGCGCGAGTGCGCGGCGCGCCAGCGTGAGGGACTTGATCGGACCGCGCGGATTGCCGCTCGTACCCGGTCTGAATTTGACCACGCGCGCCGGCGCAGTCCCTGCTTGGAAAGTCATGCGTGTTCCTGGGTTGTCGGTTGCCGCGATGCTCGATCGAGCTTTGCGAACACACACAGTTTTCCGTCACGACCTGCACAGCAGGCTCGGCACATCGAAAATAGTCGGGCGGCAGATCGAAGGATACAGGCTGCATAGGTCCGTCTACCCTGCCCTACCGCGACGCACGTCACATAACAAAAAGGGCGCCTCATTAGCGCCCTTCTTCTCTTCAGTCCTGCGGTTATGCCGCCGGCACCATCGCGTCAAACAGACTACAAGTGTGCTCGACAACGCGCCGGAGCCGCCGCCAGGTGTGGCTGGCGATGCCCGTCGAAATCAAGGGGCGCAGGTCGGGCGCTTGCGCTCAACGGGAAGCCCTTGTAGTACGCCAAGCGCTCAGGGCGTGGGCTGCAAGTGTCGCTGATCGACCGAGCTTGTGTGGAAACTGGTTTTTCACGGCTATGCGAGCGATTGCCGATCAGGTCAATCTCGTTCGGCCCAGACAGCTTGCACCGATCG
>NZ_JACHDM010000082.1:0-2480 GCF_014201065.1 Paraburkholderia sp. Cpub6
CCATGACGTTCGAGAAAAACTGGCTCGCCGCTCAACAGGGAAGAGCCGCGTAAATCTCTCAGCTATGGGATTCGCGAAACAGGGGCAACGTCAGACACCCGCCCAACATTCCTACCTGTCGGGCAGATGAGTGGTCCTCATCGTGGCACAACCCTTCCCTGTGTCTGCTCCACTATTTAATGCTTATCGCGCGGTCTGGTTGCGGAACAGCCAGCGTCCATTCCGTTCTTTCGCGTGATGTGGCTGCTGCCTGATCTCGACCGTGATACCGCGGCCCCGTGCATCGACGATGAACGCGTTGATCAGGTCGCGCACATCGTGATCGATGTAGTCGGCACGGGTCATGTCGATGATAACGGCCGATTGGTCAGGAATCTGCCACAGGTAGTGCTTGACCTTCACCTTGCCGACAAATGACACATCCTTGCGGAAAGACAGCAGGTAGTGGTCGTCTTGCTGCGCAAACATAACGGGACCACGCAAATTCGCACACGCGACCATGAGGACAACGACCGCGAGTCCGAGCGCGATGCCGAACAGGAGATCCACGGCGAGCACGCCGATTATCGTCGCGATGAACGGTGCGAATGCACCCGGTCCCTGTTTCGCAACGGACAGGAACAAACTCGGTTTGGCGAGCTTGATGCCGGTATGGATGAGGATCGCGGCAAGACTTGCCAGGGGGATCTGGTTAATCAGGCCGGTGAGTGCAAACACGCTGACTAGCAGCAGTATGCCGTGCACGATGGCGGACACGCGGCTCTGTGCACCTGCATTGACGTTCGCCGAGCTGCGCACGATTACCGACGTGATCGGCAGGCCGCCTATTGCTCCTGCAATCAGATTGCCCACGCCTTGCGTTTTCAGCTCCCGGTCTGGCAGAGTCGGGCGGCGCTTCGGATCGATCTGTTCGACGGCTTCCAGGCTCAGCAGCGTCTCGAGACTTCCGACGACCGCCAGCGTCAACGCGACGCGCCAGATGTCGGGGTTCAGTAGTTGCGCGAAATTCGGCCCGAGATCAGCGCTCTTGATTGCGGCGCTGAGAGCAGCAATCGAGGCGAGCTCGGGCAGGGCGACACGGGGTTCGGCGGGCGGGGCGAGGCTTGGGGACAGCCTGTCAAGCAACAGCGTCGCGGCAATGCCGAGCAGCGCAACGGCGAGCGGCGCAGGGACTAGGCGCACAAGCCTGAAGCGTCGCAGTGCTCGGGTTTCCCAACTGGCTAGCAGGACGAGTGACACCGTCGCGACGGCGAAGGCGGTTAGTGCGCTGAGGCTGAATGGCATGTTGCCGACGGGCGTATCAAGGTCACCTGCCATGCCTAACGCGAACGGCACCTGCTTGACGATCAGCAATATGCCAATGGCGGCAAGCACACCTTTGATAACGGGCGAAGGCACATATGCGGCCACTCGGCCTGCCTTCACCATTCCGAAGCCAAATTGAATGACGCCGGACAGTAGCACGGCGAGCAGAAAGGCCGAGAAGCTGCCGAGGCGCGCAATGCCTTCGACGACGATGACGACGAGGCCCGCCGCCGGTCCAGGTCCACTGACGGAGAGTGGCGAGCCGCTCAGAAGCGCGACGACGAGGCCGCCGATGATGCCGGACACAAGGCCTGCGAAGGGCTCAACACCAGATGCATTGGCAATACCCAGGCACAGCGGCAGCGCGACAAGAAAGACAACGACACCCGCAATCAGGTCGCGTGGGAGCGTTGAGAGTGATGCTCGCAGATTCATGATGGACGGAAAAGAGGAGTGTGATTTGGAGGGCGATTCATTGTGGTGGATCAGCCTGCGTTCTTATGTGGTGTGTCCTGGTGGGTGCTACCTGCGTAATAGCCAGAGTCGAGTTCCTCGATGCGGCCATCGGTGAGAGAAAAGATCCAGCCGTGTACTAGCGGAGCGGGGACGCTGTCACGGATGATCGCCGTGTCACGCAGCAACCTCACCTGTTCGAGCACGTTGAACTCGGAGAGCCGGCCGGCCACCCGGTCGCTCGGTTCGCAGTCGAGCTCTGCGCAATGCCGGTGGGCAAGCGCGCGAAGTGGTGCGATGTGGCGGTTGACGTGCGGCATTCCGGAAGAGGGCGGTAGGAGAGATGCGCGTACACCGCCGCAGCCGTAGTGACCGCAAACGATCACGTGCTCGACCATCAGCGCGCGCACGGCATACTCGAGCACGCTCGCGTAACTATTGTCGTTCGGATGAAAAAGGTTGGCGACGTTGCGATCGACAAACAGCTCGCCCGGCGCACTGTGGGTGATGGCTTCAGCAGGCACCCGACTGTCGGAGCAGCCTATCCAGAGCACACGGGGATTTTGGCCGAGCGACAGGTTGGTGAAGAAATCTGGCGCGCGTTCAGCGGTTTCTCGCGCCCATACGTGAAGTTGACCCAGAAAAACGGACATCTATCCTTTGGAGAAGGAGGTGCCGATTATGGGCAAGCATCGTACCCCGTACCCGGCGGAATTTCGGGC
>NZ_JACHDM010000083.1:0-2173 GCF_014201065.1 Paraburkholderia sp. Cpub6
CGATCGGTGCAAGCTGTCTGGGCCGAACGAGATTGACCTGATCGGCAATCGCTCGCATAGCCGTGAAAAACCAGTTTCCACACAAGCTCGGTCGAACTGCGACGGCCGCCTGTCGCTAGGAGATTACGCAGTGAGCGGTTATTGCGCGTCGTCAGCAGGATAAATCAGCCGGTTTCCATTCTTGGAATGTGGACGTCGCTCAGTTCTTCGCGGCGTCTCGCAGGAACATGGCGAGGCTGTTCTCGGCGTAGACCGGTATCGGCTCGTTGCGGAGGGCGCCGTTCTTCTCGCGCGTCTCGCGCACGAATGACTCCAGTGCATCACGCCAAAGCACAGGGCCGATCGACGCGCCCCGCACGACGGTCCAGTACTGGCGCCCGAACACGTGCGGATAGCTAAGGATCGTGCCGATCTGCGCCTCGAGGTCGTCATCGTCCGACTCGATCGCCGTGAAGGCGCGACGCGCCTCGAGCGCTGTCACCTGTTTCCGCCGGCGCCTGCGCACGATGATCGTCTTGGCGGCGATCGCGGTGCGCTCCGGGTTGTGGACTATGCGTAACGTCTTGTGAATGGTGCACATGGTGTGGTCTCTGTGGTTTGCTGCCGGATCCGCCGGCGCAGGGGCTATTCGAGAGGCTGCTTAGACAACAGGCATTTGCTTGCCACTGGCTTAGTCGGTGTCGTTCGCCTCGTTACGACATTCATCTGCCAGGCGCCATTCCTTGTCGTTAGGTCGCTTGATCCACAAATCTTTCCACGCATTCCTGCTACTGCCCGCTATCGCGTTTGCGAGGCTACCTGGTGAAATCGATTGGCCGTCGTAGATGATCTCGTCGCCTTCGACCTTTGCGTAGGAATACACGCCCTTGTACTGCATTCGAAGTTCAGTGCTGTCCGGCAAAAACAAACTTTTCCACTGGTAGCCTCGGGCGCTGCTCTCTGTCAGCAGTTTCGGTTTCCAACTGGCGTTGTCCAGCCAGTATTCGATAGCAAAACTAACTACCTCGGCCGGGTCGCGAGAATCGCCATTGCTACGCAGGAAGTCCACCAACGTAAGGAACAACCTTGTCTCGACAGGGACTGAAATGTACGTTTTCATACTTTAATGTCCGTTTGTTTGCGTCTATGAACTATATTCCTACGTCGAGAGATTGGTCAAGTGGGAAAAAGTAAAAAAACGAAGTAAAAAGTGAGGGCGGTAGGGGGCGCGGCCCATGCATACCCGCACGGGGGGCGTCGCGATCGACCGCATCGCCATCACCGGCAACGTGCGGCACGCTGTCGGCGCCTTTTTCTATGGTGCGCGTTGCCCTGCGACGCCGCTCTCTCCGATCGCCGCGCGTGTCATGCGCGCGTGGCGCGGGCCTGCGCGTGCGGCTTCGATTTCCGGTCGCCCGAACTGGAACTGAGCTTCGACGGCGACTCGCTGGTGCCCGAAGCCGCCTGCAATCCGGCGGGCGATCCGCGTGAACTGCTGGTGTGGTTCGTCAACCATTGCGCTGCCATGGCATCACCATCGAGCCGGAATGGACGCTCACCACCGGTTCGCACGTCGGTGCTCACAGTGTGGGCAAACCGGGCATCGTGCGTGGCCATATCAACGGCCTGGGGAAGAGGAGATTGAACTGATGTAAACACGCCTGTCGAGCAAGTCGTCGCCTGCGCCCAGTACGCCGCTCAAGGACTCGAAAAAGCTCACCCATGGGCGTGTCGGTGGTGGGGCTCGCGCACACGATCACGGAGACGGCGCGATCCTCGAAGAACGGCAGGACATCGCGACGATCGAGCCGGGGCGCGAAAACAATCAGGATATTTCGTCGCCGGTCGGCACGGTCAACATGGCGACCGGCCTCAAGCCTAGCATTCCGCTTGAAAGATTCTAGATATAGATAACCGAATCTGTGTTTCCAAGTGAGGAGTGTGGAGAGGTGGCTACGGCGCGATTTTCGCAACGTAGTCCGTGAAAAAAAATTTAAAAGGGTTTAGGATTAATTCGGAGGGCAGCACAGAATAGCCCTCAAAAAAGTGGCCCGCCTTCTGTCTCTCACAACTTGCAGGCGGGCCGTTCTTGTAATCACCTTCTAGAGCGTGTTAGGCACTTTCTGTCAGACCTGGTAACCTGGCGGGATGATAGAACGCAAGCCATACCCGACAGATGTTTCGGACGAGGAAT
>NZ_JACHDM010000084.1:0-2104 GCF_014201065.1 Paraburkholderia sp. Cpub6
ACCCCTTCCCATCCCGAACAGGACCGTGAAACGACTCCACGCCGATGATAGTGCGGATTGCCCGTGTGAAAGTAGGTAATCGTCAGGCTCCCCCCCAGTCAGAAACCCCACCCGCCGCGGTGGGGTTTTTGCGTTTACGCGGCCCAAATCAACAGCAACATGCTCGACCGAGCACGAACAATAAGCGTGGTCGGACGCCGTTGCCAGCCACTGCCAAAAGTAGCCTGTTGATCGACGCTTTTTTGCGCATACTGAAGTTGACCCAGAAAAACGGACATCTATCCTTTGGAGAAGGAGGTGCCGATTATGGGCAAGCATCGTACCCCGTACCCGGCGAATTTCGGGCGCAAATGGCGAGCTGGTGAAGGCCGGACGCAGGCCGGAGGAACTGGAAAAGGAGTTCGAGCCGCCTGCACAGACCATCTACAACTGGGTGGCGCAGGCTGATCGCGACACAGATGTTCCGGTGCGACGATGGCACGCCGTTGCGCGTAACGTTCGCACTCGACTGCAGCGATCGGAGAGGCGATTGGCTGGGCGGCGGGGACCGGCGGGCATAGCGGTGATGTAGTGCGCGACGCGATGCTGGCCGCCGTCGCGCAGCAATTCGGCACCGGGCAGGTCGCGCCGTCCATCGAATGGTTGACGGACAACGGCTCGGCTTATGTCGACCACCGCACTCGCAGCTTCGCTCGCGAATTGGCCCTGGAGTCATTGACAACGCCGGCACGTTCTCCGCAGAGCAATGGCATGGTCGAATCGTTCGTGAAGATCATGAAGCGACAATTACGTCGCCTGTATGGACGAGCCTGACGCGCCAGCGGCGCTCTCGTGTCTGGCGTTGCATTTGAACACTACAATGAGCACCATCCGCACAAAGCCCTGGAATACCGCTCGCCGCGTGAGTTCAGGCGTGCTGCCGCGATTTCATTGACCTAACGGTGTCCGCGTGTCCTGAGTTACAGGGGCAACTCCAACCAGCTGCACTGGGTCATCTCGGCCCCCGAGTTGCGCGAGCTCAGCAAGCAATGCTTCGTCGCGCGCAGTCACCTTCGGCAGATGCGAGCGCAAGAATTCGACCCACGTGCGCGTCTTTGCATCGATGAATTTGCGCGACGGATAGAGCGCATAAACAGTCGTCTTTTGCAGCGTATATTCCGGCAACACGCGCACCAGCGTGCCATCGCGCAACCCGGAAATGGCCGCGTAGAGCGGCACCATGCCGATGCCCATGCCCATGCCTTCGCGGATCGCCACGATCAATGATTCGGCGATGTTCACATGCACGGGGCCGTCGACTTCCATCAACTCACTGCCGTTCGGGCCGTCGAGCGTCCATTCATGTGGCGGGAACGCCGGCGTATGCAGGATCAGACATTCGTGATGCGCAAGGTCGGCCGGTTCTTGCGGCGCGCCGTGCGCCCGCACGTAGGCCGGCGATGCGCACAGGATGCTGAACGTCGTCCCCAGCGGAAACGATACGAGGTCCGAATTCGGCAGCGTCGATGCGCCGATCACGGCCACGTCGGCGCTGCCCTCGAACAGATCCGGCATGCGCTGCGATAGCGTCAACTCGACGGTCACATCAGGATAGAGCTCGCGGTAACGCGAAATGGCCGGCAGGACGTAGTGCTGGCCGATGCTCGCAAAGCTATGCATGCGCAGTGCGCCGGTTGGTCGCTCGTGTGCGCAACTGGCTTCTTCTTCCGCAACATCGACATCCGCGAGGATCTGCTGCGATCGTTTCAGATAGCGCTCGCCGGCGGTGGTCAGCGCAAGCCGACGCGTCGAGCGATTCAGTAGGCGCGTGCGCAGATGTGCTTCAAGCTCCGAGACCGCGCGAGACATCGCGCCGGTCGTTGAATTGAGCGATTGCGCGGCCGCGGTGAAGCTACCGGCTTCAACCACGCGCACAAACACTCGCATATTTTGTAGCGTGTCCATCAAACCTTCTGTTTCATGCTCAAGATTGAACCGCCCCGGGAATCGTGGAGGCTGGTTGGTTTAAGTTACTAACTAGTGCATAAATAAGCGAACATAAATCGACGCCATGGTCTAAGCTTTAAGGGGCTTAGGGAGAGGCGAGATGCGCGAGGACGACGGC
>NZ_JACHDM010000085.1:0-1653 GCF_014201065.1 Paraburkholderia sp. Cpub6
TCGACCGAGCTTGTGTGGAAACTGGTTTTTCACGGCTATGCGAGCGATTGCCGATCAGGTCAATCTCGTTCGGCCCAGACAGCTTGCACCGATCGACCGTCGCGTGCGCAACAAAGCCTCTCAGGGCTTTAGCTTTCGACCATCTTCATCGCCTTCAATGTCCCCTGAACGCCGAGTATGTTCATGACCCGCTTGAGGTTGTAAGCCAACACCTGAAGGCTCATCTCCGTACTCACCCGCCTGAGCGTCCTGGTCAGGAAGTGTGCGGGGCCCATCCAGTGCTTGAGCGTGCCGAAGACATGCTCGACGGTACTTCTGCGGATGGTCATGGCGTCAGGTTTCCGGTCGAGCCGGCGCTGCATCACTTCAAGCGCATTCTCGTGTTCCCATCGCCGAATTCGACGATAGTCAGACGGTGAACATCGTTCCTTGAGATGGCAACGTGGGCACGCGCTGGGCCAGTAGACCCGCAGATTCATGTCATGCTCGACAGTCGTGAATCGATGGATCGCCCGCTCGCCAGCAGGGCATCGATACGTGTCGCTTTTCGCTATGTAGATAAAGTCGGCCTTCGTAAACAGGCCTTTTTTCCGGGATGCCGACGTGAGCGGCTTGGGAACATACGCGCTGATGTCGTTCAGATCGCATGCCCTTATCTCCGGCCCGCTGAAGTAACCGCGGTCCGCAACAACCTTCAGCTTCGATCTGCCCATCGCGTGCTTCGCAGATATCGCCATTTTGCTGAGTTGTCCATGATCGTTCCCGACATTGGTTACTTCGTGTTCAACGATCAGATGATGTTTCGTATCAACTGCTGCCTGGACGTTGTAGCCCACTATGCCGGAGCCTCTTCCACTCGTTGCCATCGAGCGTGCGTCCGGATCCGTCAGCGACAACTGCTTGTCCGGCTGCTTTTCCAGTTGTCTGCCGATCTGCTTGAGCTCACGCATCTGCTGGCGCAGCACGGCGATCTTCTCGTAGAGCCTGACAGTCTTTACATCGAAGCCGGTAGGACTGGTGCGGTCTGCGCTTTCAATCAGATCGAGATATCGCTGCACACTTTCCTCGATCTGCTTCTGGCGCTTGTCGATTTTGCTTGCCGTGTAGTTCCTGTCGCGGGTGTTTGATGCCTTGAACTTGCTACCGTCGATAGCCACCATGTCACTGGATAGCAGCTTGAGCCCGCGACACAGTTCGACGAAACGCCGGCATACGTTGCGGATCGCCGCGCCGCTGTCACGGCGGAAGTCCGCGATCGTCTTGAAGTCCGGTGCGAGCCGTCCTGACAGCCACATCAGCTCAACATTGCGTTGGCATTCGCGCTCAAGTCTCCGGCTCGACGGTATCCGGTTCAGATAGCCGTAGATATAGATCTTCAGCATCACGCCAGGATGGTAAGACGGCCGGCCCGTGAGTGCCGGAGTGGAACCGTTGAAACCGAGCTCTGCGAGATCAAGTTCGTCGACGAAGGCATCGATTACTCTCACCGGATTGTCCTGCCCGACGTAGTCATCGACACATTCCGGAAGTAGTGCGACCTGCTTGCGGTCATCGCCTTCAACGAATCGCTTCATGAGTCACCCGGTCTCAGCGCGTTGATTCAGTTTAGGCGATCAATGTGTTTTCACACAGGCTGGACCCACAACGGCCCTT
>NZ_JACHDM010000086.1:0-1474 GCF_014201065.1 Paraburkholderia sp. Cpub6
GAATTCATATTGTTGGAATTTCCTGAGGGCGACGTAGCAGTACATCTCGACGGTGGATCATGCTGATATCCGCGGGTTGGGTACCGCATTACAGAGGTCCGTCCGATGAGCCTTCCGCTATCTAAAGCCGCAAGTCGGATGTAATCCGTTGCGTAGCGGGCTCGCGGGTTACTCACGTGCCGGGCTACGCCGCCTTCAGGAAACTCCTCCTCCAGTCGTTGGGGTGGGTAGGGGTTACTGCTCGTGTGTTGTGTCAGGCCGTCAGGCCCTCGCGCCGTGTGGCAAGCGACATCGATTGCCGACTGATGTCCCAAATGAACCCGGCGAGTTCACGGGCGATGGCGACCACCGCGATGTTCTTCTGCTTGCCGCGCGCGACGAGCTTCCGGTAGCGCCGACACAGGCGAAGCTGCGCGTCCCAGGCGCGCTCAACGATGGGCTTCGGGATGCCTTCGTGCCGGCGCTGGATCTCGGGGCTCACGCGGGCGGGGTACTGGTAGCTCCAGGCGGCTTCGACCAGCAGTTTTCGCGCGTAGCTGTTGCCGTTCTTCGTGATGCTGCCCTGACGGCGCTTGTCGCCCGACGAGTGTTCCGAAGGCGTCACGCCCAGCCAGGCCATCAGCTGACGCGGATGCGTGAAGCGTGACAGATCGCCCAGCTCGGCGAGCATGCCCACCGCCGTGGTGAACTGCACGCCGCGCATGGTCTGCAGGCCCAGCACGGCCGGATAAAAGCGCCAGTTGAGGACCGCCTCGCGCAGCGCGGCTTCGAGACGCTCGCATTGCGCGAGGCGGTCCTCAATGGTGCGCCGAAGCTCCTCGAACGCGAGTTGCTGCCATGGGCTGTCAAAGGCATACGTGCTCAGCCAGCGCCGGTGCGCCGGCCCCCAGTCGGCTCGGCCGGTGTAGCGCACGCCGTGCGAGAGCAGAAAGGCTTTCAGTCGTTGCCGGGCACGCTTCAGATCGTCCTTCGCGCTCACCCACGCGCGCGCCAGATCGCGGAACGCTTCGTCTTCCACGCTGGGCACGTACACCGCTGACAGGTCGCCGGCGCGCAGCGATCGCACGAGCTTGACCGCATCGCGTCGATCGGTCTTGACGCGCTCGCCGGGCTTCCTGGGAATCAACGATGGTGCGCACACCATACACTCGAATCCCTTCTGCACGAGCTGACGGTAAAGCCCGTAGCCGCATGGACCCGCCTCGTAGACAACGCGGATGTGCCGCGCTTTCGACTGCAGGCGCTTGCACAGGCGATCGATATCCGTCTTCGTCGTACCAGTCTTGCCAGGCAGTTCGACTTCGCCTGCGCCGAGCGCATAGGCAACCGTGATCGAGTCCTTGTGAACGTCAAGACCCACGTAGAGCGTGCTATCGTGTTCCATGCTGGCCTCCGTGTCGGAAATCGCCGGGTGTGGCCCTGTCCACACCGTGCGGCTCTGGCAGCAATGCTAACCCGCGTTTGATTCCTCACG
>NZ_JACHDM010000087.1:0-1413 GCF_014201065.1 Paraburkholderia sp. Cpub6
CTAGTGTCGTGAGTTAAAAATTCATTGAAATATGTTCGCTGCGTACTAAAGTGTCTTGTGTAGCACTGGTATGAGGACGTGGCGATGAGCGGAAGACCTAAGGCGGAGCTTGTGCTGAGCGAATCGGAGCACGAACAGCTTAAGGCGTTGACGATGCGACGCAAGACAGCGCAGGCGTTGGCTTTGCGAGCGCGCATCGTGCTGGCCTGTGCCGATGGCATGGACAACCGGATGGTCGCAAAGGCACAGCGTGTAAGTCAGCAGACTGTTTGCAAGTGGCGCGCGCGCTTCGTTGCAGACCGTCTGGATGGATTGCTCGACGCGCCGCGCCCGGGCGCGCCCCGAACGATCGATGATTCGCGCGTCGACGCAGTGATCGCGAAGACGCTCGAGTCTGTCCCTGCGGTGGCCACGCACTGGAGCACGCGTACGATGGCGCGCGAGATGAACCTCTCGCAAACGGCAGTGACCCGGATCTGGCGAGCTTTCGGGTTGCAGCCGCACCGGCAGGAGACCTTCAAACTTTCCAGCGATCCGCTGTTTGTCGACAAGGTTCGCGATATCGTCGGGCTTTACCTCGATCCGCCGCTCAAGGCCATGGTGTTGTGCGTGGACGAGAAGAGCCAGATCCAGGCGCTGGACCGCACGCAGCCCATCCTGCCGTTGGCACCGGGCATTCCCGAGCGGCGCACCCATGATTACATGCGTCACGGCACGACCACGCTGTTCGCGGCATTGGACATCGCCACCGGTGAAGTGATCGGGGAGTTGCACCGACGCCATCGCAGCAGCGAATTTCTGCAGTTCCTGCGCACGATCGAAGCCAACGTTCCGCAGTCGCTGGATGTGCATCTGGTGATGGATAATTACGGCACGCATAAGACGCCCTCGATCAAGGCGTGGTTCGCTCGCCATCCTCGCTTCCATGTTCATTTCACGCCGACCTCGGCGTCGTGGCTCAATCAGGTTGAACGATGGTTCGCCACGCTCACAGAGAAGTACCTTCGACGCGGCACGCATCGTTCGACACGCCAACTCGAAGACGCCATCCGCCATTACCTTGAAGGCTACAACGCAAATCCCCATCCCTTCGCCTGGAGCAAGTCGGCCGATGAGATCCTGACCAGCCTTGAACGGTTTTGCGTGCGGGTCCAGAAGGTCGAAGGACGCGCGCGATGAACATCAATACCGACGCGATCGACGAAGTCGCCCTCGCACTTCTTTACCTGACCCTGCACGATCACAACCGGGCATGGAAGGGCTTCGACTGGGATGTGCTGAATCGGCTCTACGAACGAGGCCTCATTGGCGACCCGGTTAATAAAACGAAGTCTGTCATCTTCACCGAAGAAGGATTACGTGAGTCCGAGCGGCTCTTTAAGCAGCACTTCGTCATCGCTGACAGTACAGGAC
>NZ_JACHDM010000088.1:0-1372 GCF_014201065.1 Paraburkholderia sp. Cpub6
ACGCTCGGCTGGGACTCCCCCGAGGAAGCAATGGCTAAAGAGTTAGAGAAGGCCGGATTAGCTAAACGTTGCACTTGACTCTTGAGACTGCCCAGGTAGGGCATTCTCGCGACAACACAAGCATTGCCTGTTTTTCTGCGTGCCATATCTCAGTGCGCGTCGGGGCGTCTAACGAGCTAATCGCAGCTAAAATTCGCGCTTTACATGCTTCTATTAAAGTTACCTTACTTACGCGTCTCCTGAGGTAGTTGGGGTAAACTTTCTCGCGAAGATCTTCAAGAAATCTGTGGTCAAATTTGCACAAGTAATTGTACATCAATATATTATCTTTACAAAATTCGTGCCAGCCAATCTGACCTTTTTCAGCGAAACCCCGTGCTATTTCTCTGTAATTTGATAAATCTCGCTTTTTCGTGTAGATGGAATCCCGTTGCGTGAATCTTTTCGTTTGTTTGTCCGTGATAATCATTCTGCGATATGGAGCGAACCAAGGTACGGATACGTCTAATTGTTGTCCTCGATAGCCAGCAATGCAATAATTTCGACATAGTTGTTTCCAGTTAATACCTGAAGTAATGCCATAAAGGACGCCGCGCGCAATGCCCACTCTGTCAAGGCCTGATATCAACTCTCGCTGCTTGTCGAGTGGTAGTTCATATGAACCTCTGGCTAAAGGCGGATGATATTGAGCCGCTGCAGACTCCAGTTCAGAGATCGAAAAAAGGTTGACGATCTTACGCAGGGTGGACGAGAAATATTCCAATAGAAGAACATGCAGCAGCGGGGCGCTGTCGTAGTCCGTGCCAGATAGCGCAGAGGCGATCGATTTGGCGTTGATTGACGATGAGAAAAGTTTTGCTAATGATTTTAGAGATCGAACGTTCCAACGCTTTTTCAGATGATCTCCAATGTGCAATATCGTCGCCGCGTTGACTGGGAAGAGTCGTAGACTGCGTAGTGCCGTTTCGTAATAGAAGGCTCTTATTTCTGGGCACAATATCTTCCAGTTTCCTTTGAATAAAAATTTCAGAAGTTCAAGGGTTTTACGATGGGCCGTTGGATATTTATTTTTTGACTGAGGAACAAAGAATTTTTCTCCGCAGTGAAAGCAGAATAGCGACGGGAGTAAAAGGGAGCGTTGGAAAATTTCGCTTCCGCAATTTTCGCAAGCGTCAACGAGCGGCGAGCAATGCTGTATACAATGCGAAATTCCGGGTATCTGATGATACGTACGCCAGTAGCTGATGCCGAACAGGTCCAGATCTTCCTTCATGCACTTACTCATAGGTCAGAAACATAGCGGACAGACGGATGTCTGAAGAAGGAGCGCACGAGCGTTGGGTTCCGTCCAATTTGTGCAAGCTGCTCGTGA
>NZ_JACHDM010000089.1:0-1259 GCF_014201065.1 Paraburkholderia sp. Cpub6
TGAACCGCCCCGGATTTGGTGGAGGCTCCAACTCTTGAGAAAATGGAGCCATGAACAAGTCGAACAAGTTTTCTGCTGAAGTCCGGGAACGTGCAGTGCGCATGGTGCAGGAGCATCGCGGCGAGTATCCGTCGCAGTGGGCGGCGATCGAATCCATCGCCCCCAAGATCGGTTGCACGAGCCAGACATTGCTGGGGTGGATCAAGCGAGAGGAAGTGGATAGCGGGGAGCGTGAGGGCGTGACTACGTCGGAACGCGAACGCCTCAAGGCACTGGAGCGCGAGAACAAGGAACTGCGCCGTGCCAACGAGATTCTGAAGCTGGCGAGTGCGTTTTTCGCCCAGGCGGAGCTCGACCGCCGCCTGAAGTCCTGAAGGCCTTCATCGATCAGCATCGCGATACCTTCGGGGTCGAGCCGATCTGCAAGGTCTTGCGGATTGCCCCGTCGGGCTACCGGCGCCATGCCGCGCTGCTTCGTGATCCGTCGCGGCGCGGTGTTCGCGCAATCCGCGATGAATGTCTGCGGCCGGAGATCAAGCGCGTGTGGCAGGCCAACATGCAGGTCTACGGCGCGGATAAAGTCTGGAAGCAGATGAACCGGGAGCGTATCGCGGTGGCGCGCTGCACGGTCGAACGGTTGATGAAGCAACTGGGTTTGCGCGGCGTGATGCGAGGCAAACGTGTTCGCACGACTGTTCCTGATGCCATAGCCCCGCGCCCGCTGGATCGGGTCAATCGCCAGTTCAAGGCGGCACGGCCGAACCAGCTCTGGGTTTCGGATTTCACCTACGTTTCGACGTGGCAGGGCTGGCTGTATGTGGCCTTCGTGATCGACGTGTTCGCTCGCCGTATCGTCGGCTGGCGCGTCAGCTCCTCGATGACCACGGACTTCGTTCTGGATGCGCTCGAACAGGCGCTTTACGCGCGGCGCCCGGGTGACGACGGAACCTTGATACACCATTCGGACAGAGGGTCCCAATACGTCAGCATTCGCTACAGCGAACGGCTGGCTGAAGCGGGCATCGAACCGTCGGTCGGCAGCCGGGGCGACAGCTACGACAACGCCCTGGCTGAAACGATCAACGGCTTGTACAAGGCTGAACTGATTCATCGCCGCACTTGGAAAACGCGGGAATCCGTTGAACTGGCAACGCTGGAGTGGGTGGCCTGGTTCAATCATCATCGATTGATGGAACCCCTCGGCTATATCCCGCCCGCTGAAGCTGAGGCAAACTACTATCGGCAACTTGAAACAACTG
>NZ_JACHDM010000090.1:0-1241 GCF_014201065.1 Paraburkholderia sp. Cpub6
ATACAAGCCGCATTTTCGCGGCATAGTCCGGCGGATTCCCACCGCCCTCAACTTCAACCATGGCTACAGTCCGGTCAACGTCGTTAGCCTGAAGCCGCTTATCGCGCGCGTAAGACAGCAACGTCTCACCAACTTCTATCCGCTGGCGTATGGCCAGCCTCATCCTTTATGCGCGTTACGCCGGAACCTGTTCCGGGAGCATGCCCCATCTGTTTAATCGGTCGCGTTAGCAACCCGCCATCAACACGGGCATGTTCACTTCAAACTCTCTATCGACAGGTATCGTTCCACCCTTGATTGCGTTGTCGCGATACCTTTCGGGCTCAGACTGACTTCAGTTGTGCGCCTTCGGGTATCACGCCGTCCTTTAAGTAACGCCACAGCGCGATCGCGAGGCGTCGTGCTACTGCGACGATCGCAATGCGCCGCACGCGGCGATTCGGTCCCGTGCCTTGCGTGCGCTGGTTGAACCACTGCGTCAGTGCACTGCCAGGCTGGTAACGGATCCAGCACCACGCCATCTCAATCAGCAGTGCGCGCACGCGACGGTTGCCCTGCCTGCTGATCCCCTGGTCCACCTGGCTCTCGCCACTGTCGTAGGGTTGTGGAACCAGCCCTACGCAGGCCCCAACTTCGCGCCGGTTATGGAAGTCCCGCCAGAACAGCTCGAGCGCCAGACGCGAGCCACCCACCGGGCCAATGCCATTTAGCTGCGTCAGAAGATCGATCCTTTCGCGTGCGGGTGCGGGCAGGCCAGCGTGTTGCGTTTTCTCGAGTGCCGCGAGTTGCTGCACGGCCAGCGCCAGCCGTTCGCACTCGCGCAGCAGCCGCTCCCGCAGCTCGCGCGGCAGTGGCGCACCGTCGTGACACCGCACCTGGTCACTGGCGAGGCGGGCGGCGAAGGCCTTGTGGTCAACCTCATCCCAGCAGCCGAGCGTGACAAGCAGTTTGCGCATCCGGTCACGATGCTGTAGCACCTCTTTCTGCAGTTCCCCTCGGTCGCGCATCAGATGGCGGGACGCTTCGTCCTGCGGTGACGGCACGTGCACCACGTGCATGCGGTCGCGCTCGCCGCGCAGCCACGCGCGCAGGCTGATCACCAGCCTGATTGCATCAAGCCGGTCAGTCTTGGCACGCCGCTTGTGGCGCTCGACCGGAATGCTCGCTGGATCGACCACATGACACTCGATACCGCGTGCCCGTAGCGCCCGATAGATCCAGAACGCGTCCTGGCCGGCTTC
>NZ_JACHDM010000091.1:0-1182 GCF_014201065.1 Paraburkholderia sp. Cpub6
TAAGTCCACCGATCCGGTACCTCAAGCGTTATAGAAATCGGATTGAACGAAGAAGGCGAAACAGGATGAAGCAGCAGACGCTGGCGATGGCAGCCGATCAAGGTGCGGGTTTCGAGACCCACCGCAAACGCACGCGGCGCGACGAGTTTCTCGACACGATGAGCGCGATCGTGCCATGGGCGCAACTGTGCGCGGTGATCGAGCCGCATTATCCGAAGCGCGGCAATGGCCGCCCGCCAATTGGTCTGGAGCGCATGCTGCGGATCCATTTCGTGCAGCACTGGTTCAATCTGGCCGACTTCGCTTGCGAAGAGGCACTTTACGACAGCGCCAGCCTGCGTCGCTTTGCCGGAATTGACCTGGGTTGTGAAGCCGTACCGGACGCGACGACGCTGCTCAAATTCCGGCGCCTGCTGGAGACGCACAAACTGGGCGAGCAATTGTTTGCCGAAGTCGGCCGGGTGCTGCAGACCAGCGGCATGAAGCTCAAAAGCGGCACCATCGTGGACGCGACGATCATCGGCGCGCCGAGCTCGACGAAGAATGAGCAGAAGGCGCGCGACCCCGAGATGCATCAGACGCGCAAGGGTCGCCAATGGTACTTCGGCGCCAAGCTGCACATCGGTGTGGACAGCCAGAGCGGGCTGGCGCACAGCGCGGTGCTTACGCCGGCCAACGTGCATGACAAGCATCCACTGCCGCAATTGCTGCACGGACAGGAGCGGCGCGTCTACGGCGACAGCGCCTATGCGAGCCAGAAGGAGCTGATCCACAGCAAGGCGCCCAGGGCGCGCGACTTTACCAATCAGCGCACGCGCCGTGCGGGCGGCGAAGTCGACGAAGTGCAACGGGGCAAGAACCGCAACAAGTCGAAGATTCGCGCCCGGGTAGAACATGTCTTCGCCGTCGTGAAGCGACTGTGGGGATTTACGAAGGTGCGCTATCGCGGGCTGGCAAAGAATGCCAACCGGGCGTTCGTCGCGCTCGCACTGGCGAACGTCTACCTGGCGCGCAAGAAACTGATGCCACCGGTACGCCCATAGTGGGCGAAAGGCGGGCAACCCGCCCGCCCAACAAGCCCGCGAGGGTCGAAAAGCAATGGCTCAAGCTCGGCCTCATGACTTGGCGACGTTCAAATTGCTGACACGCTGCCGAATTCGCGGCTTGTTCAGCGTAGCCTTA
>NZ_JACHDM010000092.1:0-1173 GCF_014201065.1 Paraburkholderia sp. Cpub6
GAGCGGACCAAGCCGCACGTGAACGTGGGCACGATCGGTCACGTTGACCACGGCAAGACCACGCTGACGGCAGCGATCACGACGGTCCTGACGCAGAAGTTTGGCGGCGAAGCGAAGGCGTACGACCAGATCGACGCGGCGCCGGAAGAAAAGGCGCGTGGCATTACCATCAACACCGCGCACGTCGAGTACGAAACGGCTAACCGCCACTACGCACACGTCGACTGCCCGGGCCACGCAGACTACGTGAAGAACATGATCACGGGCGCGGCGCAGATGGACGGCGCAATCCTGGTGTGCTCGGCTGCCGACGGCCCGATGCCGCAAACGCGTGAGCACATCCTGCTGGCGCGTCAGGTTGGCGTTCCGTACATCATCGTGTTCCTGAACAAGTGCGATATGGTGGACGACGCCGAGCTGCTGGAACTCGTCGAGATGGAAGTTCGCGAGCTTCTGTCGAAGTACGACTTCCCGGGCGACGAGACGCCGATCATCAAGGGTTCGGCCAAGCTGGCGCTGGAAGGCGACAAGGGCGAGCTGGGCGAGGTAGCGATCATGAACCTGGCCGATGCGCTGGACACGTACATCCCGACGCCGGAGCGCGCGGTTGACGGTGCGTTCCTGATGCCGGTGGAAGACGTGTTCTCGATCTCGGGTCGCGGCACGGTGGTGACGGGTCGCGTCGAGCGCGGCGTGATCAAGGTTGGCGAGGAAATCGAGATCGTCGGTATCCGTGCAACGGCCAAGACGACCTGCACGGGCGTGGAAATGTTCCGCAAGCTGCTCGACCAGGGTCAGGCAGGCGACAACGTTGGTATCCTGCTGCGCGGCACGAAGCGTGAAGACGTGGAGCGTGGTCAGGTTCTGGCCAAGCCGGGTTCGATCAACCCGCACACGCACTTCACGGCTGAAGTGTACGTGCTGAGCAAGGACGAAGGCGGCCGTCACACGCCGTTCTTCAACAACTACCGTCCGCAGTTCTACTTCCGTACGACGGACGTGACGGGCTCGATCGAGCTGCCGAAGGACAAGGAAATGGTGATGCCGGGCGACAACGTGTCGATCACGGTGAAACTGATCAACCCGATCGCGATGGAAGAAGGTCTGCGCTTCGCAATTCGCGAAGGTGGCCGTACGGTCGGCGCTGGTGTCGTCGCCAAGATCATCGAGTAA
>NZ_JACHDM010000093.1:0-1157 GCF_014201065.1 Paraburkholderia sp. Cpub6
TTGACCGCGCTTAACGCAGGTTTGCGAGTCGATGCCATCGTCATGCAGCCTGCCGGAGCGGCTGCTCCAGCGGCATCAAACGCCACGGCAGCAACCCGTCGATCCGGTTGATGGGATGCTCTGCGATGCGCTCGAACACCGTGCGCAGGTATGCATACGGTTCGATGCCATTCAGGCGTGCCGTGCCGATCAGGCTGTAGATGACCGCCGCACTCTGTCCGCCGCCATCAGAACCTGCGAACAGATAGTTGCGCTTGCCGAGAACCAGCGGCCTGATCGATCGCTCCGCGGTGTTGTTATCTATCTCGATGCGCCCGTCTTCACAGTAGCGCACCAGCGCATGCCAGTTCCCTGGCGCATACCGGATTGCCTTGCCAAGGCCCGACTTCGCCGAGACCTGCGCGAGCGTATGTTCCAGCCAGTCCTTCAGCGTGCCTGCGAGCGGCAATGCCCGCGCCATGCGCACCGACCGCCGGACCTCCGGCTTGCGGCCGCGCACCTCGCGCTCGATGGCATACAGGGCCGCGATGCGGCAGAGTGCCTCCTGCGCTACCGGCGAACGCTCCAGTTCGTACAGGTCGTAGAACTTGCGCCGCACATGCGCCCAGCACGCTGCCTCGATGATCGTGCCATCGCGGTACAGCGCATCGTAGCCACTATAGGCATCCGCCTGCAGGATGCCCGACCAGCCCTGCAGATGCGTACGGGGTCGCTCTCCCTTGCGGTCGGGCGAGTACTGGTACCAGACCGCCAGGGGTGCCCGGCTGCCCGCCGGCCGGTCATCGCGTACGTACGTCCACAACCGCGCCGTACGCGTCTTGCCGCGTCCCGGCTCTAGCACCGGGACGGGCGTGTCATCCGTATCGATTTTTTGCGCCTCACGCACATATCGGCCAACGGCATCCGCCAGCGGCTGCAGCAGTGCGGCGGACTCGCGAACCCACGAGGCTAGCGTGGCACGGTCGAGTTCAATGCCGGCACGAAGATAGATTCCTGCCTGCCGGTACAACGGCGTATGGTCGGCGTACCTGGCAACCACCACCTGCGCCAGCAGGCCGGCTGCGGCCATGCCGCGTGCGATCGGGCGCGACGGCGCCGCTTCCTGGACGACCTTCGCACAACGGCTGCAGCTCAGCCGGGGGCGCACGTGGCGGATC
>NZ_JACHDM010000094.1:0-1134 GCF_014201065.1 Paraburkholderia sp. Cpub6
GGCGGATTCAACCGGTGGATGCAATAGTTTGCTGGAATCGTTCGGCGGGCGTCTCGTAGTCCAGTGTCTTTCTTGGACGCTCGTTCAGTCGTCTTGCCACAGCGTTGAGTTTGGCCTGCGAATACACTGACAGATCGGTACCTTTCGGGAAGTACTGCCTCAATAGTCCATTCGTGTTCTCATTCGACCCACGCTGCCAGGGATGTTGCGGGTCGCAGAAGTAGACGGCAATGTCGGTGGCGACGGTGAAGCGCTTGTGCCCGGCCATCTCCGTCCCCCGATCCCAGGTGAGCGACTTGTAGAGTTCCTGCGGTAACTTGCTGGCATGTTTGATGAGCGCATTGATGACCGTTTCGCTGTCCTTGCTGGCTATCTTCACCAGCATGACATAGCGTGTCTGGCGCTCGACGAGCGTCGCAATCTGGCTGCTGCCGCTACCGCACAGCAGATCACCTTCCCAGTGGCCCGGTACCGCGCGGTCTTCAACGCTAGCCGGGCGTTCGCTGATCGATACGGTGTCACGAATCCTGCCGTGATCCTCCGTCTTTAGCGTGTGATGGCGCGAACGGCGCATGGCCCGGGTGCGCCGCAGGTGCTCCAGCAACTCCTTCTTCAGGGCCCCACGGGCCTGTATGAAGAGAGAACGATAGATTGTCTCGTGGGACACGTGGTAGTCCTCGTTGTCTGGGTACGCGCGTCTGAGCCATCCGGCGATCTGCTGCGGTGACCACTGCAACTGGAGCTTGGCTGCCACGATGTGCGCCAACATCCGGTGCTCAACCAGTTTACAGGCTTTGGGTCGCTGCGCGCGATCCCACGCGAGCTGATCGGCGTGGCTTGCCCGATAGCCGTCCGGGCCGCTGTTACGTTTGATCTCACGACAGATGGTGGAGGGAGCTCGCGAAAGTCGCATGGCGATTGACTGGATCGAATCGTCGGCCGCAAGTGCCCGTGAGATCTCTTCGCGCTCCTCCAGCGTCAATGCCAATCCCGATCGATGCCTTTGTGGTGGCTGGATTCCACCTGTCTCAGCCAGAATCCCCTGTACAGACGAGTGGTTCCGGTCAAAAAGCTGGGCGATCTTCTGGAGAGACTCTCCCTTCCGCCAACGTTCCCACATCAGCGCTTTCTGCT
>NZ_JACHDM010000095.1:0-1123 GCF_014201065.1 Paraburkholderia sp. Cpub6
CAGCTGTGCTCAAAAAAGTAGCCGCCAGTGGCATGAGGCTTCTGTCGAAACCGGTTTCGGAGCAGACCTTATTGACCTTGCTGGCAAAACATAAGTCAAAAACTTCCACCGAAGGCAGGTGAAGGTGATGGCGGTAGAACGTAACTAGCACAAAGGGGCGTATGCTGAAAGTGCCCCTCCGAGGAGGCCCTCTATGGCGTCCAGTACTCAAACACGACGTGATTCTGACGTGGACGAAAAGCCCGGGGCCAGGATATCACTGAGCGCAAGTGAAACAGCTCACAATGTCGGTCGCCGCAGATTCGGTGAATTTGTGAATCTTGTTCGGGGACCGGTTGCGGCACTCAGTGCCGAGCAGAATCTCCTTGTCAAACGCGATTTATTGGAATCACTGTCGCGTCGAGCGGTGTATTGGATGGCGTTGATGTTGTTCGTAAGCTTGTTCGTGTTCGTACTTGGAAATTGGATCAAGACGTCGGATATTTATCTTTTGTTCCGTGTCGTCTGGATCTTCGGACTGTGGGGGATGGCCGCTCCCATGGCAATACATTTACTGAAAAAGACCATGGCGCTTCCAAAGCAAGCTGGCGTCAACGCGGTCGAGCAGATGCACTGGGCATGGGCTGCATTGGTCATACTGACATCGGTGTGGTGGGCGGCCGGTAGCTTTGGGATAAAGCCACCCATTTTCTGGGCCTACCATGGTGATACTCATATTATTTTTCACAGGACTTTCTTCCTAAAGCTGACGCTGATGTGTCATGTATTTACTGTGCTGCTGCTCGCACCTAGTCTTCGTGCAACTTTAGGTTCACTCGTGCTCGGCACTATCCCATTTGGATTTAGCGTGGGAGGAATTCTGTTAATTAATCGGCCAACTTTGTTTGAGTCGCTTACGGCTCAACTAATTGGCTATTGTCTCATCGCATGGTTTCTTTGTTACGATCAGAAGCACGCATGTGTAAAAGAGGTTATTCTCGAAGAGGCGCGATCGCGGGCCGAAGCGGCAAGGGCAGAGAAGAACCAACTTATCGCTGCGATAAGCCATGATTTGCGCCAGCCGCTCACAACGCTCGGCTTGAAGTTGAACTATATCGAGCGGACCATTGAATCAACCAGGCTG
>NZ_JACHDM010000096.1:0-1112 GCF_014201065.1 Paraburkholderia sp. Cpub6
TTACTCATAGGTCAGAAACATAGCGGACAGACGGATGTCTGAAGAAGGAGCGCACGAGCGTTGGGTTCCGTCCAATTTGTGCAAGCTGCTCGTGAATTCGCGGCCCCAGCTTTTCACCTTTTTGCAAAGGGCGTCGCGCGACTCCGGTGCGCTTGACGTGACTCCACACCAGTTCATCAGGATTGAGGTCGGGCGCGTAACCCGGCAGGAAGTGCAAGGTCAGTTTGCCCTGGGTGCTTGCGACGTAGTCCTTGACGACAGCTTTCTTGTGCGCGGGCAATCCGTCGACAATCAGATGAACTGCCTTGCGGCGATTGAACATCAGCTTCCTGAGCAACGTCACGAACAGCTCGCCGGTAAGCCCACCTTCGTACGTTGCAAACCAGAAGGCCCCTTTCGAGTTGACGGCGGACGCCGCGCTCATGCTTTGCCTCTGGCCCGGGCGTTCAACGACTGGCGTTACGCCGCGTTGCGCCCAGGTCCTGCCATGCACCGAGTCAGCCCGAAACCCCGACTCGTCCCAGAAGAAGATGTCGGCATTTTCCTCGCGGGCCTGTCTGGCAATGGCCGGATACGTGTCGCGCTGCCAGCGCTCGATCGCCACCGGATCTCGTTGGTAAGCGCGCTGCAATGGCTTTTGGGGCGTGAGCTTCAGGCGTGCCAGTATCGTGCCAATGGATGCCAGGCTCAACGTGACATCGAAGTCTCGCCGCACCAGTTCCCGAACCAGGTTGCGCGTCCACAGGCCGAAGTCAAATCCATACTGCATTGGATTCTTGCCATTGATCCAGCGCAGCACCTGCTGTTCTTGTGCAGGCGTGAGCTTGCGAGGGCGGCCCGTGCCTTTGGTCGAGAGCAGCACACGCATACCACGGCCGCGACCGCGCGCCTGAGCCCGGATCTTGTATGCCCACGAGCGATGCATCGCAAACGATGCCGCAACATCATTCGGATGCTCTCCTTCGGCCATGCGTTGAACCGCCAGGATGCGCATCTCTTCAAGCGTGTTATGAGCAAGGCTCCGACCGTCTCGTTTCATGAGCAATCCTGTCAGTAACTCTCGATCAAGCATAGACCATATGTCCGCTAAATTCCTGACCTATGAGTAATGC
>NZ_JACHDM010000097.1:0-1111 GCF_014201065.1 Paraburkholderia sp. Cpub6
GCTCGGCTGGGACTCCCCCGAGGAAGCAATGGCTAAAGAGTTAGAGAAGGCCGGATTAGCTAAACGTTGCACTTGACTCTTGAGACTGCCCTTCCACCCAATTCCCGGCACAGCGGGCACAGACCGCTAGCACAAAGGGGCGTATGCTAAACGTGACCCTTCGAGGAGGCCTTCCATGGCGTCCGGCACTCGAACACGACGTGATTCTGACGTGGGCGAAAAGTCCGGGGCCAGAATGTCACTGAGCGCAAGTGAAACAGCTCACAAAATCGGGCGCCGCAGATTCGGTGAATTTGTGAATCTTGTTCGGGGACCGGTTGCGGCACTCGGTGCCGAGCAGAATCTCCGCGTCAAACGCGAGTTATTGGAATCACTGTCGCGTCGAGCGGTATATTGGATGGCGTTGGTGTTGTTCGGAAGCTTGTTCGAGCTTAAATCTGGATATTGGATAATACCCGACTATTGGATCAAGACGTCGGATATTTATCGTTTGTTCCGTGTGGTCTGGATCTTGGGACTGTGGGGGATGGCCACTCCCATGGCAATATATTTACTGAAAAGGACCATGGCGCTTCCAAAGCACGCGGGCGTCAACGCGGTCGAGCAGATGCACGGGGCATGGGCTGCATTGGTCATACTGACATCGGTGTGGTGGGCGGCGGGTAGCTTTGGGTTAATCCCCCTCCAATTCCAGTTTCATGGTACCGGTTCCGGCAGGATTGGCTTCCTGGAGCTGACGCTGATCAGCTATACATTTACTGTGCTGCTGCTCGCACCTAGTCTTCGTGCAACTTTGGGTTCACTCGTGCTCGGCACTATCCCATTCGGATTTAGCGTGGGAAATTATCTGTTAATTGAACGGCCAGTATGGTTTTACTGGTATATGGGTCAACTAATTGGCTATTGTTTCATCGCATGGTTTCTTTGTTACAATCAGGAGCGCGCATGTGTAAAAGAGATTATTCTCGAAGAGGCGCGATCGCAGGCCGAAGCGGCAATGGCGGAAAAGAACCAATTTATCGCTGCGATAAGCCATGATTTGCGCCAGCCGCTCACAACGCTCGGCTTGAAGTTGAACTATATCGAGCGGACCATTGAATCAACCAGGCTG
>NZ_JACHDM010000098.1:0-1097 GCF_014201065.1 Paraburkholderia sp. Cpub6
TTCGTCTGGCCACACGCCGATGGCGGCAAGGTCCATCTGACGGCGGCGCAACTGTCGATGTTGCTCGAAGGCATCGATTGGCGGCAGCCGCGTCGTACGGCTGCGCTGTCGATGTTGTAAACCGCGAGGAAGGCTCGTAAACTGCGCCGCATGTCGAACGGCGCCGAACTTCCTGACGATGTTGAAACTCTGCGGGCCTTGCTGGTCGAGGCCCGTGCCCAGCTTGTCGAGCGCGATCTGGAGATCGAGCAGCTCAAGGCGCAGATCGACAAGCTCAAGCGCATGCAGTTCGGCCGCAAGTCCGGGCAGTTGGACCGGGAGGTCGCGCGGCTCGAAACCGCGCTCGAGGACTTGACCGGTGAGCGTGGTGTCGCTGATGTGCGACGCGCCCACGAATCAGGCGCGAGCACGCCTGTGGGCGACGCATCGCCGAAAGAAGCGCTGCCGCCGCATCTGCCACGCGAAGAACGCGTACTCGACGCCGACGCGACCTGCCCGAAGTGCGGCAGCGCCATGCAGCCGCTCGGAGAAGACGTGTCCGAGCAGCTCGCCCGCGTCGCGGCAATGTTCAAGGTGATCCGCACGATCCGGCGCAAGACGGTCTGTCCGTGCGGCCACCACTTCTCGCAGCCGTCCATGCCCGGCCTGCCGATCACGCGCAGCATTGCCCATCCGAGCCTGCTGGCCGACATCCTCGTCTCGAAGTACGCTGACCACGCGCCGTTGTACCGGCAGTCGCAGATTGCCGCGCGCGACGGCGTGAAGCTGGATCCGGCCAGCATGGGACGCTGGGTCGGCCAGTGCGAGGCCCTTTGCGTGCCGCTGACCGAGGCGCTTCGCCGCCACACGATGGCACCGTCGAAGCTGCACGCGGATGACACGCCGATCCCGGTGCTCGAGCCCGGCAAGAAGAAGACGAAGACTGGGCGCCTGTGGGTGTATGTGCGCGATGACACCCGTTCGGGCTCGACCGAACCGGCCGCGGTGTGGTTTGCTTACTCGCCGAGCGCAAAGGCATCCACCCCCAGACCCATCTCGCTGGATTCGAGGGCATCCTGCAAGCCGACGCCTACAGTGGCTTCAACGAACTGTACGAG
>NZ_JACHDM010000099.1:0-1087 GCF_014201065.1 Paraburkholderia sp. Cpub6
CTTAGTCTCTAGTTCCAAGTGCAACACCTTGAATGAGGTAGGGTGTTGCGATGAAGAAGAACTACAAGCATTTGAGTGCGGAAGAACGCGCGGCGATCATGATCGAACATCAAAAGGGCGGCAGCATAAGAACTATTGCGGGGCTGCTGGGGCGCAGCGCTTCGACGGTGTCGCGCGAACTGGCGCGTAATTGCAGCGTGGACGCGCCGCGCTACTGTGCGACGCAGGCGGCCTCGGCCTATCGGCTGCGTCGTCGGCGCTGCGTACGGCCGCGCAAGTTGATCGAAGGCAGCGCACTTTATCGGCATGTGCATGATCACCTGGTCTACTGGCGCTGGTCGCCGCAGCAAATCGCTGCCAAACTGCGGGCCATGTATCCAGACGACCCAAGTCAGCACGTCAGCCACGAGACGGTCTACGCTGCCATTTACACCTATGCACGTGGCTCGCTGAAACCGGCCATGATCGCAGCCTTGCGCCAGGAAAAACCGGCGCGCGGGAATCGGCGCACGACGCTTGCTGGCGGCAGCTATGTTCCCGAGGATTTGCGCATCCAATATCGCCCCGAGCAGATCGAGCAACGGTTGTTGCCAGGGCACTGGGAGGGCGACTTCATCAAGGGTGCGTTTAATCGTTCCGCCGTGGGCACGCTGGTCGAACGCAAGACACGCTTCGTGATTCTGTGCCGCATGGATGGCTGTACGGCCAAGGATGCGCTGGAAGGCTTCTCGCGGCAAATGAAGAAGTTGCCGGCCTTTCTTCGCGAGAGCCTGACCTACGATCGGGGAACGGAAATGGCCTGCCATGTCGAGCTCTCCAGGCGGCTCAATATCGATATCTGGTTTGCTGATCCGCATGCGCCTTGGCAGCGCGGCAGCAATGAGAACACCAACGGCTTGCTGCGTCAGTTTCTGCCAAAGGGCACAGACCTTTCGACGTTCTCGCAGACCCAACTCAATGACATCGCCAAATTGCTCAACGGGCGGCCTCGCCAGACGCTCGGCTGGGACTCCCCCGAGGAAGCAATGGCTAAAGAGTTAGAGAAGGCCGGATTAGCTAAACGTTGCACTTGACTCTTGAGACTGCC